>JBHHYE010000092.1:0-1835 GCA_046757405.1 Acidobacteriota bacterium | reverse complement strand
GGGTCCTGTGGAAACCTGCCGACGTGGCAGGGGAAAGTAGGATCTACCAATGCTGGAGCTGATAGAGAACGGCATGGCTGAGGGTCTGGCGCTGGCGCTGCTTCTCGGGAGCCCGGGTCTTTCCTTCGCAAAGGCCGTGTCGCGGGAGTTGCGGCTCACGGAGGGCCTCCCGCTCCCGGATCTTATCGTCGAGCGACCGCAACGAGATCCTGAACCGGGAACACGACTCCATGATCGTCGATATAAGCTGCCACAAGCGTGTTCATCTCTCGGGTCAGCGTCTGTTGCATTTCCTTCTTCTGGACTTCGGGATCCGGTATGTTCAAGGTCTCGTATCGAACCAGGTGTTCGACGGATGGATAGCGCAATGTGTCGATGCGATGGACCACCGAGATATCTCTGAACCCAGCTTGTCCAAAAAGGAAGCGTATCTCGGCGGCACTTTTGGTTGTGAACGGAGATCGCATGAATGCGGTTGCCGCCGGGTTTGAGTGCGCGGTGCATCTCCCGCACTGCCGGTTCGCGATCGGGAAAGAACATGAGCGCCTGTTGGCAAAAGATAACGTCGAACCGCGCGTCGGGGACGGGGAGATCGAGGGCGTTGCCCTCCAGGAACTCAATCTGCTCGATGTATGCCGACATCTCCCCAGCTATTTCAAGCATGCTGGGGTTCAATTCCACTTCTGTGACATGACCGAGCTTGCCGACATGCCGGGCGGCGTAGCGTGAGATGATTCCCGTCCCACTGGCAACGTCCAGGACATGTTCGCGCGGCTGCAAACCCACGCGATTGATGAGATCTTCCGCACGGGTCAAGCAGTGAATGGGTACCATGTAGCGCTCATAGGGCGCGGCGCCCGTTGACGGTCCAGCGGCGAGCACCACCGCCATGTGCTGAACAGGCGAGAAATGCTCTTCACCATCCAGGCCGAGGCCGGCCAGGACTGGCAGATCGCGGTCTTGTCCCTGAGGACTGGAGGTCGAAAGATTCTCCTGCGAAACAGACGCAGGAGACGCTGTCTTTCAACGGGATACCTGGTGTTCCTGGAGCAAGAAGGGCTGCGGGCTGTGCCGTTCGATCGTGTGTCCTGGTCCGATTCACCCGTGCGGAGTTCCGCAAGATGTGCCAGGATAAGGGGCGGGTCCGCCGGAGGGTGCTCACCGGCCGGAGTGCCGTGCGGACCGGGTTTTTGTCTCATTCAGGGAGGAAAATCTCATGGCCAGACGCGTGGACTGGTATTACCACAGGAACGGTTGAACCTCCTGCGGGCGCGCCCGGGAGTTCCTGGGCAAGAAAGGTGTGGCCATCAAGGAGACGGTCTCGGCAAACCTGCACAAGCTGGGACGCGCGGAGGCCTTGGCGCTGGCTGCCAGGGCCAGTGAAATCATCGCGTGCAAGGGCAAGAAGGTGACCCGCCTGCGGACAGGCGACGGGCTCTCGTCGAAGGACATCCTGGGCGCCCTGCTCGGCCCCACCGGGAATCTCCGGGCGCCGGCGGCCGTGGTGGGCAAGAAGCTCCTGGTCGGCTTCTCTCCCGAGGTGTACGCCGAACTGTTCCGCTGAGCGTCTTGTCGTGGACGACGAGCGGTTCGTGAGGCGCGGCGGCCTCGAGTTCGCCAGGGCGCAACCCCCGGCCTTTCCTTACCCAAAGAGGTTGGTCGGCCCGCGGGCGGCTCGATCGACCCTTGCACTTTCGAAGCCTGCGCAGACAGCCTCCAGGAAGATCCCCCGGATGGCATGGGCCGGGCGATGAGGCCCCACAAGCTGTAGAATGCTGGCTCATGGTGCGCCGTGAAGCAGACCCGGTGAAGAGTACGAGGCCGAGGTCTGTCCG
>JBHHYE010000091.1:0-1918 GCA_046757405.1 Acidobacteriota bacterium | reverse complement strand
CTAGATTAAGATTTGCCCAGCGGCATGTCAAGTGCGGGCCAAGGTTACCTGGGCGGCGTCTGTGCCCTCATGGAACTGTATCTGATACAGCTTCGCGTACAGCCCGCCGCGAGCCAGGAGCGCCTGATGATTACCCTCCTCCACGATTCTTCCCTGGTCAACGACCAGGATCCGGTCCGAGCGGCGCACGGTCGAGAGACGGTGGGCAATGACCAGACTCGTCCTGCCCTGGAGCAAGGTGTCCAGGGCCTGTTGAACCAGATACTCCGACTGGGAATCCAGAGCGGAGGTTGCCTCATCGAGGATCAGGATCGGAGCATCCTTGAGCAAGGCCCGTGCGATGGCAATCCTCTGGCGTTGCCCCATGGAGAGTGTCGTGCCCCGTTCTCCCAGCCTCGTCTCATACCCGCGCGGCAGCGCCCGGATGAATTCATGGGCATGAACCGCGCGCGCGGCCGCCTCCACTTCCTGACGGGAGGCATTTGCCGACCCGAAGGCGATGTTGTTCCGCACCGTGTCGTCGAACAAGATGGTTTCCTGGGTCACGAGGCCGATGCTCGCACGAAGGGAAGACACGGTGAACCGCTGGATGTTCTCGCCGTCCAGCGTGATGCACCCTGCTGAGGGATCGTAGAACCGCAGCAGTAAATTCGTGATGGTGGTCTTCCCCGATCCCGAAGGACCGACCAGGGCCACCATCTCTTCCGCACCGATCCGCAGGTTGATGCCGGAGAGGACTTTCTCACCTTCGTAGGCAAAGTCGACAGCCTCGAAACGAATCTCCCTCTCGAAAGAGCTCAGGACGCGAGCCCCCGGCTGGTCCTTGATCTCCCGGTCCCAGTCGAGAACCTGGAAGATCCGTTCCACAGACGCCAGGGCTTGCTGGATCTCGAGGTTCACCCGGTTGAGCCGGCGGATTGACATGAACAGCACGCCGAGACCGCCCAGAACCACGCCGAAGTCTCCTGGATTCAGGCGGCCGCGGGCAATGTTCAACCCGGCGAAACAAAAGAGGGTGGCGGCAGCGATGGCACCCACCTGTTCCATGACCGGGGAGGAGAGGGCCGCCGCCCGCGCCGCCTTCAGATCGGCTCTGAGCATGCGGTCCAGGGCCGCGCCGAAGCGGTTGATCTGCGTGCGCTCCATGACGAATCCCTGTACGACCTTGATTCCCATCACCGTTTCGGTCAGGAGATTGGCGGCGTCCGCCATCGTCTCCTGGGCGCGTCGCGAGGCACGGCGCAAGCGCCGGCCAAGGTGCATCATGGGGTAGGCCATGAGCGGAAAGACAATGATGACGAAAAGAGACATTCGCCAGTCATGCAGAAGAACCACCACCAGCATCACGGGCACCATGGCCGAGACACGCACCAGATCGGCCAGGACCGTGGCGCTGACGCGCTGCAGTCGCTGAACGTCACTGAAGACCCTGGAGATGATCAGCCCGGTGGGATGCTGCCTGAAAAACCGCATGGACTGGTAGGTGATCGCCTCGTAAAGATCCAGCCGCAGGGCCCGGATCACCGAAACACCGGTCTTGGTGGTCAGGTATTCCCCGAAATAGAGGAAGATCCCGCGGATAAAGAATGTGATCACCAGTAGAATCGGGATCTCGACAAAGGCCCTTCCCCGCAGCCAGTTCCTCCACTGGCTCACGGGAATCCATGACCGCAGCTTCGCCAGAAGATCGGGACCTGCCTGTGGGACCGCCTGTTGCGCTGGCGCCAGGAGCACGTCATTGACCAGCGGCTTGATGCTTGCCACGATCACGGCCATCAGCGTTCCGGCAAGCGCCAGCATGATGGCCGCAGACGCCATTTGCAGCATGTAACGGCGGACGTAGCCCAGAAGCCGAACGAAGAGGCGCATTGGTAGATCCTACTTTCCCCTGCCACGTCGGCAGGTTTCCACAGGACCC
>JBHHYE010000090.1:0-1999 GCA_046757405.1 Acidobacteriota bacterium | reverse complement strand
CCCGCGACTTTCACCTTGGCAAGGTGACACTCTACCACTGAGTTATTCCCGCCCATGCAATTGATATTCGATGTCCTGCGGGATGTCAAGCAGGCTCAGGCCTGATCGAACGCCCCAGGAAAGTGGCTCACCCGGTGCCGGGTTCCCCGGCAACAGACGGTCAGAACGTCGAACCGGCAGTGGCGGTCTCCAGCCCGATGGCGGGCGAGAAACACCTCTGCCGCCCGCACCAGCCGCCGGCGCTTCCGGCCATCCACCGCACCGCGCCCGTCATCCAGAGCTCCCGCCCTCCGGGTCTTGACCTCCACGAAGACGATCTGTCCGGCATCTTCCGCTATCAGGTCGATCTCACCGCCACGAACACGAAAGCGTCGTGCCAGGATGCGCCAGCCTCTTCGCTCCAGGTAGCGGGCGGCCAGGTCTTCTCCGCGCCGGCCCATTTCACCAGCCGTCATCTGCCCCGGATTCGTCTCCACCGCGTCCCCCCGGGCGTATCCTCGATAGCCACACCGAGAGCGAGAAGCTGCTTGCGAATACGATCCGCTTCCGAAAAATTCCGCTGGCGTCTCGCCTCCTCACGGGTCTTGATGAGCATTCCGACTTCCTCCGGGAGATCGCCAGCCGCGCGGCCCAGCTTGATCCCGAAGATGGTCTCGAAATCGGCTGCCAGCGCCCGGCAGATGGCCGCGTCCCGGGGTCCGGCCCATCCCTTATCCATGGCCGCGTTCATCTCCCGGACCGCCTCGAAGAGCGCCCCCAGGGCGCGGGCCGTGTTCAGGTCGTCATCCAGGCTCTCATGAAAACGAGAGCTGGCGCCGGCCAGGGCCGGCGTGATACGGGTCTTGCTCTCGCTGGCCAACGGGTCCGTTCCCAGGCGGGCCACGAAATCGTCCAGGCGCTGGAGACTCTTTCTGGCCCACTGGAGGGCATCCCGTTTCAGGTCCAGAACGCGCCGGTAATGGACCGAAAGAAGAAAGTACCGCAGAGTGCGAGATTCTTCTCCTCGCTCCAGGAGATCGCGAAGGGTATAGAAATTGCCCCTGGACTTGGACATCTTTTCACCATCCACCACCAGGTGGGCCGCATGCAACCAGTATCTGGCCAGCGGTTGGCCCGTGGCACCTTCACTCTGGGCGATTTCATTTTCATGGTGGGGAAAAATGTTGTCCACTCCCCCTGTGTGGATGTCGAAACTTTCCCCCAGGTACTTCATGCTCATGGTGGAGCACTCGATGTGCCAGCCGGGCCGGCCCGGCCCGCAGGGCCCCTTCCAGGAGGGCTCTCCCTGGCGAGCAGCTTTCCAGAGAGCAAAATCCCGCACATCGTCCTTGCCATACTCGTCCGCATCGACCCTTCCTGATGCGCCGGCCACCAGCTGGGAAATTTTCTTGCCGCTCAGGCGACCATACCCCGGAAAGCGGCCGATGCGATAGTAAATTGAGCCGTTGCGATCGTAGGTCATCCCCTTGGCCGCCAGCGCCTCGATGAGAGCCACCATATCCGGAATGTGCTCCGTTGCCCGGGGATAGACATCCGCCCGCCCGATACCCAGGGTCTCCAGGTCCCGGAAGAAGGCCTGTTCATAGGCCGAGGTGATCTCATTCAGGGAGCGGTGCTGCGCCGCCGCCGCCGCGATGATCTTGTCGTCCACATCGGTGATATTCATGACCTGTCGAACCTTGAAACCCCGCCTTTCGAGAAAGCGGCGCAGCAGATCTTCCCAGACGAAGGTGCGGAAGTTACCGATGTGGGCGTGCGAGTAGACCGTCGGCCCGCAGGTGTACAGGCCGACGCGGCCAGCCTGGAGAGGCTCAAAAGCGTCCAGTTTTCGTGTCAGGGTGTTGTGGAAGCGGATCATCGCCTCAGGTGGGGATCCCTCATCCGTCTCCTTACCCTGCGGACACGAGAGGCGGGGGATACCGATCACTCGGATTGTCCGTGCGCCCGATCAGAAATTGATCTTGAACCGCGTTTCCCACCGGCGGCCGAAATCCCGGAC
>JBHHYE010000089.1:0-2553 GCA_046757405.1 Acidobacteriota bacterium | reverse complement strand
TCCCCCAGCCGGGTGCTTTATCCTCGCATCCGCACCGACAGGTACAAGATCACGACGCCTAGGACCAGGTTGGTCCGCCCGATCCAGAGCGCGGCCGTGAAGAAACCTCCCTTCGTTCGCGCCGCCGCCGGTGCGATCCAGAAATCGTGCAGTACCTTGAACAGCAGCGCGATCGCCACCAGGACCAGCTTGAACGACAGGGGCCACATGCGCCAGTCCCATCCCCGGCCGATGAGCACCGCGCCCGTTCCCAGGAGCAGGAGAAACGCGATCCAGGAGAGGACCCGGAAGGTTCGGCCAAGCACGCGGAGGGCGAAGGGGCCGCTCTCGGGGTTCGCCCGGAGCCGGGGGGCGGCCGCGAAAAAGAGGATGTTTCCTCCGATCCAGGTCACGGCGGAGAGCAGGTGCAGGAAGAGGATGCCGGTGTAAATCATGCCTCACTCCGCCGGGTTCAGATCTCGCAACCATTGCACTGTTATCCCTTCACCGGGGAAACCGGATCGCTGGTGAGCTCCAATAGGACCCGGTTTCCCCACCCAAAATGTTCTTCCGACAGGATAAACACGCGCTCCGGCGAGAAGCGGAAGAACCGGAGGTCCAGGCTTTCCTGCACCACTGCCCGGATAGAGAAGTGGCCCTTGGCCAGGGGGAAGCGACGCAGGTAGATTCTGATGGCCCGCAGCGCCTCCTTGCCCCGCAGCAGCTCGGCGGTGCCATCAATCTGCAGGCCGCGCAGGGGGCGGGTTTCATTGGGATGAATGGCCGCCGCTACCCGGGGCTTTGTTAAGAGGTCCTTGACGTGACGCGTGGAGAGGCGGGACATGAAGTAGAGCGACACCGCCGCCGGGTTGGTCTCGCGGGCGTAGAGAACGGGTGCCGCCCAGGGACCCTCGGCCCCCCAGGTTGCCAGGGTCATGATCCGGTTCTCCGCGAGCAGGGAGAAAAAGACTTCACGAAGCAGGGCAGGATCCGTGGACATAGGCGCACAAGCGTTCAGCAGAGGGGGGAGTTGTTCATCGCCCGTCTTCCTCCCCGAAGACCGTCTCCAGCACGGCTGTGAGCGCGCCGTAGCGCCCGGTAAAGATCGGGGTGTCACGCCGGGTGTACGGCCGCGCCGCCGTACTCCGGAGTGCCGTCACGAGCTCGGAGAAACGCTGCGGGTCATCCATCTCGTACCCGACCACGAACTCCGCGTCGGCGAGACCCGTGCAGTACACCAGGACCTGGTCGATCTCCTTAAAGGCGTGTCCCACCCGGGCGTGATCCTTCATCATGGTCCGGCGCTCCTCGGCCGACAGTTGGTACCAGTCATGGGTCTTGACAAAAGGATAGACCACCAGGTACCGCTTTCGCTCCCCCGGGACCTCCACGCTGATGCCGCTCTGGCCGGTGTACTGCGAAGGCCGCACGAATCCCCAGAGACTCGCGGTGAGTTCGAGATGCGCCCGAAGGAGACGGCTACCCACATTCTGATAGACCTCGAGCGTCTCCGTCGCCGCCCAGAAACCGAGATCGGCGGAGGCGCGGAGCCCCACCAGGCTGTACGGGTAGAGGGCCACCACGCCGGGAGCCTTCCGGGCTTCTTCCACCGCCTGGCGAACCGTATCCCGCTCCTCCCGGCTCCGACATCCGGGCCGAACCCGGAAGTAGAGGAATCCGTGCACGTGTATCTCGGCCATGTTCCCGTCTCCTCCGCAAGGACGGCGTGGACATCCGGTGGGTCGACCTGAAGCTGCCGGTGCCGACGGGCCCCGGGGCCGGCTCTTTCCCTGTCCAGCCCGACCCCCAAGGGCCGAGACGCTTCAGGTCCGTTTCGCGCATGGAAGTCGAATAACAGGGCGACACATAACTATATGCTGGGAAGCCTTCCGCGGTCAACTGAATCCGTGTGGGGGCCGCTCTCGCTGAAATTGTGGTATGGTATTGCGACCGGTAGCGGCACATCCGGGGGGACATGCGGTCGGTCCCCCTGTGGCGCGTCCGCTAGGGAGCGGGACATGGGCTATTTGACCCTCGTGACCCTTCACCTGCTGGGGGCGGTGGTCTGGATCGGCGGGATGCTCTTCGTGGTCCTGGTGCTCACGCCGGTCTTGCGCGGACGGCCCTCGGTGGAACGGACGGCCCTCCTGAGCGCCGTCGGCCGCCGTTTCCTCAACATCGGGTGGACGGCCCTGGGAGTTCTTCTGCTCACCGGACCAACCCTCTGGGCCCTTCGGGGCTTCCACGTCACCCCGGCCCTTGGCATAAAACTGATTCTGGTGGCGGTTATTCTCTATCTGAGCGTCCTCCACGACTTCTTCTTGGGCCCCAGACTTGTCGCGCATCTGGAGCGAGGAGGTGAGGCGGAGAGGACGCTTCAGCTTCGGCGCCGGGTGGCGCTGCTGGCCCGCCTCAACGCCCTGTTCGCCATCGTGGTGCTGGTCCTCGGGTTGGCCGTGAGCCGAGGATTTTAAGGCCGTTGTCCCCGTCCGAGAAAAGGCCCGCTGCAAAAATGCGTTCCCTGCCGATTGTTTCTGATCCAAAAACCAGACAGGCCGAGTTTCAGATCGGCTA
>JBHHYE010000088.1:0-2568 GCA_046757405.1 Acidobacteriota bacterium | reverse complement strand
GTCCGGGATTTCGGCCGCCGGTGGGAAACGCGGTTCAAGATCAATTTCTGATCGGCCGAATCAGAGGTATGGTGAACGCGTTTGACGCCTCCCAAGCGTCGCACAAGAGTGCCCATCGCGCGTTTTCAACCTCATTGGACCCTTCTACCTTCCGGCGCCGGCGGCCGCAACCTCCCGCGGGATGCTGCGGGTCGGCCGCTGCACCGGCGCCGCTAGCTCCGGTGTCATGTCCGCCGCGGAGATGAGCTCCGCGAAGCGGCCGAGCTTCTTCGCATGGAGGTGCCGGTAGTAATCGGGCAGGGTCGTGGTTCGCCCCTCATGGAAGCTGCGGAAGTTTCCATCCTCCCTGAGCCGGTCCCGCGTGCGCTTCAACTTCGAGAGGATTCCCTGGAGCGCGAACGAGCGGAGGAAGTAGATGATCTTGAGGGAGTAGTTCGGCGTCGAGGCCACGCGCGGTGCCAGGAGCCGGTACGAGTTCGCAGTGGAGTAGATCTCGATCAGTTTCTCGTAGTACTCCAGCGGGCTGTAGTTCTTCAGCGTCATCACCAGGTTCGGCATGTAATAGAAGGCAAACGGCATCGACCTCAGAATCCTGCCCTCGGCGAGGAAGGCGTCATACAAGGGGGTGCGGCCATAGGGCGTCGGAATGTTGATCGTCGGCCACACATAGGGCACCCGGCGGATAAACTCCTTCGTCAACGCGACCGGCTCTTCTCCCTTGTCCATGTCGGTCCCAAAGATGAAATTGGCCTGGACGTTGGGGACAAACTCGTGGATCTCTTCGAAGCGCGCGATGACGCCCTCCAGTTTCTCCCTTCCCCCGTTCCACCCGACGCCCGTCTTGTTGGAGTAGTCTGTCCAGGACTCGATCCCAGGCGCGGTGTAAAAGCAGTTCGTCTCCTTCAGCCGCCTGAGACGCGGCCCCTTCAGGATTGAAAGGGAGCTCTCCATGATGTACGGATTCCGCTCGTTCTCCGGCAGCTCGGCAAGGACATCCATGGTGCGGTCGAACCGTATCCCGAAATTCGGATCATGGTAGCTGACGTACACCCCAGGGAATCGCTGCGAGATAAAGCACAGGTCCTCCAGAAGGCTATCCCCGCTGATCGTGATATAGGGGCTGTCCCAGTCGACACAGAAGTTGCAAGTGTAGGGACACCCCACGCTCGACAGAAGGCTGATGTTGGCTGCGTAGGGCGTACGACCCTCCGTGAGCGAGGACTTGATGATATGTGGGAGACGCTCTTCGACCCCGGGAATCTCCGTGAGCATCCGTCCGCTGGAGACAACCTGGTCCGGGTCGAAGACGCCCCGCAGGATGTCATCGACAAGATCCCTGTCGCAGTCGTGCACCGCCAGGTCGAAGAACCGGAGGCAGTCGTTGGGAAACGACCGGGCGTGCGGCCCGCCGATGACCGTCAGCGTGTCGCGCCTGCCATAGACCCTGGCCAGGGCATAAGCGATGGAGCTGGCATGGGTGTAGGTGGAAACGAAGAGAACGTCCAGCTCCATTGGGAGCAGGCTCTCCGGATCCTGCTGGCCGTAGTACGTCGCGTAGGTGACGTCGTGACCGAGCTGCTGGCACCAGACGGCCACGACCTGCGGCATGATGCTGGCATAGTGCCTCTTGAACCGCGAGCCGTAGAAGCGCGTCCCCCAGTTCTGCCAGACGGAGTCGCTGATGAGCTCGATGAGGCCAACACTTAGTCTCTTCAACTACAGGCTCCTGTCAGAGGGGGGGTGACGAGAGTTGCGACGCCGCCCCTGCCCGACGCATCGAATGGCGCATCGAGTGGCGCATCGTATCACAAGAAAAGCAGGGTACATCACAGTACACGGCGCGGACCTTTCGCCACCCAGACCGGTTTCTTGGTCCCGATCCGCCCGGTCCGCCGCCCGGATTCATGAGCAGCCCGCCGGCCGATCGGGGCGGATCGAGTTTCTTGCAGGAAAGACCGAATCGAGAGGTGGTGGACGAAACCGTTTCGCCGCGGCAGGCTGCTTCCCTCCAGGATTCATTACAATTCCTCGCCCACTCCTATCCGTAGCTTCTCCTCGACGCTGCGAATCATGTCCTCGGAACTCTGCGGCCCGTCTGTCCGGGTGCTGATCTTGATAAACGTCGAGATGCGTGGAGCGCCCATGGCATGGACGGTATCGACGCATTTCTTGACAGCCTTCAGAACCTTGTCCCACTCCCCTTCCACGTTGGTGCCATGGGCATGGAGCTGTTGCTTGATCCCGGCTTCCCAGAGCACTCGCTCACACGCTGCGATGTAGTTCGAGAGAGAAACCCCTGCACCGATCGGGATGATGCTGATCATGGCGTTGATCTTCATGATTTTCTCCTGACGGGCCGGCCAGCGGCTTGGCGCGGCATGTCCTTGGTCTCTGGAGGACCGGGTTCGTCAGCGGATTATCTCCGACTCGGAGGCCTCCCTGCCAGTGCGAGTCATCTCGGGCTGTTCACCAAGATCCAGAGAAGATGGGGTCGTCTTGTCCGGAAGGGAGGTTGGCTCCTGAGGAGGGACTCGAACCCCCGACCCGGTGGTTAACAGCCACCTGCTC
>JBHHYE010000087.1:0-2674 GCA_046757405.1 Acidobacteriota bacterium | reverse complement strand
TCCGGCGAGGAGCGCGGCGCGCCGTGATGCTGGAGCATCACAAGCGGCGCGCGACGACGTCCGGGGGCCTCGCAAGACCGCCCTTCGGGTCGCGTTTCCCGCTCCCTCGGGGGTCGCGGGGGCGCCCCCCGCATACGGTGTCGGGGGGACACCCCCCGGTGGCCCCCCGGGGCGTCGGGAACGCTTGACGACCCGTCCTCCGCAGCAGCGGCACTGCCGCTGCGGAGGGTGGATGGGCCCGCATCGCCGGCGCCTCCCCTCCTGCCGGGGAAACGGGAAAAACGATCGTATAGTGCACGACTCTCTGGGACAGGACACCGCAGCCGGATCACGCCGACCCTTCCAACCGGCAAGGGTCCACCGAAAGTCGACACGACCCGGTCGTTTTGGCTTGAGAAGCCCGCCCCCGCGGGCCGCCGCCTGACGGGATGCAGAGAAGCCACACCGGTTGTGGCGTCTCGTGTTACCGGTTCACCATCCGTTGCAGGCGCTCCGAAAGTTCCCGCAGGCTGATCGGTTTCTGCAACACGGCCGAAGCCCCCTCGGCGACGATATCCTGCTCGTCGCCGAAGTTGGTGTGGCCCGTCACCACGACAATGGGAAGCTCCGGTTCGGCTTGCCGTAAACGCCGTATAAACTCGTCGCCCCCCATCCCCGGCATGAGCAGATCGGTGATCACCATGTCGGCGGGGCGGGACGCGTGCAGTTCGAGCGCCTCCACGGCGTTGCCCGCGGTGACGACCTCGTAGCCCTTGCGCCGGAGATAATCGGCCACTTCCTCGACGATGGCCTCCTCGTCCTCGACGAACAGAACCCTCGGCAGATGGGAGCGCGGCTTGCACGTCGGGGGTTTTCGATCCCTTGCCTGTGGCCGCCTTTCCGCGGCGCCGGGCCGGTCGGCGCAAACCGGCAGCGTGATCCGGAAGACGGCTCCGCCGTCCGCGTTTTGGGCTTCCAGACGTCCGCCCATGGCATCGATGATGCTGTAACTGATGGACAGGCCGAGGCCCGTTCCCTGTCCCTCTGTCTTGGTCGTGAAAAAGGGATCGAATATCCGCCCCAGGGCCTGTTCGGGAATGCCGCCCCCGGTGTCGGCAACCGAAATGATGACCGCCTTGCGCCGCTTGTCGTCGACCAGGGAAACCCGCACCCGGGGCGCCGGCCGGCCGTTCCCGGACGGCGCCGGTTCCATGGCGTCGGCAACCGCGTCGCGGGCATTGTTGAGCAGATTGAGCACCACCTGCTCCAACTGCAGGGAATGGCCGGAGACGTTCCTGCTGGCGGCGGGTATGGTGGCTTCCAGCTCGATGCCGGAGGCCTCCAGCTGTTTGGCGGTCAAACCCACCGCGCCACGCACGGATTCGGCCGGATCGAAGGGTTCCAGTCGCGTTTTGTCCTTTCGGCTGAACAGGCGCATGTGATCGATGATCCCGGCCATGCGTTCCTTTTGCCCGGCGATGTTCTTCAGTTTCCGGCGCACGAATTCGGTGTCGAACGCGCCCGCGTCCATGCTCATCAGGGACAACTCCGCCGCCATGCCGACGACGCTGAGGGGCTGATTGAGTTCGTGGGCGATCCCGGAAGCCATTTCGCCCAGGGTCGCCAGCTTGGAGGCCTGGATGAGCTGGGCCTGGGCCTCGATCTGCTCGGTGACGTCGGTCGCCGCCCCGCGATACCCCTTGAAGACTCCGTTCGCGTCGAGGACCGGCCTGCCGCTGACCTTGTTGTGTAGGGTCCTGCCGTCTTTCGTGGTGACTGCGAACTCGAAGTCGCGGAACGGTTCGTGCGCTTGCAGCGTCGCGCGGTGGTGGCGCCATTTCTCGTCATCATCGGGGTTGGCGCCTGCCACCTCCCAGCGCGTCTTGCCGATATTTTCTTCGGGTGAGAGACCGGTAACCTCCTGCCTGCGGCCGGAAAAGAAGGTGAAGCGCAGATTCTCGTCCATCTCCCAGAACCAGTCCGACGTGGCCTCGGCGACGTCCTTGAAACGCTGCTCGCTGGCGCGCAGCGCCTCCTCCGCGCGCCTGCGCTCGATGGCGATGCCGGCCAGGTGCGCGGCCGTCATGATGAGGTCCAGATCCGACTCATCGGGCGGCCGGGGCTCGCGGTAGTAGATTGCGAAAGTCCCAAGGACCTCGCCGGCCGCCGACAGTATCGGCTGCGACCAGCAGGCGCGCAGCTTCGCCTTCTTCGCCAGTTTCCGGAACTTGAGCCAATAGGGATGGGTCATGACGTCCTCGACGATCATGCGCTGGCCCGTGTGAGCAGCATTCCCGCAGGACCCCACGCCGGGGCCGATCTCAAGGCCGTCGATGGCCTGGTTGTAGAAGTCGGGCAGGCGCGGCGCGGCGCCGTGCCGCAGACGCTTCCCCTCCTTGTCCAGCAGCAACACCGAGCACAGCATCCCCGGCTCCACCTCCTCCGTGGCCGCAACCAGCAGCGCCAGCACTTCCTCCAGCGGAGCGCCCGCCGCCAGCCGTTCGAGCACTTTGGCGCGCCCCTTCTGGAGCAGTTCCGCGCGCTTGTTTTCTGTGATGTCGGTGAGGGTAACGGCGATGCCACCGTCGCGCGTGCGCGATTCCTTGATGATGTACGTGACGCCGCTGGTCAACCGGCGCTCGATCGGCCCTTTCGGGTTGCGGTGCCGTTCGAGCCGGTCGCGGATGAACTCTTC
>JBHHYE010000086.1:0-2731 GCA_046757405.1 Acidobacteriota bacterium | reverse complement strand
GGGCGCGCCGGCCATCTGCCCGGCCAGGGCCGCCACCGCCGTCAGGCAGAGGGCGCACTCCTCCCCCGGCCGCGCCCGCCTCAGCAGGGTCTCCGCCACCCGCGGATCGTGCCGCTCCTCCAGGTAGGACAGCGCCAGCGCTCCCAGCTCATCCGGCGTCAGCGGCGGAGAGCCCGGCCCGTCCATGCCGCCGGCTCCTTCCGTGAACCGGCCCAGGACGTCCCATTCCCGGAGAGGAAACCGGTTCCGGGTCCAGGGAAGATGCAGCTCGACATACATGTTGTCGTCGGAGTTGACCGGCCCGGCGCCGCGGGTCATCTTGCCGATATCCTCCGCCGTGAGGCGCATCAGGCTCCAGAGCTGGGCGCTGGAGAAAATGCCGATGCGGCGCAGGTCATCCCGCACCGCCTCGGGCAAGCCCGGCCAGTCCGGAAGGTCCGCCAGGGACAGCTCGCGGTCCGTGGCCAGGATGAGCAGGTCCACCTCATCCACGCTCTCCAGAAAGCCATACACGTAAGGAAACTCGGCCTGCAGGCCCCTGAGAATCGCCTGGAGAACGGTGCGGTCCATGTCATAGATGGGGATCCACTGGAGCAGGCGGCCGCCCGGACGCAGAGCCTGCCGCGCAATCTGAAAAAACTCCCGGGTGAAAAGATTGGAGCAGCCGGCGATCCACGGATTGGACGGCTCGGAGACGATGACATCGTAGCGGGCGCCGGTGGCGGCCAGATAGGTGCGGCCGTCATCGATGACGACGTGCACCCTGGGATCGTCCAGCGGATGGTGATTGAAATCGTCGAAGAAGTGGGACGCCTGGAACACCGCCGGCTCGATGTCGACCACATCGACCCGCTCCGGCTCGTGCAGGGCCACCGCGCCGGTGGTGACGCCGGAGGCATATCCGATCACCAGCGCCCGCTCCACCGGCCCGCCGAACAGCATCGGAATCTGCCCCGAGAGGACCTGCGTGGACATGTCGCCCAGCGAGGCGTCGGCCTTGCCGTTCAAGAGCAGGTCGAGCCCCGCCAGGTCGCGGTGCACCGAGACGGTGGTGTTCAGGCCGTCGCGGTAGAAAAGAATCTCCTCCTCCTCCGGGTCCGGCATTCCCTCGTACCGATGCAGAGGCAGGGAGAACGTCATCATCTTGCTGGGGTGGTAGTACAGACCGCGGGTGAGGGAGCGCTCGTTCCAGGCCGGCGGAAAGAGCACCATCGCCACGGCGGACACCCCCAGGAGGCCCGCCGCCAGGCGCTTCCCGGATCCCGTCCACTGGCGCTGGCGGGCCAGGAGAATCGCCGCCGTGGCCAGGTTCAGGCCCACCGCGCCGGCCAGCGCCACCCGAAGGCCAGCCAGCGGAATGAGAACGAAGCCCGCCGCGAACGCGCCGGCGGCCGACCCCATCGTGTTGGCAAAGTAGACATCGCCGACCACCCGCCCGCCGTCCGTCCGTCCGGCTCCCGCGGCCCGCGCCACCAGCGGAAAGAGCGCCCCCAGCACCAGGGTCGGCGCCAGCATCACCACGCCCGCCACCCCGAGCTGAACCAGGACCTGGAAGACGCGCCCTGGACCGGTCCAGGCCATCAGCGCCAGGAAGAGATCCGGCAAGTTGCCGAACACCAGACCGGCCGCGAAGGCGACACCCCCCAGGAGGGCGACCCCCAGGGCATAGGCGGCCAGCGGCCGCGCCAGCCGATCGGCGCGGCGCCGGAAGAGAAGACTCCCCAGGGCGATGCCGGCCAGGAAGGCCACCAGCATGGTGGCAAACGCATAGATGGACGAGCCCAGCACCATGGCCAGGACGCGCGTCCAGCCGATCTCGTAGACCAGCGCCGTGAACCCCACCAGCGCGTACGAGACCAGCAGAAGGTTCCACCGCCCCGGCCTGGCGGCCCTCACCACCCGGGCTTGCTTGGCGCTCGCCGACGGCCGGCCGGCCGCCTGGAACGACCGCGCTAGCCATGCCAGCGCCACCAGGCCGGCCAGAAGATCCAGGATCGCCCCTGCCAGGTTGGTCGCCGCGAGGCCGACCCGCGGGAACAGGACGAACGTCGCCAGCAGCGTGCCCCCGACCGCGCCCATGGTGTTGATTCCGTACAGCAGCCCGGCCCGGCTGCCCAGTCCGCTGCCGCCCCGCGCCAGGGCGGCGACCAGGACCGGCAGGGTCGCACCCATCAAGATGGTCGGCAGCAAGAGCAGCAGCAAGGCGAGCACGAAGCGGACCAGGGCGGCCGGCCAGAACCCCAACCCGGTCAGCCCGGCGCGATCGATGGCAGGAAACTGCTGGAGAAGAAACGGCACGGCCAGGGCGTAAGCGCCGAGGCCCACCTCGAAGAGGCCGTAGGCGCGCACCCCGTTCCGGAGGCGGTGGGCCACGCGTCCGCCCAGGAGCCCGCCCAGGCCGAGCCCCAACATGTAGGCGATGAGAATGGTGCTCACCGCCAGCGTGGTCGAGCCGAAGACCAGCTTCAGCAGGCGCGACCAGACCAGCTCGAGGACGAGACTGGCCGCGCCGGACAAGAAGAGGCAGGCGACAACGGCCACAAACGGCCATCGGGACAGCTTCCTGGGGGCCATCCCCCCATCCTAGCCCAGCGCGGCGCGACGGTGGAGCCGCCGCGAGCTGGTGAGCCGTCCCGGATTCGAACCGGGGACCCTCTGCTTAAAAGGCAGATGCTCTAACCAACTGAGCTAACGGCCCACGGGGAGGATTCTACTGATCCGGAAGGAGTTG
>JBHHYE010000085.1:0-2778 GCA_046757405.1 Acidobacteriota bacterium | reverse complement strand
CGCCACACAACGTCCTGGCGGATGCGCCGAGCGCCCGCGGGGGGCGCGGTCTGTCCGCGACGGGAATGGGTGCGTGGCGAGAAGCCGGGCCGCCACTGCCCGAAGCCGGCATCGTGGGGCATGCCGTCGAAAGCGCGCGACCGGAGCGGCTGCCGGCCCCGGGAACGGCAAGCGGTGACGTTGTCTACCTGGTCACTCCGCTTCGGCTCTTCAACCGGGCGATAGAATTCCCTATACTTCAACGCCCGCACCACCGGCATCACCAGCAACCCGGCCTCCGGTCAGATGGTGAAGCGCCCGCCGGCCACCAAGGGCCGTCCCAACCCCTTGACCGAAGCAGAGGAGGCTGCCCTGCTCCAGCACCTTCCCAAGTGGGCCCGGCCCCTGATCACATGGGCCATCAACAGCGGCATGGACCGCGCCGAAGTCCTCGGGCTCACCTGGGACCAGGTGGATCGGAAGGAAGGAATGGTCTACGCCACCCGCAGCAAGACCGGGGTGGAGCGGCAGATTCCCCTGGACGGGCCTCTGGGGCGGATCGTGGCTGACCGGGCACGCTTCCAGCGGCTGGACACCCGCCGCGTCTTCCTGGGGCATGACGGCCAGCCGGTCACGTTCGAGGCCCTCAAGTCCGCCATGCGGCGGGCCTGGCACAAGGCATGTCCGGACAAGACCCGCCCGTGGAAGTCTCTCCGCGCCACCTTCGCCACCCGCCTGGCCAGCCAGGGGACGCCCGTCCCCGTCATCGCCCGCCTGATGGGTCTCTCCACGACTCACGTCCTGGACTTCTACTGCAAGCCGTTCGAGGCCGAACTCCGGGCCGCCATGGCCGGTCTGGGAAACGTCCGGACACAAATTCGGACACATTCGAAAAGCGCCGGAGAGATGCAGGCCGGAGAATCGTCGTAAGTGATTGACACGACTGGTCGGGGCGATTGGATTTGAACCAACGACCCCCTGCTCCCGAAGCAGGTGCGCTACCAGGCTGCGCTACGCCCCGACCCTGCGGGAAGGGGCGATTCTAAGGATGGCCCCCGACTGTGTCAAGGAGAGACGAAACTCACCGGTCAGAGAGCATACCGGACCAGCAGGAAGCCGCCTATTAGGAGGGCGGCAAAGAGAAAGGTCAACAGGTTGAAATACCGATTGATGAAGGTGGCGATGGGCGGCCCGAACTTGAGAATGAGGAAGCCCTCCAGGCCGAAACGGAGTCCCCTGGACAGGGTCGAGGCCAGGACAAAGATGGGGAAATTGATGCTCAGGACGCCGGCGGCGATGGTGAAGACCTTGTAGGGAATGGGAGTCAGGCCGGCGGCGAAGACGGCCCAGAAACTCCATCTGGTGTAGAGGTCCTGGACATGACGGAAGACCTCAGGCGTGAATCCGGGGATATGATTGAAGAAAAAGGTGCTGGTGAGTTCCCAGAAACCCCAGCCGATTCCGTATCCGGCCATGCCGCCGGCCACGGATCCGGCCGTACAGAGTGCGGCGTACAGCATGGATCGCTGAGAGCGCGCCAGGCAGACAGCCAGGAGAAGGACGTCGGGCGGTATGGGGAAAAAGGAAGCCTCGGCCACCGCAAGGATGAACAGCGCCACAGCGCCGTGAGGAGTCGCAGCCCAGTGGAGGACCCAGTCATAGAGGGCCCGGATCAGGCGCAATCAGGACTCTCTTCCTGCCACCCATAGCGGCCGATGAGCGGCACGAACTGACAGAGTCCGAAGCGCTCCACCTTGAATTCATCTCCCTGGCGGAGCAGTCGAGTCAGGGTCTGGCGGGTGCGATCGCCCACGGGAATGACCATGCGTCCCCCATCGGCCAGCTGTTCCGCCAGGACCCGGGGAATCTTCGGCGCGGCTGCGGTGACGACGATCCCCTGGAAAGGGGCTCTCCCCCGCCAGCCGTAGGTCCCATCGAAGTTCTTCACGTGGACATTCACCAGGCCCATGGACCGCAGCCGTGCAGACGCCTGGCGGGCCAGCCCGGCCAGTCTCTCCATGGAGTAGACCTGCGCCACAAGGTGGGCCAGAAGCGCGGTCTGGTACCCAGATCCGGTGCCGATCTCCAGGACCCGATCCTCCGCCTCTGGCGACAGGAGACAGAGCATGGAGGCCACAATCAGCGGTTGGCTGATGGTCTGCTTTTCGCCCAGAGGGAGGGCGCAGTCCTCGTAGGCTTGTTCGGCCAGGGCCTCGTCCACGAAGAGATGCCGCTGGACCCGGGCAAAGGCTGACAGGACTCTCTCATTCCTGATGCCCCTGCTTCTGAGATTCTCTACCAGGCGTTGGCTCCTCCCCTTCTGGATGGCTGGAAGCATCAGATCTCCCACATCGTTTCCAGGCTTGCCAGGGCAACAACACCATCGTCATGGGTGATCAGAATCGTTGACATGTGGGTGCCGGGGAACACGCGGACGAAGGCTGAAAAGATTGAATCACAACGCCTTCATGACTTGTTGAAGGGCGTTACCATAGCCCATCTCAGGCGAGGAGGGCAATGGCCCCGAGGGGAAGGTCAGAAGGCAGACACAGCCGGCATCCCAGGGTCCTGGTGGTCGGTGCGGGGGCCTTCGGCTGCTGGGCCGCCTTGGAGCTGGCGCGCCGCGGTGCATCGGTGCGCCTGGTGGATCCCTTGGGGCCGGGAAACCGCCGTTCAAGTTCCGGCGGGGAGACGCGGATCTTGCGGCTCTCCTATGGGGAAGATTTCCATGTCCACCTGGCGGCCCGTTCCCGTGTTCTCTGGGAGAGATTGGCTATTGCCGCAGGGCGTCCTCTCCTC
>JBHHYE010000084.1:0-2803 GCA_046757405.1 Acidobacteriota bacterium | reverse complement strand
GCGTGGGGGGGGCGGGGGGGGCCCCGGGCGGCCCCCCCCCCCCACCTCCGCTCTCCCTCCGGTTCCGCGCACAACCCCGAGAGGCTGCCGTGGCCGTAGACGTGAAGACAGCGGCCCCGCCCGCAAGGCCGCCGGCCTGGAACGATCCCCGCGTTCGTGCCCTGTTCTTCCAGGCGCTGGTCCTCGCGGCCGTGATCTTCGGCGGCGTCTACCTGGTCAACAACACCCTCGAGAATTTGGAACGACAAGGCATCGCCTCCGGCTTCGGCTTTCTCAACACCACGGCCGGTTTCAGCATCTCGATGACCCTGGTCGAGTACAGCGAGGAGTCGACCTACGGACGGGCGTTCCTGGTCGGGCTGCTCAACACCCTCCTGGTCTCGGGCATCGGCGTCGTCTTCGCGACCATCCTCGGGTTCCTCATCGGCGTCGCCCGGCTTTCCCGCAACTGGCTGGTCGCGAAGATGGCGGCGGCCTATGTAGAGATCCTGCGCAACATTCCACTGCTTCTGCAGCTCTTCTTCTGGTATTTCGCGGTGCTGCGCGCCTTGCCGTCGCCCCGTCAGAGCGTCCGACTGTTCGACACCTTCTTCCTGAACAACCGCGGACTTCATACGCCCTCGCCCATTTTCGAGGCGGGGTTCTCGCTGATCTGGATCGCCTTCCTCATCGCTGTGGCGGCGATGATCCTGCTGGCCCGCTGGGCCCACAAGCGGCAGGACCAAACCGGCCAGCAGTTCCCGGTGTTCCTCACCTCGCTGGCGGTCATCGTCGGATTGCCCCTTCTTGCCGCCATCGTCACCGGGTTCCCGATGTCCTGGGAGTACCCGGTGCTCAAGGGTTTCAACTTCCGGGGCGGGGTCGTGATGATCCCCGAGTTCGTGGCCCTGGTGGTCGCGCTGTCCACCTACACCGCCGCCTTCATCGCCGAAATCGTGCGCGCCGGCATCCTGGCGGTCAGCCACGGCCAAACCGAGGCGGCCTACGCGCTGGGCCTGAAGCCGGGGCACACCTTGCGCCTGGTCATCATTCCGCAGGCCCTCAGGGTCATCATCCCTCCGCTGACCAGCCAGTATCTGAACCTGACAAAGAATTCATCGCTCGCGGCGGCGATCGCCTATCCGGACATCGTCCTGGTGTTCGCCGGCACCGTGCTCATGCAGACCGGCCAGGCGGTGGAGATTATCGCCATCACCATGGGCACCTACCTCGTGATCAGCCTGCTCATCTCGGCCTTCATGAACTGGTACAACAAAAAGATGGCGCTGGTGGAGCGGTAGACCATGAGCGAGCAAGCCCAGACCTACGCGCCCGGCCAGCACCCGGACCTGCCCGCGCCGGTCACGACCGTCGGGCTCATCGGCTGGCTCCGGGAGAATCTCTTTTCCTCGATCTGGAGCACGGTGCTCACCGTGCTTGCCGGGCTCTTCCTGCTGTGGATCGTGCCCCCCGTCATCGAATGGGCGTTCATCGACGCCTACTGGGCCGGCGACACCCGAGAGGCCTGTGCACCGCGGGAGGGCGCCTGCTGGGTCTTCATCAAGGTGTGGTTCCGCCAGCTCATGTACGGCCGCTATCCGCCGGAGGAAATCTGGCGGATCAATACGGCGTACGTGATCCTGGTCGCGACGGGCGCGCTGCTCTTCGTGCCGCGCTTCCGGTGGAAGCCGTGGATCGGCCTGTTCCTGCTGGTCGGCTACCCCTTGATCGCCCTCTATCTGTTCGTCGGGCTGTCCGGAGAGACGGTCGATGCGTGGCCGTACCGCTTGATGGGATTCGCGGCGCTGGCCCTGGG
The DNA here is from genome assembly GCA_046757405.1 of Acidobacteriota bacterium. Lineage (GTDB taxonomy): Bacteria > Acidobacteriota > Polarisedimenticolia > SMYD01 > SMYD01 > JBHHYE01. Next base: position 1,008 of record JBHHYE010000084.1, on the reverse strand, counting down.
ACTCCTCGCCGTGCTGCCACTTTTCGGGATCTTGCGCGAATGGAGCGCCGCTGTCTCCATCGTGCTGCTCGTCCTGATGCCGCTGCTCGGCCTGTCCGCCCCATCGACCTGGACGAGCGGGCTGCTGCGCGGCGCCCCGGGCTTTGCCGTCGTCCTCGCCATCGTGCTGACCGTCGTGCCGGCGGTCGCGCTCGTCGTCGGCCTGCGTCTCGCGCAGTGGCGCGCCTTGATCGCGGAGAATTTCCGGCAGCTCAGCGTCGCGACGGCCGTGCTCGCCTTCATCGGTTTCGCGCTGCCCTTGCTCTTCTGGGACGAGATCGCGGGTCCGTCGCCGCCGTGGGCCCTGGCCGTCACCGGGACGATGCTGGCGCTCGCCGCCCTCTGTCCCTGGGGATACGACGATCAGGCGGGCCTGCCCGGCCGCTTGGCCCGGATTCTGCTGCCGGTCTACCTCGCGTTCATCTATCTCTTGGCGGCGGGGCCGCCGGACTTCCTCAATTTCGGAAGCCTCGACTGGACATCGAACATCGAGCCGTTCTTTGCCGACGTTCAAACGGTCATTCCCTTTGTCGAGACGCCGCTGTGGGGCGGGCTGTTCCTGACCCTGGTGATCGGCGGGGTCGGGATCGTGGCCTCGCTGCCCATCGGCGTCGTCCTCGCGCTCGGCCGGCGCTCGGCGATGCCCATCGTGCGCGCCATCTGCATCGCCTTCATCGAGCTGTGGCGCGGGGTGCCGCTCATCACCGTGCTGTTCATGGCCTCGGTGATGTTCCCGCTGTTCCTGCCGGAGGGCATGAACTTCGACAAGCTGGTCCGGGCCCTGCTCGGCGTCATGCTGTTCTCCGCCGCGTACATGGCGGAAGTCGTGCGCGGCGGCCTGCAGGCGCTGCCCAAGGGCCAGTACGAGGCGGCCCAGGCCCTGGGCCTCAGCTACTGGAAGATGATGGGACTGGTCATCCTGCCGCAGGCGCTCAAGATGGTGATCCCGGGGATCGTCAACACCTTCAT
>JBHHYE010000083.1:0-2992 GCA_046757405.1 Acidobacteriota bacterium | reverse complement strand
AGCGTGGACCTGTTCCCGAACCTGGACATTCCCGTGGTACAGGTGATCGCTCATGCGCCCGGAACCTCGCCCCAGGATCTGGAGCTCGCCGTGACCCGTCCCGTGGAAGAGGCATTGCGTGGTGCGCCGGGGATCCGCCGGGTGGCCTCCTCGACGTTCCAGGACGTGGTGGTTGTCACCGTCCAGTTTGCCTGGGGTACCCGCGTGCGCGACGCCCGTCAGATTGTCCTGGGGCGCCTGGGCCAGGTTCGGTCCCGGCTTCCGGAAGGTATCGTGCCGAGGCTGGAGCACATCGGCACCACGTTGGAAGAGGTGGGTGGCTGGGTGATCCACAGTGGCGGTAACCCGGTGGAGCTGACCGCCATTGTCCATCGCGACCTGGTAGCCCGGCTGATGGCGGTGCCGGGCGTCTCTCTGGTGGATGTGATCGGCGGAGAACGGCGCGCGTTCTGGGTCGACCTGGAGCCGGAGCGCCTTGTGGCCCTAGGGGTGACGCCCACCGAAATCGAGGACGCCATCCGCCGGACTCATGCGGCCGCTGTGGCCGGGTTCGTGGAGCGCGGGAACGAGGATGTGGTCATCCGGTCGGGCTCCCGGCTGTTGACCACGAGGGCACTGGGGAGCGTCCCCATCCGTCTCCGCGATGGGAACACAGTCACTCTGGCCCAGATCGGCGATGTGCGCGAGGGGCGCGCCCCACGCCACAGTGAAGTCCGGGCGGATGGCGTGCCGGCCATCACCGTGTTCGTGCGCAAGCAGCCGGGAGCGAGCACCATCGCGGTCTCCCGGGCGGTGGCGGCAGAGATCCACCGCGCCCGGTCGCTACTCCCCGCCGGCGTTCGCATTGCCAGGTTCTACGATCAGGCCGAGGTTCTGCTGGAGGCGCGGCGGGGGATCGTGCACGACCTGCTCGCCGGGGCGGTGCTCTCCGTGCTCGTTCTGTGGCTCTTCCTGGGTTCGTTCCGGCCTACCATGGCTGTGGCGCTCACCATCCCGCTCTCGCTACTGGCAACGCTGGCCGTACTGTGGATGGCTGGCCAATCGTTCAATGTGATCACCCTGGCAGCACTGACCCTTGCCGTGGGGATGATTGTGGACGACGCCATCGTGGTGACCGAGAACATCTTCCGCCACCGGGAGACCGGTGCCGGCGCCGCCGCGGCGGCGTGTGATGGAGCGGCGGAGATCGCCATGGCCGATGCCTCCGGAACCTTCACGACCGTCATGGCCTTCCTTCCCCTGGTGATGGTCAATGGGTTGGCTGCGGCCTTCCTACGTCCCTTCGGCCTGACGGTCTCCACCTCCCTGCTGGCCTCCCTGGTCCTGTCCCTGACGCTGGTGCCGGTGATGCTGGCTCGTGGGCTGGACGAACGGCACATGGTGGCGAGGGCGCCGGCACGCCGCCTCCTCGGTCACCTGGAACGATGGATCGACGCCAGCATGGAGTGGACCCTTTGCCACCGGGGCGTGACGCTGCTGAGCACGACGCTTCTGGGCCTGCTGGGACTGTCCTCCCTGGCGATCCGTCCCGGACCGGTTTCCCTCTTACCCCCGGTGGACGAAGGAGCACTCCTGGTGGAATACGTTCTTCCCCCTGGCGTCTCGCTTCGCGAAAGCGTGCGTGTGGGCCAGGAACTGGCGCGTCGCGCAAGCCGATTGCCCGGGGCGCTGACCGTTGAAGAGCGAGTGGGAGCCCCCGAGGGAAGTGCCAGCGTCGAGGGGATCAACAGGGGAGAACTGCGCGTCAAGCTGGCTCCCCTCCGCACCGGCCGCCCTCCCGCGGAAGAGCTTCTCCGACGCCTCGACCGTGCTGCCGCCGGCATTCCGGGTCTCGCCTTGCTGCTGCATCAACCGACCCAGGAGCGAATGGATGAGGCGTTTTCCGGGTTGCCAGCGGTCTTCGGCGTGACGATCTTCGGATCGGATCTTGCCACCCTGGAAGAGATCTCTATCCGGGTGGAGAAGATCCTGAGGAACGATCCAGCGGTACACGGCATCATGAATAACTCCCGGTTCCACCGGCCGCAGCTCGACGTCCAGATAGACGGTGGGCGCTGCGCGGCCTTCGGCGTGGATCCCGCCGACGCCAGGAAAACCGTAGCGGCGGCCATCTGGGGCGACGAGGTTCTCCGGGTTCTTCAGCGGCGCCAGGACGTCCCCGTGCTGCTTCGGATCAAGAGGTTTGGCAAGAGCCTGGAGGCGATGGGTACCCTGCCGGTGCCTGGTCGGGAGGGAACCTTCGTCCCGCTAGAAAAGGTGGCCGATTTGACGCTCCACCGTGTCCCTGCCCGGATTGACCGTCTGAACGGGCAGCGGCAACTCACCATCGTCGCAGAGGTCACGGGCAACCTGGTGGCAGTGGCGCGCCGCCTCGACCAGCATTTCGCCGGCCTGGAGCTCCCGGTCGGTTACAGCGCGACCTGCACCGGGCAGTATCGCGTCCTCATGAAAACGGCTGGCGAGATTCTCTTCGTCCTGGGAGCGGCGGCCCTGCTCATCCTGGCCATTCTGACGCTTCAGTTCCGTTCGCTGCGGCAGGCGGCGTGGATCCTCGCCGTGGTGCCGGTGAGCCTGGCGGGTGGCGCCGTGGGACTATCGCTGACCGGGACCGGGTTGAGTGTGGCAGCGGCGACCGGAGTGCTGATGCTCCTGGGCATCGGTGTCAACAACGGTATTGTCCTTGTGGATTTCGCCAACCGGAGCGTGGCAGCGGGCGCCGGACCGGCCGCGGCGCTTCGGGGCGCCGCCCGTGTCCGCCTGCGCCCAATCCTTGCGACCAGCCTGACCACGATTGCCGGCCTCCTGCCCACTGCCGTCGGCCTGGGATCGGGCCAGCACGTCTTCCAGCCGTTCGCCGTCACGGTCATCTTTGGCCTGGCGGCGGGGACGCTCGCCACTCTCCTGGTCCTCCCGGTCGCGGTGAATGGTCCGGCGAGGCTTAGCCCGCATTCATAGCTTGGTACTTAAGATTTGACACCGACGTATTCCAGTC
>JBHHYE010000082.1:0-3081 GCA_046757405.1 Acidobacteriota bacterium | reverse complement strand
GGCGATCGCGCGACATCACCGAACCTCTGCCGCGTGAGCTTGACATTCTCGATCGTTTCCCAGTGGAGATTTCCAGTGCCGGCATCGTGGTGACGCCGCGGAGGGTGCTGTACACGACGCCGAAACGGGTGGCGCGAGCCTACGCACGATCCCTGTACCTCTCCTTCAATCAGCCCGAGGCTTACGGGGCGCTCCGCTGGAAGCTACAAATCGATAAAACGGCGCCGCGAGAGTACACGATCCGCACGTTGACGACCTCACCGGCAAGCGGATCGTTTGGTGACAGCTCGACGTTCGCCAGCTGGTATCCCATCGCTGACACGCTCGATCCGGTTGACTTCGGCATCCCGCTGGAGTCGGATACATCACTGGCCTTGGAGTTCGCGGAGACGAGCAATTTCTCCGTCTTTCTTCCGTGGGTTATCACAGCGATTGCCCGGCTGCGCATCATGGAGATCGCGTAGTGTTCACCCTCCGGCGCGTGACCTGCGCTCAAGTACGGCTCTGGGAGGGTCAGCTGACCATCAGTGCTGGATCGCCGCTCACTATCGGCCAATTCGACTCCTCGGCGCTGACCCTGGAGTTTTCGCGCATGCAAGAGGCTCAAGTCTTCCAGAGAGACGATACGATGGCGCCCATTGGCGTCTATGTCCTGGACATGGCGTTTCGTGCCGAGACATCTCCTGCGGAGTTTCACCTGACTGGACTCGTCAATTTCTCGTCAGGGGGCGGTGTCGGGACCATCGTAGGGAGCGAAGCCATGCTGCCGGGATTTCCGCTTGACATCCCGCTTGACCCAAACGACTACACCGCGGTGACGGCCTACCGGGTGCCCACGACGGGGTTTGAAGCAAAGCTAGTAGTCCCAGCGGGAACGGCTAGGATCACCGGGTCGATCATCGCACGGGCAGTCTGATGGTCTCGATTGCGTTCCTGGGTGCGCACGACTTCGACAGCATCATCCTGGCGGAACTACGGGCTGCCGGCGCGCCGCCGGCGCTTGGTCTGCTGACGGTGAAGGCATTCATCGCCACGGAATCGGGATTTGATGCCGGCGCCGTGAACCCAGAAGGATCTTATGGCCTCATGCAGATCCGACTCTCGACCGCGAGGCGCCAGAAGACGCGCTTGGACCCGATGGGTTTCACCGGGAAGGCTGGTCGATTGCTGAACCCGATCATCAACATTCGGTTCGGCGTCGCCTTGTTGATCGAGCTATGGCGACGCTACAACGGGAAGCTGGCGGAAGTCGCCTCGGCCTACAATGCCGGCATGAATCCGGACGGTTCTCTGAAGCGAGACGCCTCCGGCGCGTTCATCAATCCGGGCTACGTCCGCCGCGTCCTCGATTATGTGGTAGCGTTCCGGGCGGAACGCCCCGCGCGCGCCGCGACGCCGCCGCCGGCAACGCCTCCTGCGACGATCCCGCGGGTGCCGGCCGTGCCGGTGCCGGTGCGCCGCGCCACCGCGCCAACTCCCCGGCGGAAACAGGCGCCGGTCCGCCTTGAGGTCGGGGAGGCCGCTGGGGACGCCATCCTAGCGATCGGGGCGCTCTTGGGTGCTCTCTGGGCCTGGATAACATCCGGGGGGAGCCGCCGTGCGTAAGTTTATCTTCTCGGCTTACCTCGCCCTGATCCTCTCGATGGGATACTCCGCTTGGCCCATGCTGTCCGGCGCCGCAGAGGCGACCGAACGGGCTGAGACGCCGGCCTGGCCGGCCAGACTGCCAGCGGACGCCGCCTCCACGGTGGTGGCCGCCATATTCGTGGCGTACATCGCCCGGCGGGACAAGGCCGATCAGGCCATTCACGAAAAATGCATGGAAGCGCTCATCCGTGCAATGAAAGGAGATACGTCCTGATGCTCTGGAAGCGCATTTTTCGATTCTTGCGCCGCCATCCGCTAGCGACGGCTCTGGCGATCGCCGAAGGCGAAATAGCCGCGCGCCTCAAAACCCTCGAAGGAAGCCTCATCATGGCCGGGAAAGCGGATGAGGTCGCCGATCTCGCGGTGGATTACGTGCGGCAAAAACTCGGGATCCCCGATGATGATTCGGGATTCGACTCATGAACCGGGTACTCCGCGGCAGTCGGGGCATCAGTGACGGGGCCCGCTCGGCCATCCTGCAGGCCATGGTCCAGGGGTTGATCTCGTGAAAATTCCCACCTGGCTCTGGATCGTGGGTGGCCTGGCGGTCCTCTATCTGCTCAGTCGCCAGAAGCAGATGGACGAGGCCCGCTCGGTGGAGCCGGGCAGGGAGCCTGGCGCGTTGCCGGCGGGCACGGTGGATATACCCGGTTTCGGGCCATTCACCGCAAGGGGCCCGGTGGCATCGTGCCCGACACCGCGGCGAGACGTGATGGCACCTCTTCGGTCCGGTGAGGCCGGCACGGTGCTTCCATTCGCATCCCCCGGGGTCCCCGTGCGCGGCCGTGGAGCGCGCTCGACCCGAAGGAGTAGCTCGCGCGCTGCTCACGGTAGGCAGGCGCAGGACCGCTCACTGGCACGCGAGCGAAATGTCCAGGTCAGGCGGGGGGCCCTTCGTCCTGAGGGTAGCCGGCAACGTGCCGCCTCGACGGCGCGCGCGACGAGAACGGGGGGTGGCCGGTGAGTGATCACATCATCGACGTGAGTGCCCTACGCGCAGGGATTACGACCAGCGAAACAGTGAACATCATCCAAAGGCAACGAGCACGCATCCTGGCGGAGCGGGTTCTCGTGGTGCGCGTGGCGGCGTATGCCGGCACCGGCACCTGGCTGTTCACGGCTTTCCGGGCAGATGATGCCGGCGTGCAACCGAGCATGCTCTTGGCGACGACAACGCCCGTGGGCGCTGTCGGCTGGGTTGTCTTCACCCCAACCGCCGGGCTGAAGGAGCACGTCTTCCCGGCGACGGTCAACGCTACGCTTACCGGCGTCTCCACCATCGACTACCAGCTTTTTATGATCGGGCGCGACTCTTTCTGAGGCGAGGACCAGCTCCTCGGACCAGCTCCTCGACACATCGCCGGCGACCTGGTAGACTCGCTCCGGTGTCAGGAAATGGTCATTTTCTGACACCGGAGCGATGGCCGGTGACGG
>JBHHYE010000081.1:0-3258 GCA_046757405.1 Acidobacteriota bacterium | reverse complement strand
CCTGCTTTCCAACGGGCTCCGGGTGGTGCTCCTGGAGGACCATTCCACACCGATCGTGGCCGTGAATCTCTGGTATCACGTGGGCTCGAAGAACGAAGTTCCGGGCCGGACCGGATTCGCGCACCTCTTCGAGCACATGATGTTCCAGGGCTCCGAGCATCACGATACGGATTTCTTCGCGGCTCTGGAACCTGTGGGAGCCACCGATCTCAACGGCACGACCAATTCTGACCGCACCAATTATTTCGAGAACGTACCCACCAGCGCCCTGGAAAGAACCCTGTGGCTGGAAGCGGACCGCATGGGATGGCTGCTGCCGTCCATAACGCAGGAACGGCTGGACAATCAGCGCGAGGTCGTGAAAAACGAACGGCGCCAGAGTTACGAGAATCAGCCCTACGGCCTGGTCAACGAGCGGATGCTCGCCGCTCTGTACCCGAAGAACCACCCTTACAACTGGCCGGTGATCGGCAACATGGCCGACCTGACCGCGGCCTCCAAGGAAGATGTCCAGGACTTTTTCAAGAAGTACTACGGACCGAATAACGCCACCCTGGTCATTGCCGGCGACCTCCAGCCCGGCCCCACGCTGGATCTGGTCCGGAAGTACTTCGGGTCCATTCCCCCGGGCCCGCCCGTGGCCCGCCCGGAGGCCTGGGTGCCGGAGTTGCACCGGGAGGTCCGGCTGTCGATGGAAGACCGGGTCCCCTTGTCCAGGCTCTACATCGCCTGGCACGCTCCCGGCGCTTACCAGCCCGGGGAGGCCGAGCTGGACCTTCTCGCGGGAGTCCTGGGCCGGGGGAAGAACTCGCGCCTCTACAAGCGTCTGGTCTACGACCTGCAGGTCGCCCAGGACGTGAACGCTTTCGTCGACACCCGCGAGCTCAGCAGCCTCTTCCGGGTGAGGGTCACCGTGAAAAAAGGGCACTCCCTCGATGAGATCGAGCCCTTGGTGCTCGAGGAGATCGAGCATCTCCGCACCTGGCCTCCCACGTCCAGGGAGGTCGAACGGGCACGCACCACCCTCCTCGCCCGCATGGTGCGGGGACTGGACCGGATCGGCGGGTTCGGCGGCAAGAGCGATCTCCTGGGACGGTATGCCACCTACACTGGAGACCCGAACTATATCCAGAACGATTTTGCCCGCTACAACCAGGTCACCGCGCGGGCCGTGCGCGACAGCGCTCGCCGGTGGCTCCATCAGGGTCGGGTGATCATGCGGGTCACTCCTTACCCGGACCTGGAGCCGGCGCAGGTGGCCAAGGAGCTCGATCGCGCCGTTCTGCCGCCCCTGGGCGCCGCGCCCGACCTGGTCCTCCCGAAGCTGGAGCGCGCCACGCTCCCGAACGGTGTGGAGGTCCTCCTGGCGCACACGTCCAAGGTGCCGGCGGTCCAGCTCAACCTGCTGGTGCGCGGCGGCTGGTCCTCCGACCGCGCGGGTATGCTCGGCCTCGCTTCCTTCATGGCCAACATGCTCGACGAAGGCACGGCCACCCGGTCCGCCCTGGAGATCAGCGATGCGGCCCAGACCCTGGGAGCGGTTCTCAACACCGGCTCCAGCCTCGACGCCTGGAACGTCAACCTCAGCGCGCTCAAGGCGCGCCTGGAACCCTCCATCCGCCTGTGGGCCGATATCATCCTGAACCCTGCCTTTCCCGCCGCGGAGATCGAGCGCCAGCGCAAGCAGGTGCTCGGACGGATCATGCAGGAGAAGCGCCAGCCGGTGGGGATCGCCTTCCGGATCATGCCGGCCTTGCTCTACGGCGAAAACCATCCGTATGGGCAACCACTCACCGGCTCCGGCACCGAGGAAACCATCCGGGCCATCCGCAGGGACGATCTGGTCCAGGCGCACGCAAGCTGGTTCAAGCCCGGCAATGCAACGGTGGTGGTGGTGGGAGACACCACTCTCCCTGAGATCCTCCCGCTCCTGGAGAAGAACCTGGCCGGCTGGAAGCCCGGAGCCTTTCCCGCCGTCCATTTCCCCGCGCCGCGCGCGGCCCGGGAAACGGTGGTCTATCTCATCGACAAGCCGGACGCCGCGCAATCGGTGCTCCTGTGCGGCCACCTGGCGCCGCCCAAGCACAGCCCCGATGACGTTCCCCTGCAGGTTCTGAACACCGTGCTCGGGGGCCAGTTCACCTCGCGCCTGAACATGAACCTGCGGGAGGACAAGGGGTACAGCTATGGCGCGTTCTCCATCTATCTCGGCGCCCGCGGCCCGGGCGCCCTCATCGGATTTTCCCAGGTGCGCACCGACGTCACCAAGGAATCGATCGCCGAGGTGGTCAAGGAGTTCCGCGACATCCGCGGCCCGCGGCCGGTCAGCCAGGACGAGCTGGAGAAGGCGCAGGCGAATCTGACCCTGTCACTCCCCGGCCGTTACGAATCGTTGTCGGAGGTCGCCGGCATGTTCAGCGACCTGGTGACCTACGATCTCCCCGAAGATTACTATGAGACCTTCCCGGCCCATGTCCGGGCCATCCGCAGTGAAAGTCTCACCCAGCTCGCGCGGAAGCGCATCCATCCCGACAAGTTGATCCTGGTGGTGATCGGCGACCTGAAGAAGATCGAAGCGGGCATCCGCGGCCTGGAGCTCGGTCCGGTGAAGTACCTGGACACCGACGGCCGGCCCGTTGAAGTGGCGCGCGCCAGTCGCGGCTGACCCGCTCATGCGTCCGCGCGTCTGACGTCCACGGGGCACCGGGCCGCCGCCCGGTGCCCCGTGTTTCAAGATCACCTCGCCGCGGGGCCCGGGCTCAGTCCTTCTTCTGGGCCAGGATCCAGTCAATGAGCGCTTTCAGATCCTCGTCGCTCCCCTTGAACTCCTTCTTGTGGAGAGCGTCATGCTGTTTCACCTGTCTGTGCAGGAACTTGGCAATCCACTCCGCATCATGCCGCTTGGCAACATTCACCAGGTCCGGCCCCTTCATCTTCGACGACTTGATCTTGGAGGCGATATCAGCCGTGGGAACCGAATGGCACATGTTGCATTTCTGGGCTAGAAAGATCGCCTTGCCGTCCGCCGCATGCGCCAGCGCCGCGGCGCCCAAGGCGAGGAACAGCGCCATGGCCATCGTCTTCATGGTCGACCTCACGTTCGGCATTCGAGTTCTCCTCTCATCACGTTGAAGTCCCGCACTGCTTTCCTCCCGGGCCGTCAGAGCCCCACCAGGACCTGGCTCAGATCGTCGATCAAAGCATCATCTGCGCTCACGCGTCGCCCCCCCCCCCCCCCCCCGGGAGACACCGCACCCG
>JBHHYE010000080.1:0-3583 GCA_046757405.1 Acidobacteriota bacterium | reverse complement strand
GGCTCAACAATTCTCTTTTTTTGTTTTGACAGAACCGCGCCAATTATCTAACTTAACTCTTACTCGATTGGGTGTTGACGCCTCCCGGGACCAACCGTAATGTAGTGAGGCGATCATCTCCAATGGAGCCTGTGCGGCGCGTTCCCGGCGCGCCAGGTGATTTGGACCAAGGAGGAAAGGAGTGCCAGGGTCCATGAGCCATTCGCAGGCGGGGGGGCTCCATCTCGGCCCTGTCCTTGTCGGGAGCCTGCTGGCGTTGCTGGTCTTCCTCACCCCGGGCTCCGTACCCGTCCTTGCCACCGGCCGGGAACCGGGCTGGAGGCCGGCTCTGGGCGGGCACCTCACCCTGGTGGCCTCCCTCCCGGACGGGGTTCTGCTCCGGTGGGAGCGGCCGTCCGGCCGCCTCCTGGAGATCCGGGACGCAGGGTTGCCGCCGTTGCCGGTGGATGCGGCCACCGTGGAGCTGCCGCCGGATGCCACCGCCTGGGTGGAGGTCGTGACCTTCGACTCCACCGTGCGTGACGGCGTTCTCCGCGAGCCCGTGCCGCCGCCGCCCCGCCCGGGGCCGGGGGTGGCCTCGGAGTGGAGTGGCGGCGTGACCCCCCAGGTCCGCGGCGGAATGGACCTGGAGGCCCGGCCGCCCGGGGATCGCCCGGGCCTCCCGGCGCAACCAGGCCGGGCCGGCGGGGCCGTCCACACCAGGCAGGCTCCCTTCCCCGGACCTCTCCTGGTGGCCCGTCCGCCGGCCCGGGAACGCCGCCGGCTCCTGCTGCCTCTGCGCATCTACCCCGATCAATACGACCCGGAGCGGCACCGGCTCACGTCGATCAACCGTCTTCTCTTCGCGGTGCATCTGGTGCCGGAAACGGGCCTCACCTCCTCGAGCACCGTGCCGGCCAGTCCGCCCGGAGGGGCCGCCGGCGGCAATCCGACCCTCAAGCTGAACATCCCGGCGGACGGTCTTTACCTGCTCACGCCGGCCGATCTCGCCAGCCACGGCTTCGATCTGCTGACCCTGGACGCCCGCACACTCAAGATCCGGATGGCAGGCGCCGAGGTGCCCACCCTGCTCACCGGAAACGGTGATGCGTCGTTCGACCCGGGCGAACTGCTGCTCTTCTATGCCCAGCGGGCGAAAGGCGCCTTCGCCACCAGCTTTCCTTACCGGTATGACAACGTGGCCTGGCTGGTCTCCGGCGGCGCCGTGGCCGCCGCCATGGGCACGCGGCCGGCGGCGCCCACGGGCGCTCCCGCCAGCAGCTTCCCGGCGACCCTGCTCCGGGAGACCAACGGCATCCTGACCAGCGATTCCATCGATACCGACGGCGATTATTACCACTGGCTCATCATGGGATCCGGGCTGGGCTTCGCCCCGGCGGTCACGTCTCTTTCCTTCAACGTGCCCCGGAAGCTGGACGGTGCCGGCGGCGCCACCCTCACGCTGCATCTGTTCGGGCGGCGGTTCGTCGATGCCGCCACCCTGGCGGTCAGCGACGGCCCCCACCACACGGTGGTGCGCTGGAACGGCACGGTGCTCGAGGACGCGACCTGGGGCGACCTGGTGCCCCACACGGTCACGGCCGCCCTGACCGACGCCCAGGTGGCGGCCGGCATGAACACCCTGGAGATCACCCTGGAAAGCGATCCGGTGGACAACACCATCTACCTCAACAAGGCCTCGCTCGACTACCAGCATGACTTCGTGGCCACCGGCGATCGCCTGGACTTCTCCGCCACCGGCCCGCGGACGTATACCGTCACCGGCTTCACCACCGCCGACATCTCGGTCTACGATGTCACCGATCCGGTCTCACCGGTGCTTCTCTCAGGCACCGCCATCGCCGCCGACGGCGGCGGGTTCCAGGTTTCCTTCGACGAGACGCAGACCGGCCCGCGCGCCTACGTGGCGCAGACCGCCGCCGCCCGCCTGGCGCCTTCCGCCATCGTCGCCGATACCCCCTCGAGCCTCATGTCCACGGCCAACGGCGCCGACTGGATCGCCATTGTACCCCCTGCCTTCCAGACCGCCCTGATGCCGCTGGTCACCCACCGGGCTGGCCAGGGACTGAGCACCATGGTGGTGGATCCCGAGGATATCTACGACGAGTTCAATGACGGCCTCTTCTCCCCGGCCGCCATCCATGACTTCCTGGCCTTCGCCGTCGCCAGCTGGACCACGCCGCCGGCCTTCGCGGTGCTGGTGGGGGACGGGAACCTTGATCATTTCGATTTTCTCGGGTTCGGCAACAACTCCGTTCCGGTCTGCCTGGAGAGTCTCACCGGCAAGTTCGGCCCCCGCCTCACCGGGACCGATCACTGCGACAGCACCGTGGTCGGCACCGATCAGCTGGGCGACCTGGCCGTGGGCCGCCTGCCGGCCCGGAGCGCCGCCCAGCTCACCAGCATGGTGGACAAGATCATCAACTACGAGACCGCCCCTCCCGAGATCGCGCTGAACCGCGGGGTTCTCCTGGTGGCCGACGCCGTCGATTTCGCCGGTCCCTTCGACTATCCCGCCGCCGCGGACGACCGCTGCGCCCAGCTCTCCGGGACCTTCCTGTCCTGCATCAAGGCCTACCTGCCGCTCCTGGGAACCGTCCCCGCCACGCGGGCCGCCATCACCTCCGAGACCGAGACGGGGGCTCTCATCCTGACGTACTACGGCTCCTCCAATCCCCGGCAATGGGGCTTCGACATCTTCAATGACAAGCCGGAGATCGACGGCCTGCTCAACGGAACGGTCTTGCCGTTCGTGGCCTCTTTCGGGACCCAGAACGGCCTGTTCGCCGCGCCGACCGGCCCCGGGTCGGTGGTGGCCGATGAAGGATCCATGGTGGAGGAGTATGTCCGGGTGGCCGGGAACGGGGCCCTGGCCGGCCTGGGCGCGGCCGAGGGGACCATCCTCGACCACATGAAGGTCTTCGGGGCCAAGCTGTACGACGAGATCCTCAACCAGGGAAACCTGCTCCTGGGCGAGGCCGTCCGGGCGGCCAAGAACCGGGCCATCACCGAGGGCGCGGTCCCGGCCGATTCCCTGCGCATGCTCAACCTCATGGGCGATCCGGCGACGCGCCTGGCCCTGGGCACCGATGGCGACGGCGACGGGGTGATCGACCCCCAGGACTGCGCGCCCGCCAACGCCAGCGTCTCGGCGCTGCCGGCGCCCCCTCCCCCGGGCAGCCTTCGTTTCGTCGACCAGACGACCTTCCAGTGGGATATCGCCCCCGGCGCCAGTGCCTATGATATTTACCGGGGATCCAACCTGTCCGGGCAGCCCTGGCAGTGGAACCAGGTCTGCCTGGAGCCGGCCCGCGCCCTGCGCAGCTTCACGGACGCCACGGTGCCGGCCGCGCCGGGAAGCGTGAACTTTTACCTGGTCCGCAGCGTCAACACGTGCGGCCGGGTGGTGCCGGACAAGACCTCCGCAGGCGTCCCCCGGGGGGAGGGAACCCTCTGTGCCGCCGGGACCGCCGATTTCGACGCCGACGGCGTCCTCAACCAGGACGACACCTGCGCCGCCGTCGCCAACACGGCCCAGACCGACACCGATCGGGACAATGTGGGCGACGCCTGTGACAACTGC
>JBHHYE010000079.1:0-4041 GCA_046757405.1 Acidobacteriota bacterium | reverse complement strand
GAGCAACGACCGGGACCTATCCGCGGACCAGGTCCTCCAAGCCCACAAGGGACAGCCGACGATCGAGAAGCGCTTCGAGCAGACCAAGACCGTCCACGAGATCGCTCCGGTGTTTCTCAAGAACGAAGGTCGGATCGAGGCCCTGTTCACGCTCTACTTTCTCGCCCTGCTGGTCCAGGCCTTGATCGAGAGGGAGCTGCGTCGTGCCATGAAAAGAAGGAGAGTCCAGGAGCTGCCCCTCTATCCCGAGGAACGGCCGTGCCGGCGACCGACCACCGAGCAGCTGCTGCGGCTGTTCAGCCTCACCGAACGTCACATTCTGCTGCGTGGCGGCAAGGTCGTGCAGCTGTTTCACCCCGCGCTCACCGACCTCCAGAAACGGGTCCTCGGCCTCCTCGGCATTCCCGAAAGGGCCTTCCGGCTCCCGCTGTAGCCTTGTCGGAATTCCCGCGATAATGCGCCTGAGAAGTGCGGAATGTACGTCATGAACCGGCTGGTTGAGGGTCTGGGACTCGAAGCCGGACCGGATGACTTCAGACGGGCTGCCCGCCGTCTTTCCACCGCGGGCTACGAGTCAACGGACCGGGGTGCTTGACCGGCCGGGTTGCGGCTCCTGGATCCCGGCAGCCCGAGATGGCCTGTTGCCCAGAAGAAGAAGAGCAACGCCAGCAGCCCCAGGATGCCATCGTGCAAGCGGGTGCCCCCAAAGATCCAGGCGCTCCCGGTGGCCACCGGAGAGATGAGATCCCGGTACATTTCGATGGCGAAAACGAAGCCGCCGTGCGCGCCGATGCCCAGAAGGAGAGTCCCGCTGCGCTGGCGCAGGCGGCAGAGAGCCATGCCGAAGAGGAACAGGCTCGCCATTCCCAGCAGGACGGTCCGCGGGTCTCCCCACGACTGGACCATTTCGGGAAAGCGGCGGACGGCGAGCCATGGTTCATACGGGCCGCCGGCAGGCGCCGAACCGGCCAGCGGCCGGAAGTAGTGAACCGCGGCATAAGCGAGAGAGCTCCACACGGCGCCGACCAGACTGCGCAGGTAGCCGCGCCAGACCACTTCCTCCACGAGACCTACCCCGATGCCGGCCAGGATCGCCTTGACCAGGTGGGACGTCCAGCCGGCTGTGGAACGAACGTCGACCTGGCGGCCTCCGGCCAGCCACGAGACGGCGAGCAGGGCCGCCAGGAGAAGCACGGAACCGGCCGCCCCCAGCAAGGCGCGCTGGAAAGGGTGGGGACCTCTCAGGCCCATCCGCTGCAGTCCCCGGCTCCACCGGCGGGGAGGCCCGCGCCTGATGAGGAGGGGCACCAGCAGGCAGAGAAAGAAGGTTCGGGTCATCAGACGGTGGAAAGCCGTCCATGGCAGGGCCAGGGCCACCACGGGGACGAGGAGCAGGGTCAGGACCAGGGCGGCGGCCACCAGGAGGACCAGCTCGCGCACCCCGGCCCGGACGGATGCGCCTGAAAAAGAGAACGGCTCCGGGAACGGGCCGTCCCTGGAGCCGTGATCCTTCATTCTCGATGATTCAGATGGGACGGACTTTCTCCGCCGCCGGCCCTTTCTGCCCCTGGACCACCTCGAACTCCACGGCCTGACCCTCACTCAGGGTCTTGAAGCCTTCTCCCTCGATGGCCGTGTGATGGACGAAGACATCTTTTGAGCCGTCATCCAGGCTGATGAAACCGAAGCCCTTGCTGTCGTTGAACCACTTGACCGTGCCCCTAGCCATAATCTACCTCTCCAAAAACCCGAACAACAATCGGCCAGAATGGCCCAGCGACGCACCCACCAGAGCACGAAGCCCTTCCCATGACGACATTGGCAGGATTGTGGTCGGAAATCACCGTGAAAGTGCAACACAAAGATAAATGCAGGATAGAGGAAGTGCTTCCAGGAGTCAAGAATCAGGCCGGGAGGCCGGCCCGGGTGCCCGCATCTCCGGCTACCGGGGTCGTTCCCTGTCCCGGAACGGGTGAATTGGGTATGCTGTTCCTGCTGTGCTCCACGCGCGGAAAAGCCCATGAGGCAACAGATCCTGGAATGCGTGCCCAATTTCAGTGAGGGCAGAGACCGGTCCATCATCAAGCAGATCACGGATGCCATCGAGTCCGTGGAGGGAGTCAAGCTGCTGGACGTGGACCCCGGGCAGGCGACCAACCGGACCGTGGTGACCTTCGTGGGGGCTCCCGGCGACGTTGTGGAGGCGGCGGTGCGGGCCGGGCGGAAGGCCTCCGAGGTGATTGATATGCGGCGCCATCTCGGTGAGCATCCCCGCTTCGGTGCGATGGACGTCTGTCCTCTGGTGCCGGTTGCCAACCTCACCCTGGATGAGACCGTTCCGTACGCCCACCGGCTCGCAGCGCGGCTTGGCGAAGAGGTGGGGCTCACTGTTTTCTGCTACGAGCATGCGGCCAGGAGCCCCCAGCGCCGGAACCTGGCCGACGTCAGGGCCGGCGAGTACGAGGGCCTCGCCGACCGGCTGGCGCGTCCCGAGTGGAAGCCGGATTTCGGCCCGGCCGAGTTCAACCCCCGTTCGGGTGCCACGGCGGTGGGAGCCCGCGACTTTCTGGTGGCCTACAACATCAACCTCAACACGACCTCTACCCGGCGGGCGAATGCCGTCGCCTTCGACGTGCGCGAGAAGGGGCGGAAGAAGCGGCGTGGGAATCCTATCAGCGGGCCGGTGGTCCTCGACCAAGATGGCCACGCGGTCTGGATCCCGGGCTCCCTCCGTTGCGTCAAGGCCATCGGCTGGTTCATTGAAGAATATGGCATCGCCCAGATCTCCATGAACCTGACCTGTCTCGATGTGACGCCCCTTCATGCCGCGTTTGACGAGGTGTGCCGCAAGGCCCGGGCGCGTGGCCTGCGGGTCACCGGAAGCGAGCTGGTGGGCCTGGTGCCGCTGAAGACGATGCTCGACGCGGGACGGTACTTCTTGCGCAAGCAGCAGCGCTCCCTGGGTGTCTCGGACTCGGAGTTGATCAAGATCGCGGTGAAGTCGCTGGGGCTGGACGATCTGGCGCCGTTCCGGCCGGAAGAGAAGATCATCGAGTATGCCATGGAAGATCCCGGCCGCCGCCGGCTGGTGGATCTGAGTGTGAAGGCATTCTTCTACAAGACCGCCAGCGAGGCGCCGGCCCCCGGCGGCGGGTCGGTGGCGGCGGCCGTGGGAGCCATGGGAGCAGCGCTGGCGACCATGGTGGCGAATCTCTCGTCCCACAAGCGCGGCTGGGACGACCGGTGGGAAGAGTTTTCCATGCAGGCTGAGCGGGGGATGCATCTCCACGACCGACTGCTCCGCTTGGTGGATGAGGACACCGAGGCGTTTCATGCCGTCATGGCGGCGCGGCGCCTGCCGGCGGGGAGTGAAGGAGAAAAACAGGCCCGGGAGCGGGCCATGGTCCAGGCCATCCGTACGGCCATCCAGGTGCCGTTCCAGATCATGGAGACCGCCTGGCATTCCATGGAGATCATCCGGGCCATGGCCGAGACCGGCATGCCCGGATCCGTCTCGGATGCCGGGGTGGCGGCCCTCTGTGCCCGGACGGCGGTCCGGGCCGCGTTCCTGAACGTGAAGATCAACGCGGCGACCCTGAACGACCGGACCTTCGTCGCGGAGGTCCTCTCCCGTGGCACGGACATGGAAAGGGAGGCCGCGCAGCGGGAGCAGGAGATTCTCGAGACGGTCGAGCGCCGGCAAGCGTTGCTCAGCGGCCGGTCGTCCGGCGGAGAACACGGGGCGGGCTGAACGCCGGCCGGTCTCGGAGAGCAGGATGCCTCGAGGAGCTGGGCTCAGGCTGACCGGAAGGATCTGTCATCGACGTCGCCCCGGTGACCCCCATGGTGCTGGTCCGGCGGGGCTCGACCGTGACGCTGATATGACTTCCGGTGTCAAGAGCTGAGCACGATTGCTACACGGCGATAATCTCCATGATGGGAAGTGTCCGGGCAGAGGCGGGGCCAGTAAGAGCGACGGTTGATCCTGCTGATATGACTTCCGGTGTCAAGAGCTGAGCACGATTGCTACACGGCGATAAT
>JBHHYE010000078.1:0-4331 GCA_046757405.1 Acidobacteriota bacterium | reverse complement strand
GGACTGGAATACGTCGGTGTCAAATCTTAAGTACCAAGCTATGAATGCGGGCTAGCCGGCAGATCCTGCGGACTCGGGACATCATCGCCCGGCCCCCCTCCATGTTCCTCATGATCCTGAGCGTTCCGCTATCATCAGGATCGACTCTCAACGGGGCCTCGACCATGATCCGGAGCATGACTGCACAGGGCCTCTTGCGCTGTCTGGGAGGCGGCAGGACGGCTCCGGCCTTCGTCGTTTGCTGGCTCCTGGCCCAGGGGTCGTGCCTGGTATCCGATCCGGCAGCCGGCGCACACGGAATCGCGCCAGACGGCGTGGGACCATCCGCCGCACTCCGGGGAGACGACCCCGTTGCCGCAGAAAAGAAGGCGCCCCAGGGCAGCCCGGCGCTGGAAGAGGCCGAGGAGAAGGAAGAGACCTCCGGCCGCTCTTTTCTCTTCAAGGAACTGGTCTTCTCGTCCCTCTACGCTCCGGACGGCGTAGCCGGTCTTCCACCAGGCGACGAGGACCGGGATCATTTCGAGCTCTCGCCCCGGCCACCCGGCACTTACGCCGGGATCGATTATGTCAAGACATTCACCGCGGCCTCGGCGGTCAACAGGAGGTTCT
The DNA here is from genome assembly GCA_046757405.1 of Acidobacteriota bacterium. Lineage (GTDB taxonomy): Bacteria > Acidobacteriota > Polarisedimenticolia > SMYD01 > SMYD01 > JBHHYE01. The sequence continues at coordinate 3,722 of JBHHYE010000078.1, read as the reverse complement.
TTCCCAGGTGGCTGCGGCTCAGTGCGCTGGACCTTCATCCTCGCCTGGTCTCGGAGCGCACCGAGCGCGGTGATGAGCTGGACCGGATTAAATTCGCGCCCCAGGATTTCTGGATGCGGCTGAATCCGGGCGGCCCGGCCCGGGAGCGCCTCACTCTCAGGATCGGTCAGTTTGTGCTGCCCTACGGCGCCAACCCGATCCTGGCGCCGCGCCAGAAGTTCCTCTTGCCTATCGAGTCGACCGACATCGGCATGAAGTGGGACTGGGGTCTGGACCTCAAGGGTCCCGCCGGGAAGTACGATTGGGAGCTGGCGGCGACCATCGGATCCGGCGAAGCTTTTCATTCACCCCGGTTCTTCGGCCGTTCCGACCGGACGAGTTATCTGCTGTCCGGGCGGTTTGGTACTCCGACCTACTGGGATTTTCAGAATGGCGTGTCTTTTCTCTATGGCAAGATGCCCATCCTCCGCGGGACCCAGGTGATCAGCGACACGGCCATCCCGCGCTGGCGCATCGCCTATGATTCCGTCTACAAGCATGGAACCTACCTGATGGCCGGCGGCCAGGTCAGTTTTGGGCGGGATCGCTTCCAGCGTGAGAAAAGCTTTGAAAGCGTCAACGGCGGGGAAACGGCTGATGTTCTCGGGGTTCGAGGCTGGGTGGACTGGGTCCTGCCGCGATACCAGAATTTCCGCGTCAGCTCCCAGATCGAGTCTGTGAGCCGCGACCTGTCAACGCCGGGATCGCGCGATTCCGCCTTCATCCTTGAGCTGGGCCATACTCTGACCACATCCTTGAGCCTGCTCTTTGATTACCGACTGGAATTCAGCCGGGCAACGGGTGAGGACTTGGACGCCGTTTACCTGACCTTCGTGTTTTACGGCCTGTGACCGGATGACGCAGCCACGCAAGAACGAAGTCCGGGTCCGTGCGTTGGCCCTGGCATGCCTGGTGGGAATCATCGCCGCTCCCGCCCTTGGCGCAACCACGGTGACTCCTCACTTCACCGATATCGCTGCAGCCGCAGGTCTCGGTTTCACCCACACCTTCGGGGACAAGCAACTGAGAAACATCCTGATGACAACCGGATCGGGTGCCGGTCTCATCGATTATGACAACGATGGCTGGCTCGACGCGGCCTTGATCAATGGCGCTCGCCTTGACAAGCATGGAGACCTTCTTCCCGGAGGGAAGGCCCGCCACGCCCTGTTTCATAACCGGCGGGATGGCACGTTCGAGGACGTCACCAGAGCCGCGGGTCTGGATCGACCCTCCTACGGCCAAGGGATCACCGCCGGCGATTTTGACGGAGACGGCTTCGTGGACCTCTACATCACCAACTATGGCGAGAATCAGCTCTACCGGAACAACGGCGACGGAACCTTCTCAGACGTGACGCAACGTTCCGGAACAGGTGGTGGGTTCCACTGGAGCACCGGTGCCTTGTTCTTCGACTTTGACGGAGACGGAGATCTTGATCTCTATGTCGCCAATTATCTCCTTTTTCGACCTGACATGAAGGGAGTGCATCCCTCCGAGATTTCCCGCCGGGCCGGGCTGCGCTTCTACGCCGGCCCGCGGGATTACCAGGGCGATTCGGATGTCCTGTACCGGAACAACGGCGATGGCACCTTTCTCGATGTGACCCGGCAGGCGGGCCTGGCGCCGGGAGGCAAAGGGCTCATGCCGGCCGCCGCGGATTTCGACGGCGACGGGGATCCCGATCTCTTCGTGGCCAACGATTCGACGCCGAATTTCTTTTATCGCAACGATGCCGGCCATTTCACGGATATCGGGCTCAAATCCGGAGTGGCTTTCGACCCCGAGGGAGTCGAGACAGGCGCCATGGGGGTCGATATCGCTGATGTGGATGGCGATGGCCGGCAGGATCTCTACGTGACGAACTTCATCTTCGAGTTCAATAACCTTTATCGCAACCTGGGACGACTCTACTTCGAAGACACCACGCGCGCGGTGCACCTTGACAAGGACAACTACCGCCACGTGGGCTGGGCCACCCACTTTGCCGACTTCAACCATGACGGCCGGCTGGATTGTTTCGTGGCGAACGGGCACGTGACCGATTACGTGGAAGGATTCTCTCAGAGCATCACCTACGGTCAGAGAAACATGCTCTTCCTGGGCAATGATCAGGGAGGCTTTGACGATGTGACCGGCCGGTATGGCCAGTGCTCCCTCAGAAAGCGGGTGAGCCGGGGCGCGGCTTTTGGCGATTACGATCATGATGGCGATATTGACATTCTGATCTCCAACTCGGGCGGAAAAGCGGAGCTCCTGCGCAATGATCTTCCTCCAAATGATCGCTGGCTCGAGGTCCGCCTGGAAGGAAACCCGCCCAACACGCGGGGAATCGGAGCAAAGGTGACCGTCGAGTTCGGCCAGAAGAAATGGTTGTCCGAGGTCCGTTTCGCGGGCACCTACCTGAGCGCGAGCGAGCCGATCGTGCATGTGGGGCTCGGGGAAAAGCCTCCCACCGGGACGGTGACGGTTCACTGGCCCTCGGGGATCACGACCTCGAAGAAAGCGCGCGCGGGAACGGTGGTGGTGATCCGGGAGGCCCCGCACGCCGAGGGAAAGGGCGAGCCGGCGGTGGAGGCAGCGCCGGGAAAGAGGGCGAGGGCGGTGCCGGGGACGGTTCGCCTCCGCCCGGCGGAGTGATCGACCTGCGGAAGCGCACCCGCGTTCCTTTTTATCCGCGACGAAACCGATGCGTCTTGTCGATTCCTCTGCTTGCAGGACGCTACAGGAATGGGAACTCTGAGATGAAGAGCGTCAGACAGCCCTCTTCCGCCAGGCGAAAATTTAACATGGTTTCAGTGCAATGATAAGTTCGACGGACAAGGTATGGGAAGACACGCTCCAAACCGGTCGGGCCGAGGGTGGAAGCTGGTCACCCTCATGTTCGTCCTGCTGGGCGTTGGCACTCTCGGACCCGTTGGCTGCGACAGGAAGGAGGCTGGCGGTATCGAAGTCTTTCCGCGGCACTTCGATCTGCGCTCCGGCAAAACCATCCGCTATACGCCCTTGGAGCATGGAACCGCGGATGAATTCCAATTCCTTGAAGACTATGATTTCAAGACGGGTGACCCTCAGGTTCTCGAGTTAAGAGACAGGCGGGGTCTCTTCCGGGCCGTAAGCCCCGGGAAAGACGCAGATCATTGTCAAATGCCCTCAGGGGCAACAAAGGTATGACATCGTGGTTCACGAACCTGCTTTGCCAGCGCTTGAGGCCGTCCCTCAGGCCGAGGTCGATGCAATCATCGGCGGGGAGGTCCTCTTCGTTGGCCACGCCAACCTTGACGGGTTCGACCACACCGCGGTCCCGAAGCCGGGGATCGACCGGTTGGTGCGCGGGTTCAAGACGCGTGGGCGTCCGGTGGTCTATTGGGTGAGCGAAGAATACCCGAACTGGTATACTGAGGACCGCCAGCCCGATCTCGCGATCATCAGCGAGGGACAGGAGCACGCCATGTGGATCGACGTCGATCGCGTGGTGTTCGCCGGCGGGGGCTTCATGATGTGCTTGCTCCGGAACGTACGGCTGACCTTGCACGGAATGATCCGCGCGGACACCCGAGACAAGCTGCACTTTATCTTCCCGCCCGACGCGATCTGGATGACCAACATCTGGGGGCCCGGCGTTCCGAAACCGTATCCGGCGCCGATGGTGCTCCTCGGTTCGCTCTGGGAGCAGAAGAGTT
>JBHHYE010000077.1:0-4390 GCA_046757405.1 Acidobacteriota bacterium | reverse complement strand
ATGCTCACTCAAGAGGAGAGTGTTCTGGATTGATCATCGAAAAAAACTTGCAGGAAGAGTCCAGATACGGCCATTTACCTGAAGCTGGAGAACCTGCAATCGATCGGATCGTTCAAGATCCGGGGCGCCGGCAACGCCATGCGCCTGGCTTCCCGGGAGGGCATGGCGAGCGGAGTCTACACCGCCAGCGCCGGCAACATGGCCCAAGGCGTGGCGTGGAATGCCCGGGAGATGGGAGTCGCCTGCAGCGTCGTGGTCCCGGAGACGGCGCCCCGAACCAAGCTGGACGCCATCAGGCGGCTGGGCGGCGAGACGATTCTGGTGCCTTTCGAGGCCTGGTGGCGGGTGATCCTCACTCACCGGTACGCCGGGCTTGACGGCCTGTTCATCCACCCGGTGAGCAACCCGGCGGTCATGGCCAGCAACGGGACCATCGCCCTGGAGATCCTCGAGGACCTTCCCGACCCGGATGCCGTGGTTGTTCCGTACGGCGGGGGCGGGCTGAGCTGCGGGATCGCCTCGGCCCTGAGGGCACTGCGCCCGGAGACCAAGGTCTACGCCTGTGAAGTGGAAACAGCAGCTCCGCTGGCAGCCTCGCTGGCCGCCGGCGAGCCGCAGTCGGTCTCCCACCGGGCCAGCTTCGTCGACGGCATCGGCGGCAAGAGCGTCCTGCCGGAGATGTTTCCCGTGGCGCGAGAGCTCCTGGAGAGCTCCCTGGTGGTGAGCCTGGAGGAGGTGGCGGCCTCCATCCGCTTGCTGGCGGAGCGCGCCCACGTGGTGGCGGAGGGCGCGGGCGCGGCGCCTCTGGCGGCCGCCCTTACCGGCCAGGCAGGCAGGGGCAAGGTGGTCTGCATCGTTTCCGGGGGCAACATCGATGCCCGGACCCTGGCCGTCATCCTGGGCGGCAGCCTCCCCGCGCCTCCTCCGCCTCCCCGGAAAACCTAACCGGTCCAGGCTTGACCCCGGCCAATGAAAGTTAAAGGATCCCAGGTCGGGCAGCGGCCGGCGAAGGAGGCATGGGGTGATGAGAAGCAGGGGCGGGCCGGTCTATCTGGTCGAGCCGGGCATCAATCCCATCACTCGCCGCTTTGGTCTGCCCCTGGTGGCCAACTACCCGCCTCTGGCGCTGGCGCGTCTGGCCGGCCAGATGGACCATTCCGATATCCGGATCGTCGATCTGCGTGTTCCCGGTGAGCGCAACCGGTTCCTGCGCGACCTCCCCACCCAGCCGCCGGGTGTGGTGGCCATATCGTTGACCTTCACCTCCAACGGCGACCAGGCCATCGAGCTGGCTTCCGCAGTGCGCCGGGTGGCGCCGCGCACGGCAATCATTCTCGGGGGAACCGCGGCCTCGGAATCGCCGGATTCGTTTCTCGCCACGGAAATCGACCTGATCTGCCACCGGGCGGGAGACCGATCGCTGGCCGAACTGGTGGCCCAGTTTCGCCGGAATGGAGAGGTGCCCTCCCAGCCGGATGGGTTTCTCTACCGGGATGGCGGCGGATGGGCCGCCGCCGCGCCCGCCAAGGCCGTTCCCATGGCATCCCTGAAGCCGTACGCCTGGCATTGCCTGCCCCGGCGCTACTGGCGCACCTACTTCCAGGGCTTCCGCCGCACCGGTATGGGCCAGACCAGCGAGGGATGCCCCTACGACTGCACCTTCTGCTCGGTCTGGCAGGTTCACGGACGCAAGGTCAATGTGGCTTCCCTGGAAAACGTCCGGCATGATCTGGAGGCGTTGCCGCCCGGTACGCGGGGATTCTTTTTTGCCGACGACATCTGGATGCAAGCCACCGAAACCCAGCGACGGGAGCTGTACGATCCGCTCCTGGCGTGGCTCGCGGACGGCTTCCTGGAACGGCATCCCGACCTCTGGCTCACGGCCGAGACCCGGACGGATCTCTTCCTGCGCCAGGAACCACGCTTCCGCGAGTGGATCCGGAGAGGAAACCTGAAACGGATCTTTTTCGGTATTGAGGCCGCGACCGACGCCGCCCTGGCAGGATTCTCCAAGCGCACCACCGTGTCGGCCAATAGCCAGGCGTTGCGGCGAGCCTCGGAACTCGGCGTTTACATCACGGCCCAGTTCGTGATTCCCATGGATGCCGACACGGCATACTTCGACGAGATGGTGCGGTTCCTGGCGGAGCACCGGCCCTGGATTTCCGTGGCGAACTTCACCATCGCCACCCCCCTGCCGGGCACCGAGTTCTACCGGGAAGTGACCCGGATCCATCCGGAAATCCATGACCGGCGCACCGTCAGCCACCCTGCCTTCTCGTTGTTCACCGCCTTGACGCCCACGCGGTTGCCCCTGCCCGAGTTCTACCGCCATGTGGCCCGCCTTTACCGGGTCGCCAACCGCATCCGTTTCCAGTGGACCTCCGCCGGCCATCTCATGACGGCCTTGTTCCACCATCCTGGAATTGTCGGGAGGCTGATCCGCGTGCCCGGACTGGTCAAGCAACTCGGCAACCCGGCCACCTGGTTGGAAGTCCACCAGCAGGTGCAGGGCCACCGCCTGTTTCCTTACCCGAGCTACGGAGATCGGGGTGTGCTGATCGGATCGTCCCGCTCGCTGGACGGCGATCCGGCCTCGGTCTGACCCGGAGGGGCTCCGGACTCGTCTGGATCTTTCACAGGCCCGGGCTCCGCGAACACCGCCGCAGGCAAATGCTCGAACACCGCGATCTTCCAGTCCTTGCCCTGGCCATGGTTCTTGGCCAGCAGGATCCGGCCAAAACGGGTCCACCCGGCCCAGGGAAGGGTGAACCCGGGAGACCGGTCATCAGCTTTGGAAAAGAAGGACCACTGCTCCACCAGCCCGGTATCGCGGGCCACGAAGACCTCGTAGCGATTCTCCGGCGTGACGCCGACCCCCTCCGCGAAGGTGAGCCCCAGCACCGCCGCGGGCCGTCCGTCCTCCAGGAGCCGTTCTCCCTCGTAGGAAAGAGTGACTCCCGGATCCAGCAGCTTGTAAGGCATGAACATCCAGTAGGAATCATTGATCCAGATCTTGCGCCCCTGGTCGAGGGCTTCCTTGAGGGCATCCGGATCCTGGATCCTCTCGCCATCCTCCCAGACGCTCCCTTTCATGGTGTGAATGTTCATCAGGATGGTCCGCGGCTTGTTCTCGATGCGGATATCCCCTGTCCACCGATCCCAGTAGTGAGTTCGCCGGCCGAAAAAGGTCCAACGGATGTAGCGGGTCGCTTGCCATTGATCCTGGCCGCCCATCTGATTCAACACGCGGCGCGCCACGGCCACGGCCTGGGGATCGGAGCCGGCCGGTGACAGGCCCGGATCGGCCGGCTCTCCCGCCGCCGATGGAAACGCCATCCCGGCCACCGCCACCAGCGGACCCGCCCAGCCAAAGATCCTTCCTCCAAGAGGGCCCCTTCTCATGCGCGTCTCCTCCTCGATGCGGTCGGCCTCCGGCCGATCACCAATAATGGTTTCATGGACAAGAGTGTTTTCCGATTCGTGCCGCAAGGTCACCACGCACCCCTTGGACCAGGCCGCGGGACAGGGGCTCCGGCGCCGGGGATTGTAAGCTGCGGCCCGGGTCCTGACAAGAGAGGTGGATTGGTGAGGCGCCAGGGAACGGCGTCCCATCAAATTGTCGCGCGCCTTGCGGGGCGGTTTCCGTTGAATCCGGACTGCACGAGACGGACGGCCATCCACATCCCCACAACGACTCCAAGCCCCTTGTCCACAGAGGGGCCCTCATGGCCAGGCAGCTGTACGGGTCATCGCTGCAGCTTCTGGAATGCTGCCGCCCACGACCGCCCCGGGTCCGCTGGCCGTACAGAGCGCAGGCCGCGGCAAACCGGCCAGCTGCCATACGTTCCGGCACCCTCCCCGACGTATCTTCTGGAGGACGATTACGATATCCGGACCGTCCAGGAGATCCTGGGGCAGCGCAGCCTGAAGACCACCATGATCTACACTCACGTCCTCGACCGAGGCTGGCCCGGGGTCCGGAGCCCAGCTGATCGATCGCGAGAGTGATATGCCGCGCCGAGACGATCATGGAGTCTTGAGCCCTGGGGAGCGGCATCATATGCTGCAGATTTTGCCAGAAAACAATCCATGCTCCGCGGATGCACAACCTCCAAGTTCCCCAGCCCAGGCCATTTTTCCTTCGGATTCTCATTCTTGAACGGTCTGCATACCCGGCGAGCTTGCCGTGGCCGGAGCTGTTATCAAGATCCGTCGAATAGGAGTAGGCGGCGTCGATAGCTCGGTGAAGCCTTTGAGCAGAATGAGAAGGTGGCTCGCACTTGGGACACTCCGGCGGGCGGCGCTTCCAAGTTGAGTCCTTGACATATATCCGGCTCTCTTGGAATGGATGTGGGTAGCCGGGAGGTGAGGAGAGGGCTCCAGAAAG
>JBHHYE010000076.1:0-4408 GCA_046757405.1 Acidobacteriota bacterium | reverse complement strand
CACCGCATCGTAACCCACGATTCTGCGGATGGGTCGGTCAATCCATGATGTCTAGTCCCTTCCATCGGCACGTCCACTCGGATGCAGGGGGAGCGGTTCGGTCACCACGACGAGGACAGGATCGCATGGCGAACAAGACACCGGCCCATGTCACCTGGTTGCTGGCCGTGACGTGCCTGGCAGCCGCCTGTGCCGGTGGGGGATCCTCCCGGGCGACCGCCGAGGGACCGGCACTGGAGACCTTGACAGGATCGCCGAATCGTACGTCCGGCTGGCGCTGAGTGTGGGCGAACATGACGCCGGATACATCGACGCCTACTACGGGCCGGACGCCTGGCGTTCCGAGGTCCAGGCGGATGTCCCATCTCTCTCCACGATCCGCCGGCAGGCCGACGAGCTGATCGGCGCGCTGGAGGAGCTCGACGTGACATCGACGGAGGAGATGACGCGGCTGCGCCGCCGGTTCCTCATCAAGCAGCTCTCCGCGCTGTCCGCCTACACCGGGATCCTCATCGGCGACCACCCGCTTACCTTCGATGAGGAATCGCGTCTCCTGTACGATGCGGTGGCCCCCCACCACGATGAAGATCACTTCCGCGAGATCCTGCAACGCCTCGAAAAGCTCGTCCCGGGGCGTGGCCCGCTCGCCCAGCGCTACGAGAGGTTCCGTCGTGGCTTCGTGATACCCCCCGACAAGCTGGACGACGTGTTCCAGGCAGGGATCGCGGAGGCTCGACGCCGGACCCGGCAACACATCGCTCTGCCGGCGGGAGAGAATTTCCGCGTGGAGTACGTGACGGACAAGCCCTGGAGCGGGTACAACTGGTATCAAGGCCACGGCCAGAGCTTGATCCAGATCAACACCGACTTGCCGATATTCATCGACCGCGCGATAGACCTCGCCTGCCATGAGGGCTATCCCGGCCATCATGTTTATAACGCCCTGCTGGAACAGCACATGGTGAAGGAACGCGGGTGGGCGGAGTTCTCCGTCTACCCGCTTTACAGTCCCCAATCCCTCATCGCCGAGGGGAGCGCCAACTACGGCATCGCAGTGGCATTCCCGGCCTCCGACCGTGTGGCGTTCGAGCGCGATGTCCTGTTCCCGATCGCGGGCCTGGTCCCATCCCGCGCCGAGATTTACGACAGGATCATGGAACTGGTCGGGGAGCTGAACTACGCCGGCAACGAGGCCGCCCGGCGATACCTCGACGGCGCCATCGACGCCACGGCCGCCGCCAGCTGGCTGGAGCGCTTCGCCCTGATGCCTCCGGAACGGGCGCGGCAACGGATCAAGTTCATCGAGAAGTATCGCAGCTACGTCATCAACTACAACCTGGGCAAGGATCTCGTCCGCCGCTACATTGAGATGAAAGGCGGCAGCGAAGATCGCCCCGGAAGACGCTGGCAGGAGTTCGAGCAGCTGCTTTCCTCACCGCGGGTCCCCTCCGGGCTGCGGTAGAGAAGCGGCGGTCCGCCCGATCACACTCGTTTCATGACGATTACCCGACTCGTCGCTGACATGGGGCTACTCACCGCGCTGCTGCTCGGCGGCTGGGGAGCCATCGCGGCCGCCGGCGCCGTCGTGGCCGGCGAACCGACCCGCGGGGCGGCTCCGTCCGGCGGAGGATCCCCGGGAAACGACCTGGCGTATCCGTGGCGAAACGGCATCGTCTCCGGCACCATCGCGACCCGCATCTCCCCACCCGCCCGATTCCACCGATTGGCGGTGGCGCCGGGCGGGTTCGCCGCGTGGCTGCGGGGTCTTCCGCTGCGCGCCGGCCGCCCCCCCGTTCGACTCTACGATGGCCGCCTCAAGGCCAATCAGGTGGCTCACTTCGCCGTGATCGCCATCGACACCGGGCGCAAGGATCTGCAGCAGTGCGCCGACGCCGTCATCCGGTTGCGCGCGGAGTTCCTGCACGAGAGCGGTTGCGACGATGCGATACGGTTCCGCTTCACGAGCGGCGACCCGGCTCCGTGGGCGCGATGGGAGGCAGGCGACAGGCCCCACGTCCGCGATGACACCGTCACCTGGTCGCGCACGGCTGCCCCGGATTCGAGCTACGCCAACTTCCGGCGGTACCTCGACGTCGTCTTCATGTATGCGGGCACCGCATCGCTCGCGCGGGAGATGGACCCGGTGAGCGATCCCTCCCGCGTCGAGCCGGGCAACGTCTTCATCCACGGAGGGTTCCCGGGCCACGCCATCCTGGTGGTGGACGTCGCGGTCAACGACGCCGGCGATCGTGTCTTCCTGCTGGCCCAGAGCTACATGCCGGCGCAGGACATCCATATCCTGCGGAACCCGGCCTCACCGGAGACGCCCTGGTATCGCGCGCGGTCATCCGGGCCGCTCCTGACGGCCGAATGGCTCTCGCGCTTCGAGACGCTGCACAGGTTCCCACCCGTCTCGTGCGGGTCGGACGCCGACCGGGCCCGCTAGCCCGAAGTTCCCTCCCCCACAGCGTGGTCAAGTAGATGTGTTTTCAATCAGATAGAGCGTGTTTTGGGCCGCACTATGTAGGCATGTAATATTATAGATTCCTCTTGTAATCACGGGTAGGAGTTGATATCATGCAGTCATGTACGTCGCCGTCATCCCCAACCGTTCCTCCCCGCCAGCCATCCTGCTGCGCGAGAGCTACCGCGAGGCCGGCAAGGTCAAGAACCGCACGCTGGCGAATCTGTCCGCCTGGCCGCCCGAGAAGATCCAGGCCCTGCGCGAGGTGCTGCGCGGCGAGCGTGGCGGCGCGGGGGGGCGAGGCGTGGGTCTTGGACAGGCCTTCGAGGTGGTGGGTTCCCGGCCTCACGGTCACGTCGCGGCGGTGGTCGGGACGCTGCGCAAGCTGGGTCTGGAGGCCATGCTGGCCAGCCGGCGGTCGCGCCACCGACAGGTGTGCGTGGCGATGATCGCGGCGCGGGTGGTCGAGCCGTGCTCGAAGCTGGCCACGGCGCGGGCCTGGAACGGCGCGGTGCGGCATAACACACTGGGAGAGGTCTGCGGGGTGGAAGGGGCCGATGAGGACGATCTGTACGCGGCGATGGATTGGCTGCTTGAGCGCCAGGAGCGCATCGAGCGTCAGCTCGCGAAGCGGCATCTGGGGCAAGCAACCTTCGTGCTCTACGACGTGACGTCGACATACTTTGAGGGCCGGTGCTGTCGGCTGGCGCGATTGGGTCATTCGCGCGACGGCAAGAAGGGCACGCGGCAGATCGTCTTCGGTGTGCTGGCCAACGCCGAGGGGTGTCCGGTGGCGGTGGAGGTGTTTGCGGGCAACACGGGGGATCCCAAGACGCTGAGTTCTCAGGTGCGAAAGCTTCGCGAACGGTTCGGTCTGACCCGGTTGGTGATGGTGGGCGACCGGGGGATGATCACGGCCGCGCGCATCCGCGAGGATCTCGAGCCGGCAGGCATCGACTGGATCACGGCGTTGAGGGCGCCGGCGATTCGCAAGCTGGCCGAGGCGGGCGTGTTGCAGCCGTCGTTGTTTGACGAGAGGGACCTGGCGGAGATCACCTCGCCGGAGTATCCGGGCGAACGGCTCATCGTGTGCAAGAACCCGCTGCTGGCGCACCAACGGTCCCGCAAGCGCGACGACCTGCTTCAGGCCACCGAGCACGAGCTCGACAAGGTGGTGCAGGCGACCCGGCGCGACAGGAACAAGCTGAAGGGCCAGGCGACTATCGCCCTGCGGGTGGGCAAGGTGCTGGGCCGCTTCAAGATGGGCAAGCACTTCTGTTTGCACATCACCGAGACCGGCTTCACCTACCAGCGCGACGAGCAGCGGATCGCGCAAGAAGCGGCCCTCGACGGGATCTACGTCATCCGCACCAGCGTCTCAGGCCAGAGCCTGGGTGCGCAAGACGCCGTGCGTCGCTACAAGCAGCTGGCCGGAGTCGAGCGGGCCTTCCGCAGCCTCAAGACGATGGACCTCAAGGTGCGGCCCATCCATCACCGGCTCTCCGAACGCGTGCGGGCTCACGTGCTGGTGTGCCTGCTCGCCTACTATGTCGAGTGGCACATGCGCAAGGCGCTCGCACCGATGCTGTTCGATGAGGATGACCCTGCCGGAGCCGCCTCTCGGCGCCGATCGGTGGTAGCGCCCGCCCAGCGTTCCGAGGCGGCGCACCGCAAGGCCCGCACGAAGCGCACCGTCCAGGGCCACCCCGTGCACAGCTTCCAGAGTCTTCTGAAGGATCTCGCCACCGTGGTAAAAAACCACATCGAGCCCACCGGACTGCCCGGGCTGGGCTTCGACAAGATCACCGTGCCGAGCAACCTTCAACACGAGGCCTTCGACAGGCTCGGCGTCTCCTGGAGGATGTAGTCAGTACAGCATCACCCGCGCGCGCCCTTCGGTCAGATCCAACAGGTACTTACGCAACTTCGGAAGAGGAACTTCGG
>JBHHYE010000075.1:0-4731 GCA_046757405.1 Acidobacteriota bacterium | reverse complement strand
GGTGCGCGCCCACGCGCCGCCGGCGGGGTGAAGGCTCTGACTCGCCACACAACGCCCTGGCGGATGCGCCGAGCGCCCGCGGGGGTCGCGGTCTGTCGGCGACGGGAATGGGTGCGTGGCGAGAAGCCGGGCCGCCACTGCCCGAAGCCGGCATCGTGGGGCATGCCGTCGAAAGCGCGCGACCGGAGCGGCTGCCGGCCCCGGGAACGGCAATCGGTGACGTTGTCTACCTGGTCACTCCGCTTCGGCTCTTCAACCGGGCGATAGAATTCCCTATACTTCATCTTGGCGGTGGTAGTCCGCAGAAGTTCGAGGCCAGTACAAATCACCGCCTCTGAGTGGCTGCATTACCAGGGAAGTCCCGTTTCCTGCATCCATTCTAAGCTGCCAGAATGCTGACAATCATGAAACGCAAAGGATTCATCCGGCGCCACCTGGTTCCTGTACTGGGGGTCGCGATGCTCCTCGCCGCCTTCCAGGCTCCGGCCCATGCGGACGACTGGCCGGAGTGGCGGGGCAGTGGTCGCCAGGGTGTCTGGACCGAGGACGGGGTTCTCACACGGTTCCCCCCGGCAGGACTGTCCTACACCTGGCGGGTTCCCGTTCATGAAGGCTACGCGGGACCGTCGGTATCCGCCGGCCGCGTCTTCGTGACCGACTTCGTGCGCGAGGCGGGCATCCACGGCATTGAGCGCGCGTTGTGCCTGGACGAGAAGACGGGAAAGCTCCTCTGGCGGCAGACCTGGAAGGTTGACTACGCTGGTACCCAGCCGACCTGGGCCAGTGGGCCCCGCGCGACGCCCACCGTCAGCAGCGAGAGCGTCTACATCATGGGCGGCATGAGCCGCCTGCTGGCTCTCGATACGTCGACAGGCGAAGTGCGCTGGCAACACGACCTTGTCGAGGACTATGCCGCCACGGTCCCCGGGTGGGGCGCGGTGAGCGCCCCTCTCGTGTACGGCAAGCTCCTCATTGCCCTGGTCGGGGGCGAGAACAACGCCCTGGTTGTCGCCTTTGACAAGGACACCGGCAAGGAAGTCTGGCGGGCGCTCCCATCCGGCGGCGACCCGGGCTATGCCCCGCCACTGATGGTGCGTGCGGGGGGCGTCGACCAGCTCATCATCTGGCATCCCCGGGCCGTCAGTTCATTGGACCCGCGCACCGGCGAGGTCTACTGGGAACAACCTTTCGAGGTTCGCATGGCGCTCACCATCGCCACGCCGGTCTTTGATGGCCATCGCCTGCTGGTGTCCGCCTTCTACGATGGCTCCATGATGCTGGAACTGGCTGCCGACAAACCGGCCGCCAGAAAACTCTGGCAGATCAGGGGCAATAGCGAGCAACCGGCCGATACCCGGGCGCTTCACGCCCTGATCGCAACACCCGTCCTGGACGGCGATTTCATCTACGGCATTGACAGCTACGGTGAGCTCCGCGGCCTCAGGGCGGCCAGCGGGGAGAGGATCTGGGAATCCCTGGATTTGACCGGGGAGCATGCCCGCTGGGCCACCGCCCTCATGGTCCGCCATGGCGACCGTTACTTCATCAACAACGACCGGGGCGAGCTGGTCATGGCTCGCTTGACACCCGAAGGCTATGAGGAGATGGACCGCACGCCGCTGATCGAGCCCACGTCCAGGGGCGGTGGGCGTCGCGAACTTGGAGCGGTGCTCTGGTCGCACCCGGCCTACGCCAACCGCCACATCGTCGTGCGCAACGACCGCGAGATCGTTCGGGCCTCGCTTGCGGCCACTCCCCCTGCGCAGGCGGCCCCCACCTCTCCATCATCGGACCTGCGGGTCGACGCCGAACGCCTCAAGGCCAGGCTCGCGCAACTGGGGACCTTCGGCGCCAATCCCGAGGGCGGCGTCAGCAGGGTCGCGTTTTCCGATGCCGACCTTGCAGGGCGGGACTATCTCATGGAGTTGATGCGCCAGGCGGGACTCGGGATCAGGATCGATGCGGCGGGCAATATCATCGGGCACAGAGCGGGAAGCGACCCTGCTCTTGCGCCGATCCTTTTCGGCTCACATGCTGATTCCGTGCCCAACGGCGGCAACTACGACGGCCAGGTGGGCGTCCTGACCGCCATCGAGGTGGCCCAGGTCCTGCAGGAACATCACATGGTCACCCGCCACCCGCTGGAGGTAATCATCTTCGCCGATGAGGAAGGCGGCCTCATCGGCTCCAAGAGCTTCGTCGGCCACCTGGCAGAGGCGGCCCTGGCCGAGCAGAGCCATGCCGGTTTCACCATCGGCGAGGGCATCAGGCGGCTGGGCGGCGACCCGAAACATCTGGATCAGGCCGGCCACAAGCCGGGTGAGTATGCCGCCTTTCTGGAGATGCACATCGAGCAGGGCGGGGTGCTGGATGGCGAGGGCGTGGACATCGGCGTGGTCACGGGGATTGTCGGCATCGACTGGTGGGACATGTATGTCGAGGGCATGGCCAATCATGCCGGCACGACCCCCATGGACCGGCGCCAGGATGCCCTGGTGGCCGCGGCGCGGCTGATCCTGGCGGTCCAGGACGTCATCACCTCGGAGCCTGGAGCCCAGGTCGGGACCGTCGGCCGCATCCATGCCGAACCCGGCGCGCCCAACGTGATCCCCGGCCGCGTGGTGGCCAGCCTGGAGATCCGCGACCTCTCAGACGCCCGCATCCTGGAGCTCTTCGCCCGCATCAAGAGCGCGGCAGATGAAATAGCCCGCGCCACCGGCACGACCATCTCCTTCCGCAAGAGCCCCATCCATGAGATCGCCGCGGCCACCGATGGCTTGATACGCGACACCATCGCCGCGGTCTCCGCGGAACTGGGCTACTCCCACAAGCGCATGCCTTCAGGCGCCGGGCATGACGCCCAGGCCATGGCCACCATCATGCCCATGGGCATGATCTTCGTGCCCAGCGCCGGCGGCATCAGCCACTCGCCCAAGGAGTTCTCCAGCCCGCAGGCGGTGGCCAAAGGCGCCCATGTCCTCCTGCACACCATCCTCGCCCTGGACAGGAAACAACCGCCCCCCGCCGCGCGGCCGTAGAATGGTGGGGCCCAATGCTTATTTGCGCACCTCGGTGGTGATCTCGGCTGTGGTGCCGGTCGTGGAGTAGGCCACCACGCGCACGGTGAACGGATCGTCGGCCCCCACCAGTCTCTTGCCGTCGACCTTGAATTCCCACGTGCGAATGGCCGATGAGGTCGCGGCGGACGCGGCCTGCTCCAGGGGAACCGCTGCGAGCCGGTCGAAGGCCTGTAAACGCTTTCCGGAGGCGTCGGTGATCTCGGCAGTGAGATGATCCACTTCGGAGCCTTCCGTTCTCCCCTGGACCACCAGATTCTTAAGGAAGATGTTGCCACTCCAGCGCGTGCGCCGGATCGTCACACGCAAGGAAACCGGCGTGCCGGACGATGTCGCCGTGCCGGACGAACCCGCCATCCCGGCCAGGGAATCCGCGGCGGCCGGCGGCTCGGGTGCCGGCGCAGGACGGGACTCTCCGCCTCGATCCAGCAGCGCCCCGAACTTGCCCAGGCGGCTCTTGAGGGCCTCGCGTCCTTTGTTGCGCGCCAGGTTGTGAGTCGCCGTCTGCCAGTCGATGTTGGGCGTGGGCGCGGCGTAAGACTCGGCCAGGGTCAGAGGCACATCCACGCGGCCGGCCCGCGCATCCCAGAACATCTCGGCGGCGCGGCTCTGCTCCTGCCGCATGGAGCGGCTCAGGTCCTGAGACAGCAGCACCCTGAACTTGCCGTCCAGAGTCTCGTCCATGAGGTTGATGGATGTCTTGCCCTTGATGTTCAGATCGGGGGAGTCGAGACGCAGGTCGTCGCTGCGCATGATGCCGCCGGCCAGGTCGAGACTTCCCGCCATGCGGCTGAAATCGGTGCCCTCCGTCTCGAACTTGCGGGAGAGTTTCTGCAAGGTCTGCTCGCCGAAGACGCCGGATGCCCTGGACAGAATGCTCAGCAGGTCAAGCTGGCCGACGCGGCCATCCCGCACCTCGACCTTTCCGTCTCCGCGCATGGACGAGACGATTGTGTCGTAATCCGTGCCGGCGCCTTGCACCTTTACCCGGCCTGAGAATCGCCCGGACAGCATGTCGCCGGCATCGAGGTTCTGGGACAGAAGCGGCGCGAGATCGATCTCCTTTGCCGTTGCCTCGAGGCGGAAGGTGGGCGGCACCGCCGCCTGGCTCAGGCCCAGGCTCCCCGTGAACTGCCCCTGGTACAGGCTCATGGTCAACGGGTCGAGAGTGATGACCTGGCCGCGCAAACCCAGCTCGCCGGCTAGCGACGAAAATGCGAGAGTCTGGAACGACCCTTCATCAATGGCCAGCTTGCCCCTGGCCGTGACGTTCTGCAGAAGAGCAGCGGCGCCGCCGGAACCACCGGCGGCCGTCCCCTGGCCGGCCGCCTGGTCGGGCTCGGTGCTTATAAACGACATCAATTCCCAGAAATCGGCGCGGTGTGAATGCAGGTCAAACCGGACGTCCGGCGCGGCAAACCCCGTCAGTTCGGCATTGCCGGCGAGATCGCTGCCGCCCATCACGCTGGAGAATTCGCTGATACGGACATGCTCCCCATCAACCTGGATACTCGCGCGGACTTTCTCCATGGGCGCCGTCATCACCGGGTGACGAAAGGTGAACCCTTCCAGATCGACCCGTCCTGAGACCCGGGGCAGTGAGGCGCCGCTCAGAGGGCCCACCAGATGTGCCTGGAGGCGCAGCGGCTGGTCG
>JBHHYE010000074.1:0-4949 GCA_046757405.1 Acidobacteriota bacterium | reverse complement strand
CTACCGGTACGGCTACTACGGCCAGGTGGACAGCCACGCCTCGCCGGAGAGTGCGGCCGGCGGCGAAACGCCGAGGGCGGAAGGAGGTGCCCCCTAAGTGAATGTGGGAGCCCGCTGGATCCTGGCCGCCCTCATCGCCTTCGCTCCCCTCCCGTTCGGAGCGGTCCTCGGCTGGACCACTTCACTGCTGGCGACCTGTCTTGGCATCCTCCTGATCGTGGTGGCGGGCCATGCCCTGGCCACGTCCCGGCCCCTGCCGCACGCGTGCGGATGGATCGGCCTGGCCGCCGTCGTGGCCGCCCTGCCCGGCGCCCTGCAGCTTCTCCCGCTCCCCCGGCCGCTCCTGAAGCTCCTCTCGCCGGAGACCGCGAGATTTTACGAGACCTACACCCTGCGTGGCGCCAGCTGGCGGCCCCTCTCGGAAGCCCCCGACGCCACCGCCGCCTCCCTCCTCTGGCTGGGTGCCTGCGCCGCGGCGGCGTGCCTGGTGGCCATGCTCTGCGACCGGCGGGACGTGCGGAAGATCCTTCTCGTCCTGGTGGCCCTGGGAGCCACCGAGGCGTTCTACGGCATCCTGGAGTTTCTCTCGGGCCGCAACCGCATCTTCCTTTACGAGAAACAGTTCTACCTGGACTCCGCCACCGGCACCTATATCAACCGCAACCACTTCGCCGGCCTCATGGTGCTGCTCCTGCCGGTGGGCCTGGGCTGGCTCCTGGCCCGGCGGGCGCCGGCCCCATCCGGCGCCGGCGGAATTCGAGAGCGCCTCCTGGCCCTGGCCGGCGCCCGGACCCACAAGACGTTGCTCCTGGGCCTGGCGGTGGCGCTCATGGGCGCGGGCCTGGCCCTGTCCTTCTCCCGCGCCGGAGTCGTCCTCGGCTTGCTGGTCATGGCCGGCACCGTGACCCTGTGCCGGCTGGCGCCCGGCCGGCCGCGCTTCGGCCGGCGCTGGCCGGGGCTCTCCTGGGCGGCCGCCCTCGCCCTCCTGGCCCTGCTTCCCCTCACCATCCGCGGACCGGGCCGCCTGGGCACCATGATGGAGGACGTGCCCCAGGAGCTGGCGGCCGGCGCCGGCCGGACGGCCGTCTGGGCGTCCACCCTCCGGATCATCGCCGACCATCCGCTCCTGGGAACCGGCCTGGGAACCTTCGGCGTCGTCTTTCCCCGCTACCGTCCCCTGGAGATCCAGTCCACCTACACCCATGCCCACCAGGATTACCTGCAGTGGCTCGCCGAAACCGGAGCCGCCGGAGCCCTGGCCGGCCTGCTGCTCCTGGGCGGCCTGCTGATGACGGCGCGCCGGGCCCTGCGGTCGCCGGGCGAGGCCACCGACCGGGCCCTGGCGGCCGGCATCTGCGCCGCCCTGGCCGGCTTCGCGCTGCACGGCCTGGTCGACTTCAACGGTCATATCCCCGCGAACCTGCTGGTGGCCTGGGTCCTGGCCGGTTCCCTGGTGGTGCTGGCCCGGACGCAACCGGCCGGAGCGGCCGGATGAGCCGGCGGGCGGCGCTGGCGCCCCTGGCCGCCGGGTTGGTCCTGGCGGCAGCCGGCGCCTGGCACCTGGATCACGAGTGGACCCGCCAGCGCATCTTGCGGCCGCTGGCCCGATCCGCCGCGCGGCAGCAGGCCCTGGCGGCCGCCGGCGCCGCTGTCCTGGCCGAGCAGGTGGAGAGAGCCGCCCGCAAGGTCGGGGATGCCCCGGCCCTGATGCAGGGGGCGGACATCCTGGCCGACCTCTCCCTGTCGGCCACGGAAACGGATCTGGCCCGCGACCTGCGCCGGCGCACACTGGCCCTGGCCCAGGCGGCCCTGCGCCGCTCACCCGGCGGCGCCAGGGCCCACCTTCTGGCCGCGGCCGTCCTCACCGATCTGGGAGGACATCCGGTGCGGGCTGACTGGCATCTCTCGCGCGCCGCGGCCCTGGATCCGTTCCGGGGCAGCCTGCAGCGCCGCATCGGCCTGATCGAGCTGGCGCGCGGACAGGACAGCCGGGCGGCGGACCACCTGCGGGCCGCCCTGCGGGCTGCTCCCGGTGAGGCCCCCGAGCTGTACGATGCCCTCGACCTCGCCTCGACCTCTCTGACGCCCCGGGATGTCACTCCCCCCACGCCGCGCGCCCAGGTCGCCCTGGGGAGCTGGCTCGACCGCGGGGGAGATCAGCCGGGCGCCCGGCATGCCCTGGAGACCGCCCTCTCCCTGGCGGACCGCAGCGCCGGCACGGCGGACGGACGCCGTGTCGCCTTCTGGGCCTACCGGGTGCTGGAATCGAATCACTTCCGGCACGCCCGCTTCCAGGCGGCGCGCGACCTGGCGGCCGCCCGCCTGGCCGCCGGGCGCTTCACGGGAGCCGCCGAGGAAGCCCTGCTCGCCTACCACCAGGGAACCGCCCTGGTACGCATGAAGAAGCACGAGGCGGCGCTTCCCTGGCTGGAGAAGGCCGCCCACCTGGAGCCGTCGGTGGTCTCCCTGGATGCGCTGGCCCGTTGCCAGGTGACGCTGGCGCGCCACCGGGAGGCGGCCGAGAGCTGGCGGCGGGCGCTGCTTCTCCCCCGCCGCTCCCCGGGCGAGATGCAGCGGGAGGTTCCCATGCGCCTGGGACGCGCCGCCAGCCTGGCGCACACCGGAAGCCGCCCGGAAGCCCTTCGCGAGCTCCAGCGTGTCCTGGCCCGGGATCCGGTCAACCGCCGCGCCCGCAAGCTGGCCCGGGAGATCCCCTATGAGTGAGCGGCTTTTCCCCCTGGAGGAGCGTCCATGCTGAAGGAGCGGGCCCGGGAGATCACCATCCTGGTCGCCGTGGCCGATGCCGCCCTCCTGGCCGCGGCCTTCTCCCTCGCCTGCCTGCTCAGGTTCCTCTTCGTGGAGCCGGTCCTGGGGCAGGCGGCCCAGCCCAGCCTGCGGCCGTACATCTGGATCCTCTACGTCTCGATCCCCATGCTGCTGTACCTCTTCGGGCAGGTCGGGCTCTACGACTCTCTCAGGCGCCGGTCGCCCGCCGAGATCCTGTGGCTCACCACCAAGCCGTTTCTCATCGCCACCGCGCTGATGGGGCTGGCCATCTTCTTGTTTCAGGACAAGGCCTACAGCCGGTCGGTCTTCTTCGGCTACTTTCTCCTGGGGTGCCTCTTCATCAGCGCGCAGAAGCAGGCCACCAAGTACCTGGCCCACCGGGCCCGCCGGCAGGGGTACAACAGCCGCAACGTCCTCATCGTCGGTGCCAACGACGATGCCGCCGCCATCGGCCGCCTGCTGTACGAGTCCCGCCATTTCGGCTACCACGTGGAGGGTCACCTGGTCGGCCACGATGATCAGGTGGCCCTCCCCGCGCCCCCGAAGGTCCTCGGCCACGTGCGCGATCTGGAAAAAATTCTCGCTGTCCGGGCGATCGACGAGGTCATCTTCGCCGTGCCTTACGCCCACGTCCCGCTCTATGACCGCCTCATCCGCTACTGTGACGAGATGGGGGTCAAGATCCATCTGAAGATCGATCGGATGAGCTCCCTGCTCTCGCGCGCCTACCCCAGCCAGCTCGGGGAGTTCCCGCTCCTCACCCTGTCCTCCACCCCGCATGACGCCATGGACGTGCTGGCCAAGCGGCTGCTCGATATCCTGGTCTCCGTGGCGGCCCTGGTCCTGGCCTCGCCGGTGATGGGGATCATGGCCCTGGCCATCCGCCTGACCTCGCGGGGGCCGGTCATCTACCGGCAGGTGCGGAACGGCCTGAACGGCCGGCGCTTCGTGCTCTACAAGTTCCGCTCGATGTTCTCCGGCGCGGAGAAGCATCTGGAGCGGCTTCGCGGCCGCAACGAGATGAGCGGCCCGGTCTTCAAGATGACCCGGGATCCGCGCATCACCCCGGTGGGCCGCTTCATCCGCAGGTGGAGCATCGACGAGCTCCCGCAGCTCTTCAATGTCCTCAAGGGAGACATGAGCCTGGTGGGCCCCCGCCCGCCCATCCCCGACGAGGTGGGAAGCTACGAGCACTGGCAGAAGCGCCGTCTCTCCATGAAGCCCGGCCTCACCTGCCTGTGGCAGGTCAAGGGCCGCAATCAGATCGATTTCAACGAATGGATGAAGCTGGACATGGACTACATCGACAACTGGTCCCTGCGGCTCGACCTCAAGATCCTCGCCCGGACCATCCCGGCGGTGTTCTTCGCCCGCGGGGCGAGGTGAGCGGCGTGAAGGTCGCTCTCATCGCCGGGGCCCGGCCCAACTTCATGAAGATCGCGCCCCTGGTCTGGGCGATGAAGAAGCGGGCGGATGTCACCTCCCTGGTCATCCACACCGGGCAGCACTTCGACGACGACATGAGCCGCGTCTTTTTTGAACAGCTCGAGCTCCCGGATCCCGATGTCAACCTGAACGTCGGCCCCGCCAGCCATGCGGCCCAGACCGCCCGGGTGATGGCCGCCCTGGAGCCCGTCCTCATCCGCCAACGCCCGGACTGGGTGGCCGTGGTGGGGGACGTCAACTCCACCCTGGCCGGCGCGCTGGTGGCGGCCAAGCTCGGCCTGCCCCTCTGCCACGTGGAGGCCGGCCTGCGCAGCGGCGACCGGAGCATGCCCGAGGAGATCAACCGCCTGGCCACCGACGCCATCGCCGACCTGCTGTTCGCCCCCAGCCGCGACGCCGTGGACCACCTGCGGCGGGAAGGTCATCCGGAGCAGCAAATCGTCTTTGCCGGGAACGTCATGGTCGATACCTTGCGGCACGTCCTGCCGCGTCTCGAGCCGGGTCATGCCCGGCAGCACCTGGGCCTTGCGGGCGGGTACATCCTCGTCACCCTGCACCGCCCTTCCAATGTGGATCGCGTGGAGACCCTGGCCGCCCTGGCCGGCATGCTCGCCGAGCTGGCCGGCACACTGCCCGTGGTGTTCCCCGTGCATCCGCGGACCCGGTCCTCCCTGGATGTCATCTGGCCTCCGGGGGAGCTGCCCGCGGGCCTCCAC
>JBHHYE010000073.1:0-5093 GCA_046757405.1 Acidobacteriota bacterium | reverse complement strand
GCTCGAACAGCAAGACCGGGGCCAGGGAGGTAGGGACGATTCCGGGCAAGACCGAGGCAGGCGCCCCGATCGCTGGGGCATTTCACCCAGATGGCATCATTTCGCGGTGCGTGACGTGGGCCTCAACCGGGCTCTTCTTCCTCGCGACCCGGTCCGACCGGCGCCGGCCGGCAAACCCGCCCGACGCCCGGGCTCAGGAAGGCCGCGATCTCGTCCAGCCGGGCCTCCGCGTCCCGTTCCCCCAGCTCGATGAGCCTGTGGAGGTAGTCGGGCTGGAACATGAGCAGGCTCAGCAGGTCATTGGAGACCGTCTCGCGCGTGCCGAGCCCGCGCGTGAGAAACCGGAATGCCCAGGGAAGGCGCGCCTCGTAATCGTTGGCGAGCATGCCCAGATCCCGGGAGGGCCGGATGACCAGAAGGTCCACCTTCCTCATGCGGACCCGCCGCGCATCCGGAAGCGCATCGATGATCTGGTTGAACCGCTCCAGGCGCAGCGCATCATTGTCCAGCTGATCGAGAAAGAGGGCGTTGAGCAGAATGCCGCCCACCTGCGCCAGGGGCGGGTACCCTTGCACCACCGGGCGGTGCGGCACTCCCAGCTGTTTCTGGTACCGGGTGGAAATGGCCAGGATGCGGCCCGCTCCCAGGTGCACTGCAGGCGAAAGAGGGGCTGTGAGGCGGATCCCGCCGTCACCGTACCAGGCCCCGTCCACGTAGATGGCCGGGAAGAAAACCGGCAGCGCCGCCGAGGCCATCACGTGGGAGACCGTCAGGGTGCAGACCACGCCGATGCGGTAAGCCCTCTCCCAGCTTTGCACCTCGCATTGCTCGCAGGCCTGGATCCAGGTCACCGACTGGCCGGTGCTGTAGCTGGAGGCGGTGATGGCCACGGCGCGCAGAGTACCCGACTTCAGGTTGCGCTGGATCCCGGGCAGCTCGCCGTTGAACCCCTGCATCTGTTGGCCGAGGAAGGCGCGCAGCGGCGCCGTCTCGACCAGCCCCCGGGGGGCCGCCGGAGACGGGTGCCCGCCCGAGGCGAGCCGCAGAGCCGAGCGAGCCATCCGCAGGAGAAGCCGCCCGGCGTCCGCCTGGAACACCTTCTCCACCCGCATCTCGCTCCAGATCCGCATCAGGTTCCCGGCCCGCTGGCGAAAGGTGCCGGGCTGGACGGCCAGCTGGACGGCATTGATGGCGCCGGCCGACACGCCGGTGAGAATCGGGGCGTGGAGATCGGGGAAATGCCGGGCGAGGGCGGCGAGCACTCCCGCCTGGTAGGCGGCCCGGGCGCCGCCGCCACTCATCACCAGGGCGAGATCCTGTCTGGGCTCAAGGTCTGGCATGTCCACCCTCGATCAAGAGAACCATGCCGGCGGCCGCCTGCATCCACCCGCCTGTTCCTGGAGGACTTCCCACCGCCGGGACCGTGATCCCGGTGTGCGCCTCCAGAGACAATCTAGTTCCCGCGGACCGGACCTCCAGGGGTGCCGGCGGCGAGCCCGCCTGATTTCAGGTAATCCAGGAGAACGCTGCTCATGACCCGGATCCCTACGGCCAGGCTCCGGTCGTCGGCGCGAAAGGTGGGCGTGTGGTGCCCGCCGGAGGTGGTCCCCGGGGCGACCTGGCCGAGCCTGAAGTAAAAGCCCGGGATCTCGCGGGCAAAGAGGGCGAAATCCTCTCCCCCCATGGTCGGCTCGATGGCGACCACATGGTCCTCGCCCACCACCCGGCGAATCGTGGGGAGGGTCTTCTCCACCAGGGCGGCATCGTTGATGGTGGCCGGCGTGCCGCGCTGGTAGTCCATCTCGTACGACCCCCCGCCCGCCAGGGTGATGCCATGGAGGATGGTCTTCATACGACGCTCCACCGTGTCACGCACCGCCGCATCATAGGTGCGCACGGTGCCCTCCAGCCGGACCTCCGCCGGGATGATATTGAAGCGCTGTCCGCCGCGGATGATCCCCACGGTCACCACGCTGGGCGCCAGGGGCGGCAAGTTGCGGGAGCGGATGGTCTGCAAGGCCATCACCGCCTGGGAGGCCATCACCACCGGGTCGATGGACAGGTGCGGGGAGGCTCCGTGGGCCTGCTTGCCGTGGATGGTGATCCAGAAATGATCCACCGCGGCAAAGGCCGGCCCCACCGTGTAGCCGATCTCCCCCAGCTTCATCTCCGAGAAGGTGTGCAGCCCGAAGATGGCGCTGGGACGGGGGTGTTCCAGGACACCCTCGTGGATCATCAGCTCCGCCCCGCCTTCCTCGCCGGGGGGAGGTCCTTCCTCGGCGGGCTGGAAGATGAACTCGACCGTGCCCGGCAGCTCGTCCCGGAGAGCCGCCAGGACCGCGGCCACCCCCAGCTGCACCGAGGTGTGGACATCATGGCCGCAGGCGTGCATGACGCCCACCTCCTGACCCAGGTAGGTGGTCCGGACCTTCGACCGGAACGAAACGGGAGTCTCCTCGGTGACCGGAAGGGCGTCCATGTCGGCACGGACGGCCACCACGGGGCCGGGGCGGGCGCCCCGCAGAAGACCCACCACGCCGGTGTGAGCCACCCCGGTGGTCACCTGAAGTCCCAGGGCGCGGAGACGCTCCGCCACCAGGGCCGCCGTCTTGAACTCGCGGTTGCTCAGCTCCGGATGCTCATGGATCTGGTGCCGGATCGCGGTGATCTCGTCGATGACCTTGTCCACTTCTGCATCGACGCGATCACCAGCGCGGGAGGTGTGGCAAGGGAGCAGCACGGCGGCGACGAGGAGCAGCGCCATGCGGTGGTCCGGCAGACGGTGGAACAGGGGAAGATACATGATGGGGATGCCTCCATGGAGTGTCCTGCTTGCAGGAATGAAGCACGATATCATGCCCACCGGCCCAGAGAATCGTGGGAGACGGCCCCCCTCGCGGGTTCCGGAGGACTCTTCATGGAACCGACACCTCGCCCCATCATCCAGCTGGCTGAAGAAATGGGCATCCAGCGCAGCCACATCGTTCCATACGGAGCGGACAAGGCCAAGATCCACCTGGCCGCGCGGCAGCCCGGACCCCCTCCCGGCAAGCTGATCCTGGTCTCCGCCATCACCCCCACCCGTTACGGGGAGGGCAAGACGACCACCTCCATCGGGCTCGCCCAGGGGCTCGCCCGGCGCCGCCAGCGCGTCTGCCTGGCGCTCCGGGAACCCTCCCTGGGGCCGACCTTCGGCAAGAAGGGCGGCGCCACCGGAGGAGGGCGCTCGGTCCTGGTGCCGGCCGCCGACATCAACCTGCATTTCACCGGGGATTTCCACGCCATCTCCACCGCCAACAATCTGCTGGCGGCCCTGGTGGACAACCATATTTACCAGGGGAACCGGCTGGGCATCGACTCGCGCCGCGTCCTCTGGCGCCGCGTCGTCGACCTCAACGACCGGGCCCTGCGCCATACCGTCATCGGCCTGGGCGGCAAGCTGCAGGGGGTGCCCCGCGAGACCGGTTTCGACATCACCCCCGCCTCGGAGATCATGGCCGCCCTCTGCCTCGCCGAGGACACGGCGGATCTCCGCGCCCGCCTCTCCCGGCTGCTGGTGGCGCTGACCCACGAGGGCCGGCCGGTCACCGCCGCCGACCTGGAGGCAGTGGGCGCCATGATGGTCCTGCTGCGGGACACCCTGATGCCCAACCTGGTGCAGACCGGCGAGGGGGTGCCGGCCCTGGTGCACGGCGGCCCGTTCGCCAACATCGCCCATGGCTGCAACTCGGTCATCGCCACCAAGATGGCCCTGGCCCATTCCGACTGGACCGTCACCGAGGCCGGCTTCGGCTTCGACCTGGGCGCGGAGAAGTTCTTCGACATCAAGTGCGTCTCCGCCGGGCTGGACACGGCCGCGGTGGTCCTGGTCGCCACCATCAGGGCCTTGAAGCGCCACGGAGGCGTCGCCCGCAAGGACCTTCTCGACCCCGACCCGGCGGCGGTGGAGAGAGGCATCGCCAACCTCCAGAAACATATCGAGAACATCCGGATCTTCACGGAAGTGCCCGTGGTGGCGCTCAACCACTTCGCCAGCGACTCACCGGAGGAGATCGAGGTGGTGCGGCGCGCCTGCGAGAGCGTCCGCGCGCCGTTCGCGGTCTCCCACGTCTTCGAGCGGGGCGGCGAGGGCGGTCTGGAGCTGGCCGACACGGTCATGGAGCACGCCGAGAAGACCTCCAGCCCGTTCCAGCCTCTCTACGACTGGTCCGAGCCAATCAAGGTGAAGATGGAGAAGATTGCCCGCCAGATGTACGGCGCCCGGGGCGTGACCTACACCCGCCCGGCCGAAAAGGAACTGCAGGCGATCCAGGACCTGGGATTCGCCGGCCTCCCGCTGTCTGTGGCCAAGGCCGCCACGTCCCTTTCGGACGATCCCGACCGCAGCGGCCGCCCCCGCGACTTCGACGTGGTGGTGCGCGGCCTCATCGTCGCCGCCGGCGCCGGCTTCGTCATCCCGCTGCTGGGGGACATCATGAGGATGCCCGGCCTCCCTCCCTCCCCTCAGGCCAGCCGCATGGATCTGGTCGATGGAAAGATCACCGGGCTCCTGGGAGCGTGAGCCGCTCGAGATCCTGCCGGGCCGGCGCGTAGCCGGGATACCGGGCGACCAGGTCGCGGAGGAGGTTGGACGCCTGCTCCCCAGCGTCCAGGAACTCCAGGCGGCGCGCCTCCCGGTGATCCTTGAGGATGCGGTTCAGAAAGGCCGTCTGCGCGTTCCGGCTCGCCTGGCCGGCCTTCTCCTTTTCCCCCTGCCGCCGGTAGATCCCGGCCAGCATCTGCCACTCCCGCACCGCAAGCGGCTGGCGCGCCAGATAGGCGCGCAGCTCCCGCCCGGCCTGTTCGAACTGCCCCAGGGCGGCCGCCGCGACCCCGGCATCGGCCCACAGCCGCCATTGCCATTCGTACTGCCCCAGGTTGCGGGCCAGAAGAAACTCCGCATCCTCGCGCGCCGCCCGGGCCCGGCCCAGCGCGCCCAGCGTCACCAGCCTCAGATGCTGCGCCCGGTAGTCCAGCGGACGGATGTCCAGGGCCGCATCCAGATCCTGCAGAGCCCCGGCGTGGTCCTTGGCCGAAAAGCGGCGCTGGGCGCG
>JBHHYE010000072.1:0-5199 GCA_046757405.1 Acidobacteriota bacterium | reverse complement strand
GGCCTCCACGTGGAGGTGCTGCACGGGAAGGGACGGAGAAACGGCCAGTATGCCGCCTCACCCCACACGGACGGACTCACGCGGCGGGAGTACCGGTCGCTGGCGGTCTCCCTGTCGACGCGGCGCCGCGAGTACTACCTGCCGTTCCAGCCCGGCCTGGTGCAGGCGGTTCGTAAGGGCTCCTTCGACGCGGTCATCCTGGAGGGAGCGTCCAATGCCCTCAATAACATCTTTCTGGCCCGTGTCTGCCGCCGGCGCGGCATTCCCTACATCGCCTGGGACGCGGGGCGCATCCCCGGCGAGGCCGTTCCCTTTCTTCGCCGGCCCGTGAGGCGGACCCTGGAGCGCTTCTACCAGGGTGCAGCGGCCATCATCGGCTATGCCGACAGCTCGCGCGCGTACTTCCGTTCCCTGGGCATCCCCGCCCATCGCCTCTGGACCGCCTACAACTCCGTCGATACCAGGGCGCTGGACGCGGACCGGCGGCGGCTCCTCTCCGATCCCGCCGCCATCCGCCGCCAGCGGCAGGCTCTCTTCCCCGCATGCGACCGCGTGCTCCTCTACATCGGAGCGCTGGAGCCGAGGAAACGGATCGACCTGCTCTTCGAGGCGCTGGACCGGCAACCGGAGGCGCGTCACTGGGGGCTGCTGGTGGTGGGCGACGGGCGCGCCCGGCAGCGCCTGGAACGGCGCGCCGCCGGCTCGCACCTGCGCAAGGTCCTGTTCACCGGAGCCGTCCGGGCGGACCGGGGGCGATTCTTTCTTCTGGCGGATGCCGCCGTCTTTCCCGGCTCGGGCAGCCTGGCGATCCTGGACGCCCTGGCCTACGGGCTTCCGGTGGTGGCCGTTCGCGCCGGCGGGCCGGAATTCGAGGCGATCGAGGACGGCCTCACGGGCCTCCTGGTCCAGCCCGGCGACCCCGGGCACCTGGCCGTCCAGCTTCTCCGGGTGGGCGGATCTCCCCTGGCGGAGGAGCGCGCGATCGAGGCCGCCCGGTCCCGGTTCCTGGAACGGTACAGCCTGGAGGCGATGGCCCGGGTCTTCACCACGGTGCTGGGGAGAGTGCCGTGCGCATCCTGATGGTCAACAAGTTCCTCTACCGCCGCGGCGGATCCGAGGCGGTCTTCCTGGGCGAGATGGATCTGCTCCGCCGCGCCGGGCACACGGTGATCCCGTTCGGCATGGCCCACGAGCGGAACGGCGCCGCCGCGCCGGAGCCGCGCTCGCTGGTCTCCAGCGTGGAGTTCACCTCTCCCCGCCCCGGCCTGCGGCGCCGGGCGGCCATGGCGATGCGGGTCGTCTACAGCCGCGAAGCGTACCGGAAGATCCTGGCCGTCTGCCGGCAAGCGCGCCCGCAGGTGGCCCATCTGCACAACATCGCCCACCATCTCTCCCCCTCCATTCTGCATGCCCTGGCCCGCCTGCGCCTTCCGATGGTGATGACCCTGCACGATTACAAGGTCGTCTGTCCCGCCTACACCCTGCGCACCGGAGGAGCCGTCTGCACCCGGTGCCGGGGCGGGCGGTATCTTCACGCCATCCGCCGCCGCTGCGTGGGCGGATCCGTTCTGAGGAGCACCGCCGCCGCCCTGGAGACCTCCCTCCACCGGGGTCTCCTGCATTCCTACGACCGGGTCAACCGGTTTCTCTCGCCCAGCCGGTTCCTGGCCGACACGGTCCGGGAGATGGGCTTCCCCCACCCGGTGCAGCGGCTCGCCAACTTCATCCGTCCCGAGCCTGTCCCGGAGACGGCGCCTGTAGCGGGACGGATCCTGTACGCCGGCCGCCTGAGCCCCGAGAAGGGAATCCGGACCCTCCTCCGCGCGGTCCAGGGGACCCGGCTCCGGCTCCGCGTTGCCGGCACGGGACCTCTGGAGGCCGAGTTGCGGGAGCAGGCAGCCGGCCTGCGCGGCGACAGGGTGGAGTTTCTCGGCCACCTGCCGCCGGCGGACCTGGCCCGGGAGCACGCCGCCGCCTGTCTCTCGGTGGTTCCCTCCGAGTGTTACGAGAACCAGCCGCTGGCGGTGCTCGAGAGCTACGCCCACGCGCGCCCGGTGGTGGCCGCCCGGATCGGCGGGCTGCCCGAGATCGTCGCCGAAGGCGAGACCGGCGTCACATTTCCTCCCGGAGAGGCCGCCGGCCTGCGCCGGGCCTTGCTCTCCCTGGCGGAACGGCCGGAGCATTGCCTGGCCCTGGGCCGCCGGGCCGTCGACTACATTCGCCGGCAGCATTCCCCGGAGGACCACCTGCGGGGACTGGAGGCCGTCTACCGGGGGCTTGTCACCCGCCGGTCGCCTGTTCCCGACGCGCTTCCGGCACGGGAGACCCATGGAGCCCACTAGCGCCATCCTGGCGGTGACCCTCAACTGCAACGCCAGGTGCACCATGTGCGATATCTGGCAGAACCGCATGCACGACGAGATGCGCCCCGAGGAGTACGACCTCCTTCCCGATAGCCTGACCGACATCAACATCTCCGGCGGAGAGCCGTTTCTCCGTGAGGATCTTCCCGAGATCCTGGCGGTGCTCCACAGGACCTGTCCCCGGGCGCGCCTGGTGATCTCCACCAACGGTTTCCTGCCCGCCAGGATCCACCGCCTGGTGCGGCAGGCGCTTTCGATCATCCCGGATCTCGCCGTGCGGGTGTCCATCGACGGTCTTCACGGGATGCACGACGCCGTCCGCGGCATCCCGGGCGGCTTCGAGAAGTGCCTCGAGACACTGCAAGAAATGTCCGACCTGGGGGTGGAGGACCTGGGGATCGGTTTCACCATCCTCGACCAGAACCTGGAGCAACTCCCCGATGTCTACCGCTTCTCGGTCGAGAAGAAGCTCCAGCTCAGCGTCACCATCGCCACCGACTCGTCCATCTTCTTCGGGACCGGAAAGGAATCGCTGCGCCCCCGCTCCCGGGAGAGCCTGCACGCCTCCCTGGCCGGGCTGGCCGCCTCCGAGTACCGGCGCATCATTCCCAAGCACTGGTTCCGCGGCTGGTATGCCGAGAGCCTGATCCGCTACACCGGCACCGGCACCCGGCCGCTCCCCTGCGATGCCGGCGGTGGCTTCTTTTACCTGGACTCCCTGGCCAACGTCTACGGCTGCCACCTCCTGGACAACAAGATGGGCAACCTGCGGCAGGCCTCCTGGGATACGATCTGGAGCGGAGAAGCCGCCGTCAAGGTCCGCCGCGAGGCGGCCGGCTGCAATGAGTGCTGGATGGTCTGCACCAGCAAGTCCGCCATCCGCCAGCGGCTCCCCCGCATCGCCCTCTCCGCCGCCGCCGGCAAGCTCAGGTCGCATCTCAAGAACGGACGATGGGGCTGAGGATCGCATTCATCGGTCAGAAAGGGTTCCCGGCCACCTGGGGCGGCATCGAGAAGCACGTGGAGCAGCTCACCCTGGGGCTCGCCCGCCGCGGCCACCGGGTGAGTGTCTACTCGCGCCCGTGGTACTCCAGCGCCCGCCAGTCAGACGTCGCCCAGGTGCATATCGCCCGCGTGCCGTCCATCCCCACCAAGCACCTGGACGCGGCCACCCACAGCATCCTGTGCTCCCTGGATGCCCTGGTCCGGCGGTACGACATCATCCACTACCACGCCATCGGACCCGCCCTCTTCAGCTGGCTCCCGCGCCTCCTCCGCAAGCGGATCATCGTCACCATTCACAGCTTCGACTACAAGCGCGGCAAGTGGGGCGCCTTGGCCCGGCAGTGCCTGCGTGCCGGGGAGCAGATCGCCCTGCACGTGGCCGACCCGGTCATCGTCGTGGCCCGGCATCTGGAGAAGCATTACGCCGCCCAGGGGTTTCCCACCCTGTTCATTCCGAACGGCGTCGATGTTCAGGGTGATCCAGGAGCCGACCTGCTTCAGGACAGCCTCGGCGTCGTCCCCGGGCGATACGTTCTCTTCCTCGGGCGGCTCGTCCCCGAGAAGCGGCCCGGGATGCTGATCCGCGCCTTCCGCAGGCTGGCCCCGCCCGGATGGAAGCTCGTCATCGCCGGCGGCACCAGCATGACCGACTCCCACGTGAAAGCGGTCACCGCCGAGGCCGGAGGCGACCACCGGGTTGTCTTCCCCGGCTACCTCACGGGGCGTCTCCTCCGCCAGTGCCTCGCCCACTGCGGCCTGTTCGTTCTCCCCTCCGTCCTCGAAGGGCTGCCCATCGCCCTGCTCGAGGCGATGAGCTACGCGGTTCCCTGTCTCGCCAGCGACATCCCCCCGCACGCCGAGCTGATCGAGGACGGCCGGAACGGGCTTCTCTTCCGCACGCACGAGCCGGCCCATTTCGAGGCCCGCCTCATGGATGCCCTCTCCGACTCCTTCCTTCGCGAGCAGGCGCCTGGTCTCGGCCGCGCGGCCCGGTCCATCATCGAGGCGAGCTATACCTGGGATCACGTCATCGAGAACACTGAGAAGGCCTACGTCGCCGCGATGTCTCCCTCATCCACTCCTCCGACAGATTTCCACTGATGGCAGACGGTATGCAACATGCAAATTCTTGCTAACGGGTCCCGGCTCGCATCTCCATCCGGCTCACTCCTGACCCTACTCTCTCTTTCGATCCCCTTGGCTCTCGCCGTTCTTTACTCACCTCCTGCCGCCATTATTACAGGAATCTCGTTTCTTCTTGTCTTCTCATGCTTGTTCTTCCGGCAACGCCATGACCTCATCATTCTCTTCCTCATTTTCTATTTCAGCTTCGAACTTTTCCTCGCACGATTCCTCTCTATTCAATGGCTCGTCTTTAGCAAACTTTTTCCCGAGCTCTTGCTTTTGACCTCGCTGGGAGCACTCGTATTTCGATATGGTCCACGAACGTGGCCTCGGCTTCGCCCCTTGGCAATCTTGGTGGTACCCTTCTTCCTCGTGATCATTCTTTCCAGCATCAGCAACCATGCAAGTAGCTTCGACACCCTCTACGATCTAAGAATCTATTTCCGTTACGCCCTTGCCGCACTTCTCATCCTTTTTTGCAAGCCCAACAGGATCATTCTTCGACGATTCTTTCTCGCTATTATGGTCGCTGTTCTCCTTCAATGCGTTCTCGCGAGCATGCAGCTCGTCGGCGGTGCCGAATTTTACAAGGGCATGCGCCCAGGTCTTGAACATCTGGAATTCCAGAACAGGACCTTTGCACTCAACCACAAATCCAACGTTGTGGAAGGGACTCGCCTGATTGGCACAATGGGAAACTACATGA
>JBHHYE010000071.1:0-5381 GCA_046757405.1 Acidobacteriota bacterium | reverse complement strand
GCATCCTCCGTTCAAGAAACCGGATGCCCTTCCGGGCGATCGACGAGTCGGGCCGCCCGAAGACCGTGAACCAGGAGTAGCCGGGAAAGAGGCTGCCCGCCAGATCGAAGGTGGCCAGCGGCACGTAGCCGGCCGGCGCCGCGGGGGCCGATGAACCCTCGGTGTAGGGCACTCCATGGTTGACCACGTAAGCCGCCGGCTCGAGGGTGTGAATCGTATTGAGGAGAGAGGTGTCATTGAAGGGACGCCTCGACTCGTAAGCCACCCAGCCGAAAGCCGAGCTGACAATCTCATCCTTTCCGGCGAAAGAATCGAGAAAGACGCCGGCCAGCCTCCTGTCCAGATCAAACGCCTCCCATGGGTGGATCGGGTTGCCGGCAGCGAGATCGGGGAAGGTGGTTCGATACCCTGTCTCGACGGTGGGAATGACAAAAGCGAAGAGGACCGCCGCCGAAACCAGCCAGCCGTACCCGGATCTCCACGAGGTGAAACGCCAGAGAGCGGACGCTCCGGCACCGCAAAGCGCCATGAGGGGCGGAAAGAGAACCGTCGCGTACCACGGATAGGCATCTCCAAGATCCACCAGGGAAAAGGCCGTCCCGTGGGCTGCCAGCCAGATCAGGGAGGCCAGAAGGGTGAATTTCCGGTGCGCCGCCCAGCGGCGACCGGCCAGGACCGCCGTGAGGAGCGGGAAAAGCAAGAGAACCCCGTGATTCTCCAGGAGGATCCGCATGATCCACGTCCGATCCAGGGAGCCATGGGCATGGAGGTTCATCTTGACGAGCATCGAGTTCGGAAGGACGGAACCGTAATAGGCCTGAGCGAAGACGAACCAGGGAAGGGCCGTCGCGCCGGAGACCAGCATCGTCTTCCAGGGAATCTTGCGGAAGGCGAGGAGATACGCTGCCCCGATGGCAAGGGCCAGGAATCCGGCGTCGAGCTTGTTGACCAGTGCGAGACCGAGAAGAACACCGGATGTGCCGGGCGCATCCATCCCCATGAAGAAAATGGCGCCGAGACCCAGAAAGGCTGACAGGCTCGCTTCCATGCCGTCCAGAGCCTGGTAGCGAAAAAAGCCGCTGGCCAAAAGCCCCGTTCCGGCCAGCAGGCCGCCCCAGGGGCCCGCCAACCGGCTGGCCAGGAGGTAGCTCAGGCAGACGACCGCCGCATAAAGCAGCAGCTGCAGGAACCAGGCCGCTGTTTCCACATCCAGGCCGGCCAGGCGGAGCAGTGACAGGAGGGCTGTGTAGAAGGGGTTGCTGAATCCTTGCACCCGCTCGTGATCGTTGTAGGTCCATCCCTTTCCCGAGGCGGCCCGATCCACATAGCGAAAGGTGATGGCGGCGTCATCAGCGGCAATGTGGGAATGAAGCAGAACGGCCAGGACCACGGACAGAAAAACGAGAAGAACCAAGAAAAACCGGCCGAGGGAAACGCTCGTGCACATCGTTCGTCGTCCAGGAAAAACCATTCTGCGATCAACCCCACCCCTGACAACGGCTCATCCTAGCGCGGACCGGCCGGCGGGGAGATCCTCCGCCAAACCTGCTGGAAAGGCATGGATGGAGTCACCGCCCCCGGCAGCCGGAGGCCAGGTCAGGGCCCTGATAGGGCCTGCCCTCCGCCGGCCGGCGCGGGTTTGAATCGCCTCCGGCGGAACGTGCTACCCTGTGGCGGCGCGTAGGCTACCGGTCCCGGACCCGCGTCGCGGACTGTTCGTGAGGGGGGAAAGGATGGTTGGTCGCATGCAGCTCAGGCTCGTTCGATGACCCGGTTCAAAGCGGCGGAAGAACCCGCGGTCGAGGGGTTGGCCGCGGCAGCCGCCACTCCCGTTCCCGCCTTTCTTCCGCCGCCAAACCCAGCGCCCGCGCTGGCACCGGTCCCGGCCGTGAAGACCGTACCCGGCCGGATCGGCGAACTGGTGCGATTTCCCCTCAAGCGGATCCACATCGAGCTGACGAACGTCTGCAATTTCGATTGCACCTTCTGCCCCAAGCAGAACATGACCCGCAAGTATGCCTACATGGACGCCGGCGTCGCGTTCCGCATCATCGATCAGATCGCCGAATATCATCTTGCGGAGAAGATCACCTTCCACGTCATGGGCGAGCCGTTCATGCACCCGCGGTTCTTCGACATTCTGGACTATGCCGCGCGGCTCGGCGTGCCCACCGGCATCACGACCAACGGCACATACCTCAACGAGGAGATCTCCGCGCGCCTGGCGGAGGTCACCGTCACGCAGATGAACATTTCGCTACAGACGCCGGATCCCGAATCGTTCAAGACCCGGCTCGCGCGCCGCATGGAGTTCCGCGAGTACAAGGAACGCATCCTGTCCTTCATCGCTGCCTGCCTGCGGCATCGGAACCCACCCACGCTCAAAGTTCACTTCCTGAACACGCACTTCAGGGGCGGCGTGCCGGGACTGGACGGCAGGCTGGGCACCATGCGCGTCATCGATAGCCGCCGGGAACTGCGCGACACCTTCCGGTACTGGGCTGCCGCCATTCACGCTGTCTGTCCTTCGCTCAGCGCAGAGGAGAGCGCGGCGGTGAACCGCCGCATCGACCACCTCTCCATTTTCGCCTGGAATGTCGTCAAGATTGCGCCGCACGTCTTCTTCGAGACCTATGTGCTCGACACCTGGGGCAACGCCTTCGTGCCGAATACAGCGGTGGTGCCGTCGAAGATTGGCTACTGCAGCGCCCTGACCGATCATTTCGCCATCCTCTGCGATGGAAGCCTGACCTACTGCTGCAAGGACTTCGACGGCAACACCCGGGTGGGGAACATCATGGATCAGCCGATCGTGGCGCTTCTCAATAGTGAGCCGGTCATCGATGCCATCGAGGGGTTCAAGCGGTTCCAGGTGCGCCACCCATACTGTCAAAAATGCCTGGGGGGAAGCACCCGCATGCGGGCTTTCGGCAACAGTTTCGGCTCGATCGTGATCTGGAAGATCCTCAAGAACCTGTTTTACAGGAAAGGCTGACCCTGGGGCAAGACGCGAGCCGGGCGACCATGGTCTTCCGGAAGGCGGCGCCATCCCCACCGTTGGCTGCGCCGCGCTCACCGCCTTCAGGCTGGTATGGTATTCTTCCAGGGGTTCCGCGGGTCTGGACTGGCACCGGCGGATGATTGTCGCATAGGTGTGGCATGGCCGGCATCCTCGCTGCAAGACCGACTGCGGAGACGACCCCCTTGGTCGTGCTCGCGCCCCCTTCTCCGACCGGCGTGCCGCTCTGGCAGCCTGTCGCTCCGGGCGGCGCGCCGGTGCCTGACCCGAAGAGCATCGAGAAGCTATATTCAGAGGGTGATGACGCCCCTACGGACCTCCACGGGATCCAGGAAAAGATGATCGCCGCGTTCCGGTCGGCCCCGGGCGGCCGGCCTCCGACAGGGAGCGCGCGGTGAGTTCCGGGAACCCCTTGAACCCGGAGGGGCGGTCCCCTCTCGAAGCGCGCACCCTGCGGCCCGGGTCCTGGAAGAAGCCTGCCATCCGGCTGGTGCCCGCGCCTCCCGGCACGGCCTCCAGGGGCATGGTCGTCGAGAAGGATTACCGCGGATTATCACCGCTCCTGCGCTGGTATGGCCTCCTCATCCTGCAACGTGAACGGCGCGCCTACCGCGAGCTGGCTGATGTGGGTGCCGTGCCCAACCTTCTCGCCTCCCGGGATCGCGTCCTGGCTCTGGAATATGTGCAAGGGATGGCCATCAGCCGCCTCACCGGCACCGAGCGCGGTCCCGCCGCCTTCTCCTCTCTCGAGAGGGCCGTGGCGGCCATCCACGCACGGGGGGTCTATCATCTCGATCTCCGCAAGCGAGACAACATCCTGGTGGGTGCCGATGGCAACGTGCATATTCTGGATTTCGCCTCGGCCTTCCGGGTCAGGGAAGGCAGCGTGCTGGGCTGGCTCACCGGCCCCATTCTGAGATTCTTCGATCACTACGCGGTCCTCAAGTGGAAAGCCGCTCTCAATCCGGCGAGCATGCTTGCCTGGGAGTGGTCGCGCATCAGGTGGCTGAGCGCCCTGCGCCGGCGCCGTTCTCCTCCGGCCCCTCCATCGCACGGCCCGACCAGGCCTTAGGCACGCCTCTGTCTACCTGGCGGGCGCTTGCTTGTCTCCCTTCAAAGACTGCATGTAGGCCACCAGATCGGCCATTTGATCATAGGTGAGGATGCTGGAATAGTCGCCGGGCATGCGGGATCCTTCCTCCACCTCGATTTTCTTGACCTGAACCGTCGGGATTTCCTCCACCTTGTTGCCGGCCGTGAGCACCTGGAGGGTCTCGGAGGTCTTCCGCTGCATGATGGCGCTCTTCACTTCGCCGCTGACAAGGGTGATCTCCACATTTTTCCAGTTGGCGCCCACTTCGGCATTGGGATCCAGGAGAGACTGAATGAGCCATTCCCACGGCCGGAACTTGCCGATATTGGTCAGATCGGGCCCCACCGACACCGGAGACTTGTCGCCGACCTGGTGGCAGCTCTGGCACCCCACCTCTTCGGCGAAGAGCTTCTCGCCCGCGGCCGGGTCGCCGCCCGCAAAGGGATTGTAGGGAGCCGGCCTGTCGAAAGGCTCCCTCGGCAAGATGATGGCCCAGGTATCCACCTTGCCGCCCTGGCTCTGAAGATATGTGAGCACTGTCTTCAGGTCGTCCAGGCTGAGATCGAGCGGAGGCATGTAGAGGCGGGGCATATCGTTGCTGTATCCCTCGACAACGTAACGGTCGGGCTCGAGAACGGACTGGATCAGGTAATCGGTGGCTGATTTCAGGCCGAGCCGCTGGGCCTGGGGCCCCGCCCGGAAACCCACATTCTGAAGATCGGGCCCGCGCAGGCCATCGCCGCGATCACCGATCCGGTGGCACTGGTGGCACATCGCCCTTCCCCAGAACAGCTCCTCCCCTTTCTTGACGATGGGAGGAAGGACGGGCGATGCCGCTGCCCGTTTCTTCTGTTCCGCCGTCAGCTCGAAGCTCCCGGTGGTGGTCAGCTTCGCCTGCATGCCGCCGTGGATGGTGCAGTAGATCAAGAAGAGCGCCTTCTCCTTGACATCGACCGTGGTGGACTTCCCCGGCTCCAGCAAGGTGGTGGGCACGATAACCAGGTTCGGGTTGGCGGCATCCACGATGTAAACATCATGATTGAACGGATCGTCGTTGAGGAACTGGATCTTCTGCCCGGGCTCGACCTGGATCTTCGCCGGATGGAACTCGATGTCCTTCAGATGAACCACCTGGGTCTTGCCGGCGGGCGGCGCGCCGGCGGCACCGCCACCTGAGGCCAGGACCAGAGCCAGAAAGAGAGAAGGAATGGTCCAGGCCCCCGCCCTGGACACACGCAATCGAACAAGAAGAGTCTTGGGCACATTCAC
>JBHHYE010000070.1:0-5505 GCA_046757405.1 Acidobacteriota bacterium | reverse complement strand
GCCACCCGGATCCGGACGGGGCGCTGGAGGCGCGTCTCCGGGAAGCCCGGCAGAAATGCCGGCAGGCCTCCCCCCGGGATCGTCCCGATCTGGAGGCGGAGGTCCGACGCCTGGAAGCCCGCCGCCGGAGCCACCTTCCTACCCTCCGCCGCCTGGTGGAGATGGCCCGCCAGGGGCGCTCGGTGCGTCTTCCCCTCCTGGACCGCCCCCTTCCGCTCATCCTGGACGAATGGGCCAAGCCGGAGCTGGGGAGTGGGTGCGTGAAGATCACCCCGGCCCATGATCCCAATGACTACCAGGTCTGGCTGCGGCATCAGGAGGCCTTCGGCATCGTGAATATCTTGAACCCGGACGGCACTCTGAACGCCAGCGCCGGCGCGTACCAGGGGCTCGACCGGTTCGCCGCCCGCGAGAAGGTGCTTCAGGATCTCGAGAAGCGCGGCCTGGTGGAGGCGATCGAGCAGCGTTCCATGGACGTCGCCCTCTCCGATCGGTCCAAGACGGTGATCGAGCCGTACGTTTCCCGGCAGTGGTTCGTGCGCATGGGAGACGTGGAGGGAGGAATCACCTGCGGCGGCGGCACCCCCAAGGCGTTCACCGCTCCCGGTCTCGCCCAGGCTGCCCTGGACGCGGTCCGGGAAGAGTGGAGCTCGGCGTCCGGCCTGCGGCTCTCCTTCCATCCGGACCCCCAGCGCTACCGGAACACTTACGTGAGCTGGCTCAGCGAGAAGCGGGACTGGTGCATCAGCCGGCAGCTATGGTGGGGACATCGCATTCCCGTCTGGTCGGCGAGCCTGGACTCCCTGTCCGCCGCAGCCCTGGCCGCCCTGGAGACGATCCTCGACCGCGAGGACGTCTGTGTCCGGCTGAGCTCCGCCGATGGCGGCAGCCAGCGCCTGGCGCCGGCCGACCTCCGGGGCGGACGGCCGGGACCGGCGGGGGAAAGCGCCGAGGTGCAGGTCGCCCTCCGGGATCCGGACGCGCCGGCCCGGGACAGCGGGAGCCTCGCGGAGCAGCTGGAGGAGGCCGGTTTCCAGCGCGATCCCGATGTGCTGGATACATGGTTCTCCAGCGGCCTGTGGCCCCATAGCACCTTGGGGTGGCCCGAACCGGAATCGGCCCCGGTGGAGCCGGGACAATCCCCCCTGGGAGAGCGGGAGGGAGAGCCTGACTGCCTGTCCTTTTATTACCCCGGATCGTGCCTGGTCACCGGACGCGACATCATCACCCTGTGGATCGTCCGCATGGTGGTCATGGGCCTCTACAACCTGGGCGATCTCCCTTTCAAGGACGTCTTCATCCACGCCACCATCCTGGACGGCAAGGGCGAGCGCATGAGCAAGTCCAAGGGGAACGGCATCGACCCGGAGGACATCATCGAGAGGTACGGGTGCGACGCCATGCGTTACGTGCTCTCCGAGATGCAAACCGGCACCCAGGATGTCCGCCTCCCGGTCCAGGCCATTTCCCCTTACACGGGGAAGGCCGTGGACCTGGCCGCGGCCTCCCATGGAAAGAGCATCTTCACCTACCTGTGTCCGGAAACCGGCAAGGAGTTCGACGTCCTGGGCACCATGCCCGATCTGCCGGCGGCAAAGCTGATCAGCGAGCGGTTCGAGGTCGGCCGCAATTTTTGCAACAAGCTGTGGAACGCGTCCCGCTTTGCCCTCATGAATCTGGACCAGGCCGGTTTCCAGCCCTGTTCGCCCGCCCGGTTGCTCCCCGAGGATCGGTGGATTCTCTCCCGTCTGGCCCAGGTGATCGCGCGCGTGAACGACCGGCTGGAAGCGTACAACCCCGCGGCGGCCCTGGCCGCCGCGCGCGAGTTCTTCTGGGGCGAGCTTTGCGACTGGTACCTGG
This sequence comes from Acidobacteriota bacterium, assembly GCA_046757405.1. Lineage (GTDB taxonomy): Bacteria > Acidobacteriota > Polarisedimenticolia > SMYD01 > SMYD01 > JBHHYE01. Next base: position 3,645 of record JBHHYE010000070.1, on the reverse strand, counting down.
AGATGATCAAGGGCCGCCTGCGCAACGGGCCGGGCGGGCCGCAGGCCCGGCAGGTTCTGGCGGTAGCTGTCGATCAAGTGCTGCGCCTCCTGCATCCGTTCGTGCCGTTCATCACCGAGGTCCTCTGGGGCCACCTGAACCGCCAGGTTCCCCGGCGTGGAATCGAAGCGGCCCTCGAGGCCCCGGACCAGCTCATCCAGGCACCCTGGCCCCGCTCCCCCTCCCACTGGATCGACCGTTCCCTCGAGGAGGGCTTCCGCTCGCTCAGGGAGATCATCCACGCCATCCGCGACCTTCGCAGCCGGTTCAACGTCCCCCCGCGGCGCGCCCTGGAGGCGCACCTGCGCGCCACCGGCGCCGTGGCGGCTTTTCTGGAGACATCCCGGCGCTTGCTGATGGAGCTGGCCGGACTGGACGCCTTGAGCATCACGGGCGAGGCACGCCGCACGCCCGACACGGCCGCCGCCGTGGTGGGAGAGGTGGAGGTCCTCATCCGCGGCGTGGTGGATCCGGTGCGCGAGCGCGCCCGACTGACCGGTCAGCGGGAACGTCTCGCCCGGGACCTGGCCAGTCTCCGCCGCAAGCTGGCGAATGCCGGCTTTCTTTCCAAGGCTCCAGCCGACGTGGTGGAACGGCAGCGGGCCCGGGCGGCCGATCTCGAAGGGCGCATCGAGGCCATTGACGCCCACCTGGAAACCCTCGCCTAGGAGCCCTCAACATGCCCGACTCTCATTCCTTCGCCGATTCTCCTTCCTACCTGCAAGCGTTCGAGGACATCGAGTTCCTCAAGCGTCCGGAGCTCCGCCCGGTCCGGCTGCAGCTCGAGCTTCTGAAGCCGGAGATGATCCAGCAGGAGGAGAAGATCGTCTCCACCGTGGTGGTGTTCGGCAGCACCCGCATTCCCGACCCGGAAACGGCGCGGGCCCGTCTCGCCGCGGCCGAAGCCGCGGCACGAGCCGGACCGGACGACGCTGCCGCCCTCCAGGCGCTGCGGCTGGCCCGGCGCAGGCTGGAAAACTCCCGCTACTACACCGCGGCCCGCGAGTTCGGCCGCCTGGTCTCCAACGCCTGCCAGGTCCAGGGGAACTGCCAATACACCGTGGTCACCGGCGGCGGCCCCGGAATCATGGAAGCCGCCAACCGCGGGGCTCACGAGGCGGGCGGCAAGAGCATGGGGCTCAGCATCGTCCTGCCTGGCGAATCCGAGCCCAACCGTTTCATCACTCCGTCCCTCTGCTTCCAGTTTCACTACTTCGCCCTGCGCAAGATGCACTTCCTCATGCGCGCCAAGGCCCTGGTCGCCTTTCCCGGCGGCTTCGGCACCCTGGACGAGCTGTTCGAGACGTTGACCCTCCTTCAGACACGCAAGATCGATCCGGTCCCGGTCCTCCTCTTCGGCCGGACGTTCTGGGAAAAGGTGGTGAACTTTCAGGAGCTGGTCGACGAGGGAACCATCTCTCCGGAGGATCTCTCCCTCTTTTCCTTCGTGGAGACCCCCCAGGAAGCCTGGGACCGCATCGCCCGTTTTCACGGTGTTCCCGGCGCCGGGGCCTCCTGACCCATGCAAGCCGGCATCCTGGACATCTCCACCGTCCTGCTCGTCCTGGCTGCCGGCTTCAGCTACCTGAACCACAAGCTCCTCCGCCTCCCGTTCACCATCGGCCTGACGATCTCGGGTCTGGCGGCGGCGGCCGGCATCTTGCTTCTCGATGCCGCCGTCCCGTCCCTGGGCCTGGGCGCTGCGGTGCGGCAGGCTCTCGGCCTCGTCGATTTTCCCGCCTCGTTGATGCGCGGCATGCTGGGATTCCTCCTCTTTGCCGGGGCGCTGCACGTGGATCTGGGCCATCTCATGGCCCGCAAGTACGTCATCCTGACCCTGGCCACGGTGGGGGTGGCCCTGTCGACGGCGATCATCGGCGTGGGAAGCTACGGGCTGTTCCGCCTGGCGGGCGTGCCCGTGCCGTTTCTGTACTGCCTCGTCTTCGGGGCGCTGATCTCTCCCACCGATCCGATTGCCGTGCTCGGGGTGATGAAGACCCTGGGTGTCCCCCGGAGCCTGGAGATCAAGGTGGCCGGGGAAAGCCTCTTCAACGACGGCATCGGCGTGGTCATCTTCACACTGCTCCTGGGAACCACGGCCGGCGGGCACGCCGTGAGCCTGGGCTCGGTGGGACACCTGCTGGTTCGCGAGGTCGGCGGCGGGCTCCTTCTGGGGCTGGCGGCCGGGTTTCTTGTTTATCGGGTCATGAAAACTCTGGACGAGCCCAACCTGGAGGTCCTGCTCAGCTTCGCCCTGGTGATGGGGATCACCCTGGTGGCTTTCCGGAGCCACCTCTCGGCCCCTCTGGCCTGTGTGGTCGCAGGACTGTTCATCGGCAACCACGGACGCCGCTTCGCCATGTCGGCCCGGACCACACAGGCCCTGGACCTGGTCTGGGGATTCGTCGACCACACCCTGAATGCGGTTCTCTTCCTCCTGGTCGGCCTGGAGGTGGCCGCGACTCTGGTCCTGGCGGTGCGCCCCCTGCTGGCATCCGGGCTGATCCTCCTGCTCTCCCTGGGCACGCGCCTGATCTCGGTGGCGATTCCGGTGGCCCTGCTGCGGCCGTTCAGGACGTTCACTCCGGGGGCCGTGACGATCCTCAGCTGGGGCGGACTGCGGGGGGGCATCTCCGTCGCTCTCGCCCTGTCCCTGCCACCCTTCCCCGGGCGTCCGCTGGTCCTGACCGCGACCTCCTGCATCGTCGCCTTCTCCGTGATCGTCCAGGGATTGACCATCGGCCCGCTGATTCACCGCCGGTTCCCGCATGGCGGCCAGGAGGCGGGGTTCCAGGCTCACTCTCCCGAGATGCCAGACGGCCCGCAAACTGAGGCCTCCTTTTCGGCCGGATCTGGTACGATACCCTCAATTTCCAGGGATCTTCTCCGGTAGAAGTTTCTGAAGAAGCTGAAATTTCAAAAGTTCATGCCAGGTCCATCCTCAGCCAGCCCCTCGCCCCAGGAGATCCGGCGGGAGTTCATCCAGCTCTGGGGGCAGCTGGGCCGCTACTGGGGCGTCCCCGCCGGCACCGCACGGGTTTACGGCTGGCTCTTGGCCCACGCCAACGGCGGGGATACCGATGCGATCATGAGCGGATTGAGAATGGGCCGGGGCACCGTGAGCATGGCCTGCAAGGAGCTGCGGGAATGGGGCCTCATTCTTTCGCAGCCGGTCCCTGGCGGCCGCCGCATCCGGCATCACGTGGAGACAGATCTGGGGAAGGTGATCCGCACCATCATCCTGCACCGCAAGCAACGCGAATGGGATCCCATCCTGCAAAAGGTCCGTGAATGGATCCCGCGCCTGGAAGCCGAACGCTCCCCGGAGGCCGCGGTCTTCCGGGAACGGTTGCGGGCCATCGAGACCTGCGTGGGCCTGGTGGACCTGCTGGTCCGCCAGTTTCTGGAGGGCGAGACACTCCCGGAGATCAGCCTCGCCAGCCTGGCCCGGGTGCAAGCGCCGGGTCGGCGCGCGCCGGGATGAGCTCCCGCTCCGGCCTGCATGAGAAGGAGAACCACATGAACAAGGAACAGCGCCTGCTCGTCGTGGGTGTGCTGGTCCAGGTGTGCCGTGAAAGGTTCGTTGTTCCAGCAGGTGGAAGTCCT
>JBHHYE010000069.1:0-6406 GCA_046757405.1 Acidobacteriota bacterium | reverse complement strand
CGCAAGTATACACTGAACAGAGCCACTTGTCACTATGTTATGCAAGACTCAATAGTCTCCCCGCGACCTGCCTCTCCGCAGCCTCCCGGAGCACCAGCTTCCCGAGGCGGCCTGCGACTGGCGCCTGTCCATTCGTGACTACGGCACACTGCCCCGCTCCGGGTTCGGCATAGGAATCGAGCGCTTCATCACCTGGATCACCGGCATCCATCATCTGCGGGAAACCATCCCCTTCCCGCGCATGATTCACCGGCTGAAACTGTGAAGCATAGATTCACCGCACGTCACTGTCATGGGATCCTTGGCATCAAGCGCTCTTCGCGCGCACCACGAGGTCAACGTCGCTCCGGCGCGTGCGGCAGATTCAAGGCCTGGTCCACCGAGTTCCGCTCGCTCGTCTGATCGACGAGCCGATAGAACAGGCAGCCGATCGCCCGAGACGCCGGATGATCCGGCGTTTGGAACGGGTGAGACGGCACGGCCGCTTTCTCTGGCTATGGCTTCGTCGCGCTCCCGAGCAAGACTTCATGGGGGAAAGCGTACTCCCCCTCCTGCCGGTGGGCCTCCAGGTTCTCTCGGGTCGCCGCTTCGACCTTGTCCTGCACCTCCTGAGGCAGGGAGCCCATGTCACCCCAGGACCAGAAGCTTTCCACCACCGGATCGAGCGTCCTGGTGCGCCAGGTGACCTTCCGGAAATCGAACTCGAGATGGGTCAAGCCGGCGGCGCGAAGCAGCGACTCGTAAAGGCTCACGTCGGTGACCCCGAACAGCGGGCCGTGGGGGAGCTCGTCCAGCGAATGATGCTCTTCGACGGCCCGGAAGAAGGCGCCTAGGCTGCTCTGCGCCTCTGGCGCTGCGAAGACGATGAACACAAACCGCCCACCGGGCTTCAGGACACGGCAGACCTCCTTGAATGCGATCTCCGGGCGGGCGAGGTGGTGGACCACGAAGTTGCTCACGACGGCGTCGAAGGTATCTGCCTTGAAGGGGAGCTGCTCCGCATCGGCTTCCTGGAAGGAGATGTGGGGGTAGCGACGTTTGGCCACGTCGATCATCGAGGCAGAAAAATCGACCCCCGTGACCACTGCCCCGGCCTGTGTCAACGCCTCGGCGATGTGCCCCGGTCCCGACCCGACTTCGAGGACGCGGCGTCCATGGCCCGGCCCGATTGCGTCGACCAGGAGCGGCAGCGTTTCCCGGGTCAGCCCGCCGATACCGTCCAGGTAGTGGTCCGCACAGCGACTCCAGGCATCGTGCTCATATTGATGGACGGCCTTCGCTTCGGATTCACTCGCCATCGTTCTCCTCCATCGGGTTGCCGAGTCCAACTGTCTGGCGATCCTCTGGCTGAGGCGGCACGATCTCGCGGCGCAACGGCCCCACCGCCCGGTGCATTGATGGAACGGCCCCCCATGTCATGGCCTCAGCCGGCTCCATTCTGCCAGAGTCGGTGTCGTCCATGCAAACGAGGGGCCGACCATGACTCTCCTGGAGGAATAGGGCTTCACCCACCGCCCAGCCTGGCCGGGGTACAATGCAAGTCCAAGGAAAAGGACCGCGATACCCGCATGATGCAAGCATCCAGCCCGACGATCTCTCATTACCGCCTGGTCGAGAAGATCGGCGAGGGGGGGATGGGGGTCGTGTGGAAGGCGAAGGACACGGTGCTGGGACGCACCGTGGCGGTCAAGCTGTTGCCGGCCGAGGAGAGCCGCGACCAGGAGCGCCGGCGCTTGTTCCTGCAAGAAGCGCGGGCCGCCTCATCACTGAGCGATGCCAGGATCGTGCAGGTGTACGAGTTTGGCCGCCAAGGGGACCTGGACTTCATCGTGATGGAGTACGTGGAAGGAAAGCCGCTGAGCCGGATTCTGCACGGCCGGCCGCTTCCGGCCGACAAGGTGGCGTTCCTGGGCGAGCAGGTGGCGCGGGGCCTCGCCCGAGCTCACAGGAAGAATCTTCTGCATCGCGACCTGAAGCCTGCGAACATCCTGGTGACCGCGGATGGAGACGTGAAGATTGTCGACTTCGGCCTGGCCACGCTGTTCGAGGGGAACACCGCCGCCGGCACCGAGGCACCGACCCGCCCGTTGCCTGCGAGGGCCCAGGAGACCCTGCGGAACCAGCCCACGCCGGCTCCGATCGTGGGGACCATCGCGTACATGGCTCCCGAGCAGGCCAGAGGGGATCGCCTGGACGCGCGCAGCGACATCTTTTCCCTGGGAGTGGTTCTGTACGAGATGACGACGGGCGAGCGACCGTTCTCCGGGGTGACAAGCGCGGAGCTCTTGCGGGAGATCCGCAGGGGGCGCGCGCGGCCGGTTCGAGAAAGAGTTCCGCAGGTGCCGCTCGAACTCGACCGAATCGTTCAAAAGGCACTGGCGCCGAACCGGCCGGATCGCTACCAGACGATGGAGGACCTGGCGGTGGATCTGAAGCGCCTGGGGCGCGAGCTGGAGACAGGCTCGTCGCCATCTTACGAGGACCTGAAAGAGAGGATGGTCCCCTCGCGCCGCCGGAGATGGATCGGGTCGGCGATGGCGGCGGCGGTGGCCATCGCGGGCATCCTGGCGCTGTTGGATCGGCGCATGAACCTGAAGCCGCCGGCTGCCGCGATGAACGAGCACACCATCCTGATCCTGCCCCTGGAGGTGCACGGACAGGAAGACGGCGCCCCGTACGTCGGCCGGGCCTTCGCCGAGGCGCTGGCCGTGGAGCTGGCACAGGCCCCGAACCTCCATCTCCTCCCGGTACCGGATCCCGCCCCCGTGGGGAACGCCGCGCGGGTCGCGGCGGCTCGGGACGGCGCGGCGGGGCGGCTGATCACAGGAGCGCTGACCCGGGAGGGCTCGGTGATTCATGCCAGCCTGACCTTTATCGATGTGGCGGAGAACAGGATCCTGGGTGGCGTGCGCGAAGACGCGCAAGACGCCGACCTGGCGCGACTGTCATCGATGCTCGGCCACCGTGCGGGGAGGGAGCTGGGAGCCGTCTTCTCGAGACTCTACGATGCCCCCTGGCACCTGACCGGTGGGCCGAAGATGGCCGCCTCGCCGGAGCTGGCGGAGGCTCTGGGGGCTCACCGGCGCGCCGATACCCCCGCTGCTCTCGCCGCCAGCAAGCGACTGGTCGAGACTTTTCCCGCCGAGGTGGACGCTCTGGTCCTGCGAACATTCGCTCTCGAGGGCGCCTGGGATGCCGACCCATCCGTGGAACACCAGCGAGAGCTGGAGAAAAGCCTGGATCTTCTCGAGCGCGCGGATCCGGAGAACCCCTACATCGAGAAAGTACGTGTGGCGATTCAGACGGTCGGCCGACCACGGGAGAGCATCGAGCGTTACACGCGGCTTCTCGCCAGAGATGATCTCACGCCCGCCGCGCGGGCCTGGATTCTTCGGTATCGCTCGTTTCCGCAGGTCGCTGTGGGTGATCTCGACGCCGCCCTGAACGGCCTGGCGCAAGCGATCGCCCTCGATCCGGTGGAGCCCTGGAACTACTTCAGTCTCGCCGTTGCCCTGAGGATGGCCGGCCGACTCGACGAGGCCCTGGCCTATAGCCGGCAGGCCATCGCCCTGGCGCCCGCGCAGTGGCGGATGCAGCAGCGACTGGGTATCGCGCTCGGGGATCTGGGAAGAGACGAGGAATCGATCAAGCCGCTGGCGAGAGCCTGTGAGCTGAGCCGGGCCCAGTCGGCCTGCGCCCAGACCGCCATCGCCCTGCAGCGCGCCGGCCGGCCCGAGGAGGCCGCGAGCGCCGCCGGACAGGCCGCCGCCCTGACCGCGAGCCGGTGGGGAGCCTACAACCTGGCCTGCTATCACTCCCTGGCCGGGCATCGAGCGCAGGCGCTTGAATTCCTTCGGCAGGCGCGCCGGCTTGGCTTCGCAAGCACCCTGATAGCCCGGGATCCCGACCTGGCGTCGCTGCACGGGGATCCGGAATTCGAGGCAATGGTGGCCGACATCGAGAAGCGGATCGGGAAGCCGTGACCGATGCGGTTGGTTTCCGGAGGCTCCGTCCGGGAGCCTCGCCAGGCGGTCAGCTGCCGTTCAGCTCCCGGTGGCGAAAACAGCGCGTCAGGTGATCGTTCACCATGCCCACGGCCTGCATGTGGGCATAGATGATGGTGGACCCCACGAAACTGAACCCGCGTTCCTTGAGATCCTTGCTGAAGGCGTCCGACTGCGCGGTCCACGTCGGGATGTCGGCATCCCGCCGCCGCCGGTTGATCCGGGGCTGGCCGCCCGTGAACTGCCATTGGTAGCCGGCGAAGCTGCCGAACTCCTTCTGGACTTGCAGAAAGGCGCGGGCATTACTGACCGCCGAACGCACCTTGAGCCGGTTGCGAATGATGCCGGGGTCGGCCAGCAAGCGCTCGATCTTGCGCTTGTCGTAGCGGGCGACTTTTCGCGGATCGAAGCCGGAGAACGCCTTGCGGTACCCCTCACGCCGCCGCAGGATGGTGAGCCAGCTCAGGCCGGCCTGGGCCCCTTCCAGGACCAGAAACTCGAACAGCTTCCGGTCGTCGTGCACCGGCACGCCCCACTCCTCATCGTGGTAGGCGATGTAGAGGGGATCTGTCCCGCACCAGGTGCAACGCTCGGGCATGCATGTCTCCTCGCCGGGAAGAGATTTTACCATCGCGCATCCTGCCCGCCCCCGGCCGGCGCCGACCGGCGTCAGCCGGCCGCGAAGCCGGGCCACACCAGGACGAGCAGGATGCCCGCCGCGGTGATGGCCAGCCATGCCAACCCGGCCAGCAGGAGCCCCTGCCGGAACATGACGCGGAGATCGACTCCGTAGCCGGCGGCAATGGCCGGGCCGCCCGAGGATGAGGGCAGCAGAAAACCGCAGTTCACGGCGGCGGCGGTGATGAAGACCATCGGGACCGGGTTGAGCCCGAGTCCCTGTGACATCTGGATCACCACCGGCACCGTGATCGCCGCCGCCGTGTTGCCGGTGATCTGCGTCAGGCCGGTGGCCAGAAGCGCGACCACCCCGACCGTCACCCCTGTGCCGCCCCGAGCCACCGGCGCCACCAGGTCGGCCGCCGCGCGCGCCGCTCCGCTCGTGGCGAGAATGCGTCCCAGGGCCGCGCCCCCGGCAAACAAGTAGAGCAGACCCCAGACCACCTTCGGCTGGGCATACTCCCAGGTGAGCAGGGGCTCGCCCCGCTCGTGGACCAGAAAGGCGAGGAGCGCACAGGCCAGGAACGCATACGCCGGATGAAAGTCCGGCAGGAGCGTCGCGTAGAACGGCCGGGCGAAGGCCAGGCCCATGGCAGCGCCGAACAGGGCCAGCGACCATCTTTCCTGGGCACTCAGGGGCCCGAGCCGCTTCCGCTCACGCAGCAGATGTTCACGGCTGCCTCCAAGGGCTCCGCCCTGGCCTCTCGAGAGGAGCAGCATGACGCCGAACCCCACGACCGTGACGGCGAGCGGCAGCGGCAGAAGATGGGTCACCCAGGTCCAGAACAGGAACTCGTGATCGAGCACTGCATCCTCCAGGAATCCGGTGACCAGAAGGTTCGGCGCTCCACCGAGCGGTGTGGCCATGCCGACGACGCTCGCCCCCCATGCCACGGCCAGGCCCAGGGTCGTGCCCAGAGCATGCTTGCCGGGATGGTCGATGCCCACGAAGCGCAGGAGCGCCACCACGATCGGCATCATCGCCGCGGCCACCAGGGTGTTCGGCAGGATGGCGCTCAGCCCCAGCGAGATGCCGAATCAGGCCAGGATCTGCCGCCGCGGCCCGCTGCCAAAGGCCAGCAATGCCACCAGGGCGATGCGCCGGTCCAGCCCCCAGCGCATCCAGAGGGCGGCCAGGAGGTTGGCCGCCAGCAGCAGCAACACCATCTCGCTGGCATAGGCATGCAGCACCTGGTCCACCGGCGCAAAGCCCAAGGCTGCCACCACCAGCAGCGGTAACAACCCGGTGACCGCCAGATGGACCGCGCCGGACACCCACCACCAGTTGATCCAGACAAGCAATCCCAGGCCACACCGGATCGGCCATTCCGGCGGCCCGCCGGGGACGAGGAGAATAACACCGAACAGCAATGGCCCGGCCAGGATGGTGAACAGGCGTCTTCCTGTCGACCGGGCGGGGCGCACGGCCGCCAGTATACGCGGTCGGCCGGCATGCGGTTCCCTGAGCCGCATCCCTGAGGATCGCCGTGGTCGCATCACGACCCTGGAGCTCGCACTGGAAACCGGCGGCCTGCGGCGGACCTTCGGTGACCTGGTGGCGGTGGACGGCATCGACCTGGCCGTGCCCGGCGGCAGCTTCTACGGTTTCCTGGGGCCGAACGGCGCCGGCACCATATTCCTGACCTCACATATTCTGGAGATCGTCGAGTGATGGGATGGACTCCTCCCGTTTCATCAACTCAGTTCGGCATCATTGTGCCAGA
>JBHHYE010000068.1:0-6893 GCA_046757405.1 Acidobacteriota bacterium | reverse complement strand
ACAGACCTCGGCCTCGTACTCTTCACCGGGTCTGCTTCACGGCGCACCATGGGCCCATGGTAGCAAATCCCCTCCCAGGCTACGGCCGGGAACGGGTCAGCAGGACATATCCTTCAGCGCCGGCTTGATCGCCGGCCACTTCCGTGAGCCGCAAAGACTCCCCGATGGTTTCAATGGATCTCCGCGTGGCCAGGAGCCAGATGCGTTCCGGCCGGGCCACGAAACGGCTGAGCTCCTCGGGTGAGTTTAGTTCCACCGCGAGCCGTTTTGTGTAGAAGAGAAATGGCGGCTCCAACCGCGGATAAAGACCGTAAGTTTCACCAGGACCCAGCCGCTGGAGTAATTCACCGGACAGAGGGCGCGCCGACTTGATGGGGTCGAACGCCGGCAGCACGGCCAGGGAAAGGAGCAGGAAAACCAGGCCGGAGCCGCACGCCAGGGCAACCACCGCCTGCCGGACCCCGCTTCTCCAGGCCAGGAAGAAAGCCAGCGCTGCCGACAGGGCCAGGAGACCCAGGAGCAGGCTGACTGCAAGCGGCAGGTCCGGGCTCAGGACGCGGAGCTGGGGGCGGCCCGCTGCCAGCCAGGGCACACTGACGGCCGTACCCGCCGCCAGGGCTGCCGCCAGAGCAAGCGGCCAGAGCAACCATCCGCGGTCCCGTGGCCACCGGCAGGCGAGCCCCTGGAGGCCGGCTCCCATGATCAGCGCCATGCCTGGATACATGGTCAGGATATAAACGGTTCGCTTGGCCGGAGACACACTGAAAAAAACCAGGGTCGCCGCCACCCAGCAGGTGGCAAACAGAATCCACCTCCCCGAAGCCGCTTTCCTTCCACGCCAGGCCAGCACCAGCGCCGAGGGCAAGAGAAAGGACCAGGGGAAAAAGTCCACCAGGATCACCGGCAAGTAGTAGTAAAAGCCGCGGTAATGGTGCCAGGGGTTGACATAACGGGTCAGGTTCTGGTGCAGGATGATCTGCCTGAGATAACCGGTCCCTCCCTGGATGCCAGCCGGCACGAGCCAGATCAGGACCGTCGCAGCCCAGACGAGCAACCCGCGACCCAGGCGCAGACGCCTCCATGCCGCCCGGTCCCGGCGGATGGCAAGAAACGCCAGAATCGACAGGAGCGGCGTCAGCAACCCGACCGGCCCCTTCGCCAGGGTCGCAAGACCCGCAATCCCGAAAAACAGCAGATGAAACCGGGGACGGTTTTCCCGTTCGCCCCGGATCCAGCAATACAGGCTCAGTGTGACGAAAAAGACCAGCAGCATGTCGATCTGGCCCGTCTGCGCCTGGAGCGGAAACTTGAACCCCGTGGCCAGGGCGGCCACGCTGATCCAGGCTGCCCTTTTTCCGAACAGGAGGTCTCCGATCTCGAAGACCAGAACCAGGGTGCCGATCCCGCCCAGGGCGGACGGTAACCGGGCGGCCGTCTCGTCAAGGGAGCCCCGAACCCAGGCGGCGAGATTCACGCACCAGAAATAGAGCGGCGGCTTCTGGGTATAGATGTTGCCGTTGAGCCGCGGAAGAAGGTAGTCTCCGGTGAGCTGCATCTCACGGGAAACCTCCGCATAACGTGGCTCATCGGGGTTCCAGAGATCGTGGCGGGCAATCCCTGGCAAGATGAAAAAGAGGCCGAAAGCCAGCAGCAAGATCCGGCGGCGCAAAAGGTCACGATTGTCCGGCAGCCCCATGACAGCCGACATTATGGCGGGAGCCCTCGAGAATGGCCAGCACCAGCGATCTGCCGGGCTGGAGTCCTCTCCCGCTTTTCACCGCAGCCGGGGTCAGGAACGATCCTCGGGGAGGGTGAGCCACCTGGCGGCCACCAGGCAGAGGCTCATCCCGGCGTACCCGGCCGCCCAGGGCCAGGCCGGGGTGAGAGACAGCGCCGTGTCCGCCGCTGTCCAGCGGTAAGAGTGGATGAGCCCTGAGACGGAGAGGGCGGCTGCTGCGGCGGTCCAGAGGGCGGCGCGAAGGAATCGACGTTCGATGATCTGAACGGTCGCCGCCGAGAGCACCATGGCGGTGAGCATGAAGCCCTGCTCCAGGGAGAAGGCGCCGTGGACCCAGGTTCCACTCGGGCGGAAAGCCTCGATGAGCGACGGCGAGAAAGGCATCCCGCCAGGAGTGCCGTATCCGGCCGCCCGGAGGCCATTCTTGGCCATGACGGCTCCCCAGGCGGCGACCCCCGGCACCAGTCCCACCACCACGGCTGGAGCATGGGGACGCGGGGTGGCCTGGAAAGCTTGTGCGGTGATGACCACCCCGATCCAGATGACGATGGCCATGCCGGCTTCCACAGGAATGGCCCAGGCAATCGCGGACAGCGCGCCACTCAGGAGAACCACCGTGAAGAACCCGGCGTTGAGCACCGAGTATCCTGCCCTGGCGCCCAGAGCTTTCCATCCGGGATGCCCGATGTAAATGGTCGTGGGAAAACAGGAGCCGAAGAGAGCCGCAGCCACCGTCCCCAGGCCGTTCATGGCCAGCGACGCGCGGGTGGGAAAGGAATCTCCGGCCGCCGCCGCTGACTCGATGTTCTGGAGGGACCCGAGTACGTTGAACAGCCCCATGGGAACGATGATCGCGAGATAAGTCATCCATTCTCCCCCCCCCAGCGCCTGGAGAAGACTCCCGGCCACCGGGAGGGGAAAGAAAAAGTGCAGGCTCTGCGGTGATATCCCGCCGACCGGAGCCACCCCGGACAGCCAGGCCAGGAGCGTGCCCAGCGCCACCGCCACCAGTCCGCCCGGGAGGCCGCCCCGGATGCGGACCCTGCCGAAGTAGACCAGGAGAATGACACCCAGCGTGGTGAGACCAACCAGGGGATGCGCGTAAGTCCTGAAGAGGAAGCCGAGAGAAATGAACGTCATGGCGATGCCCGCCAGGGTGGACAGGAGCGCCGCCCGGGGTGTGGCCCGCCGGAGCCGCTCGGCAACCAGGGCGCCGCCCAGCTCGATCACTCCAGAACCGAGGCAGGCCACCAGCCCCACGCGCCAGGCCACGGCTGCGGGATCTGCCGCTCCGGACGCTGCCGCGGCCAGCTTGGCCGGCAGCATGACAAAGAAGACGTATGCGAACAGAGAAACCGTGTTGATTCCGTAGGGAAGGGCGCAGACATCGTCGTGCCCGGTGGAACGGGCCAGACGCATGGCCTGCCGCGCGTAAAAGAGGTTCCCCACCAGGAGAGACACGGCCACCCCTGGAAGGATCCGCCCATGGACCAGCGCCGCCGGAAACCCCAGGACCACGCGGCAAAGAGTCTCGATGACCAGCAACTGGACCAGATTGTCCAGGGCCAGCCCGAAGAACCCATCCAGGTCTCCCCGGACCAGCCAACCCATCCTCCGGCTCCCGGCCCGCTTCATCGATTCCATCCCCGAACCGACCGCTCCCGGTGCACCACCCAGCGGTCCATCACCTGCCCGCCGTTCATCACATACAGCTCGTCAAAACAGGCGGCCGCCAGGCAGGAGTGATTCGGGAGAATGCGGACGCGGCTGCCGACCGGGAGCCGGTTCCGGAGTCCTCCCGGCTGGAGCGGGCAGACCACCCCATGTTCCTGGGACAGAGGTCCCAGCCGAAGCGATGGATCGATCCGGGTCGTTTCCGGCTCCGGGCAAACTCCGCCCATGCTCGGACTGCCTTTCCGCCCGGAGCCCGGGCCCGGATCTTTCGAGAGCGCCAGTGCGCCCGCATCGAGGACGGCGCGCCCGGCGCCCAACGGGTGGGAAATGACGCTGGCCAGCACCGAGACAGCAATCTCCTCCACACGGCAGCTCCCGAGGGCGGCCTGCGTCAAGTCGAAGAATGCGTAATTGCCAGGGCGGGCCTCGGTGACTCCCGTGAGGTCCTTCGCGATGGTCACGGTGGGGGTGGATCCCACACTCACCTGCGGCACTGGGACACCAGCCTCTTGTTTCAGGCGCCGTGCCAGAACCACCACCGCGTCCCGTTCCTCCTCGGCAATCTGGAGGCGGCGCGGATTTCCGGCGGCCCGGTAGGAGTGGCCCGCGTGGGTCAGCAGGCCCTCGAAGCTCACGGAGGACGAGGACGCCATGCGCCGTGCCAGGGACACGGCAACCGGATCCCCGGGCTCCAGGCCCGCCCGGTGGTATCCGCAGTCGATCTTGAGCCAGGCGTGAACCCTGGTCTCCGCGGCGGCCGCCGCCTGCTGGAGCCGCGAGAAGACCTGCTCATCATCCACCAGAACGCCCAGCCGTGCGCGGCGGGCCAGCTCCAGAGCGGCGGGGATCTTGGCGGGGATCAGGGGGACCGCCAGGGTCAGATCCCGGAATCCCGCGGCGCAAAAGACATGGGCCTCCGCCAGCGTGGAGACCGTGAGACCACAGGCGCCTCGCTCCACTTGCAGGCGCGCCACCTCCAGGCACTTGTGCGTCTTGACATGCGGACGGAGGGAGACGCCAAGCCGGCGGCAGTGATCCGCCAGCCGGTCCAGGTTTTGCACCAGCACCTGGTGCTCCACGAGCAACGCCGGGGTCGGGATTTCATCAATCCTCATCCATGACCTCCGAGACCACCGCCCGCCGTGGCATCTTACTCTGGAAGAGCCCGGCACGCAGCCTGATGGAAGCCTTTGCTAGAATCCGGACGCCATGGCAAGAACATGATGGAATCGACCCTTCCGGCCCGATCTCGTTCCCCCGAAGAACGCACGCGTGATCGGCGGCGCCTCCGACAGCTCCTCCGTGAACGGTCCTTTATTCATGGCGAGTTCCGCCTGGCGTCCGGCCGGATCTCCAAGGTCTATTTTGACTGCAAGCGAGTGACCCTCGATCCCGAAGGCCTTGCCCTGGTGGCCGACCTGATGCTGGATCTCGTGGACGATCTGAGGGCCGAAGGGTGCGCGGTGGAGGCCGTGGGCGGTCCATCCATCGGCGCCGATCCCATCGCCGCCGCCATGGCGCTGCGCTCGTTCCAGAGGAAACCACCCATCCCCGCGTTTCTCATCCGCCAGGCCGCCAAGGACCATGGTACCGGCAAGACCATCGAGAACAGCATTCCCCCGGGCACTCGCGTGCTCGTGGTCGAGGACGTGATCACCTCCGGCCGGTCCGTGATGGAGGCCATCACCCGGATGCGCGCCTCCGGACTGCACCCGGCGGCCGTAGCTTGCATCGTCGACCGCGAGGCCGGCGGACGAGAAGCTCTCGCTCCCCACCGACTCATCTCCCTGTTCACACGCAGCCAGCTGGAGCCGGCCGTCTCTTGAAATCTCAGCTTTTCGGTGCTTCCAGAAGACGGAAGCCGGTCAGAAAAGCGGGCGGCCCGTCGCCGTCCTTCCGGCGGATCACCACCCTGAGCATTCCACCGGCGACGGCCCCCGGCGCGATCGTGGCGCGGAACCGTCCGCTGGCTTCCCGGGACAGGGGAACGGTCTCGCCGTTCCCGATGATCACCCGCACCGGCATCTGTCGGCCTTCGATCTCATTTTCCCGGAGGACGCCTCCTGAGATCTCCAGGATCCAGGGGCCCGGGGTGGCCGGTGCGCGAAAATGGGCCGCCAGGTAGCCGCCGATCCCCAGGGCCAGGCCGTACGGACCAGCCTGAGCCATGCGGACCCCTTCCGATGAGAGGTACACGTGCACTCCGGACGAGTGGACGCGCTCCTCCTTGAAACGCCAGCCGGCCATGGTCCCATCCACGGCGCGGCCTTCCTGTGCGGCCGGTAGATCATCCGGTGCCACCTTCCCCCGCAGCAACCCGACCCGGAGCCCGCCGGTCCCTCCCTGAATGGCCGTGTAATCCAGGCGGTAACCTGCCCCTCGGTCGCTCTCTCGGTATCGTTGAGCCATCACCTGGGCCGCCAGCCGGCGGAGCACGGCGGTGTCGATCCGCGGCAACTGGAGCATGACGTTCTTCCCCGGCCGCAGGCGCGGAACATCGCCGGCTTCCTGGAGTATCTGGGCCGCCAGGCCGGCAAAGAGAACCTTGGCTGCCTGTGCGTAGGGGGGAAGACGTTCCTGGTACTGGCGCACCATGTCATAAAGGGCATAGTGCGGGGTCTGGGAGTGGGCCAGCGAGGCCAGCATGGCCCGCAGCTCGGCCTCTGCAGGGTTGGGCACCGGGTTGTGGTAGGTCTCGGGATAAACCTTGTAGGCCTCATCCAGGGCGTGCTGGCACTCATGGAGAAAGCCGTTCCGTTCCGCCTCCTCGATCATCCGATTCACCAAGAGCCGCACGGCGGCGCCGTCGTCCATCCATCTGCCTCTTCCGAAGCTCAACCACCCCAGATCGCTGTAACGCTGGTGCCAGGCCGCGCGGAGAAGGTTGCGCTCAAGAATCTTCAGGCGGGGATCCTCCGGCGGCAGAACCTGGCCGGGCGCCAAGCCCTTGAAGCCGCCCACGTCAAGAAACGGTGCCATGATGGAGGGCCAGACTTCGCGGCTGAGGAAGAGGACCTCGCGAGAGGGGTCCCGCGGCACGGTGATCAGGCTGTATCGTCCGTCGTTGACCTCCCTCTGCTGTCCGCTGGCCAGCGGGCCCGAATAGAGAAGGACAGCCATGGTCCGGCCCCACAGGTTGACCTCTCTCCGCTCGGCGCGAAACGAGACATACGTTCCGGCCTGGTCCGGGCGAGTGATGATCTCGGCCTCCGGAGTGAATTTCCCGTAGAGCGGGGCGTCTGTCAACTCATGGGCGAGGCCGAAAGGAATCCAGGCCAGGAGCAATCCACCCAGGAGAAGGAATGTGGAGGCGGCGATCGGAATCGAACCGATGAATAGAGGTTTTGCAGACCCCTGCCTTACCACTTGGCTACGCCGCCCGGGAGTGACACAGGAAAAATCTTGGAGCGGGAAACGGGATTTGAACCCGCGACTTTCACCTTGGCAAGGTGACACTCTACCACTGAGTTATTCCCGCCCA
>JBHHYE010000067.1:0-6930 GCA_046757405.1 Acidobacteriota bacterium | reverse complement strand
ATCCGAGGAGGCTGCTGCCTGAGTTCTATTTCCACACCTCTTGACAGAACCTCACCGAGCGGGGTTCTGCGTACACGCCGTACTTCCGCGCCATCTCACCGTCGGGATCGCTCGCCAAGGGGAATCGGATTCCTCCAGCCCTTCTTCCCTAAACGGCGTGGCGATCCAGCGATCATGGGTCTCAATGCTATCGGTACTGATGCCTAGGATGTCAACTGCTCGCTCTACGAATTCCTGGTAGCGATGACTCAGTGCCAGAAGCTCGGTTGGACAGATCAGGGAAAAGTCCAGGGGATAGAACATGAGGATTAGCCAACGGTCCCCATAGTCCTCGAGACAGATGGTCCTCTTTACATGTCCGGGGCCCTGTGTCGCTTCGACCTCGAAGGGAGGCGCGTGTCGGCCCACCTGAGCTGGTTGGCAATGAGCGCTTGTGTTCATTTCGAAAGCGGAGCGCGGCCTGGAGCCCCATCCACAGCCTACGCCCTGGGAGCTCCAGTCGTCAAGACAGCGCTGGTTGAGCTCTTCCCTGGGCTCCGCGGTGTGGAGTATACCTCCAGCCTGCCGGCTGCCTGCCTTTTCCGCCGTCCGTCTTGACTCCAAGCCTGCTCCTGCTCCCGCGGCGACAGACGAATTTTCCGGCCGGCCGAGCAAGCCGGCCGGGATTTTGCATCTGGATGTCGAGGTGTTGCCGGTGTGATTGGAAATCAATGTTAAGGATGAAAACGTGTCCAAATCTGAGGCGATGGATGCATGTGCGACACCGTAGTTTAGGCCGGAGGTGCCTTCCTGGAAACTGTAAGATGGCGGATGAAGACTCGGCCCGCGACGAGTCGAACGCCATTTCGTGTATAGCAGTTCGTGATGAAAAAGAATTCTTGCGACCTGCCCTTGTTGCCAGGACCCTCCGGGCGAGAAGGCGCCGCCTCCCTGGCCAGCGGCAGATGCATCGTCAGGATGAGGCCGACCCCTGGCACGTCAAGGGGGGGCCGGGAGAGCGTGGGGTGCTCCGTATGGCCTGCGTCATGGCTGGCGCAGGATGCCGCCGCCTCAATCCGGCAGGAACCGAACCTCGAAGAGAACCGGGACGGAGACAGGCGTGCCGTCCGCCAATGTCGCCGGCCGGTAATTCCAGGAGGCAATGGCGGTAATCGTCGCCCGCCGGAACCCGGCCGGGTCGTTCCTGTCGTCCGTACTCCGCAGGTCCTGCACCCGCCCCTTCTCGTCGATCACGCCGGACAGGTGAACCAGGCCCTGGATCCGGGCACGCCGGGCCGCCCGCGGGTATCGTGGGAGAATCATGGTCCCCTCGACCAGACGCGCCTGGGTGCTTGGCGGGGTCCTGGCCATGATGAAAACGGGTGCCGGCTCCCGATCCCGCTCCCTGCCGGGGTCTGGTTGGTGCGCAGCCGTCGCCCCGGCAGGAAGCAGGAGGGCAAGCACCCCGGAGACGAGCAGTGATCTCGACATCGTCATCGCCTTTCCATAAGAAATATGCAAAATATAATATTTACATAGTTATAATATGAGTCCTGAGTATGCGTTGTCAAGAGGCATCTGCGGGCTGGAGGGCTCACAGCACCCCCAGGCAGGCGTAAAATCGGCAAGAGGGGCGAGTCGGCCCGGGGTTTTGGCGGTTCTGGCCGCCGGGGGCGGCGGGAGGGGAGAATCGGATCCCGACCAACGCACCCGAGCTGGCCGGAGGAGGTGTCGTGCGCTCGAAGGTTCTGATGGTGTGCTTGCTGGCTGCCGCCTGTGCGGCTTCGATCGTCAGAGGGGAGTGGCGCGAGCATGGCGAGGCCGTTCCCGATACGGCCTGGCGCAAGTCCTCAGGGGCGTTCGGCGCGCTGCTCTTGCTGACCGATGAGCCGGAGACCTATGGTGAGGACTGGAAGCAGCCGTCCTCGCTCGTCCGTACCTCGAAGATCGAGTCCCTGGCGGAAGCGAAGCGCGGCGACACCATCGTGGCCGTCGTCCTTTTTAGAGGGTGCGCCCCCAACACGGAAGGGGATTGCGACGCCGAGGTCGGCTACCGGATTCTCAAGCCTGATGGCGGACTCTACGGCGGGCGCGAGGCGGCTGAGCTCTGGAAGCGGCCGGCTCCGGAGGAAGGGTTCCTGTATCGCGGGGCCGGCCGGCTCGGTCTCCGGATCGAGGCGGAGGATCCCCTGGGCCGGTACAGGCTCGAGGCGATCGTGCGGGATCGGGTCGCCAAGGTGACGCTGAGGCTGACCCGGACTCTTGACGTGAAGGAGTCCGGAACCTAGCTGCAACAGCCGGTCTACCGCCGGACGGTCGCCAGTGAGTTGTGTTCGCCGTATCGAGAGCCAGGGCCAGCCGTTTCATGGTGACCTGCAGATCGAGGCCGCATCCGCTACGAGGCGCGCCGGCGCCGGCGCGAGCCCGGCCGGAGCACGGGAAAGGGGATGCTGCCGATCCCTTCGACCGTGCGGCGGGGGATGGACATTCCGACCCTGCGCTCGACTTCACGGACCATCTGGTGGTCGCCGGCGGTCACGAACGTGTAGGCCTTCCCCTTGCGCTCGGCCCGGCCTGTGCGGCCGATCCGGTGAGTGTACGCGTCAGGAGTGCCGGGCATGTCAAAGTTGACGACGTGCGAGACCTGCTCGATATCGAGGCCGCGGGCCGCGATATCGGTTGCGACGAGCACGTCGAAATTGCGCTTCCGGAAACCGTCCATCGCCCGCACTCGCGCGCTCTGGGACATGTTGCCCTGTAGTGCCACGGCACGGTACCCGGACGAGCCGAGCTTCCGGGCCAGCCGTTTGGCGCGGTGCTTGGTGCGGGTGAACACGATCGCCGATATGAAATCCCCGCTGGAGAGCACGTGCTCCAGCAGGCCGACCTTGCGCTGTTCGTCCACCGGATAGAGGGCGTGCGCGATGGTCTCGAGGGGCCGCGTGTGATTCAGCTCGACCACGTGGGGATGGCGCAGCAACTGGTTTGTCAGCCGGCGGATTTCCTTGGGCATGGTCGCCGAGAACAGCAGGTTCTGCCGCGGCTCGGGAAGGGCGGCCAGGATGCGGCGGATGTCCGGCAGAAATCCCATATCGAACATGTGGTCCGCCTCATCCAGCACGAGTGTCGCGATCCTCTCGAGCCGCACGGCGCGCCGGTTGAGCAGGTCCAGCAACCGGCCGGGGCAGGCCACGATGATCTGCGGGCCGGCCCGCAGCCCCGAGATCTGGGCCTTGAAAGACACGCCGCCGAAGACGGCCGCCACCTTGAGGCGGGTGAACCGGGCGAGCGAGCGAATCTCCTCGCTGATCTAGGTGGCCAGTTCGCGGGTCGGCGCCACGATCAGCACGCGCGGCGGCGGGCCACCGGGGCTCGCGAGCAGCCGTTCGAGAACGGGCAGCGCGAAGGCGGCCGTCTTCCCGGTGCCGGTCTGGGCCAGGCCCATGATGTCGCGGCCTTCGAGAGCCGCTGGGATGGTCCTCGCCTGGATCGGGCGGGGCTGGACGAACCTGGCTGCGCGAATGCCGCGCTGGATGGAAGGGCTCAGTTTGAAGGTGGCGAACCCGTTTCCGGGCTCGCGGTCTGAGTCGTGCATGTACAGATTTCCTCGCCGGCGGTCGGGATGGCCGGAATGCCGGCACAGCGGTTCCACCGTTTTCCGCCCTACACAACAGCAGCAGGAAGGGATTCATCTTCGCGCGGCGCGATCCTTGGCAGGAGATCCTGTTGTGCGCCGCTGGGCCGAGGAAGTCGGCCGTTCAGGTTTGCCGCGGGGAAGATAACAGGTCGGCGCCATTCCCGCCACCCTGCCGGTCCGCGCCACCTCGATTCCGCCCTCCGGTGGCCGTCGCGGCGCTGCCTGATCGCCGGTCACTGGATGAAGAGGGCGGGGGTGGAGTCCGCGCCTCTTTCCGGTCACTCCTGCGCAGGGCAATGCTTACGGGCAGTGTCCGGCGAGCTGCGGCAGGTAGGCGGCGGTCGAGGCGGGCCGCTCGTTTCCTGTGGAGTCGGTGCCGTAGCTTCCTTCCGCCCTGCTGGACACCGGGATGACCAGATAGTAGCGATCTCCACCGGAGGAGGGCGTTGTGAACGTCGTCGTCTAGACGAGACAGTTCAGGGGCTGGTGGCTGTCGTAGCGACCGAGGATTCCCTCGTAAACGGCGTAGCCGATCGCCACGCCTCCGCCGCAACTCGCTCCCCAGGCCAGGTCGATCTTCGCCGGATCATTCCGGTTCAAGGTAACGGTGAGCGGGACTCCCTCGCTGGCGCTTGAAGGCACCGAGAGAGGCGAAGGAGGAGGCCATGGAGCCGTGGTGATGCTGAGGGGGGTGTTCCAGCGGAGCGAACGTTTGGATGCGTCGGCCACCGTGACGCCCGGCACCTCGTAGTAGATGGTCCGGAGGGTGGTCAGGGACTGGTACGCCTGGGGGCAGGTCACCGGGCCGGTGCATGGGATGGCCGAGGCAATGCGCGGGCCGCTCGATCCGTACGCCCAAGGGTCTCCCGTGCACTGCTGAACCGGGGTCGTGTCGTTGTCCTCGTAGTGGGAGGTGAGAGTGAGACCCTGGATATCCGTGATCAGTTTGTGGACCATGATGATCCCTCCCTGGGCTCCGTCGATCAGCTCCCAGGCCAGCTCGCCCAATGTGAGGGTTTCCGGGGCGCTATCAATCAACGCGCCGCCTTGGTTCAAGTCGTTGTAGTAGGTCATCCCGACCGCGTCCGGACTGTAGTCGAAGTCATCGAGGATTCCCGGAATTGCATGCACACGGAGGAAAGTACGGATATCGTGGCGGCGCGCGTAGAAAAGGTGTCTTTGGTCCGACTGCAGTCGCCCGGCGCGAACTGGCTGTTGTGTCGATCCAGGATGTCCACGCCGGTTGCGGAGCCGGCGAAGACGTGCACCCGGTCGTCGATCCATCTGTCCGAAAAATGATGGTGGTAGAACGCAGTCGTGACGTTCGTGTCTTCGGGGTTGGGCCCGCTCTGCAAGTTGTAGTCCTGCGGGTATTGGTCGGCAGCAAGAAAGAAGTCATAGGTGCCGAAGGTCTGGCCGGCGCCGGGATCCCGTGTTCCATCTTGCCGGAAAAGATAGACGTATCCTTGGCCACCATCAGTTGGATTGATGATGGAGACCTCAACTCCCGAGCCGGGAATGACATTGGGCGGGTCATCAAATGTCGGAGAAAGATCACCGGCGTCCTTCACCATGAAGACGATCTCGTCGCCACCATCCAGTGTCGGATCGGAGTCGGGCCCGGTGAAGGTGTCCGGATCGGTGTAGACGAGCTCGACCGCACCCTGAGGGGGTTCGTTGTAGATCGTGGAAAGGTCTCGTAAATCACGTTCGTCCACCTGGATGGGAATCTGCTGCCAGCCGCCGAGATATCGCCACGCGACCAGCTCGGCGGGGAGGATGCCGTTCAGGGTCGGAACGAGAATGCCCGTCATTTCAACCGGATCGGACGGCCGCTGCAGGGGAGCGCCTCCGGCTGCCGGCGCTGAGGATGCAATGCTCAGGGCGATGGCCAGGGAGCCGACGAAGCGAGACAATCTCATGATGAACGCGCGCCTACCCTAATCTTATACGGGGAGGGGATTGGCCGGTCAAGAGCCAAACGATCGAGGCCCGGAAACACCTGGGTCCCTCCATCGGGCGTGCGGCAGATTCTGCCGGCTGTCGTCTGGAGCCCGAGGTCAGCGAGCTGCAGGTAAAGCTCACCTTCCTCAGGAGGACAATTCTCTGGTACCCTCAGCCGGTCATGGCCCTAGGTCCCGGCAAACACCTTGGCCCCTATGAGATCGTCGCCCCGATCGGGGCAGGCGGGATGGGGGAGGTGTACCGGGCGCGGGACATACGACTGGATCGGACGGTCGCCGTCAAGGTACTTCCGTCCCATCTGTCGCAAAACGCCGAAATGCGTCAGCGGTTCGAGCGCGAGGCGCGGGCCGTTTCCAGCCTGAATCATCCTCACATCTGCACGCTGCATGATGTCGGCCAGCAGGATGGTGTTCACTTCCTCGTGATGGAGTGCCTCGAAGGGGAGACGCTGGCCAAGCGGCTCGAGAGGGGAGCGTTGCCGGCGGAAGAAGCCCTGCGGTACGCGATCCAGATCGCCGATGCCTCGGACAAGGCGCACCGTCAGGGTGTTGTCCATCGGGATCTGAAGCCGGGCAACATCATGCTGACCAAGTCTGGAGCGAAGCTGCTCGACTTCGGCCTGGCCAAGAGCGCTCACGAGGCGGCACCGCCGATCTCGAGCGCGGTGATGACCCAGGCAAGTCCCCTGACGGTAGAAGGAACCATCGTTGGCACGTTCCAATACATGGCCCCTGAGCAGCTGGAAGGCGAGGCGGCAGACGCTCGCAGTGATATTTTCGCCTTCGGGACGGTTGTGTACGAGATGGTGACGGGCCGCAAAGCCTTTTGCGGGAAGAGCCAAGCCAGCTTGCTCGTCTCCGTTCTGGAACACGAACCCGCACCGATCTCGTCGTTTCGACCAATGAGCCCCCCGGCTCTAGACCATGTCGTCAGCCGATGCCTGGCCGAAGATCCGGACGATCGCTGGCAAACGGCGAGCGATCTCACACGCGAGTTGAAGTGGATCACCGAGGCTGGCTCGCAGGCGGGCGTTCCCGCACCGGTGGCGTCGCGCCGCAGGAGCCGCGAACGGTTCTGGATAGCGGCGACCATCCTTCTCGCGCTGGTGACGACCGCCCTGGCGGTGAGTTTGTTTCGGCGACCGGCCATGGAAGCTCGGACAATGCGCGTGCACATCCTGCCTCCCGCCGACGCTTATTTCCGCTCTATGGGAGCCTCTGCGGCGCCTCCCGTCATCTCGCCCGACGGCCGCTCGGTAGTCTTCGGCGTCACGACGCTTGACGGGAAAAACTGGAGTTGCCCCGATTCAGTGGACGGTTAGGTGTTTGGGATCGTGTAGCTGCTTGGAT
>JBHHYE010000066.1:0-8155 GCA_046757405.1 Acidobacteriota bacterium | reverse complement strand
TAGCCCTTTTGCCACGGAGAGCGACGCGCGGTCAGCATTTGCTTGATGCCGAGAGCTCGGACGCATCGGCGGAAGTCATGGCCATAGATGCCGTCGCGATCTCGGATCAAGTAGCCGGGGGCCGTGTCCCAGGGGAAAGCCTCACGGAGTTGCTGTCCCGTCCATGCAGCTGTCGGATGAGCGGTGACGTTGAAATGCAGGATGCGCCTTCGTTCATGGGAGAGAGCCACAAAGACAAACAGGATGCGAAACCGGACTGTTGGCACCGTGAAGAAGTCGATGGAAACGAGGTCCTTGACGTGGTTATCGAGGAAGGTCCTCCAGGTAGGGCTCGGTGGCTTCCGATGACGAAC
Organism: Acidobacteriota bacterium; assembly: GCA_046757405.1. GTDB lineage: Bacteria > Acidobacteriota > Polarisedimenticolia > SMYD01 > SMYD01 > JBHHYE01. The sequence goes on along the minus strand of JBHHYE010000066.1, from coordinate 7,802 downwards.
CATGTACTTGGCGACGGTGGACTGGGAGATATCGATGCCGAATTTGAGCAGTTCACCGTGTACGCGGGGCGCTCCCCAGAGGGGATTGGCGCGGACATACGGCGGATGAGGTCACGAACTTCCCGGGCGACAGCCGGTCGGCCTCCCTTCCTCCGACTCTTCCAGGTCCAGTAGTACTTGAAGTCCTGCCGGTGCCACCGGATGACGGTCTCGGGCGTGACGACGATGATTCTGTTTCGCCATCCTGTCCATGAACGGGCAAGCCAGAGCCAGAAGACGCGGTCGCATTTCCGGAGCCGTGGCCGCCCTGTCTTCCTCCGGAGGACGTTGAGTTGCTGGCGCAGGGCCAAGTTCTCCACTATGAGTTCGGCCTTGGTCGTGAAGATGGCCCGGAAGACCGCGACGATGGCTTGGAGGACGAGCATCGGCACCTCGTATAGCTGCCGCGAGGAGGGGAAAGGAGGAGTATACTGGGGGCGATGTAAATGTCAGAATCCAAAGGGCGGATGTGGTTTTTTGTATGGACAGGCCGGGTTATCTTGTACCGAAACCGCCTTCGCCGATTCTGTTCTTGGCTGTCCGGACAAGAAATCTCGCCCCGATTGCCGCCCCGGTGGACTTGTGTTAGCCTCCCCGCCCGCCGGGGAGTTCGCCCGAAGCCCGCGCACACACGGAGGATCGGCCCGGCGCGCGTACGTGTCCGGGATGAGGGAAACGTGCAAGGGCTGTCTGACGATCTTTTCCGATCACGGGCGTGCGGCACCCTGCGCGCCGGAGATACGGGCGTCACCGTCCGCCTGGCGGGCTGGGTCCACCGCCGGCGCGATCATGGGCATTTGATTTTCATCGACCTGCGCGACCGGAGTGGACGCGTGCAGGTGGTCTTTGATGCCGAGGCCGCGCCGGAAGCCCATCGTCTCGCCGAAAGCGTGCGCTCGGAATACGTGGTGGCGGTGAAAGGCGGAGTCGTCCGCCGGTCGCCCGAGAGCATCAATCCCAAGATGCTGACCGGAGAGATCGAGGTCCGCGCCACGGAGTTCCGTCTGCTCAGCAAGGCCGAGCCGCTGCCCTTCTCCATCGGCGAGGAACAGACGGCGGCCGAGGACCTGCGTCTGCGCTACCGGTATCTGGATCTGAGAAGGCCATGCTACCAGGAAACCCTGGCGCTCCGGCACCGGATTCTCCTCGCCGCGCGCAATTACCTGGACTCACGCGGGTTCCTTGAAATCGAGACGCCGATCCTGACCCGGCCGACCCCCGAGGGAGCGCGGGATTACCTGGTGCCGTCCCGGAACCATCCAGGGGCATTCTATGCCCTGCCCCAGTCTCCGCAGATCTTCAAGCAGATCCTCATGGTCTCGGGGTTCGATCGCTATTTTCAGGTCGCGCGTTGTTTCCGCGATGAAGACATGCGCGCGGACCGGCAGGCCGAGTTTACCCAGATCGATATCGAGGCGTCCTTCGTGACGGAGGACGATGTGCAAAGTCTGGTGGAAGGACTCATGGTGCAGATGTTCCAGGTCGCGGGCCTGAAGGTGACTCCGCCCTTTCCGCGCATGACCTACTCCCAGGCCTTGGCGCGCTACGGCACCGATCGGCCTGATCTCCGTTTCGGGCTGGAAATTACCGATGTGTCCCGTCTGGTCCGGGGCAAGGGGTTCCGTGTGTTCGACGCGGTTCTGGAAGCGGGAGGCGTTGTGCGTGGCCTCCCGTGGCCGGCGGGCGCGCCGGTGGCGCGCTCGCAGGTCGATGCCCTGGCCGAGAGATGCCGCGCCTGGGGTGCGAAGGGGCTCCCCTGGATCAAGCTGGCGGATGGCCGGGTGTCGTCGCCCATGGCCCGTTTTCTCGGAGAGGAAACCTGCCGGGAAGTGGCGGAAGCGGTGGGCGCCGGGCCGGGAGATCTCGCGCTTCTCATCGCGGATACCGAGCCCTGCGCCGCCCGGGCGCTGGGCGCCTTGCGCCTGTGGCTTGCGGAGCGCCTCGAGCTGATTCCCTCAGGCGGTGTGAAGAACTTCCGTTTCCTCTGGGTGACTGACTTTCCCCTGCTGGAGTGGCACGAGGAGGACGCGCGCTTCTACGCGCGCCACCATCCCTTCACGGCTCCCCGGGAGGAAGACATCCCGGTTCTCGAATCGGACCCCGGCTCGGTGCGTTCCCGCGCCTACGACCTGGTGGTCAACGGTTCGGAGATTGCGGGAGGCTCCATCAGAATTCATTCCAGGGAGGTCCAGGACCGGGTCTTCCACACCCTGGGACTCAGCGAGGCCGAGGCCAGGGAAAAGTTCGACTTTCTGCGCCAGGCCCTGTCGTACGGAGCGCCTCCGCATGGGGGGATTGCCCTGGGAGTGGAGCGCATCATCATGGCCTGCACCGGGGCGCCCTCCATCCGGGATGTCATCGCTTTTCCCAAGACCACCAGCGCAGCGGATCTCATGAGTGGCGCCCCGTCCGCCATCGATGACGAGCAACTGAGGGAGCTTTCCATACGTGTGGTCCAGGGCCGGCAGGGGGACCCTGAAAAGGAGGCCGGGAACGATGGAGGAGAGCCCCGGAGTGGGACCTCGTCCGGCCGGCCGCTGAAAGGAAAACCGGCTTGACCCGGGCCAAGTGATTGACAGGACAGTATCTCGGATGTACCTTTATCACGTGTCATCCGAGGTGGGTTGGCAGGGATTTGGCCGTCCATTCATCCAGGACGAAAAATCCGGCGAGCACGGATGGACCCCGGAGACATCGACTGGAGTGGATTTGAACTCAGGCGGCGAGGGCATCACCCCCTCGGTCCAGATTGCATGTGACGCCCGGGCCCGGAGCCCCATTCACCCAAAGCCTGCCATTCCTTTGATGCCCCATCCTATCGTGGTCCTGCCGCTCCCATGAGGAAGGGATCCCTTCCGGAACAGGGCCTTCCCTCGCTCCTGGGCGACTACGACGAGAACCTTCGCTTTCTGGAGAAGGCGTTTGGAGTCCGCCTCTCGGTGCGGGGAGGAGAGTTCACCGTGGAAGGCCCCGAGAAAGAGGAGCAAGCAGTTTCTCTCTTGCTGGAACAACTGGGCAATCTTCTGCGGCTCGGCCACTCGTTCCGGCGCGGGGAAGTGGCCTCGGCCGCCCGTCTCATCCGCCAACATCCGCACGTTTCTCTGGAGGAGTACTTTGTGAATCATCGTGTCTGTCCCGAGGTCGCCAGATCGGTTTATCCCAAGAGCGCCAACCAGCTCGCGTACATCGATGCCATCCGCCAGACCGACATGGTGTTCGGCATCGGCCCGGCCGGCACTGGAAAGACGTTCCTTGCCATGGCCATGGCAGTTGAATTCCTCACCGAAGGGAAGGTCGACCGTATTGTTCTCGCCCGGCCGGCAGTCGAGGCGGGTGAGAAACTGGGGTTCCTGCCCGGCGATCTGGCTGAAAAGGTGAACCCTTACCTCCGGCCTCTTTACGATTCTCTCTACGATTTGGTCGAGCGGGATCGGGCGGAAAGCTATCTGACCAAAGGCGTCATCGAGATTGCTCCACTGGCCTTCATGCGCGGCCGGACCTTGAATCATTCGTTTGTCATCCTCGATGAAGCCCAGAATTGCACGAGCGATCAAATGAAAATGCTCCTGACCCGTATCGGTTTCGATACTCGCACGGTGGTGAATGGCGACATCACCCAGATTGACTTGCCGCCGGGCAAGGTCTCGGGGCTGGTGGAGGCTCAAGAGGTCGTGGGCGCCATTCCGGGCATCCGCTTTGTGTACTTCGATCGGGAAGACGTGGTGCGCCATCCACTGGTTCGGAACATCATCGATGCCTACTCACAGCATGGCCGGGGCGCCGGTTCTTCGGTGCCGACCATTGCCGAGGCCAAGGCGGAGGGCTGACTCTCTGGAACCCATGGACGGCGTCGATCCTCGAGTTCAACCGAATGTTCCCCACCCGGATCTGGAGGTGACGATTCTCCGCCATGCCGAGGCCCGGGATATCCAGGCCGGGGATCTCAAGTCCTTCCTGAAGCAAGTTGCAATCCTGGTGCAATGCGCGGCCGATGAGGTCTCGGTGTTGTTGACCGGGGACAGGGAGATCCGGAACCTGAACCGGCGGTACCGGGGCCTCGATGCGCCCACGGATGTTCTCAGCTTTCCAGGTGAGTCCCGGCCGGACGGCCGGGTGAACCAGGGCGATCTGGTCATTTCGGTGGAGACGGCGCGCCGCCAGTGCCGCCGGCACCGCCATTCCCTGGATCAAGAGATCCGGATTCTCCTGATTCACGGCTTCCTTCATCTCATGGGATATGACCACGAAACGGACCACGGAGAGATGGAAGCGGAAGAGCGCAAGCTGAGGCGCCGGCTCCTGTTGGACGCCATGCCCCGGGCCTTTCCCTCGCCATGAGACAGATTGCCGTGATTCCACTCTGGGAGATGCTCTCCCTGGTTGCGCTGACCGCCGTCTATTTCTTCTTGGCTCTGTTCCGGGCAGCCCAGCTGGAGTTGCCCAGGATCAGGCTGGGGACGGTGCTGCGGGAAGCGGGGCGCCCCGGGAATCTCCTGGAGCACTGGACCGACCAGAAGCGCCGTGCCATCCTGACCCTGGGGCTGCAGGTTGCCTTCCAGGCCATTCTGGTGCTGGCGGGTTTGCTGGTGGCCGAGATGGTGAAGGCTCTGGTCCCGGAATGGCGGGCTCCGCTGCGCATCGCCGTGGCGTTTCTGGGGACCGTCCTGTTTCTGGTCATCATGGTCCGGTTCCTGGTGGTTCGCGCCATCGTGAACCTTGTTCCCGAGAGCGCCGTGCGGATAGGAGGCCGTGTGGCCGCTCTGGTTGCCATGCTTCTCCTCCCTCTACTGGCGCCTCTGGATCGTCTCCTCCGGCACCTGTTGCTCAAGCTGGGCGCCAGGAGCCAGGAGAAGACGGACAGCTCGATGGAGGAGGAAATTCAAGCGTTTGTCTGCATGGGAGAAGAAGAGGGAATCCTCGAGAAGGAGGAAGGCGATCTCGTCCGCAATGTCGTTGACTTTGGCGACACCATTGCCCGGGAGATCATGACCCCCAGAACCGAAATGGCCTGCCTCCCCCCGACCGCCCGTCTCGCGGAGGTCCGGGAAGCCTTCATTGCGGCGAAGCATTCACGGCTTCCGGTGATTGGAGATACCGTGGACGAGGTCGTGGGCGTCCTGACCATGAAGGACCTGCTCCCTATCTGGCGCGAATCTCCTGAAACGCGGGTCGATCATCTGGTGCGGCCGGTCATGTTCGTTCCTGAGACAAAAAAGATATCGGACATCTTGCGCGAGATGCAGCGCGCGCAGGTTCCCTTTGCTGTGGTGGTAGATGAGTACGGAGGTACGGCGGGTCTTGTCACCGTGGAGGATATTGTCGAGGAAATCGTCGGCGAGATTCAGGAAGAGCACGAGGTCGCGGAAGAAAAGATCCTGAGGGAGGCCTCCGGGTCGTGGCTCGTTTCCGGCGGGACTCCTGTGGATGAAGTGGCGCGGGTGGTGGGCATGGATGCGGTAAGCGCCGACGTGGACACCATCGGTGGTTTGGTGTCCACGCTCATGGGCCGGGTTCCGGAAGTCGGCGAGGAGATCGAACATGCGTGTGTGAAGATGAAAATCGTCGGCGCCAACGGCCGGCGTGTTCTCAAGGTTCGTTTGACTCCCATCCATGCGCCCCTGCCAATGAAAGGAAAGAGTTGATGCGCGAGGACGTGGTTTCCCCCGGATCGGCCGAAAGAGCAGCGCCCGCCACCCTGGTGGAGGCCGGGCTTGACCCCGGCCCGGATCACCGATCCGGGTTCGTGACCCTCTTCGGACGATCCAATGTCGGCAAGTCGACGCTGGTCAATACATTGGTCGGGCAGAAGGTGGCGATCGTCACGGAGGCGCCGCAGACCACGCGCTGCCGGATCCGGGCGATTGCCAGCGGCCCCGATGCACAGATCATTTACCTGGATACCCCCGGCATTCACAAGCCGCACTTCGCGATGAACCGCAGAATGGTCGCCACGGCTGTGGCCGCGCTGGAGGGCGTTGATCTGGTGGGAATGGTCATCGATGGCGCGGCGGGGCTGGGGCCGGGGGATCGCTACGCCATGGGGCTGGTCCAGAAGCGCAAAAAACCTGTTTTTCTGTTGATCAACAAGATCGATCAGATGGCCAAGAACAGGATCCTGGAGACGATCGCGGCCGCCACCCGGGACTATTCTTTTGCGGAAGTGATCCCGGTCTCGGCGCGCACGGGCGAGAACACCGACCGGCTGCAGAGGCTGATCCGGGAGTCTCTCCCCGTGGGGCCGCGCTATTTCCCCGCCGCGACGGTGACTGATGCGCCCGAGAAATTCCTGATGGCGGAGATTCTGCGCGAGAAAATCATCCAGAACTCCCGCGAGGAACTGCCCCATTCCAGCGCGGTCATCGTGGAGCGGGTGGAGGAGCGGTCTGACGGGCTGGTGGAGATGGATACCCTGGTGGTCGTGGAGAAGAAGGCTCACAAGGGAATGGTGCTCGGCAAGGCGGGAGAAACCATGAAACGGATCGCCTCGGCCTCCCGCGCCGAGATGGAAGCACATCTGGGAACCAGGGTTTTCCTGAAGGTGTGGGTCAAGGTGGCCCCGAACTGGCGTATGGACCGGCGTTTTCTCGATCGCCTGGGGCTCGAGAATCTGTCCTACCGGCAAGCGGGGCTGAGGCGGAACGAGCCGCCGCCGGCCTCCAGGGAGCAGGCCTGAGGGGCGCTCCCGATCAAGGAGCGAGACGGGGAGGAACCGGATGGCTGGGCTCGAAGACCTCGTCGGGCAGGGCGCCCGGGAGCAGGATGTCCTGGAAGCGGATGGTGAGGCCGGGCTGGCCGCCGCTGGGCTCCACCTGGCGCTTGGTGAGGCTGAGGCGAATCGCGCCGAACTCTTTCCAGTCTTCCCAGGCAAACAGGCGCTCCGGCCGGTCGGCAGGGGTTCCTTCCAGCCGGTAGGCCCAGAATGACATCTGGCGGGTCGTCTGGTCGATCCAGGCCCAGTAGGTGTCGCCCGGCGTGAGCCCCACGCTGTCAAAGGTGAGCTGGACCAGCTGATACCGCTGGCGGTTCCGCACCCGGCGTCCCATGTAGGAGAGCTGCACACCGGGGTCGGTCGCCTTGAATGGCATGATGAGCCAGTAGGTGTCGTTGACCCAGGCGGCGTATCCATCGTCCAGAGCCTTTTTCAAGTCGGCTCCCGCGAGAGGCATGCCGGCGCGGACGGCCCGGCCGGAGCGGTCCGAGAGGTTCTGGCTGACGATGAGCCGGTGCCCCTCCCGATCGGTCCGCTCCATGCGATGCCGGTTTCCGAGCCGATCCCAGTAGTGCAGACGGCGGCCCAGCACCCGACCGTCACGCTCCACGACGAACGCGAAACGGATGGCTGGAACCTTCTCCCAGGCGGCCCGCCCGCCCATGGTCTCCTGGCAGGAGATCACCAGGGCGATGGCGCGGGGGTCCGAGTTGAGGAGGTTGAACCCTTCAGGATACGAAAAGGCGTCTTCGACTCGACTCCCCGCGGTGGATCCGGAGGGACGGGTTGACGCAGGGTGGGTCTGCCGCCCGGCGGACCCCGCCGCCGGCTGCTGGGCGGCCAGCGGCACCGCGGCCGCCATCTGGAGCACGGAAGCCATCTGAAGCAGGATGACCAGCGCGTGCAACGGGTCGTGGGTCATGCTCAGTCTCCCTCCCGGGTGGAAACCGGGAAGAGTGGGTCAGGTTTCGCGGCGGAGCGCGGATTGTAGGTTGGGACCAGACCCGTGTCAACGCACCGGCCCGCCGGTCCCTGGGAGACGGCTGGTCTATCA
>JBHHYE010000065.1:0-8678 GCA_046757405.1 Acidobacteriota bacterium | reverse complement strand
TCAGCGATCCGCTTCAATCAGAATCAGTGATCCAGATCGTCCAGAATACGCAGTGAAGAGAATCCGCAGGTACTACCCATATCTCGACTCCGTGCCGACCGACGAGACTGGCTCGGTCTCGCGCGAGGCGGTCGCTCGCACGATTCGCCGGACCCCCGGTGTGACCGTTGGAACAGGAGTTTCCCAACTACCGGTCGCCGTGCCGACCGCACTGATTACTCGGCATCAAGTGATCTTGGGGCGTAGTGGCTCAGGCAAAACGACGCTGATCAATCGAGAACTATCGCACTTCCTTTCGTCCGCTGCCCTAGTGTTCTTCACGACCGAGCAAGACGGCGTGCGGAACATCCTGCCGCGCATCCCCAACGAGCGTGCGCATCAAACCGTTCTACTCTCGCTCGGCTCATCTGAGTGTCCAGTGACGTTCAGCTTTTTCGAACTCGAGAAAGGCGCTGACCAAGCGAGGAGCGGCGCCGATCTGTATCACGCCTTCAAGGCGAGTACCCGCGAGTCATCCATCGGAGGAAGAAGCGATGCCATTGCAAGACATCTTTTCCTCACCTGGTGCGGCTTACCGGGAGCCTCATTCCTATGTTTCCGGCCGTTCTTGGAGGATCGCCAATATCGGCATGATGTTCTGCGGCAGTTCTCAGACGAAGAGACCATCGGATTCTGGGAGCAGTATGAGGAGATGCCTACCACGGCGGCCCTGCCGCTGCTATCAAGAATCTCCGAGTTTACCGCACCATCGACGCGGCGTTCCCTCTGCGCGACGAGATCGTCCTTTTCCCTTCGCGCGGTTCTCGATGGGGGAATCCTGATCGTCGACCTGTCGGCACTCTCTCCCGACACCATTCGTTTGGCGGGTTCGATGCTCCTGTCGCGCATCCATCTTGAACTGATGCGGCGAGACGAGATGGACACTGAACATCGGACCTTGACGCTTCTGTGCATCGACGAATTTCACACGCTTGCATGCGCCACTCCCGCGTTCATCTGGAAAGATCTTTGCGCGCGCTCACGGCGCATGAATTGCGGACTTCTGCTGGCCTCACAAAGCGCCTTCCCCATACCGAGGGACATCCGCGACGCGATATTTTCGAATGCAAGTACCTTCGTCGCCTTCTCCGTGAGTGCGAAGGAGGCGGCGATCGCGCGCAAGGAATTGCCCGTTCTCTCTGAGAAAGGCGAGATAGGATCGATCAAGGCTGAAAAGCTTGTGTCGTTGCCCGTCGGGACCGGATACGCCAGGGTCGGCGGATCATCCGCGCTTGCCATGAAGGTACGCTTCTTTTCGCCGGAAAAGGACATTTCGGCCGAGCACGGGGAGCGTGTCAAGCAGGTATCGTGGGCCACTTATGCAGCGCCTCCGCCATCCGTTGAGATGACAAGGACTCAGCGACCAATGACCCTTCCGACCGGGGCCCTCGACGACAATCCGTCAAGAAGTGGCGGTTCAGCTGTGGTGGAGTTCCACGCCGAGTCGACTCCCGAAGCTCAGGACTGCTTGACATCGACTTGCGGGCAAGGAGGCTACAGACACAGGGACTTACAGGCGTTGGTCCTCAGATGGTCGGAAGCCGCCGGATACCGCGGTACGATCGAGAAGGAGGTGCTTGGCGGCGTTCGCAGGCTCGACGTCGCGCTCGAGCGAGACGACGAGCGCCTCGCGGTCGAGGTTGCCCTTTCGAACCGGGTCGGCAAGATCCATGAGGCCGTCTCTCGGGCGTTCCTTGCCGGCTTCGACCGCGTGATCGTCGTGTCGCCCGACGAACCGTTCCTCGAGCGGGCCCGGAACCGCGTCGAAGCCGAGCTGACAGTCGGCGAAGCCCGGCGGACGGAGTTCCTGACCCCCGACGGCGTCAGGACGTTTCTGGAGGCTCGCACAATCGGGCCTGCGAATGGCGAGACCGCCGGCTACCGGGTCAGGGTCGAGTTCAACGATCAGCCTGCCGCTGGTACTGTCACCCGACAGAAGGCGATCAGGCAAGTCCTGGGCAAGGCTCTCGACGGAAGAGCGGGGACGGCATGAGCGGGCCGCCACCATTTGGGTTCAGGCGCCAGGACGGTGAGCTCGTTCCGGAACCTGCCGAGGTCAAGGTCGTTGTCACTCTCGCGGAGGCGTTCGTCCAGACGGGCGGCCGGATCAAGACCGCCGCAGACAGGGTTAACGCGGCCGGGTTGGCGGCGCGCCGGGGACCATGGACGTCTACTTCGGCCGCCCGGGTGCTCAAAGGCGATACTCTGGCTGATCTTCTCCCTGAAGAACTCTACGGCCGCTGTCGGGTTCTCCTCCAACGGAGGTCACGAGAAGGCGGTCCAACCCGCCTGGCTGCCCACTACTTGGGCAACAAGCTCCGCTGCGCCTGCGGGGGCCGTTGCCGAATCCGGAAAAGCGCCGGGAGCGCCAAGGTCGTTTGCTGGAGTTGCCGGTCCAAGACTGAGCTTCGGGTCGTAGAGCGGGCGCTGGTTGAGGCGCTCAACTCAGTGGCGATTACGCGCAACGGGCTTGGCGAGGCGTCACCCGAAACCCCGAGCGGCAACCGACTATCTGGCGTTTGGCCTCGGCTCGACGACGGCTCCCGGGCGCAACTTGTGGACTTGTTGATCGGAGAACTCGTTATTTCCTCGAACGCGATCTGCGTTCGTTTCGCGCCCCTAGGCCCCGAAAATCCGGGGAAAGACGAGAACTCGTTGCCAAGTTCACACGATCGTGCAAGCCACAATGAACCAGCAACGAGTTCGGCTAGCGGGCCTCACCAAGTGCCAAGGTGACGACAGGGCAATGGGTAGAAAGGACGCCTCGCCCAGGTCAGAGGTGAGTGAATGAGCGCATCGGCAGGACCACTCCTGACGCCGGACGAGGTCGCGGCCCGGCTGCGGGTTGCCCGCCGGACGGTTCTTGCCTGGGCGCGCCAGGGGGTTCTTCCCTGCGTGGTCCTGTCTCGGGGAACCGACGGGAGGGCATTCGTGCGGTTCGAGGCTGCAGCCGTGGATCAGTGGGTCAAGAGGCGACGCCACCTGGCGCAGGAAGAGCCCTTGACGGGACGATAGACACAGGGTACACGAGAGGGGATTCTAAGGACGGTGCAAGGAATGCTCACTCAGCCAGCTAACACAAACCCGGCCTGCCCGGCCGGCGCCTGTGCCTGCCCTTCGCAGCATGCAGGGTACCCCGGGCAAGCCCTTCCCCTAGGAGGTCTCCATGACCCATTCCACACGGGCAAGTCCACGATTCCTCTTTTCCTTCCCACCATGGGAGGATGGATGAAGGTCTACCGGCGGAAGGACAAAAAGGGCAAGCTCTTAAGCCCCTTCTATTACTTCCGCTTCACATACGAGGGACGTGAGTACGCAGGATCCACCCGTACCAGCGACAAGCAGGTGGCACAGGACGTCCTCAACAAGAAGTACAACGAGGTCGTGGCGCGCGGAACTCTGAAGCGCCCGGCGCCCAAGCGGATTCCTACCCTGGAGGCGTTTGCTCAGACCTACCTGGCCGGGTACGCAGCGCACAAGCGGACCCGGAAGTGTGACGAGCGCATGATCCGAAACAGCCTTCTCCCGGCATTCGGGCAATACCGGCTCGATCGGATCACGCCGTCCATGGTGGAGGCCTGGCGCAACGAGCGCCTCCAGGCAGAGAAGCTCCACGGGAAAGGCACACTGTCACCAGCTTCGGTTCGGCTCGAGATGGCACTCCTCAAGACCATCCTGAACCTGGCCATCCGTGACGAACTGCTTGACCAAAACCCCGTGAGCAAGGTCCGTCTGCCCCGGGTCAACAACCGCCGGGACCGCGTCGTGACTCAAGCGGAGTACCGACGCCTTCTGCGTGCCGTTTCCGGAAAGGCGCCCCATCTTCGGCCGATTCTCATCCTCGGATACGAGACGGGAATGCGGCTCGGAGAGATCTTGGGTCTCACCTGGCCCAACCTCTCACGCCGGCGGGGTTTTGCCTACCTGCGGGACACCAAAAACGGCACCCATCGGTGGGTCCCGCTCAACGCTTCCTGCAGGGCAGCACTCCGGGAATGGCCGCGCCGGACCGACACGGACCTGGTCTTCGCCGGGCGGTCCGGTGAGCACCTCACCAGCCTCAAGACTGCTTGGAGGGAGGTCTGTGGCCGTGCTAAGGTCCGGAATGCGCGTTTCCACGACCTCCGGCACACGTTCACAACGCGGATGCTGGAAGCCGGTGTCGACATCCGGAGCATCATGGCCATCACCGGCCACAAGAGCGTGACCATGTTTCAGCGCTACTCCCATCCCTCGGACGCCCACCTCAAGGCGGCGGTTGAGTCCCTGCACCGCCGTCCCGATCCGTCAAATCTGGGGACAGTCGCCGATCCGGCCGCTGGAAGCGCCCGTAAGTCCTTGAAGGGCCTGTAGCTCAGCGGTCAGAGCAGCTGACTCATAATCAGTTGGTCCCTGGTTCGAATCCAGGCGGGCCCACCAGCGGTGCGGGGTCCCGCGCCGGCCTCCCCTCCCGGCCCCGATGGGCCGCGGCCGGCTGGCTCCGGGGACCGGCCGGCCTATATTCAGAGCAGCGCCGAGCCGGCCTTCCGGGGGACGCGTGCTCCTGATCCTGCCCATCGGTCACGAACGAGGCGGCGTCCGCCGCCTTCCCTGGGTGACCTTCGCGATCATGGCGGTCTGTGTGGCGGTGCTCGTCTCCACCCGCGCCACGGACCGGAAGACGGCGGTGCGGACGGCGCGCCAGCTCCTGGAGGCGCGGACCTTCTTTCTGGAGCATCCCCACGTGGAGATCTCCGATGCGGCGAAGAAGCTGCTCTTTGCCGGCATCACCGCGGAGGCGCGCCAGGCGTTGATCGAGGGGTACCGGGGCGGGCATCCGGCCCCCAGGGACGCCGGCAAGAGAGAGGAGCTCCAGGAGGAGTTCGAGCGCCGGGTGGCCGGGGCGACGCGGACGCTGGATCGGCTCTCGTTCCGGCGCTGGGGATTGATCCCGGCGGCGCCGGCGGGGGCGGCCTGGGTGACCCACATGTTCCTGCACGGCGGCTGGATCCATCTTCTGGGCAACCTGCTGATCCTCTATTTCCTCGGACCGTTCGTGGAGGATGTCTGGGGGCGGTCGCTCTTCCTGGCCTTCTACCTGGCCGGCGGCCTGGCCGGGGCGCTCCTCTTCGTGGCGCGCTTTCCGGAATCGGGCGCCCCACTCATCGGCGCTTCGGGGGCGATTGCCGCGGTGATGGGCGCTTTCCTGGTTCGCTACTGGAAGACCGAGATCCACTTCTTCTACATCGTTGGTCTTCTCTTCCGCGGGACGTTCTCGGCCCCGGCGTGGAGCATGCTCCCGGTGTGGTTCGGCGAGCAGCTCTTCATGGCGGCCACCACGGGCGGCTCCCCGGAAGGGGGCGGCGTGGCCTACTGGGCGCACGTGGGCGGGTTCGCCTTCGGTGTGGCCGGAGCCTGGGGCATCCGTTCCCTCCGGATCGAGGAGCGGTTCATCCAGCCGGCGCTGGACCAGCGGCTGAACCGGACCCTGGTCGCGAACCCTCTCCTGGGCGAGGCGATGGATGCCAGCCTGCGCGGCGAGGGGGAGAAGGCGTTCGGCTTTCTCGCCGACGGCGTGAAAGAGGATCCCGCGAATTCCGATCTCGCCCTGGCCCTGGTGAATATCGCCGGCCGGCAGGGACGGATGGCCGAGGCGGGGCCGTGCCTGGCCGGGTCGATCCGCGCCCACCTGCGGGCCGGGAAGACGGAGTTCGCGGTGGATCGCTGGCTCGAGCTCTGCCGCGACGTCCCCGGGATGCAGGTGGACGCCTCGCTTCTGGTCCATCTCGCCCGCTGCCTGTCCGGGATGGGCCGCCGAGAGGAGGCGGTGGCGGCGCTGCGGATGGCGCTCCTCCAGCCGGCCGGCCGGATGACCGCGGCCACCGCCCTGCACATCGCCCGGGAGGCCCGGGGCCTGGATCCCGGGGTGGCCCGGGGGGCGGCGCGGATGGTGCTCGCCCGGGACGATCTTCTCTCCCTGGAGCGGAAAGCGGCGGCGCGGATCCTGGCCGGAGAGGACTCGCCGCGGAGCGCTGTCTGAGGGGAGGCGCGGCCCGGGCGGAGGCGCGGCTTACTGGCAGGCCGAGACCTGGTGGGTCATGCAGGTCAGCGGGCCGGCCAGGCGCTCCGCCCCCCCGCTGGTCTGCCCGTACAGGCCTTCCTTGAAGCCGTTGTTGGCGACGACCAGGTAGTACCGGTTCCCCGCCGCCGGAGAGAAGGTCAAGGAGGTGGCCCCGCCGGTGCTGCAGAAACGCGGGGCGTGGCTGGTGAAATCTCCGATGGTTCCCTCGTAGACGCTGTAGTCGCTGTCGGTGGCCACACAGGACGCCGGCCAGCTGGCGGCGAGCTCGCCTGCTGGCGTGACGGACAGGGTGAGGCTTCCCGCGACGGCGCCCGCCCCGCCGCTGCAGTCGGTGCCGCACGAGGCGATCGACTCCCCGCCTTCGCAGACGCCGTCGCCGCAGCAGAACGGCACCACCGGTGTCTCGGTGCAGGCGAAGCCGCCCGTGGTGCACCCGCTCGCCAGGCAGGAGCCGTTCTGTCCGCAGCAGAACCGCCCGGAAGGCGGTCCGCCGGTCAAGCCGTTGCAGTCGCCCGGACAGGTGGTGCAATCCTCGCCGTCCGCCGCCTCGCAGATGCCGTTGCCGCAGGCGGCGCTGCCCCCGGAGGCGCAATCGGCCGGGCAGGCCGTGCAATCCTCGCTGCCGTTGCAGACGCCGTCGCCGCAGGCCGGCGCGCAGGCGGCCTGGGCGCTGCACTGGAAGTCGGCACAGTCCACGGCGCCGTTGCAGTCGTTATCCAGGCCGTCGGCGCAGAGGGTTTCCTTGGCGGCCGGAGCGCCGCAATCGGCGGGACAGACGCAGGCGTTCTCGGTCGCCTCGCAGGCGCCGTCGCCGCAGACCGCGGCGGGCACCAGGCTGAGGGAGCTGACAACGTCGATCCGCCCGTGTCCGTAGGCCGGGTCAAAGCCGGGCGCGCCCAGGTCCACGGCGCCGTCCCGGATGAACTGGCGGACCGCGGCCGGCGTCAGCGACGGGTCGAGGCCGAGAATGAGCGCGGCCAGGCCCGCCACGTGGGGAGAGGCCTGGCTGGTGCCGCAGAAACCGACGAGTCCGCTGGGGCTGGCGGTGGAGTCGGCCGAGAAGATCAGGCAGCCGGGGGCCGCCACGTCGATCTGGTCGCTCTGGTTGCTGTAGCAGCCGATCTGGTCCACCGAGGGCGCCGTGTCGGTGCAGGTCTGGATGCAGCCGCCGCCCGGATTGGTGGCGATGCAGAACGTGAACGCGTCCTGCGCCGGGAACTCGCAGCTCGGGAAGCTGTCATCGTAGGTTGCCGCCACGGCGATGACCTTCGAGCCGCAGGCGGGCGTGGCCAGGGCATTGCTCTCCCCCTCGTTGCCCGCCGACGCCACCACCACCAGGCCGGCGTCGACGGCGGCGTTGGCGGCCGCCGCCGCGCTGTCCGCATCGCAGGCCGAGGAAAATGCCCCCCCGCCCAGACTCATGTTGATGACGTCGCCGCGGCCTCCGGCGGAGGTCTGATCGGCGCAGTAGTCGATGCCGGCGATGACATCGGAGAACGCTCCCGCGCCGTTGGCGCCCAGGACCTTGACCCCGATCAAGGTGGCCGCCGGCGCCAGCCCCTGGAACGGCTCCGGCCCCGCACAGCCGAGATCCACGGTGAGCCCGGTGCCGCCCAGCACCGAGCCGGCCACGTGGGAGCCGTGGCCGTTGTCGTCCTCCGGATTGCTGTCGCCGTTGACGAAATCGCGCCCCGCCGCCGTGTCGATCCGATCGGCGTACATGATGTGATCCGAGTCGATGCCGGTGTCCAGCACGCAGACGCGCACGCCGCTGCCGGCCGCGGACAGCCCGGCGGCGCTGATCTGGCTCTGGAGGCCGCGCACCAGCGGCGTGCTGTCGTTGTGGTGGGCGTGGACGACGCCGTCCGCCTCCACGCGCCGCACGCCGGGTATCCGCTTCAGCGCCTCCAGGGCGGCTGCCGGGATGCCGCGCAGGTTGATGACGTCGGGCAGGATCTTGTACTCGTGGGCCACCCGCCCGCCGCGGCCGGCGGCGAAGGCGCGCAGCGGCGCTCGATCGATCCCCGGCGCCAGGTGCACCAGCACGCTGACCCGCTCCGGGCCGGCGGCGGGAGCGGCCTGCGCTCTCGCCGGCCCGTTCCAGGCGGCCAGCGCCAGGGCCATGGCCAGCAGCAGGGGGAGGATGGCGCGTCTCGGATGTCGGGTGCGGAGCCTGTTGAACACGGAATCTCCCGGTTCGGATGGGTAGCCGCGCGCGGCCCTCCTCTACCGGCCGCCCCGGCGCCCACCCGGAGCAGAGGCTGATTGAATATACACCGGAGAGGGCGGCGTGACGATACAAAATGAGGCTCTCTTGGAATGGATGTGGGTAGCCGGGAGGTGAGGAGAGGGCTCCAGAAAGGGTTTGACGGCGAGGACACGGGGTTGGGGGCTGTCCTCGTAAGGTGACAGTTTCCGGCGGGACAGCCAGGGGGACGCAAGAGCGCACGGAGTCAGCTTCTCCTAAGAAACTGCTCCTTGGAGTAGCTCGCCGGTTTCGAGATCGATGAGGTCGAAGCCGAGTGGCGTTGTCCCATCTGTCGTAGAAGTTTGACGGCTCCCCAACACTGTTACGCAA
>JBHHYE010000064.1:0-8813 GCA_046757405.1 Acidobacteriota bacterium | reverse complement strand
CATAGTGACTTAAACGCTGGATGGCACCGAAAAGGCGGGGGAACTTTGGCCTAGGGGGGAAGGCGAAGGGATCCCGTTCACGGCCGGCCTGTACACTCCTTCCATGAAGGGGACCCCCTCCCAGCGCCCTCTCCCCGCTCCCGGCGCGCGGGTGCAGCTTGCACTTCAGGACCTCTCGTCCACGGGACGGGGTGTGGGCCGGACCGAGGACGGCCGGGTCGTCATGGTGCGCGGCGGCATCCCGGGAGATCAGGTCGTGGCGGTGGTCACGACCCGGAGGAAGTCTTTCGTGGAGGCGAAGATAGAGACCCTCTTGCGGCCCTCGCCCCACCGTGTGGAGCCTCGATGCCGCCATGCCCATGATTGCGGAGGCTGCTCCTTGCAACAGATGGATCCTGCGGCCCAGCGGCAGTTCAAGGTGAGCCGGATACGGGAGCTTCTCCAGCGCAGCCGCAAGCTCCCCGGCGTGCCGGTCGGCGAGGCGGAGGAAGTCGGGAGCCCTTTTGGCTACCGCAACCGGATGGAGTTTTCCTTTTCCTCGGCCTCCGGCGGGCTGGTGGCCGGCCTGCACGCGGCGGATGGCAAGGTCTTTGATCTGACGGAGTGTCATCTTCCGGATCTCTCGCTGGTCCGAGCGCTGGACCGGATTCGCGCGATTCTGCGCGCCCGGGGTCTCTCCGCCCACGATGCGCGGCCGACTCCGGGCCCTCTGGAAAGACTGGAGCTGAGACGTTCGGCGCAGACGGGCGAAATTCTCGCGGTCCTGCGCGCGACCAGCCCTCTTTCCCCTGGGCTCCAGAGAGACCTGGCCAATCTGGTCCACGAGGGGGGTGGCCCGCATTCCGTGGTGGTTCTCGACCCGCGGTATCGTTGCCTGGCGGGACCGGGTGAAGTCTGGGAAGGTCTTGGGAACATCCGGCTTCCCGTGGTGCCGGGGGCCTTCACGCAGACTCACACGGCGGGCGCCCTGGCGGTCTACGAGGCGGTTCTGCGCTGGCTGGCCCGGGCGCCCGGCGGCGGGTTGCTGGACCTCTATGCTGGTTCTGGACCGGTTTCCCTTCTGGCGCGTGGGTTTGACCCGGTGGTGGCCGTGGAGGTTTCCGCAGCCTCCATCCGGGCGGGGCGCCGGGCCGCGGCGCGCAACGGGAAAGGGATTCGTTTTATCCACGCGCCGGCCCTGGAGGGCGCGAGGACACTCCAGGCGGCCGGGCTCCGCTTCGCGGCCGTGGCCGTCAATCCGCCCCGGGCGGGGCTCCACGCCGATCTTCCTGCCGTGGTGCGTGCGCTGGGGGCCAGGCGGCTGGCTTATGTGTCCTGCCACCCCGCCACCCTGGTACGCGACCTGGAACGGCTCTCGGAGGAGGGGTTCGTGCCGGAGGCGATCCTGACCTTTGACCTTTTCCCGCACACGGCGGAGATCGAGGCGGTGGCCCGGCTGCGGCGCGAGGAGGACGTCGCCGGGGAGGAAGGACGGCTCGAGAATCGTCCCCGGTGACTTGACGTCAACTCATGAGGAACCGATCATGCCTGCACCATGAAGGCCGACGGTCCAGGCGAGGGTCCGGGAGATCACCCTGCGCAGGAGCACCGATTCTCCCGCCACGAGATGCGCTGGAACCGGGCGAATGCGGCGCGCTACTGGGATTTCCTCTCCGGCCAGCCGGGTTCCCTCCATAACTATTTCAGCTACCAGGCGGGGCCAGCGGTCCTGGACTACCTGCGGCGCCGTGGCTTGCCCCTCCAGGGCCGGGTTCTGGACTTCGGATGTGGTATCGGCTATTTCGTCGAACAGATGGCATCACGAGGAATCCGGTGCTCTGGCCTGGATTTCTCGCCGGCGTCCGTCGAGGCGGCCCGTGCACGGGTGGCTGGTTGGCCCCCGTGTGAAGGCATTCACCTGGCGGAGGCGCTCCCGACCGGGCTTCCCGCGGACTCCTTCGACTTGATTGTCAGCCTGGAGAGCATCGAGCACCTGCTTCCCGGGGATCTGGAGCCGACTCTGCGGGAAATCGGGCGTCTCTTGAAGAGAGAGGGATGGCTGGTCCTGACGACTCCCAACGAGGAGCCCCTGGAAGCGGCGCAGATGATGTGTCCCGAATGCGGCTGCCTCTTTCACCGTATGCAGCATGTCAGGTCCTGGTCGGCGCGCTCCCTGACCCGGGTGATGGAGGGTCTGGGCTGGAAAACCATGCATTGCGAGGCCTTGACCTTTCATCCCCGGGGCACTCTCTTGGCCTCGGTGCGGCGGATGCTTTCCCGGCTCCGACGCCGGCACTCCTGGCCGCACCTGGTGTATGTGGGCCGCTCGGGCGCGGTCTCATCCAGCGCGGGACCGTCCAGCCCCGGGAATTGACGTGTCGGGAGCCGTGCGGTAGAGTACGAAGGTTCCTTTTGCCCTTTCCCGGCGCCGGTTCGGGAGGGCGTAGTGTGTCTTGACAGAAGAGACCCTCTACAGGGAAAATGTGCTTTCACCGGGGTCTGGAAACCGGGATAGGGAGTCGTCGTGAACCTGAACAGGACTTACTTTCCTCGCCACAGGGATATCCAGCGCCGTTGGTGGGTGGTGGATGCCAAGGATGAAGTCCTGGGACGTCTGGCCAGCGCGGTCGCCAAGCAGCTGCGCGGCAAGACAAAACCACAGTTCACTCCGTTTCTGGACACAGGTGACTTCGTGGTGGTGGTGAACGCCGAGAGGATCGTGCTCACCGGAAATAAGGCCGATTCCAAGATGTATTACCGGCATTCCGGTTATCCGGGGGGTCTCAAGAGCCAGACGGCCAAGGAGCTGCTCCGCAAGAATCCCCCGGGGATGATCAGGGGGGCGGTTCGCGGGATGCTTCCCCATAATCGTCTTGGCCGGCAACTGCTGCGCAAGCTGAAAGTTTATGCCGGCTCCGACCATCCTCACCAGGCCCAGCAACCGATGCCCATGAAGGTCCGCGGGTCGACGCGGGCACGACAGGCGGCCGTGGCTGGTGGCGCCGGAGCTTGAACGTGGCCACCATCGAGTACTGCGGAACAGGGAAGAGAAAAACGGCGGTGGCGCGAGTGTTCCTCCGGCCTGGAGGCGGAACGTTCGAGGTCAATGCGCGTCCCCTGGAAGAGTATTTCCCGATCGAGATGCATCAGATGGTGGTGAAAGTTCCCCTGGTTCTCACGGAAACCGTTGAACGGTTCCATGTGAAAACCACCGTCAAGGGAGGGGGAATCTCGGGGCAGGCCGATGCGATCCGCCACGGAATCGCCCGGGCTCTGGTCCATTATGACCCCGAGCTGAGAAAGAAACTCAAGGCGGAGGGGCTTCTGACCAGGGATGCCCGGATCAAAGAGCGGAAGAAATATGGCCGTCCCGGTGCCCGGAAGCGATTCCAGTTCTCGAAGCGCTGAGGCGTGGTCACTGTATTGCAGGCCGGGAGAAGTCCGCGGCCTGTCTGATCGGGGGAAGGAGATAGACGTTTGCCGTCCGTATCGATAAAGGAGTTGCTGCAGGCTGGGGTCCATTTCGGGCACCAGACGAAAAAGTGGAACCCGAAGATCAAACAGTATCTTTTCGGTCAACGGAACGGCATCTATATCATCGACCTTCAGAAGACCCTGAAAAAGCTCAAAGAAGCCTGTGAATTCGTTGCTTCCTTGGGCAGAGAGGGCAGAACGATCCTCTTCGTCGGAACGAAGCGGCAAGCGCAGGAAGCGATCCGCGAGGAGGCTGCCAGGTCGGGAAACTTCTACGTGAACCAGCGATGGCTTGGCGGCTTGATCACCAACTGGGAAACGGTGAAAACCAGTGTGAACACCCTGAAAAGCATCGAGGAGCTCCTGCAGCAGCAGAATGGCCATGATCTATCGAAAAAGGAGCTGTCACGCATTGACAAGAAGCGCGCGAAATTGTCCAAGGTCTTTGACGGCATCAAGGACATGCACCGGCCCCCGGATGCACTTTTCGTGATCGATCCCAAGAGGGAGCGGATTGCGGTTTCGGAAGCCAACCGGCGGTCCATCAAGGTGGTTGCCGTGGTCGACACGAACTGTGACCCCACCAAGATTGACTACGTCATTCCCGGGAATGACGACGCGATCCGGGCCATCCGGCTCTTCACCTCTTGTGTAGCAGACAGCTACCTCGAGGGTTCCAGGGTCTACGAGGAGAAGCGCGCCGCGCACGCGGCCGAAGCCGAGAAGACGGATCAGGAGACGTCCGGTCGCGAGCCATCCGAGAAGGTGGGCGAAATAGCCGCCCAGGCCCCGCGCAAGCGGATCACCTTGACCGTTCCTCCGGGGGGCCAGGCGCCGAAACCGTCCGGACCTTCCCAATCCGCGCCCGCGCACGCCGATGGGTCGGCCAAGGCGAACTGAGTCCGGTTGAGAGGCGGCCGGGAGGCCGCTTCCCCCGGGCAAGAGAATACGAGAGGGACTGATGGAGATCTCGGCAGGCCAGGTCAAGGAACTCCGGGACCGGACGGGTGCCGGCATGCTGGCATGCAAGTCAGCTCTTCAGGAGGCTGAAGGAAGACTGGAGGAGGCCGTGGTCATCCTCCGGAAGCAGGGGCTGGCGGCGGCGGCGAAGAAGGTAGGCCGCGCAACGGCGGAGGGGGCCGTGGGATCGTATATCCACGCAGGCGGCAGGATCGGTGTCCTGGTGGAAGTGAACTGTGAAACCGATTTCGTGGCAAAGACCGATGAATTCCAGGTTCTGGTCAGAGATGTGGCCATGCATGTGGCGGCGTCCAGCCCCCTGTTCGTCTCCCGGCAAAACGTGGATACCGAGACCCTGGCCAGGGAAGAGCGCATCGCGCGCGAACAGGCCCAGGCAACGGGCAAGCCGCAGAAGGTTCTCGAGAAAATTGTCGCCGGGAAGCTGGAGCGCTTCTACCAGGAGGTTTGCTTGCTGGAGCAGCCTTTTGTCAAGGATCCAGACCGCAGCGTGCAGGAGATCATCCACGCCGCGGTGGCAAAGACCGGAGAGAATATTCAGATCCGCCGCTTCATCCGCTTCGGCCTCGGGGAGAGCCTGGACTCCGTGCCGGCCCAGGGGACCAGGCCGCCTGGCGTCTCTGCTGGCTGAGGTCGGTGCATGAACCCGCGTGGGGACGCCTCCATGGCTGCCTCTGAAATGCTGCCATACAAGAGAGTTGTCCTGAAGCTCTCCGGTGAGGCCCTGATGGGCGGCCAGCCCTTCGGGATTGACCACCGGGTCGTGAAACGTATCTCGATCGAGATCCGCGACTCGGTGGCCGCTGGAATCCAGCTGGCGGTGGTTCTCGGGGGTGGAAATATCTTCCGCGGCGTGGCGGGCCGTGAGCAAGGTGTGGACCGGGTGACCGGCGACCACATGGGAATGCTGGCGACCCTGATCAATTCCTTGGGCCTGCAGAACTGCCTGGAGGGGCTGGGAGTGACGACTCGCGTGCTCTCCGCCCTCCAGATCCGGGCTGTTGCGGAACCGTATATCCGGCGCCGGGCCATCCGCCACCTGGAGAAGGGCCGGGTGGTCTTGCTGGCCGCCGGCACGGGGAACCCTTATTTCACGACCGACTCGGCTGCGGCGCTGCGGGCCATGGAGGTGCGCGCGTGCATTCTACTCAAAGGGACCAAGGTCGACGGAGTTTACTCCGCCGACCCTGTCCGTGACCCGTCCGCGCGGCGGATGTCCAAGGTGACTTACCGGCAGGCCCTTGAAGAAGGGCTGCAGGTGATGGATGCCACGGCCATCTCGCTGTGCAAAGATAATAAAATGCGCATTGGCGTCTTCAACATGATGCAGGCGGGCAATATCGAGCGAGCCCTTCGCGGGAAAGGTATCGGCTCGTTCATCGAGGATTGAGGCCCGTGAGTGACGAAACCCGGAAGGTGACCGAGGATATGGCCCGCCGGATGTCGCAGGCCATCGACCACTTGAAACACGAACTGGCCAGCATCCGCACGGGACGCGCCTCCCTGGCGATTCTCGATGGCATTCGTGTGACTTATTTTGACAATCCAAGCCCCTTGAACCAGGTCGCGAAGCTTTCGATCCCGGAGGCCTCACTTATCGTGATCCAGCCCTACGATATCTCTCTCATCGTGGATATCGAGAAGGCCATCCGGAGTGCGGACCTGGGCCTCAACCCTTCCAACGACGGCAAGCTGATCCGGGTTCCTATTCCCCCACTGACGGCAGAACGCCGCGAGACCCTCATGAGAAAGGTCCATTCGCTGGGGGAGGAGGCCAAGACGGCGATCCGCCAGGTGCGCCGGGACGGGAATGACGCCATCAAGAAACTCGAAAAGACAAAGGTCATCTCTCAGGATGAGATGCACCGGACTTTTGAGGCCATCCAGAAGGCGACCGACAAGGAATGCCAGGTGATTGACGCGGCCGTGAGCCAGAAGGACCGCGAGCTCACGGAGGTGTGACAGGGAGCGGCGGATGCGGGCGACGGCCATCATCGTGGCTGCAGGTCGCGGCGAACGGCTAGGGGGCGCTCTCCAGAAGCAGTTCCGGCCTTGTGCCGGCCGCCCCCTCCTGGCACATGCCCTGGAGCAGTTCTGCCGTGCCAGGGCCCTGGTGGAGGAGATCATTCTCGTGCTTCCCCGTGCCCAGGACCTGGAGGTTCACCTCGGCGGGTCCTCAGCCTGGCCGGCGCGGGTCAGAGCGATCGGCGGGGGCGAGGACCGACAGGCCTCCGTGGCCGCCGGCTTGGCCGCAGCGCCGGCCGCCGACCTGGTGGTCGTGCATGATGGTGTGCGCCCCCTGGTAACCGCAAGACTCATCCAGGACGTCTGCCGCGAGGCCCGCCGCAGCGGCGCAGCCGTTGCGGCCGGGCCGTGCGTCGATACGGTCAAGGAGGTGCGCGACGGACGAGTGCATGCCACTCTGGAGAGAGACCATCTTCGTCTGGTCCAGACTCCGCAAGCGTTCCAGGGCGACCTGCTGCGGCGCGCCCACCTGCAAGCCAGGCGGGACGGATTCCGGAGCACGGATGATTCAGCTCTCGTGGAACGCCTCGGCGTCAAGGTCGCCGTGGTGGAGACCGCTGTCCCCAACCTGAAGGTGACCGGTCCGGATGACTGGCTTGTGGCGGAAGGGCTTCTCGCGGCCCGCCGGGCGGTTCCTTTGCAGGGCGGCACGGGACAACGGGAGTGATCCGGGTCGGAACCGGGTGCGATGTTCATTCCCTCGTCAGCGGCCGGCCCCTGATTCTGGGCGGTGTCATGATTCCCCACTCCCGGGGCCCGGAAGGGCATTCAGACGCCGATGTGCTGGCCCATGCGGTGGGAGATGCGCTCCTGGGGGCCCTGGCTGATGGCGACCTGGGCACTCATTTCCCGTCGTCGGATGAACGCCTCGCAGGCATGTCCAGTCTCGTCTTGCTGCAGCGGATTCACCGGCGTCTCGCCGACCGCGGATGGGAGGTGGAAAACGTGGATTCGACGGTGATTGCCCAGGAGCCCCGTCTGGCGCCCTTTCTTCACGATATCCGCAGCTCACTGGCGGCCTGCCTGGGAACCGACCCGGGGAATGTGAACGTCAAGGCCACAACCACGGATCGGCTTGGATTCATCGGCCGTGGAGAAGGAATCGCTGCCCAGGCCGTGGTTCTCCTGAAGCGCGTGAAGCTGGCGCAGCCAGGGGAGAACGGTCTTCCACCCGCCCGGGGCGATCACCGTGGAGGGTGAGGCCGATGCGCCGGGGCCATGAGGCCGGTGGACCACGTTTATGGTGTTCAGCCGGTCCGGGCGCTTCTCCGAAGGGGCGGCGTGGAGCGGCTTTACGTGGCGCCAGGCCGGCGGGGAAAGGCGGTGCGCGAGATCATCGATCTGGCCCGGGAGCAGCGGCTTCCGGTGCGTACCACCGGGAAGAAAGCCCTGGACCAGATGGCAGGGGGCGGCAGCCACCAGGGGGTCGTTGCCATCACGCTCATCCGGTCCTACGGGTCCCGGGAGGAGGTCCTGGCGCTCTGCGCCGCCGGGGAACCGGCGTTCCTGGTGCTGCTCGACGGGGTCCAGGACCCCCGCAACCTGGGGGCTCTGCTGCGCACGGCGGCGGCAACCGGGGTGCACGGGGTTTTCCTGCCCCGCCGGCGGGCGGCCGGTCTGACCGGGACCGTGATCAAGGCGGCGGCGGGCATGGTGGGGCAGGTTCCCGTCGTCCGTGAGGCTAGCCTGGTGAACCTCCTGGAGTTCCTCCAAAAACAGGGCATATGGACCGTTTCTGTCCAGGCCGGTGGTTCGCCCCCCTGGTCCGGCTTCGATTTTACCCTGCCCGTTGCTCTGGTGCTGGGAGGCGAAGGGCGGGGGGCCCGTCCCTTGCTCCGGCGCCGCTGCGAGGCCAGCGTGGGGTTGCCGCTGGCCGGAGGGGTGGAATCGCTGAATGTTTCGGTGGCCTTCGGGGCGATCGCCTATGAAATTGTGCGCCAGAGGGAGGGGAAAAGGCGGGGGGCTGGCGTCCGGGGCCCGGGTATGGAATCATGAGGCCATCTCGTGGCGAAGTTCCGGCCACCAAGGTGAGGGAGTCTCTCCTGGGGTGGGCGGGGCGGGTTGTGGTGCGCCCTTCCCGATGCTAAGATTCTACGTTTGCGCCGCTGGCGTAGCTCAGTGGTAGAGCGGCTGATTTGTAATCAGCGGGTCGGGGGTTCAAATCCTCTCGCCAGCTCCAAGCCGCTGGGGACCTCCAGGGGTCCTGGGTGGATCTGGGGCGTTCAGGGCAGCGGAGAGAGGGTCGAGAGTTAGGTTGAGTGGAGTCCACGAGGTGGGTCTCCCTGAGGTGATCCGTGCAGATGGGGAGATTCCCGAGTGGTCAAAGGGAACAGACTGTAAATCTGTCGCCGTACGGC
>JBHHYE010000063.1:0-8814 GCA_046757405.1 Acidobacteriota bacterium | reverse complement strand
GCCCCCGGCTCGAAAAACCGGCCGTCGTGTCCGTCGAACTGTCAAAGTCGGGTCTCCCGATCTTGCGTTGCCGTCCTGAGGCCCTAGCTTCAAAGAGGGAGGACATGGAACGGAGCGTGCCATTTTGGGCGGCGCAGCGGACTATCCACGCTTTTCGCGCATCAATGGGTGCCATCCGTACAAGACGGCTGTTCCCGGCGGGTGCGTCGAGTACCAGGCGCGCCGCCGCCCGGGCGGACAGGTGGTCTACTTCAATTTCGACCTGGCTCGGGAGATGGGCCTCATCCCGACGCGGCACCCCGCGCGCCTGAACAAGCGGCTGCGCCGGGCCATTCTGGCCACCTTCAGCCTCACCATCGTGAATGAGTACGACCTGATGAACGGAATCAGGGTTCCCGCCCGGGACCGTCTTCCCAACACCTACATGGCCACCCGCTATCTGCAGATCCAGCATCCGGATCGCCGCGGCGCCACGTCGGGGGACGGCCGCAGCATCTGGAACGGAACCCTGACCCACCGGGGGATCACCTGGGATGTCTCAAGCTGTGGAACCGGAGTCACGCGCCTGTGCCCGGCCACGGCCGAGCACCATCGTTTCTTCAAGACCGGCAACTGGTCCACGAACTACGGATGTGGAACCGCCACCATGCACGAGGGGCTTGAGACTCTTCTCATGAGCGAGACCTTCCACCGCCAGGGCATCCCCACCGAACGCATCCTGGCACTCATAACCCTCCCCGACGGTTTCGCCATCAATGTCCGAGCCGGCCGGAACCTCATCCGACCGTCTCATTTCTTCCTCTACCTGAAGCAGGGCCGTCGGAACGCCCTGCAGGCCGCCGTGGATTACTTCATGGATCGGCAGGTCAGGAACGGCGTCTATCCTCGCATTCAGAATCGGGAGAAACGTTACCGGTTTCTCGCCTCCACCATGGCTGACATTTTCGCCCGCACCGCCGCTCTCTTCGAGTCCGAGTACATCTTCTGCTGGATCGATTGGGACGGGGACAACATCCTGGCCGACGGCGGCATCATCGACTATGGATCCGTCCGTCAGTTCGGGCTCTGCCATCGAGAATATCGTTTCGATGACGGGCCGCGCTCGTCGACCTCGCTGCCCGAGCAACGGCGGAAAGCTCGTTATCTCGTGCAGACGTTTGCCCAGATCCGCGACTTCCTCATCACTGGCCGCAAGGCGCCTCTCGCCACCTTTTCGAGGGACCCCGTTCTGACCCGGTTCGACGCTGAATTTGCCCGGGCCAGGAACTTGCGCCTCCTCCACAACATGGGATTACCCCCGCGGTGTCATGAAAAGGTTCTGCGCCGGGCGCTCCCGGCGGTGGAGCGTTTCCGGCACGTCCACCGGACCTTCGAGCGCGCTCGATCCAGCCGCGGTCCTAGGAAGGTCAGCGACGGCCTCACCTGGAATGCCGTTTACAGCACACGCGACATCCTTCGAGAGCTTCCCCTTCACCTCATGGAAAAGCATCGTCCCCTGGAGGCCCGGACGTTTCTCTCCATCGCTCTTTCAACTTACGCCTCGAAGGCGGACCGCCGTCTGACTCTGTATCGCCAGCGCATGGCGGGAGAGTTTCAGCGAGCCTATCTGCGGCTGATCGAGACAGCCGCCCGGGAAACCGGTGATTCGGCGCGGTCTCTGCTGGAGGAAGTGGCCCGGCGCTCGGCCGCCATCAATCGGCGCGCCCGCATCACGGGAGACAGCATCACCCTCGCCGCCAGCGCTCTCACTCAGAGCTTCCGGCAGTTGACTTCGCTGCAGTTTCACCGCGTGATTGATCGGTTCCTGGGCCATCAGATCCTGATTCCTGGACCGCGCCCCCCGGCCACGGTCGAGCTCTCCGACCGCTCCGGCCCCGGCCGCATCGTCCGGAAGCTCATGGACCTCCAGGATGACTTCCGTCACGGACTCTGAGGCCTGTTGCCCTGCTCTTTCATGGCCTTCTCGATCTTGGCCCAGGTATCCCGGAGGGAGACGGTCCGGTTGAAGACCAGATGGTTCGCCGTCGAATCCACCGTATCCAGACAAAAATACCCCTGCCGCTCGAACTGGTAGCGGGTCCCTGGCACGGCAGCAGCGACAAACGGCTCGACCCGGCATGTATCCAGGGTCCGCGCCGATTCCAGGTTCAGGCCGGCGTGAAGATCATCCTTGTCCGCCACCTGCTCAGGATCCCGGTGGTTGAACAGATGGTCATACAGACGGACCGTGGCCCGCAAGGCGTGCTGCGCCGAGACCCAATGAATCGTTCCCTTGACCTTGCGGCCATCCGGGGCGGACCCGCCCCGGGTCGATGGATCATGGGTACACCGCAGCTCCACCACCTCTCCAGTGGCCGGGTCCCTCACCACGCGGACACACTTGATGAAGTAGGCGTAGCGGAGACGCACCTCACGGCCGGGCGCCAGGCGGAAGTACTTTCTGGGAGGGTCCTCGCGAAAATCGGCCTGCTCGATGTAGAGGGTGCGGGAGAAGGGCACCTGCCGGGTTCCGGCCGCAACATCCTCGGGATTGTTGACAGCCTCTACCATCTCGGTCCGGCCCTCCGGGTAGCTTTCGATCACCACCCGCAAGGGGTTCAGAACAGCCATGACACGCTGGGCTTCACGGTTCAGATCTTCGCGCACCTGGTGTTCCAAGAGCCCGATGTCAATCAAGCTGTTGGCCTTGGCCACTCCGATGCGGGAACAGAATTTTCGGATGGACCCGGGCGGATAGCCGCGCCGGCGGAGCCCCGAGAGGGTCGGCATGCGTGGGTCGTCCCAGCCGGAAACGACCCCCTCCTCGACCAGCTGGTGCAGCTTCCGCTTGCTCAGGACCGTGTGGCTGAGCCTCAGGCGCGCGAATTCGATCTGTGTGGGATGGTGGATTCCCAGCTGGCCAAGGAACCAGTCGTACAGCGGACGATGATCCTCGAACTCCAGGGTGCACAGAGAGTGGGTGATACCTTCGATGGAGTCGCATTGGCCGTGCGCAAAATCATACATGGGATAGACACACCACCGGTCGCCTGTACGGTGATGGGGAACACGCGAGATCCGGTACATGACCGGGTCTCGGAGATTGAGGTTGGGAGAGTCCATCTGGATCCGGGCGCGGAGAACCCGGGAGCCATCCGCGAACTCCCCGTCTTTCATGCGCCGGAACAGATCCAGATTCTCCTCCACCGGCCGAGACCGATACGGACTCTCCCGGCCCGGCTCGGTGAGGGTGCCCCGGTACGCGGCGATCTCCTCGGCGCTGAGATCGTCCACGTAGGCCTTGCCGGCCCGGATCAGCCTGATGGCAAACTCGTAGAGCTGGCCGAAGGTATCCGACGCATAGTGCAGGTGACCGCCCCAGTCGAACCCCAGCCATTTCACATCCTCCTTGATGGACTCCACGAACTCGGCTTCTTCCTTGATGGGATTGGTGTCATCGAAGCGTAGATTGCAGATCCCCCCGGGGATTTCCTCGCTGAGGCCGAAGTTCAGACAGATCGACTTGGCGTGTCCGATATGCAGATAGCCGTTGGGTTCGGGCGGAAAACGGGTGTGGACCCGGCCACCATACTTGCCGGTTCTCATGTCTTCCCGGATGATTTCCCGGATGAAGTCGGTCCGGCTGCCTGCCTCACCCCCGGGCCAAGCCTCCTGCCGGGCTTCCTGGGTCCGAGACGGGCGCCCTCCCTCCGCCTTCTTCACGAAACCTCCCCGGACCGTCTCACCCGGGCCAGCGCTCGATCGAGGCGGGCCAGACAGTGATCCCTTCCCAGGATCGCCAGAGTGTCGAAGAGCCCGAAACCGACCGCCTTCCCCGTCACGGCGACCCGGACAGCATGGATGATCTGGCCGAGCCCGATCCCCTCCGCGGCGGCAAACGCGCGCAGCAGCGCCTCCAGGGAGGCCGTGTCGAAGGGGGCGGTTCGGGCTAGGCGCATCCGGTACCGGGCCAACCGGGCCGCGGCATCGCGAGGCTGGAGAATCCTCTTGTTGAACTCCCGCTCGTCGACGGGCAGCTCCGCATCAGGAATGAAAAAATCTGCGAACTCCAAGATGTCACCGGCCACCCGGATGCGCTCACCGGCGGCCTGGACCACACGGCACACCCGTTGCCTCACCTCCGGGGAAACGGGGGTTGGCACCCAGCCCGCCTTCTGGAGAAAAGGAAGCACCCGTTCCACCTTCTCCTCGAGGGGGAGCGCCTGCATGTAGCGGCTCTGGAACGCTTCGAGTTTCTCCGGATCGAAACTCGCTGCGGAGCGGTTGACCTGCTCCAGGGAAAAGTTCTGGATCATCTCCTGGCGGGTAAGAATCTCCGTCCGATCGTCCAACGACCACCCCAGAAGGAGAAGGTAGTTGATCAGGGCGTCCGGCAGGTATCCCACCCGCTGGTAAAAATTCACCATCACCGGGTTGAAATCCTCTTCAGCCACATCGCAACCGATGCCCCGGACGATCTCCCGGCCGTGGCGGTTGAGACGCTCGAACCCGGGATTCTTCAGGTACTTGCCGACTTTCCGCTTGCTGAGCTTGCTCTTGCTGCCCGGCTCCGCCACCACCGGGAGATGCGCATACTCCGGCATCTGGTATCCGAGGCCGCGGAGCATGAACACCTGCCTGGGTGTGTTGGAGAGATGCTCCTCCGCCCGGATCACGTGGGTGATCTTCATTTCATGGTCATCGACGACGCTGGCCAGGTGGTACAGGCTGGTGCCATCCGACCGCTGGATCACGTGGTCCTGCTCCTGGATCCACTTGAACTCCACCGGGCCGCGAACCCGGTCCGTGAAACGGCAGGCGCCCTCCCGGGGCATCTTGAGACGGACCACGCTCCGGCGCCCCTCCGCCATGAACCGCCGGCGCTGGTCCGGCGCCTCCGCCATCCATTTCCGGCTGTAGATGAACCGGGTCCCCGCTGCCTGCGCTGCCTGGCGCTCAGCCTCCAGATCCGCGGGCGTGGCATAGTCGTGGTAGGCCAGCCCTTTGTCCAGCAGAGTCTGGACGGCCGCATCGTAGAGGTCCCGGCGTTCTGACTGGAAGTAAGGACCATATTCGCCGCCGACCTCCGGCCCTTCATCCCAGTCCAGTCCGAGCCAGCGGAAACCCCGCAAGATCGGATCCAGGGCTTCCTCGACGTTGCGCTGCCGATCGGTGTCGTCGATCCGGAGCACGAACCGCCCGTTGTGGCGTCTCGCGAAGACCCAGTTGAAGAGGGCCGTGCGGACCCCTCCGATGTGGAGATACCCCGTAGGGCTGGGGGCAAAACGTGTCCGGACCATGATGCCAGATCACCCTCCTCGAGCCGCCCCGGCACCGGAAGACGTCTCGCTGCGGCACCAGATTAGACTGCAATTTCCTGGAAAGCAAAGGGCTCTGGCGGCAGGGCTGGAAACCTGCCCAACCGTCCAGACCCGCGACGGTCTCGGAATGAGCCAGGGAAAGCGGAAGAAGAAAAGGGCCGCCCCCTGGCCAGCGGGGCGGCCCCACTCATGACAACAGCTTCAGACAGCAGAAGGGCTCAGCCGTGCATGGTGGCACAGTCGACATTCTTCCAGGTGCCCGAGCCGGCCTTTCGGATCTTCTGGGGAAAGAAGGAACGACCCTTGTCCTTCTTGCTGCCCGCCCAGAATCCCATGACCTCGACATCCTGGGTGGCGAACTCGGCCAGGGTGGCCCGTGGGTTGCAGGCGAAGACGGCCTCGATGGACTGTCCCTCGGTGTCGAAGAGAGCCGCCGGCTGCCCACCCAGGAGACACATTTTCGCACAGTTGGCCTTCTTGCCGTCCGGCGTCATGTGATCTTCGTGGAGGGCGTTCCCCCAGGAATTCATCAAGGCCTTGCCCTTGGCAGAGCAGGTGAGATCGATCACCTTGCCCGTCAGGGTGACCATATCCGGCTTTTTCATCTGGGCGCCCACGCCAGCAACCATGAAGCCTGCTCCAAGGGCAACGAGCGACCAGGCGAAGAGCCTTCCTGGCTTCAAGCTACTGATTCTCAAAAAGATACTGTTCATGCCTTCCAACTCCTTTCCGGAAAGTGGCTCCCGACGAGCCCGTGCCATGCATGACATGCCAAATAGGGGAACACGGAAAAAGGGGCGGGCATTCCCCGTTCCTGGAGATGGTCCACCCGGATGACGGCCCCCCGCAGGATGGGCTTGCAATTCACTTTTTCAAGGAGAACAATCTTCCTCGAGCACCGCAGCCACCGGAATCCTCCAGGAAGAAGAAACCACCCGGCTCGGTTCTTCATGGACAGAAGCCGCGGGAGAGGATGATATGGCACTGGTCGCCAGGCGATGGTTTCTTGTCCTCCATCTGTCCCTCGTCTCCTCCTCTCCCCTCCTGGCCGGGGCTGCCCATGCCCCCGGCCACCTCGATCCCTACTACTCCGGTCCGCCATGCCAGGAAAACCATGTGGACAGGAGTTTTTCCCAGTTCCAGGTCAATTTGCGCCCGGATCGCGAGTTCAAGCAGGGGACACTCCGCGCCGGGACTCACGGCGAGGCCATTCTGGTCCTGGACTGGAACCAAGAACTTCACCTGGTCTCCAACGCCTCCAGGGCCGATCAGATCTTGTCCTATCCCTTCATCGAGACCCGCGTGGGGGTCTGGGGGCGGGCCATTCTCGATTCGGACTGTTCCCGGTCCCCGGACCGGTTCTACGCCGACTCCATCTTCCCCATGATCCTTTTCCAGGAAACCACCGATCACCGCCTGGACCTGTTCGCTCTTCCCGAGACGGCCCCGCTGCAGAGGGCGGTCCGGCACTATCGCTCCCTGGCCACAAACCGGAACGATGCCCTCCCCGGGGATCCCTTGACCCACGGGCCGACAGCCTCCCTGAGACAGAATCTTTTCTCCCTGAAATCCGCCCAGGGGCAAACTCCCTGGCGGGTCCGGCTCCTGGGTCCCGAGACCCCGCCCCAGGAGGGCGCCTCGGTGGATATCGTGCTTTCCGGTTCTGA
Source organism: Acidobacteriota bacterium (assembly GCA_046757405.1). Taxonomy (GTDB): domain Bacteria; phylum Acidobacteriota; class Polarisedimenticolia; order SMYD01; family SMYD01; genus JBHHYE01. The sequence continues at coordinate 1,847 of JBHHYE010000063.1, read as the reverse complement.
CGGAGCAACCGGGATGTTCGGCCATATCGTGGCTGGCGGTGCCGGTATCATCTACAACGTCTACCCGGCCGGCGCCGAACGAGGCTTCACCGGCCCGGCCCCCCTGGGAGACTACCTGTTCAACCTGGTGCGGGGCCAGGCGCTCCGGCGTCCCAACTGGCTGTTGAGGCTGCAGGGAATTCCGGAGGATCGCGTGGCATCGTTCCACCAGCAGATCCAGGAGGAGATTCGCCTCGTCCAGAACGGCACCCATCCCTACCACCCCACGGCCAATAACTGCACGACCCTGAGTGTCGACGCCCTGGACCACATTGGTCTCGGCGTGGCCAAGATCCGGTACTTCACCCGGCGCTTTCCACGGCCGGTGTTCGAGCACATTCTTGCCCGCCTGCCGCGATTGGTCGCCAACGGCCGCGTGGCGCGGGCCGAGCTGTGGTTCATCCCCCAGGTCAAGGCGGAGGGCATCCGGGGCCGGGCACCCAATCGACCTATCCGGGACCGTGCCCGGGCGCGGGTCGACAGCGGAACCTGAAGCTCGGAGGCGCATCGACCGTTTCCACCGCAGCTCCCAGGTTCCCCACCCCGCCCTTTTTCCGCGGAAAACCTCCATGGGGCGTTTGGCAAAAGAGGAGCACCGGTGGCGCGACGGTAGGCTCCAGCTATGGATGCATGGGCTGCCACGGGCGGGATGACGGAGAAACCATCCAGAACCCGGACAAACACCTTCAACGGCTCCGCCTCTTTCGACCTGAACGGGTTGCCGAAAAAAAGCGGCTGCCTCCCACGGCGGCCATAAGCGTCTTGCCGTTCCGCCGAGCGGGGGTGAAATCTTACTTCTTGTCTTCCTCTTGCTTTTCCGGGGCGTTGAGTCTCTTGTTCTTCCAGTACTTGGTCCCGGAGATGTCCGCCTGCAGCATGAGGCCGCCCTGGGTCAGCTGGTATAAAGCCATCCCGTCGGCGAAGGAGGCCTCGGCATTGGCGCCCGCGGTGCCGGCCACCGCGTTGGCGGCGCTCTCCGCGGCCCAGCCCTTATCGACGAAGTTCCGCAGGACTTCCTCGGTCTCGAACAGAAAAACGACCTGATAGACCTGGGCTCCCAACCCAAGACCGATCCCGGCCATTCCCATCTTCATGTAGGTTCGCTCCCCGGTCGTCTTGTCCACCGCCACCCCTCCGCCTCCGCCTCCCGAGACCACCAGGGCGACCTTGGTGTTGTCAAACACCGCGTAGCCGGCCGCCTTGTCGTAGAGATGCCGGGCCTGCTCGCTTTCCTCGAACAGGCGGTCGAGAGTTTGCTTGGCCATCGCATCGATCTTCTCGCGTTTCTCCTGGGCCTTGGCCTCCCTGCGCGCTTCCTTCTTTCCGGCCAGGGCAACGGGAGCGAGCAGCAGAAGCAGGCCCACACAGAAACAGCTTGTCCATCTTCTCATCCGATTCTCCTCGTGGTCTCAAGGTCTTTGGTCCTCGGTACTTCCGGAGGGGGCGAAGCCCGCCGTCATCCCGTCGAGCGCGGCCACACGGGCAATCAGGTCCGCTACCCTGGAACTGTATCCCCATTCATTGTCATACCAACTCACCACCGTGACCAGCGTTCCCCCAACAACCTGGGTCAGGCCTGCATCGAAGATACTGGAGTGACGGTTGCCCACGATATCGGTGGATACAATCGGATCTTCCTGGTACTCGAGAATATCCTTCAGCTTTGATCGGGCCAAGGCGCGCACGGCGGCGTTGACGTCCTCCACCACCACCGTCTTTTCAAGCTCCAGTGTCATGCTCACCACGCTGCCATCGGGAACCGGCACGCGCATCGCCCGCCCATCCAGCTTCCCTTCCAGGGCCGGGAT
>JBHHYE010000062.1:0-9422 GCA_046757405.1 Acidobacteriota bacterium | reverse complement strand
GCCCCCGGCTCGAAAAACCGGCCGTCGTGTCCGTCGAACTGTCAAAGTCGGGTCTAACACACATCCGTGCCATGTCTAGGAAACAAGTCAAAGCACCTTGAAAGGACAAAGTGGACATGAAAGATCCGATGGGACGCGAGACATTATCGCGTGTTTTCAAAGGAATGATCCGGACTGCATCGCTGGGAGCATCCCTGCTGGCCCTCGTGACTTTGTCGGCGAGTGTGACGGCTGCGTCCTCACCAGCCGACGAGGACGAAACCGGTCTCTTCTGCTCCAACACGTCCAGAGCGGCGCTGAGAGCATGCAGGAATGAGAGCAAAGACGATTTCTGGATCACGATCGGCAACTGCAACAACCTTCCGGACGACGATGCCCGCGAGGAATGCCTCACTGGTGCCAGGCTCGCAATTCACGATGCCCTCAAGGACTGCGCCGATCAGTTCGAGGCACGCCAGGAAATCTGTGAGGCCCTCGGCGAAGCTCCCTATGATCCCGATCTGGGGACCTTCGAGGATCCCCTATCGATCGGCACCAGCGTTCCGGTGAATCTGCTCTTCCCGCTCGTGCCCGGCGTTCGGAAGGTGTTCCGGAACGAAGTCGAGGGCGAGACCACCACGGTCTCGGTCACTCGCGATACGAAAGAGATCCTGGGCGTGAACTGCATCGTCGTCAGCGATATCGTCTCGGACTCCGAGTCGGGCGAGGTCCTCGAAGACACCGAGGACTACTTCGCTCAGGATGTTGACGGCAACGTATGGTACTTCGGCGAGCTCTCGCAGGAGTTCGAGGATGGGGATCTCGTGAGCCTGGAGGGATCATGGAAGGCCGGTCGGGATTTCGCCAAACAGGGGATCCTGATGGCCGCCGACCCGATGGTCGGTGACGTCTACCGCCAGGAGTTTTTTCTGGGGGATGCCGAGGATCTAGGCGAAGTGCTGAGCTTGTCGGGATCAGCGACCGTTCCGTTGTCGTCAGCATCCTGCGACGGCAACTGTTTCGTCAGCAAGGACTTCACGCCTCTTGAGCCAGGCACCTTTGAAGAAAAATTCTATACACCCAGAATCGGTGTGATCCTCGAGTTCAATCCAGAAACAGGAGCGCGGACGGAACTGGTGGAAATGTCCACGTTCTAGCTGTTGTCACGCCGGCCATCCTCCGACCAAGGGAAGGAGGATGGCCGTGCCTCGCAGCGCGGCCACCGGGGCCAGGGAAGGAGGCCGCCGTCAGCCGATGCCCGCGCTCCGGCACCAGACGCTCAGCGTGAGGAGAGCCCACAGCGTTCCCTCCCGTGTCCCGTGGAAAAACTCGGGCGGGTGGGCGAGCCACCTTTCCAGTCCCGGGAGCTCCCGCCGCACCGCGGCCGACCCGAGGACCAGATCCTGGAGCGCGGTGCGGTGCTCGCGGAGCAAGCCCCGGATGCTGCCGTAGGCGAAGGTTTTCTTCCCCGCCCGGAGTACCGGGTCAGGAAGAACACCGCGTCCCGCCTCGCGCAGGATCCGTTTTGTGTTGGCGACCCCCGGCCAGCGGCTCACCCGCCACCCGGGCGGCAGCGAGAAGACGAAATCGGCCAGGTCGCGATCGAGATACGGCATGCGCAGCTCGGCCGAGGCGTCCATGGCCACCGAATCCGCGAACGAGAGAATGTTGGCCGCCAGAAAGGTATGGATGAGAACCTCCTGCATCCGGTCGAGATCGGTGCTGTCCGGTTGGCACCGGGCGTAGAGGCGGTCGATACCCTGGAGGTACGGCTCCGCCACTGGGCCGGGGGCAAAGAGGGCGGCGAGGTCACCGGGCGGCAGGGGACGGTGGATCAGAAACCGGGCCTGGGCCGGCGTCTCCGCCGGGCTGGCCGAGCCGATGCGGCGCCGGCGATCGGCGATCGGATCATCGCCATGACAGTAACACCGGAACGCCTCATCCAGGCCCCGCGACGGCAGCCAGGCGAACCGCCGCAAAGCCGCAAGACGGAAACGATCCTGGCTCAGACGATATCCTCCCAGGATCTCGTCCGCGCCGTGGCCGCAGAGAAAGACCGTGGCATCCTGCCGGGCCTTCCGGATCAGAAACCAGGTAGCCAGCGAGGACCCATCCCCCACCGGCTCGGTGAAGGATCCGTAGGCCGCCGTCATCTGCTCCAGGCGCTCGGCCTGTGAGATGAAGAGATTCCTAACCCGGACACCGGAGCCGTGCGGCCCGTCGAGCGGGGCCGGGCGGGAAGAGGACCGCTCCTGCGAGGTGCGGTAGCGGAACGCCATGAGGTCGATCCCCTCGCGGTCGACCGCAGAGAGGATGCTGCGGCTGTCCAGGCCGTTGCTGAGCAGCAAGGCGGCAGGAACGTCACTGACGAGGCACCTGCGCGCCGCCTGGGAAAGCAAGAAGGAGAACTCGGCGCACAGGTCGTCGCGACGTGCCGCGCGCCGGTGGGTGGGCCGCCGGAACCGCGGACGGTACCAGGTCGTCAGGCGGACTTCGTCTGGACTAACGGTGAGCAGATGACCGCCCGGCAGCTTCCGGACACCGCCGAGAATGGTTCTGGGGCTGATGACGTAGCGGAGCGTCGCATACTCCGCCAGCGCTCCGGGATCGATTTCCCGCGGCACCCATCCGGCCTCGAGGAGCGCCGGAATGCTCGAGGCGAAGGTGAGACGCCGTGCATCATGATGGTAATAAAGGGGCTTCTCACCGAAACGATCCCGGCACAACCACAGGCGGCGTTCCTGCCGATCATAGACCGCGAAGGCCCACTGGCCCACCAGGTGGCCCGGAGTTTCGGTTCCCCAGCGCTCCCACGCGGCAAGGAGGATCTCCGTGTCGGTCCTCGTGCTGAGGTCCTCGTCGCGCAGGCCGAGTTCCCTCTGCAGATCCCGGTAGTTGTAGATCTCGCCATTGAACGTGATGAGCCAGCGCCCGCCAGCGCTTGCCATCGGCTGCCGGCCCGCCTCCGTCAGATCCAGAATCGCCAGGCGGCGATGGCCGAGAACCACCGGGCCGGCCTGCACGATTCCCTCGCTGTCCGGGCCGCGCCGGGCCATGCGGCCGAGCATGTTGCGGACCGTGGACTGGAGATCCTCACCGTCGCCGAACCGATAGATTCCCCCGATACCGCACATGGGACCGCAGCGTATCATGCCGCGGTTGGCGTCACGCCGGAGCGATCGTTGCGGAACGGTTGGAACCAGGCGGGGAAACAGCTTACTTCAACCCTTCAAGCAGCAGAAGCCGCGACAGCAGCCGCCGGTAGGTATAGAGGTATCGCTGTCCATCTCGGGACATGACGATCCGATCGATATTGAAGACGCCGGCGGTGTCGGCGGGGGAGACCTGCAGCCAGGGCGTGCGCTCGCCGGTGGCCAGATTCAGGCGGAAGACCTGTACCGGAGGGGCACCAGGGGTGAAGACGTAGATGATGTCCCGCTCCGCGCTCCAGGCCACCAGCCGCTCGTTGACCCGGGCGCCCGGGACGGGGCGGCCGCCGGAGTCGTCTCCGTCCAGGGGGTATAGCGACAGCAGGCCTTTTGACGAAGTCGCCGCCACCCAGGCGCTGTCGGGCGACATGGCCAGGCTGGTGGTCAGGCCGACGCCTTCCTCGGAAATGGGCCGTGTGGTGCCGGACTTCATGTCATGACGGTAGAGGCGCATGCCGCTCGCCGGAGCCGATGCCCCCACGACCAGGAACCTGGCGGCAGGGTCGATGGCCACCCAGAACTGGCCCCGGAGCCCTCCCAGGTCGACATCCCGGGCCTGGCCGATGCCGGTGGGAATGAGCTGGAGGTGCTGCTCCTGGCCGAACGGGTCCAGCACCACCGCCGCCCAGCGGGCGTCCGGAGACAGGCCCAGGCCGACTCCCTTGGCCAGGTGGACCGGCGCCGCGGCCGAAAAGTCGCGCACATACACCAGGTAACCTTCGGGGTCGTGGCCGGTGCCCTGCTCGTCGAACAGAATGGTGGAGAGATCGGCCGACACCCCGCTGGGGGAGCTCCAGTTCAGCCAGGACCACTCCTGTTCGACGGGGTCGCCCCTGCTGCCGCCGGCCATCTCCCGGCGCACGTCCCCATCGGCCATGAGCGCGCGGCCCGCGCCATCCAGATCGAGGAGAGTACCGTCGGTCAGCGGCACCGAGTAGACCACGCGCTGGGAGCCATCCTCGTGGAAGGCGAGGATCTGCCCCTCGAAATCGAACACCCACAGCTCGCGTCCGTCAGCCGACCAGTCCAGGCCGCTGGCCGTTCCGGGATAGTCGATCTTCTGACCCTCCCGGTTGACCACCGCGGCGTGCCCCACGCTGTCGCCCCGGCTGGGGTGGTCCACGAATGCCACGCGCCGGCCGTCCGGGTGGACGCGGGGGCGGCTCATCCAGCCTGCGGACGCGTACAGCACCTGTCCGGCGGGATACTCCAGCAAGGTGCGGCCGGCGGCGCTGCGCACCACGGCCAGGGATTTCCCGCCCGGCCCCCAGTCCGCATCATACACATCCTGCATGAGCTCCCGCGGAGCCCCGCCCTGCAGGGGCACCGTCCCCAGTGTGCCGGCCATCTCCATGCCAATGATCGGCTTGCGATCCAGGATCAGGGCGATCTCGCCCGCGGACGAAATCGCCACCAGGTCGGCAGAGCGGCCGAGCTCGATGGCCCGGGATCCTGGACTGCCCGGCTGCGTGGCGAAGATGCGGAAATCGGGCCTGCCCCAGGCGGCGCCGTACACGACGGTCTGGCCATCAGGGGCGAAGCGGGCCGCATCCACCCAGCCCCGCCTGAAGGTAAGCAGCGTATTGGTGACCCGGGGGATGCCGGCCGCCGGCCGCAGTTCCAGCATGGCGGCCGCCGTGGCGGCCGCCGCGAGCAGAGCGGCCACCGCGAGCGTCCGCCATCCGGGTCCACTGCGGCGGCGAGCAGCCGGACCGGCTCCGGAAACCGCCGCCTGGGCGCCGGAGACGGCTCCTGGGAGCAGGTGCGACGAGAGAGCGCTCAGATTGAAGGCGAGGTCCCGGGCCGACTGGAACCGTTCGTCCGGATTCTTCTCCAGGCAGTGGAGCACCAGGGGCTCCACTCCCACCGGAAGGCCTTCGGCCAGGCTGGTGATCTCGGCGGGATCCTCCCGGAGGATGGCACTCATGGTATCGGCGGGAGAGCCGCCGGCAAAGGCCCGGCGGCCGACGATCATCTCGTAAAGGATGGCACCCAGGGCGAAGAGGTCCGTCCGGGTGTCCACCGGAAGGCCGCGCACCTGCTCGGGAGACATGTAGCCGGCGGTGCCCATGACCACCCCTGGGTTCGTGGCCATCACCGCCGTGGGCGCACGGGTGGGAGCGCTGGTGAGATCCCCGGACCGTTCAGCATCGACCCGGGCCAGGCCGAAGTCCAGGATCTTGATGCGACTGTCCCTGGTGACGAAGACGTTTTCGGGCTTCAGGTCCCGGTGGACCACGCCCCTCTCGTGGGCGGCCGCCAGGCCGTTGGCCATCTGCCTTCCATATTCCAGGGCCTTGCGCGGCGGCAAGCTTCCCCGGTTCAGCACCTGGCGCAAGGACTCCCCCTCCAGCAGCTCCATGGCGGCGTAGACCACGTGGCCCTCCCGGCCGAACTCGTAGATGGCCAGGATGTTGGGGTGGGAAAGCGCCGCCACCGCTTTGGCCGCGCGCTCGAAACGCGCCAGTCGCTGCGGGTCCTCCGCGAACGCGGCCGGCAGGATCTTGATGGCCACGTCCCGGTCCAGCAGCGTATCCCGGGCCCGGTACACCTCCCCCATGCCTCCCTCGCCGATCTTCTCGGCGAGGGCATAGTGCCCGAGCTGGTGTCCGCTTTCCAGAGGCATGAGATGGCCAGATTACCACGGAGCCCCGATGCCGGACGGGTGGCGGCATGCGGTATCATCAGCAGGTCGGGGTCGGAACCACGGGGTGGCGGATCTCCCCTATTTCATGGAATATGGCGCGGTTTGCGCGCCGTACCGACCAGCCGAGCCGGCTCGACAGGAGCGCCCCGTCACATGAATCCGGCACCAGACTCGATCGTCGGACGTGGCCTCCCGCAGGCCGGCCGCCGGCGTCTCGCTCTGGCCGGTGTCGTTTTCCTCCTTGCATCCGCCCCGGCCGTGGCGAAGTCATACCGGGTCGTGGACCTCATGGTAGACGCGCGTTTCGAGCGAGATGGCACACTGCGCGTGGAGGAGGCCATCACCTGTCGGTTGACCGGGCGTTATCGGTTCGCGTACCGGGATATCCCGACCTCGGGCGAGGTCTCGATCTCGAATGTGGGGATCCGTGAGGCGGGAATGGTTTTCGCCCAGAGCACCGGCGAGTCGCCTGGGACATTCAAGATCGCTCCGCTGGGCGGAAGGACTCGGGTGACATGGCATGACCGGGCGCACAACGAGACGCGCACCTTCCACCTCACCTACACGCTGTCCGGGGCCGTGAAACGATTTCCGGATATCGGTGAGCTGTACTTCAAGTTCGTCGGCGATGGCTGGGACCGCCCTCTCGGTCGCGTGCGCGCCACCGTCCATCTGCCCGGGACGGTTCCAGCGGCGGAGATTCGCGCCTGGGCTCACGGGCCGCTTCAAGGCCTGGTCCTGCCTCCCCAGGACAGCACTGTGGTGATGAGTGTCCGTCCACTGCCGGCCCGCACCTTCTTCGAAGGGCGCGTGCTCTTCCCGGCAACGGTGCTGGCCGCGGCGCATGTCTCCGGCGCCACCCCCCGGCTCGACATGATCCTGGCCGAGGAAAAGCAATGGGCCGCATAAGCCAATGTCCGCCGCGCACAAGCCCGGCAACGCGCCGACGAGCGGGCCCGCCAGCGGCAGAAACAGGAGAGACTCGCCCGGCAGCTCCTACCGTACGCGCTGCTCGCCGGCCTGGCCGTCATGGTCGTCTGTCTGATGCTGTGGCGAGCCCACGGCCGCCCTTACCCGGTCACGTCGACGGCGGTGGCCGGAGAGATCCCCAGTGAGCATCCACCCGCAGTGATCGGCGCGTTGACCGGACGCGGCAGCGGTTGGGCGTTCCTGGCGGCCACCCTGCTGGATCTGGCCCGGCGCGGGCACTTCGTCATCAAGGAAGAGCAGCACCAGGTAAGCGGTTGGTTCGGCCGCGGGAGCACCCAGACGACCTACACATTTCATTCTACCGGCAAGGAGACAGGCGATCTCCTGCCGTTCGAGACGGATCTCCTCGGCCTCGGGCTGTCGGAGGCCGGCGATGGCGAGAGCTTTCGCATAGCGGACCTCAAGAAACTGGCGCGGCGGCGCCGCACCTACTTCCGCCGCTGGCTGAAGGCATGGAACAAGGCGGTGAGCGATCACATCCGGAATCTCGGGCTGCAAGAGCCGCTGCCGGGACAGGCCATCGCGCTCAACTTGGTGAGTGGTTTCCTGGTGGCCGCTGCCGGGGGCATCGTGCTTTTTTTGACCCGCTCGCCGGTGGCGCTGCTCGCCATCGTCCCCGGTGTGCTCCAGATCCTCTTGACCGCTGCGCTGCACCGTTTGACGCCGGCCGGGCGCCGGTTGCAGATCGCGTGGCGTGGCTTCGCCCGGCATCTGAAGCAGATCAGCCGGGGCCTCGGGCCGCCCAGCCTCGGCACTCCAGACTGGGAACGGTACCTGGTTCTGGCCGTCCTCTTCGGTCTGCACCAGAAGGTGCTCCCGGCGCTTCGCCTGCCCGCACAAGAATCAGGAATCGTCTATCCAGTCTGGTACAGCTCTCTGCACGGCGGCTCGCCCGCTGAGAGTATCGCCGGACTGAGCCAGGGCATCGCGGCGATGGCAGCCGCGATTTCGAGCACCGCCAGCTCCGCTGTAGGAGCCGGCGGCGGCGCCAGCGCGGGCGGCGGAGGAGGCGCGGGCGGCGGCGGGGGAGGTGCCGGGTAAGGCGGTTCCCACCCGCGGGCGTGGTGCGGCACTGGCGGCCTCCGGCTCCTACGTTTCTCTCAGGGACCGCACCCTGTTCCGCGGACTGTGATCGTGTTCCGGAGCCAGGCCGAGCCGCGCCGCGACATCCTCGTAGCCGGGGGCCTCGGCGTAGAGCTTCTCCATCTCGGCCCGGCCCCGCCGGTGCTGCCCGAGGGCCTCGTAGACCATGGCCCGCTCATAACGCAGCGCGCGCAAAAGTTCCGCATCGCGCCCTTTCTTGCGGCGCAGCCCCTGGGTCAGGATCTCCCGTGCTGCGGTCATGAGCCCCAGCCCACGCAGGGCCTTTGCCTTGTAAAGCATGAGGCCGGCCTGGACCGGTGTCTCAGCCGCGATTCCCTCGATCAGCCGGACCACCTTCCGGCAAGCATCCTTGTCCCGCGGCCGGGCTTCAAGGAGCAACTCGGCAAGCGACAGCTTCACGACCTCATCGACAGGCTCCAGCCGCCGCAGCCTGTGGAGACACCGGATCGCCTCCTCCCACCGGCCTTCCCGCTGGTAGACCTCCACCAGGCCCAGCAACACGCCCCGGAGGTTCGGTCCCACGTGAGCCGATACTTCGTCCGTGATGGGCAAACTTATCATTGCCGAGATGCCATACCTGGAGAAATAGCAACCCAGTCGCCTGTGTTTTTCCCCGGCGGTGGTCAAGCATTCTTCCGCCTGGGCCAGACGTCTCCTCTTCAGGAACAGGAATCCGGCCAGGTAGGCCCCGTCCGCCAGGTGGACGGCTTTCTCGAGATGTTCGACCGCCTTCGCCTCGTGCCCAACCACCAGTTCCCGGCAACCATCCACCAGCGCTTTCTCATCGTCCGGCGTGATGAGGCGTTTGAAAAAGCCGAGGGTCAAGCGGTCCTGGGGAGGCGCCACAGGAGCCCTCGCCTCCGGCGCCGGATTGGCCCGCCGCCGGACGGTCTTCTTGCGGCCGGAGGCGGTGTAGAAAAGGCCCGTACCCGGAATGCCCATGCTCATTCGCTGGCCCCTGGGGCCGCTGGTGAACCTGGCACCGCGCGGGCCGAACGAGAGCGACCCGCCTCTCTTGCTCAGGTTCAGGGTCACACCAGGCGCGATCCTGACTCGTCTCCAGAATCGAAACCCCACAGCCTGCCTCCCGGTGGCGCGGTCCGGCCGGAGCAAGACGATCAAGCGCCTGGGCCTACGATCGGGACCGCGCCGGCATGCTGAGAAAACGCCGCACGGCTGGGACAATATGTTATCTCCAACCGCGATTTGGTGGGATAATACCGGTGGCCAGGGTGAGGCCGGGGTGTGGAACGATACCTGATCCGCCTCGAATTTCCCTGGTGGGGTTGCCCGATCGATTCTTCCGGGGGTGGTCGAGATGGCAGCCGGGGAGGGTCCTGAATCCATCATTTCGAGAAAGGCCGGAGTCCTAGGCCGGGATGCGATCGCCGGGTGCGGCTGGGGGAGGCGCCGGCGATGACGGCCGGACGAGGGCAGGGAGGAGGAAAGATGCGGCGTGCGACGAGGTCCCTGGCGCTGATCCTGGTGAGCCT
>JBHHYE010000061.1:0-10109 GCA_046757405.1 Acidobacteriota bacterium | reverse complement strand
GACTGCGCGGTGGGGGTCGACGGTTTCGGGCCGCTCCCCGACAGCGATCCCGCCAACGACGGACTGGACACCGACGGCGACGGCATGTGCAACGTGGGAGATCCGGACGATGACAACGACAGCATCCTGGATCCGGCCGATAACTGTCCTCTGGTCGCCAATCCTCTCCAGCTCGACCTGGATGCCGACACTCTGGGGAACGCCTGCGACCCGGACGCCGATGCCGATGGCCTGGTGGGCGCCGCGGACTGCTCCCCCCTGGACCCGGTCTTCAACGCCGCGCCGGCCGCCGTGGAGGCCTTGCGTTTCCAGGATGCGACCGGCCTCGAGCTGGCCTGGAAGCCCCAGAGAAACGGCCGCCTCTATGCGGTTTACACCTTCGAGTTCCCCGCCGCCGGGTTCCAGCGCGCAGAGACGTGCCAGGGCCCGGCCAGCGCCGCGGCCGGCGCCGCCGTTCCCGAGACGCCGGCTCCCGGTTTCATCCGCGGCTACCTGGTGACCGCGCTGGACGCCTGCGGAGAGAGTGACGGCGGCCTGGACAGCCAGGGGATGGCGCGCGCGGTGGCCGGTGGATGCGAGGATCCGCTCCTGGACACCGATGCCGACGGCTACGTCGACCTCACGGACAACTGCCCGGTGACACCCAACACCCCGCAAGGAGACGCGGACGGGGACGGGGTGGGGGACGTCTGCGACCAATGTGTCGGCATCGGGGTCGTGGACACCGATGCGGACGGCGTGTGTGACGAGATCGATAACTGTCCCGCGGCGGCCAATCCAACCCAGGCCGATTCAGATGGGGATGGAGCCGGAGACGCGTGCGACTTCTGCGTCGGCGTGGGAGTGGTGGATACCGACGGCGACGGGGTGTGTGACGCGACCGACAACTGCCCGGCGGTCGCCAATCCCAGCCAGATCAACACCGACGGAGACAGTCAGGGTGATGCCTGCGATGTGTGCCCCAACGATCCCTTCAACGATATCGACGGAGACGGGATCTGCGGGGATGTGGACAACTGTCCCTCGGTTTTCAATCCCAAGCAGCGGGACACGGACGGGGACGGCCTGGGGAACGCCTGCGACCCGACACCTTGAGACGCCGCCTAGGCGCCCTCGCCCGCCGGCAGCAGCCGATCGAGCTCCTGCGCGAGCTCCGCGGTGTTCTTGAAGCCCACCAGCCGCTTCACCACCCGTCCGTCCCGGGCGATGAGGAACGTGGAGGGGACCAGCGAGCTCTCATAAAGCGGGGGCAGCAGGTCGTTCTCGTCCACCAGCAGGACGGTGCTCAAGGCCATCGAGGTCGTCCAGGCCCGGACATCCTCCACCGAGCCGCTGTGGACGTACACGGGAAGGATCGCCAGGCCGCGCCCTTGATACCGGCGGTTCAGCTTGCTCAAGAGCGGCAGCATCTGGAGGCTGTGATTGCAGTGCCCGGCCAGAAGGACCAGGGCCACCGGCCGGCCCCGGTATCCGGCAAGAGACAGGAGGCTTCCGTCGGTGGCCGGGAGGGTGAAGTCGGGAGCGTTCCAGTCGGCATAGGTTTCTCCATCCCGGCTCCGCTCCTGTTCATAGCGCGCCAGATCCTCTCCGGCGGCGCCGGCGAGATTGCGCTGCACCGAACAGGCGCTCAGCCGTGAGCAGGAGGGCGCGCCGCAGAGAGAATCCACGTCGGCACCGCGGCGGAGCAGCTCCAGGTAAACGGCCGCGCGCAACTCGGCCTCGGTGAATCCGGCCAGGGAGGCGCCGGTGGCCGACTGGATCTCTGCGCGGGTGACGTCGGGAAGACGGTTCTCGGCCATCACGCGATCCGAGAGGTAATCCACGATTTTCTTCTTGTTGTCGTCCCCGGCGCCGGCCTGAGCGTCCGCCCGCGACGCGGAGGACGAACCCAGGAGCCAGCACCGTCCTGGCGTCCCGCTGGCTGTGGCGGCGTTTCCAGCCGCGCTTCCGCACGCGCCGCGGCAGATCCGGAGGCCATGGGCGATGGTGTGCACGGCCTGGCCGGGGTCGGACCCGTTCCAGACGGCGACTCCCAGCCACCCGGCGATGGAGAGCGTGGTCAGGCAGCAAAGACCGCCGCCGATGAGGAAAATCTTGTGAAACATGGCAACACCTCCTGTGTCAAGGGCGGGGCTTTCAGGAAAGGGCCCCTTCTGTGGTGCACAATCTATCCGGCGCCGGGCCGGGACGCATGTGCCGGAGGTCACGATTTTCATCCGTGACTTCCGGCACGGGCGGCGAGGGAGGGGGTTCAGGTATCCTTCGCTGAAATGCAGCGCTTCTTGCCCGCATCGCTCCGTCTTCCGCGCCTGGTGTGGATCCTGTTCTGGTCCCTCATGGGCGCTTGCCTGGTTCTCGATCTGGTGGCGCACCCGGAGCAGCTGGCGCAGAGCCGGTATCTTCTCTGGCTGGCCTGCATGGCGGGGTATGCACTGGCTTCCTCCTTGATCTGCCGGAGCTGCCTGAGCGGCGAGAACCGGGGCCGGGTGCTGGCCGTCTCCGCCCTGCAGACCTGTGGCGTGCTGTTCATGGTCACCCTGTCCCACAAGGGGTTCGAGGCGGGACTGCTGAGCATGCTGGCCTTCCAGCTGGGGTTTGTCCTCCCCATGGGGCGCGGGCTGGTCTGGATTCTGGCCCAGACCAGTCTCTATACCTACCTGATGGCGCCCGCCCATCACGGTCTCTCACTGCTTCTGAACTTCACCGGAATGCTGGCCTACCAGTTCATGGCTCTCGCCATTGCCCATTTCTCGGCCAGTGAGTTCCGGGCACGGCGGGAGCTGACCCGGGCCAATGCGGAGCTCCGCCTCTCGCAGGAGATTCTGGCCACCACCAGCCGCATCGCCGAGCGCCAGCGGATCTCCAGGGAGCTGCATGACCTTGCTGGGCCATCACCTGACGGCCATGAGCCTGAAGCTGGAGGTGGCGAGCCATCTGGCCGCGGGTGAGGCCAGGGTCCACGTGCAGGAGGCCCAGGCCCTCAATCACAAGTTGCTGGGAGATGTGCGGGACGCCGTCAGCACCCTGCGCGGCGATGTGAGCATCGATCTCGGGAAGAGCATCCGCGGGTTCACGGATGGCATTCGCCGCCCCCGCATTCACCTGGCCCTCCCAGAAGATCTCGACCTGGACGATCCGCTCCGCGCCCACGCGCTCCTCCGCTGTGCCCAGGAGATCATCACCAATGCGATCCGGCATGCCCGGGCGCAGAACTTGTGGCTGGAGATGAGGAAGACTCCGGATGGCATCACGCTCACAGCACGGGACGACGGACGCGGGGCCCGCGCGGTCCGTCCTGGCAGCGGCCTCAAGGGGATGCGCGAGCGACTGGAGGAAGTCGGGGGACGGCTGAAGCTGGCGGCGGCCCCCCAGGAAGGGTTCCGGGTCGACGTCTGGCTCCCCTTGCGGGGGGCGGCCAGATGATCCGAGTCTGCCTGGTGGAGGATCAGACCCTGGTGCGCCAGGGAATCCGCAGCCTGCTGGGCCTGGTGGATGACATCCAGGTGGTGGGAGAGGTGGCGGACGGAGAGGAGGCCCTGCGCACCATTGCCGATCTGGCTCCGGATGTGGTCCTCCTGGATATTCGCATGTCGAGGCTGGACGGCCTGGGCGTCCTGAAACGGTTGCAGGCGTCCGGCCGGCTTCCCCCCTGTCTCATCCTGACAACGTTCGACGAGGATGACCTGGTCATCGATGGGATCCGGGCCGGGGCCAAAGGTTTTCTGCTCAAGGATGTTTCCCTGGAGCAGCTGACCACGGCCATCCGCACACTGGCCGGTGGAGGAACACTCATCCAGCCCGCGGTCACCGAGAGGATCCTCCGCGGGGTGGAACAGACGGCGCCGGCCCGGCCGCTGGGCGATCCGGCAGCGTCCCTGACCGGCCGCGAAACGGAGATTCTCCGTCTCATGGCCGGGGGATACAGCAACCGGGAGATCGGGGACGCTCTTCATATCGCCGAAGGGACGGTCAAGAACCATATCTCCAGTATCCTCTCCAAGCTCGGGGTGCGCGACCGGACCCGTGCGGTGCTCAAGAGCCTGGAGCTGGGCTGTCTCTAGCGGGGCAGGCGCACGTCCTCGGGCCGGCGGAGAATCCGCCCCTCCATGCCTCCCGCCACGGTGAGGATCTCGCCGGTGAGATGGCCGGCCAGGAGGGGAGAGGCCAGGTAGACGATGGCGGAGGCGATGTCGTCGGCGCGGGCGATGGCCTGTAGGGAGCGCGTCTGGAGAACCGACCGCACGGCAGCCTCATCGTGCATTTCCTTCTCGGCCATGGGCGTCAGGGTCCAGCCGGGACAGACGGCATTGACCCGCCCACCCGCGGTCAGGCGGACAATTTCGTTCTTCAGGGTGCGGGTGAGGCCGTAGGTGACGGCGGCCTTGGCCGCGGCGTAGGCAGCATGGTCGGCCTCGCCAAAGACCGCGGCCGTCGACCCGACCAGGACCATCGATGCCTGGGGAGGCCGGCGGGCGGCCAGATGCTTGAAGAAGGCCCGGGCGCAGAGAAAGACCGCCGTTTGATCCGTGGCCACCACACGGGACCACCGTTCCAGGGACATCTCATGGATGGGCGCCGGCTCCGGCGGCCAGATGCCGGCGCTGGCCACCAGCGCGTCCAGAGCGTTGAACCGGCCCAGGGCCTGGTCGAAGAGACCGTCCACCTGGTCTTCCCGCCTCAGATCGGCCGCCACCGGCAGGCAGTCGGTTTCCAGCTCGGCGGCCAGGCGAACGACGGTATCCCGGCGCGTGTGGGAGTGCAGGACCAACCGCGCTCCCTCCGCGGCGAAGCGGCGTGCCGTGGCGGCCCCGATGCCGCCGGAGGCGCCGGTGATCAGAACGACTTGCCCGGTGAGGCCGGTCTCCATGGGTCTCAGCTCCCGGGCGTCTCGGGAGCTTCCAGATCGGGGTGGCGCAGGTGGAAGTCGGTGGCTTGCTGATAGGTGTGGGCCACCGAGAGGAGGTCTGTTTCACCGTAGAGCCGGCCCGTGAACGTGATGCTGGTGGGAGTACCATCGCCGGCATGGAAGCCGTTGGGGAGAACCACCTGCGGATGGCCGGTCAGGTTGGTCAGCAAGAGATTGTTCCCTCCGTAGGTGGGGCTGACGTAAACATCGATGGTGCGCATGAGCCGGTCCATCTCCTCCATGACTCGGGATCGGATCCGGTTGGCGCGCAGATACTCCACCGCGGGCACCATCTGCCCCAGGCGGAAGACGTTGGGCCAGGCATCCGCCACCTGCCGGACCATCCGGTTGTCCCGCCCGCTCCGGGTGAGGGCGTCGAAGGAGGCGGCCGCCTCGGAGGTCAGGATCAAGCCCAGGGAGCGCACCGGATAGGATGCCGGCAGCTCCACCGGAACCAGGTCGAAGCCGATCTCCCGGAGTTTCGCCAGGGTCCGGCCGTCGAATCCCTGCCACTCGCGCATGCGCGCCTGGAGCTGTGGGTCATCGGTCTCGATGTCGCGGGCCGGGTCGAAGAGGGATGGGACATAACCGACCTTGAGAGTCCTCGGATCCCGGCGCGGCGGCCAGTGAAAGGGGCGATCGACCACCGTGGGATCGAAACCATCCGGTCCGTGGAGGCTCCCGAACACCAGGGCACAGTCTTCCACGGACCGGGCGATGGGGCCGATCTTGTCCATGGACCAGGAGAGGGCCATGGCGCCGTGCCGGCTGACGCGCCCGAAGGTGGGGCGGAGTCCCGTGGCCCCGCAGCGGGTGCAGGGGGAGACGATACTCCCCAGGGTCTCCGTGCCCAGGGAGAATCCCAGAAGCCCGGCGGCGGTACCCGACGCGGAGCCGGCGGAGGAGCCGCTGGAGCCGTCCTCCGGTTTCCACGGATTCCTGGTCTTGCCGCCGAACCAGACATCTCCCCAGGCCAGGGCGCCCACCGTGGTCTTGGCCAGGAGCACGGCGCCTGCGGCCTCGAGCCGTGACACGACAGTGGCGGTCTCCTCGCGCATCTGGTCCTTGAAGGGAGTGGCCCCCCAGGTGGTCGGGAAGCCGGCCACCGCCAGGAGATCCTTGGCGCCCCAGGGAATACCGTGCAGGGGCCCGCGGTACCGTCCGCCGGCCATCTCCCGATCGGCCCGCTCCGCCTGGCGAACCGCCAGCTCCTCGGTGAAGGTGATCACGCAATG
Organism: Acidobacteriota bacterium; assembly: GCA_046757405.1. Classification (GTDB taxonomy): domain Bacteria; phylum Acidobacteriota; class Polarisedimenticolia; order SMYD01; family SMYD01; genus JBHHYE01. The sequence continues at coordinate 3,968 of JBHHYE010000061.1, read as the reverse complement.
GAGGAGAGGATCGTAACGCTTGAGGCGATCCAGGTAGAGCCGCGTGAGCTCCATGGAGGTCGTCTGCCCGCCGCGCATCAGGGCGGCCTGCTGGCTCACGGGGAGGAAGGCGAGATCCAGATCGGCGGCCGGGCGCCCGGCCCCGGCCGCGCCGGACGAATGCACACACGGCTTCGTTGAAGCGCGCTCCGCGGGCCAGCGGCGTGACGGGATCCCGGACCGGCCTCCGGGGGGGCCGGTCCAGGGGAGCGGGAGAAAAAAGCAACGCCGGGGAGACCGCGTTATCGAGGTCCACGCCGCGCAACGCTTCAAAATCGGCCAGGGAGTCGTTGATTCCCTCTACCATGAGGCGGCGTTTTTCGTCGTCCAAGTGGAGACCGGAGATCCACTCGGCCTGACGGATCATCTGGGACGTGACGGTCTCCTTGCCGGCCGCCAGCGTCACCAGCGCGCGGCCGAAGACCGCCGAGCCAATACCCGATACGGACAGTCCTTTGAGAATCCGCCGCCGGGAGAGAGTCTCCGGGGGCCGGCCGGATGTCGGTGGATGGATCATGACGCGCTCCTCCTCGGGCCGCAGGATAGCCGCGGGGTCCAGGCCCTGCAAGCGATCCCCGGGTTCTCCGGAGGTGTCTATAATCGCCCGCCATGGAGCGTTCTCCCCATCCGGGTGTCTCGCCCTGGCCCGGTGCGACCCGGATCGCCGCGGGGGCGGTCCTCCTGGTGGCGGTGCTGGTTCTGGGGTTCGCGCTTCGCTTTCGCAACACCGTGCCGTTCGGCCCCGGGCCGGACCCGTTCGACTACATCACCACCGCGGGGCATCTGCTGGACACGGGCACGCTGAGGTTCGACATCCAGACACCGGACACGCTGCATGTGGATCCGCGCTACGGGGTGCTCTTCGTTCCCGAGCCGTTCGTGGTGTCTGAAGATGGGCGCCACTACGCGTCTCTCTACCCGCCAGGGACCTCGTGTCTCATGGCCCTGGCGATGGTGCTGGCCGGCCGGCAGACAGGCCCGTTCCTGGTCAGCCCGGTCCTCGGCGCCGGTTGCGTGCTGCTGCTCTTCGTGCTGGCCCGGACCTGGTTCCGTCCGGCGCCGTCAGCCGTCGCGGCTTTTCTGCTGGCCTCCTCACCGATTTTTCTGGCGCCCGCGAGAGCACCGCTTTCCGATGCGCCGGCCCTCTTTTTCATTCTCGTGGGGCTGATCTTCCTGGTCCGCCGGGGGCCGTGGGCGCCGGTGGCGGCGGGGCTGGGCCTGGGGATGGCGGTCCTGATCCGCTTGCCGAGCGTCGGTGTGCTGCCGGCGGCGGTCCTGTGGCTCGCCACGGGCAACGCCTCCCGCCGCGACCGGCTGCGCAGCCTGCTGGCCCTGGGGGCCGGCCTGGCCCCGCCCCTGGCTGCCCTGGCCGCGGTGAACACTTTCTTGTACGGCTCTCCCCTGGCCAGCGGCTATGCGCTGAAGCTCGATCTGGTGCGTCCGTTTGCCCTGGAATACTTCCCGGTTTCCTTTCCCCGGATGGTCGTGGGCCTGGTGATGGGTGCCGGACCGGTGGCTCTGGCGGCGGCCCTGATCGGCCTGGCCCGCCTCCGGGATCGCCGGGCGCTGGCCGCCGCGGTCTGGATCGCCGGCGTGGTGGGGTTCTTTTCTTTTTACGGGATCACGGGGAACATCCGCCTGCAGCGTTTTCTCCTCCCGGCCCTGCCGGTGGTGATCATGCTCGCCCTGGCGGGCGTCGCGCCCAAGGGCGCGGCGCAGTTGCGCCACCAGGCGGCCCTGGCGCTCCTGGTCATGGCGGCCCTGGCGGATCTTTATGTCCTCGCGCCTGGATACCACCTGACGCGCCCCTACAGTGATGATCCCAGGGCGCCGCAGCCGGACCTGGCCGGGCTGGTGGCCAGGCTGGATCCGGATGGGGTCATCGTGTCCCGTGTGTATGGCGGCCGGCTGCGGGAAGAGCAGGACCGCATCACGGTGAACTGGTCACGGTCCGGGGCCGCCGGGACCCGCAGGCTCATCCATGATCTGCTGGCCCAGGGACGTCCGGTGTACTTGTTGGAAAGCGCGGCCTTCGAGGAGCGGGGCCGCTGGTGGGTGGGGCTGAACGTCCTGCCGATTCCGATCCCCACCCGCGGGGTTTACCTCTACCGGGTCAAGGAGCCGTTGCCGGGCGCCCGCATTCCCCTCCGGAAGTTCCTGCCGGCGGGGGGCGGCGGGGCCTGAGAGAGCGGGCCTTTGCCAGGGGACCGGTGGGGACCTAGGTTGGCACCATGAGCCGCAAGGTGAGCAGTGGGTCCATGGTCCTGTTGCTGGTGGTGCTGGTGGTCGTTCTTCTTCTCGCGGCGCGGGCATGGAAAGCCATGACGCCCGCCGCCCTGGACGTGTCGGCGCTCCAGGCAACATCGCCCGCCGGCCGCACGTCCGCCGGCGCCGGGGAGGAAAGCAAGCCATCCGGGCGTCTCCCTGGCCTGCGGGAGATGCGGGACAGCACAGAGGCGCATACCGACCAGGTCCGGAAGGCCATGGACCAGATCGATGGTAAGACGGCTCGCTGAGCCTTGCCCGATCACCAGCCGCAGCTCTGTCCGGCGTTCCGGGCGTCGAGCCATGTCTTGAGCGGGGCAAAGTAATCGAGGATGGCTGTGGCATCCAGCTCGTCCTGGCCGGTGAGGACGGCCAGGGCCTCCGGCCACGGGCGGCTGGAGCCCATGGCCAGCATCTTTCTCAGGCGCCGCCCCGCCGCGGCGTTCTGATAAATGGAGCCGCGGTGAAGAGGGCCCTGGTATCCAGCTGCCTGCAAGAGGGCGCGATGGAACTGGAACTGGAGAATGTGCGCCAGAAAATAACGTGAATAAGGCGTGTTCGCCGGGACATGGTACTTGGCGCCGGGGTCGAAGTCCGCCTCGGTGCGTGGCACCGGAGGCGCAATGCCCTGGTAGGTCTCGCGCAGTCGCCACCAGGATTCGTTGTACCTGGAGGGAGGCACCTCGCCGGAAAAAACCTTCCAGCGCCACTGATCCACCAGAAGCCCGAACGGCAGGAAGGCCACCTTGTCCAGCGCCCGGCGCAGGAGCAATCCGAGATCGCCTTCCGGGCCCGGGGCCTTGTCGAGCAACCCCACCTTCACCAGGTATTCCGGCGTGATGGACAGGGCAATGGTGTCGCCGATCCCTTCGTGGAAACCGTCGTTGGCGCCTTCCCGGAACAGCGGATCCTGGCCCCGGTAGGCCCGCTGGTAAAAATTGTGGCCCAGCTCGTGATGGATGATGGTGAAATCCTCGGTGGTGGGCTCGATGCACATCTTGATGCGGACATCCAGGTCGTTGTCGATGTCCCAGGCACTGGCATGACAGACCACCTCGCGATCCCTGGGTTTGGTGAACAGGGATCGCTCCCAGAAAGTCGAGGGAAGAGGATCAAACCCGAGAGAGGTGAAGAAACGCTCTCCGTACCGCACCATGTCGCGGGGAGTGGTCTTGTTTTCCTGGAGCAGCGCGGTCAGGTCGTATCCGGGATCGCTGCCAGGGGGGGCGACCAGATCGGAGATGTTGCTCCAGTCCTGGCTCCACATATTCCCCAGGAGGTGGGCCGGGATCGGTCCGTGCGGAGGGACGATGTCGGAGCCATAGACATGCGCCAGCGCCGCCCGGACGTAGCAATGGAGCGCGAGGTAGAGAGGACGCACCTGGCTCCAGAGCCGCTCCATCTCGGCCACGAAACGCTCCGGGGGCATGTCGTACCCGGAGCGCCACATGCTACCCAGATCGGCGAACCCCAGCTCAGCGGCCCCCTCGTTGGCGAGCTGAACGAACCGCTGGTACATGGGACGCAAGGGAGGGGAGATGGTACGCCAGCCGCGCCAGGCATCCAGGAGCTTTGCCGGGTCGCGGCTCCGGGCCAGGATGCGGGTCAGGTCTTCGAGAGCCAGGCAGTCGCCGCCTTTTCCGCCGGGGCAGTAGCGTCCCTTC
>JBHHYE010000060.1:0-10212 GCA_046757405.1 Acidobacteriota bacterium | reverse complement strand
AGGCCCCCGCCCTGGACACACGCAATCGAACAAGAAGAGTCTTGGGCACATTCACCTCGGAAGCTTGGAGCGGAGCGGGGCCCACGGCCAAGCCGGGGCCCCGCTCCCGACGGAATCGTGAAGAGCGGACCAAGAGGTGAGGGCTGCCGGGTCTCTAGCGGCCTTCGGCGCTCACCTCGAGATTGCCGAACATGACATGGAAGAAAGGCTGGCCGTCCATCCGGCCCGCCTGCATCTCCTCCATCACGTGGGCCTTGGTCTCATCCATCAGTTTTTTTACCTTTTCCAGCACGGCCATCTTCTTCTTCATCTGGTCCGGTGGCAAGGAAGAGGCCTTCTTCATGGCCGCTTGCATGTGCTTCTTGATCGCGGGAAACGGGACGTAGCCGGTCTTGACCGGTTTCGGCTGCAATCCCCTGGGTCCCGGTGCATAGGCCGGGACCATCAGGTGCAGAGTCATCCCGGTGGGAGGATCCCCCACCTTGCCGTCGAAGTCGAGATTGTATCCGCTGCCCCGGACCACCTCGGTCACCATGACGTGGATCATGTGCTTGGGATTGACGAGCTCGCCGTCCCGGTAGATATCACCCACCGCCCAGAAGCCGGCGTAGGTAAACTCGGTGGGCATGAGCCTGGTCCCGATCCCCGTGGCACCGTGGAGCAGATGATTGGTGACCACCCCGCCGAAGAACGGATACGCCATTCCGTGAGGGATGGCCTTCCCCGCCGTGACCCGGTACTGGTGCTTCTTGTCCGGGCTCTCGAAGGTCGCCTCGAAATCCACCGTGTCCTTGGTCCGGGCGCCATCGACGGCCGTGGCGTCCACAACCTTCATGCGGATGCTCCCCACGCCCACCTCCCGCCAGTTGCTGAACGGCGTGGCATGGTTCGCGAACGTATAGTTGCCGCCCGAGGTGCCGCGCATCTCGAGAGGAACCCCGAGCAGCGGAAACGGGGCAGGATCAAACCCTACCGGATTCTTGGGGGTCCCGAAGACCGAAGGATCAAGAAACCGGGGGCCCGGGAGGACCCAGCGCGTACTGCCGTCTTTCTGGGTGACGGTCACGGTGAGAGGCCCGCCCAGCCGGTCGGGAGGATTGTCCCGTTTTCCGTGACCCATGGTCCAGGCATGCAGTCCCGGCACCGGGACGCCGTTCATCGTCATGCTCGGGCCTTTTTTCTTCCCTTTCTTGAACAAGCCGAACGCGGGATCGCCGGTGCCCAGCACCATGTACGACAGGCTCGCGCCGACCAGAAGCAGGCTCAGAATGGAAACCCGACTCCGAGACCGGTGACTTTCCCTCATGTCCATAACCTCGCCTCCTTTTCACAGCATGAAGTGGTGAGCTCAGGTCTCCAGGACCGGGCGCGAGGAGAACGGGAGACATCTTGTCCGAGCGTCAAGGGGAAGTCAACCTTACCCCGGCAGCGCGGGCAATCCGTTGCGCGGCAAAAGGTTAAGAGATCAAGTGGTGCGCGCGCCCCGGCGGTGGGGCCTTTCCCCCGGCGCGGGCCGTGACGGGTCGTTTCCCAGCATTCCCGTGATGAACACGTCCAGGGCAGCAAGCAGCCTGGGTTCGTTCCTCCCCACCAGAACCGTGAAACGGCGGATCAGTCGGAGCTGCCGGAGCGAATACCGTTCCGGGCCATCCCCGCGGCCCGCGCCTGTCCCGGCATTGATGAGATCCATGAGGCAATGCCCGCTGACGCTCACCGGACAGGGCATCTCCTTTCCCTGCGGGGGAGACGGTCCGAGAAGCTCCGGCAAGGAAACCCGCAGGGTGGCGGCAATCCGCTGGACCGTCCGCAGGGTGGGCATGATCTTGCCTGCTTCCAGACGGGACAGGTAAGCCTGGTTGATACCGGAGCGCCTCGAGACAGTCCCCTGGGACAACCCCCTCCGGATCCTCCAGGTCACCAACCGCCGGCCCACGTCGATATTGTCGGCTGTCTCCGCCACCATGGAACGCCTGGTCATGTCAAGAACTGCATGTATTGCTTATACCATAGTTTGATATTTACAACAAAACAGTTTCGCGGTGTACCATGAGGCATGCGAAGATCGCGGATGGTGGACTGGCCGCCCGCCCGCGGCCGGGTTTCCCTCACCTGGAAGGAGCTTGGCCTCTTCCTGGTGCTCGCCCTGCCCCCTTTCTGGGGAGCCGCTCTGGCGGCGGGCCAGGGCGCCCCCGACCAACCGGTGGAGGAGGAACTCCCGGTTCGCACGGCGCCTGCTCTCGAGGAGAGGATCGAAACACGGCTGGTTCTGGTGCCGGTGGTCGTGACCGACCGCGACCGGCAGCCGGTTCATGGCCTGAGCCGCGACGATTTCGACCTGCGCGTGGACGGGAAGGCGGTTCCCATCCAGACCTTCGACCCGCCGCCGCCGGCGCCCATCGCGCCAGCCGCTTCCCCTCCGGCCCCGGCGGCCGGCCTTTCTCCGCCGCAGGCGGCCCACGAGCCGGCTGCCGCCCAACCGGTCCCCGCCCACGTGGCTCTGGCGATTGATCTTTACCAGACCCGACTCCCGCACATGACCATGGCGATTCACATGGTCCGGACCGTGCTGAAAAAAGCCTGGCCGGCGCAGGTCCAGACGGCCCTTTTCGTTCTCACCCACGGGCGGATGCGCACCGAGGTTCCCTTCACGCAATCGGCCGAAAATCTGGCCCAGGGGCTATCCCGTCTCGACCGGCAAACGGCTCTTCGCGATTCCTGGATCATGGGAGAGGCGGGACGGATGGCCGAGGTGAACGCCATCTACGACCCCGCCCGGTCCCACCCGGCGGAAACCGCCGTCAAAGGGTACAGCGCGGAACAGTCCCTGCGCGTCCGCAAGGTGCTCGCGGCGCTGGACTCCCTTCTGGGAATCATGTCCCGGTTCCCCGGCCGCAAGTCCGTGGTTTTTCTCACGGACGGGATCCGGGAGCAGGCTGGCCTGAACTATGCCAACGGTCATTCCGACCTGGAGAGGGCCACCTCCAGCCTGCGGCCGGAATTCCAGGAAACCGCCCGCCGGTTTCAACGCGCAGGAGTCAGCCTCTCTCCCGTCAGCCTGGTGGGTCTCTACCAGACGTCCACCGATTTTGATGCCGCCACGTCCGGGGCCATTGATCAGGACCGTGGCGCCAACGATACGGCCATTCACCGGGGCAACGCACGCGATCCCAATGCTCTCGGCGAACTGCTGGGCTCTCTGGACTCCCTGGCCCGCGCCACCGGAGGACGCCCTCCGGTCGCCCTCAACAACTTCGAGGAAGAGCTCACCCTGGCCCATCGCCAGGTGCTCGACTCATACAAGCTCGGGTTCCGGCCGCCATCCGGAGGGCCGCCCGGCACGGTTCATTCCATCCGGGTGCGGGTCCACCGCCCTCCGCTGGCGGTCTCCGCCCGCAAGGAATACGTCGATGGCTCTGGTCGGCTGGAGCCTGACCGGATGTTACGCAGCGCGGAGGCCTTTCCACAGGAGTTTCAAGACCTGCCGATCCGGATCAGCACCTACCTGCTCCCGGTCCACAGGACCGGCGTGGAGATTCATGTCCAGGTGTCCCTGCCGGCCCTCTCCCTGGCCTGGGAAGCTCCGGCGGCCGGCAGGCGGCAGGGCAAGATCACTCTCGCCGGGCTGCTCCGGGGCAGCAACGGGACCAGTAGCGAACTCTTCCATTCATCCTACGCTCCCGAGGTCCCCTCCCGTCCGGCCACCCAGCAGCTGATCTTCCAGGAGGCCGTGTCCACGACCCTTCCCGAGGACGCGGACCTGGTGGTGGTGACCCAGGATGATCTGGGAGGGGAACTGGGCTCGGCCGTCGCACCCCTGGATCTTTTCCCATCCCTGGCCTCCTCCCCGCGGCTGTCGAAACCGGTGATCATCGCGCCGGCATCCCAGGTTCATCTCTTCACTCCCAGCGGGGATCCTCTGCTGGGCGTGCGCCAGGGGGCACAACTTTTTCTGCCAATCGGCCTGCCGATCACCGGCCCCGGGCCGGTCATCATCACGGCCCGGGTGGTTGGCTTGCCCCAAGGCGGCACGGTGCAGTTCTGCTTCGCCCGGGCTGATGAAAGTTGCGTGGAGGCCGGACTGCGCCCCCCGCAGTCCGCGAACAGCCAGAGGCAAGATCCCGGGAACTGGCTGGCCTGGGTGTCGGTGACCGCGGAAGCAGCCCGCAAGATCACGATGCTGGGCGTGCAGGTGATGGACGCCCAAGGAAAGGTGGTCGCCCGGGTCGAACCTTGAGGACCCCCAGGCGGCCGGCGGGGGAAGACCGGCGAGGCTCTTCCTGATGGCCGGTCCACCCGGGCGCTGGTACAATGATTTCCCCGCAACCCGCGGGCAGGACCCGGTTCCGGCCATGACAACATTTGGGGATGATCTGAGGCATGAGCGCGAGATCCGCGGTATCGCGCTGGAGGAGATCGTCCAGGCCACCAAGATCCCGAAACGATACCTGGAGGCGATCGAGAAGAACGACCTGGAAGAGCTTCCCGGCGGCGCCTTCAACAAAGGGTTCATCCGCGCCTACGCCCGTTCCATCGGCGCCGACCCGGAACTCCTCGTGGAAGCCTATCTGCGCGAGGAACAGGCCCGGAACCGGGATGCGCCAGCCCCCGAGCCGAAGCTGATCCAGGAAATGTCCAGGCTTCTGGACCTGAAGAATCAACAGCGCGCGGGGTGGTCCTTCCGGAGCCTTCCCGCCAGCGTGCGGGCCCTGGCAGCCCTGTCGTTTCTGGCTTCGGTGGCCATCGCCGGATGGCTTCTGCTCCGCGGCCCCGGGACGGATCCTTCGGCCCAGGGTGCCTCTCCGCCGCCGCGGGCGGCCGCCACGCCCGCGGTCAGCGGAACGATCCCCCGGCCGGACTCGGAAACGCCGCCGCCCGAGGTCTCGCCTCCAGTGACCCGCCGGCGCCCCTCTCCCCCGGTCCAGGCAGCCACCCGAACCCCCGCGGGGCCGTCCCCCGCCACCGAAGCGTCACCGGAGCCGACCGCACCAACCCTCTCGGACCGTGCCGGTCCGCCCCCTCCACCAAGCCTCCCGGATCACACCGTCAGGCCGCGCACGCCACGCCCTCTTCTTCCTGCGGCGCCGAGCCATCTCCTGGTCGCCGGGGCCGGCGTGGGGACCGGCGTCATCGACCACGAGCTGGTCGGACGCGGCGGCCGCTTCCCGGAAGGAGCCCGCGTCTGTTTCTGGACGCGGGCCACGGGCGGCCGCGCCGGAGATGTCCTCCACCATGTCTGGATTCACGAGGGACGGCCGGCTGCTACCATCGTGCTGAAGATCGGCGGCCCCCACTGGCGGACGTACAGCAAGAAGACGCTGTTTCCCGGGTCGGCAGGCCACTGGAGAGTCGAAGCGCGCGATGCCCGGGGGCGTGTGCTGGCGTCGGAGGAATTCATCTGCTCAGCAAACGATGGTGGACCCGGGCCGGGCCGGATGCCAGAATCCATGCCGCGCGCGGTTTCCCCAGGAACGGTTCTTTTCTCCCGGAGGTGAATGAATGAGACGTTGGCTGCCCATCTTGCTGGTGCTGGCCTGGACCGGGGTACGGGCGGAAGAGGGCATGTGGCCCCCCGCACAGCTTCCTGATCTGGCCAGCCAGCTCAAGGAGCTCGGCCTGGAAACCAACCCGAAGAAGCTGGCGAATCTGACGGCCTATCCCATGAATGCCGTCATCAGCCTCGGCGGATGTACCGCGTCGTTCGTCTCGCCGGACGGCCTGGTGATCACCAACCACCACTGCGCCTTCGGGGCCATCCAGTACAACTCCACCCAGGATCGCAATCTCCTGGAGGAAGGGTTCGTGGCCGGCAGTCGTGACGAAGAGCTCTTCGCCGGTCCGGGCAGCCGCGTCCTGGTGACCGTGGCCGTGAAGGATGTCACCGACAGCGTCCTGGGCGGCCTCGGAACCGATCTGGGCGGACGCGACCGTTACCAGGCCATCGAGGACCGACAGAAGGCGCTGGTGGCGGACTGCGAGAGGGATGAGGGACACCGCTGCCGGGTGGCCGCCTTCTACGGCGGGCTTCAGTACCAGCTGGTGAAACAGCTGGAGATCCGCGACGTCCGCCTGGTCTATGCGCCGCCGGAGGGGGTGGGCAAGTTCGGCGGCGACGTGGACAACTGGATGTGGCCCCGGCACACGGGCGACTTCTCTTTTTACCGGGCGTATGTGGGTCCGGACGGCAAGCCCGCCGGCCATGACGGCGAGAACGTGCCGTACCGGCCGACGCACTTTCTTCGCGTCTCGCCGGCAGGGGTAGGGGAAGGCGACTTCGTCATGGTGGCCGGTTATCCAGGCCGCACCAATCGTTACCGGCTGGCCAGCGAGGTGGAGAACGTGATCCGGTGGACCTACCCGACCCGGAAGCAGGCGTTCGACGACTGGCTGCAAGTCATCCACGAGGCCACACAAGCCCATCCAGACGCCGCCCTGAAGTATGCCTCCCTGGTGGCCGGCCTCAACAACGCCTCGAAGAACTACGAGGGAATGCTCGCGGGGTTCGCGCACAGCGACGTGGTCGCTCGCAAGAGGCGGCTGGAGTCCGGCCTTCAGCGGTGGATCGAGACCAATCCCGAGCGCCGGCAACGGTACCGGTCCGCCATTCAGGATCTTCAGAATCTCGTTGCCGAGCAGCAGAGCCGCCAGGAACGCGCCCTCTACTATGAGTTCCTTGCCCATCGCTCCAGCCTCCTGACCGCCGCCCAGACGCTCTATCGCCTCAGCCGCGAACGACTCAAGCCCGATGCCCAGCGCGAACCGGGGTACCAGGACCGGGACCTGACCAGGATCCGCGAGCGCCTCACGCGGATGGACCGGACGTTCGACCCGGAGGTCGACCGGCCGGCCTGGCGGCACTTCATCCGGAAGTACGCGGCGACCAGCCCGTCGCTCCACGCGGGCGCCTTCGACGCATGGTTCGGCTTCGCCGGCGCCAAGGTTCAGGAGGACCGCCTGGACCGTAAGCTGGCAGACATGTACCGGAAGACCCGGCTGGGCGAAAAGGAAACCCGGCTGGCCTGGATGGACCGGACACCGGACGCCTTCGCCGCCAGCGAAGATCCTTTCATCCAGCTCGCCGTGCGCCTGTTCGACGAAGATCTCGCCCTGGAGGAAGAGGACAAGGGCCTGACCGGCCGTTTCCGCGAGGCGCGCCCGCGCTTCATGGAAGCCCTCATCGCCTACCTGGGCAGCCAGGGGAAACCGGTCTATCCCGACGCCAACGGCACCTTGCGGGTCACCTTCGGGACCGTCAAGGGCTCCCGCCCCCACGACGGCCTCCGTTACACGCCGTTCACCACGCTGGCCGGGGTGCTGGAAAAAGACACCGGCGAGGCACCGTTCAACACGCCCGAAAGGCTGCTGGAACGGATGCGCACCTCGCCTGGAAGCCGCTTCGCCGATCCACGGCTCGGGTCGGTGCCGGTGAATTTTCTGAGTACCCTGGATACCACCGGGGGCAACTCGGGCTCTCCGACCTTGAACGGCCGCGGCGAGCTGGTCGGCCTGCTGTTTGACGGAACCTACGAGAGCATCATCTCCGACTGGGACTTCCTGCCGGAGAAGACACGCTCCATCCACGTGGATATCCGCTACGTGCTGTGGGTGCTCGACCAGCTCGGCGGGGCGGACTCCCTGCTCGGCGAGATGGGCGTCGGACCGGCAGCCGGAGGATAGGGCGCGTGGACCAACAGACAGCATCTGCGAGAAAACCCGCTCGCCGCCGGCTGTGGCGGGCGACGCGGGGGCTTCTTCTGATGGCTTGTTTTGCCGGGGCTCAGCTCCCCCAGACCAGCGGCGCGGACCGCCACGATTCCGGGCCTGTGCCGCCCTACCCCCGGGTGGCCGCCCGGCTGGTCGGAGCGGCCCAGGTGGAGGGGCGCGCCTTCCAGCGGCTTCGCGATTTGACGGATCACATCGGGGCCCGCCTGACCGGATCGCCGCAGGCGGCGGCGGCCCAGCAGTGGGCGGCGCGCATCATGAGGGAAGACGGTCACGAGCATGTCCGCCTGGAGAAGGTCACTGTGCCCGTCTGGGTCCGTGGCGCTGAAACCGCCGCCATCGTCGCTCCGGTCCATCAGCGCCTGGCCGTCACCGCCCTGGGCGGCAGCATCGCCACCCCCGCCGGCGGCCTGGAGGCGGAAGTGGTGGAAGCCGATTCGTTTGCCTCGCTCGAGGCGCTGGGCAGGAAGGCGGTCGCCGGCCGGCTCGTTCTCTTCAACCGGGATATGTCCCGGACCAGGGAAAACGGGTATGGCAAGACCGTGGCGCTGCGCGTGCAGGGGCCGGTGGAGGCGGCGCGGCTGGGGGCGGTGGGCATGCTGGTCCGTTCGCTGGGCACCGCAGCCTACCGCCTGCCCCATACGGGGACCCTGCGCTACGCCGAGGAGGTCCCGCCGATCCCGGCCGCCGCCGTTTCTGAAGAAGATGCCGACCTGATCCACCGCCTGCGCCAGAGCGATGGCACGGTTCGACTCTATCTGCAGCTGGGCTGTGAGACCCGCCCGGAAGTCGAGGAAGCGAATGTCGTCGGCGAGATCACCGGACGGGAGCAGCCGGAGGAGATCGTGCTCATCGGCGCGCATCTCGATTCATGGGACCTGGGGACCGGTGCTCTCGATGACGGGTTCGGCGTGGCGGTGGTCCTCGAGGCCATGCGCCTCCTCAGAACGCTGGATCTCATTCCCCGACGGACCATCCGCGCCGTGCTCTTCGCCAATGAGGAAAATGGGCTCCGCGGCGGGCACGGCTATGCCCGGGCGCATGCGAACGAAATGGGGCGGCATGTGGCGGCCATCGAATCGGACAGTGGCGGCGCCGCACTGGCCGGGTGGACCGTCGGAGCGGGGGCCGGCGGGGAGGAAAGGGTCCGGGACCTGGCCGCTCCCCTCGCGGCACTGGGAGGCGGGGAGGTTGGGCCCGGGGAGGGTGGAGCGGATATCTCCCCGCTGGCGCGCCAGGGCGTTCCCCAGATCGGCTTGCGGCAGGACAGCACCCACTATTTCGACTATCACCACACCGCTGCCGACACCCTGGACAAGGTGAACCCCGGAGACCTGGCCGCCAGCAGCGCGGCCATGGCGGTCATGGCCTATTCCCTCGCGGAATGGCCGGGAACGCTCCCCCGGCTCCCCCGGAAGAAAGACGCGCCATAGTCGATCCCCCCGCGCGGCCATGCCGGACCCCGCGGCGGCCGGGCCAGGCGCTCTTCCATTCGATGACGGCTCCATGACGCCCGATTTGACTGAAGCACCTCCGGCCTTAGATTGAACGATCGGAGGCCACCCGGCCGGCCGCATGGTTCTCCCGGGGCTCCCACTGGACAGCATGGCAGCCGATCTGAAAGAAGCCATCAAGGCGACCCGGCAGGGTCGTTACCTGCAGGCTCTCGACCTCTTCGAGACAGACCCGGAGATGGCGGTTCATGGCCTCTCCCCGGAGAGAAGATCTCGCCTGCTCTCCTACTATGGCCTCTGCCTGGCCATGGTCTCGGGCGAGACCGCCCGCCCCCTCACCTGGTGTGAGGCGGCCATCAAGCATGCCCCTTCCCATCCTGACCTCTATTATAATTACGGCATGGTCTGCCTCCGGGCGCGGCGCCGCGGCCAGGCCCTTTCGCTCTTTCTCCAGGGCTTGCGCCTGGACCCGGGGCACCGGTTGCTGCTCGTGACACTGAACCGCCTGAGAGACCGGCGCCGGCCGCTTTTCTCCTTCCTGCCGCGCAAGCATCCCCTGAATCGCCTGAGCGGGATGGCGCTGCACCGCATTCAAACCTTCTGGCGGCCGCAGAATCCGCTGTTCCCCGGGATGTAAGTCCGGTTTTCTCGATTCAAACCCTCTTTCTGGCCGCAGAATCGATTCTCCGGGCGGGAACCCGGCTTTCTCGCAGGATCTCGCTCCGGAAAAGGACACCGACGGCTGAGCCAGTGACGAAATTGATATTGAATACTCTTATCTAGAAGATTAAATATACTACATGAGGAATATCAATATGCATATTCTTTCCCGATCGAACCGGCCGGTGTCGCCAGGCAGGGGGTCTTCCCTGGCCCGCCGGTTCCTCGGGCTCCTGGCGCTGTCAGCCGCCGCGATCCCCGGCCTGCCTGCCGCCGCTTCCTTCTCGGCCTACCAGGCCTATTCCGCTGGCGGTGCGCCGGAAGGGTGCGTATTCTGGTGAAGTGGATCACTCATTCCGGCGAAAGGGATCGCTCATTC
>JBHHYE010000059.1:0-11005 GCA_046757405.1 Acidobacteriota bacterium | reverse complement strand
CCTTGGGAGCTATCATCCCCCAAACAGGTGTCCAAGGAAAACGGGGGGCGCGGCAGGGACTGACCTGCTCCCGCGACCACTTCCACAGACAAATCTCCCGGTTGGCGCGGGCGGCATTGGCGTCCTTCCGTGCTAGGAGACGGCCCCCAGCTCCTCCGGAGAGCGTTCCAGGCGGCGCTTCTCGGCACCCTGGTCGCCGACCTTGCTGTTGGTGAAGCCGCGTGTCTCTTCCGAAAACCCTTCCAGGAGGACACTGGCCTTCTGATTGATCTCGCTGAGCCCGGCGCTGATCTGCGTCAACTCGCGTCGCGGGTCCTCCCCTTGGGTGGGTCTTCTGCGGGCTCTTCGCTTCCCTGGCTTTGAAGGCATTCGAACAGGAACAAGAGACGACCGGGCCGGCATTCTTGAACCATCGTGGCGCTCTATAATCCGATCCCCCGGGGGCATGGGCGGCCGGGTGGTGGGTGATGGCTCGACGGGCCGGAAAGGAATGAGGCGGAAGATGGAGCCGGACCGCGGCAGGCTCTTTTTCAGGGGCGTTCGTTGGCTGCTGGCTCTCGGGTGCTTGTTTCTGGCGCTCTCTTGCCTGGCGGCGGCGTGCCTTGCGGTCTACAACTCCTTCACCTACTTCAGCTGGCGGCACGGCGTGGTGCTGGCCGGCTTTCTGGCCCTGGGTGCGCTGTTCCTCTGGCCCGCCTGGAGGCTCTGGACCCTCAGGGATCCTGTGAGAGAGAAGAAGCTGGCGTTTCACACGCTCGCCATCTGTCTGGCGGGCATGGTCTTCGTGGGGCTGGCGGAGGGGATGCTGAGCCTGGCGTTGCCGGCGCTGACCTACCACAAGGCGCAGCATCTCTCGCCGGAGTTCTACCGGAAGAGCCGTATTCTTCCGTTCGAGCTGCGGCCCGGTTTCCACCGGACCATCTACGAGTGGGAGTCGGACCGGAAGCTGGATTACACCATCAATCATCTCGGTTTCCGGGGCCCCGAGTTTTCTCCGGAAAAAAAGCCCGGGACCTACCGTATCCTGCTCCTGGGCGATTCGTTCGCCATCAACAACGCCATCCCGGATGTGCGCCTGCACACCCATCTCCTGGAGGAGAAGCTGAACCGGCGCGCCGGGAAGAAGACCTTTCAGGTCATCAATTGCGGATACGCGGACGCATACTCGCCGGATGCCTACATCGCCTTCATGCTGCAGAGGGGCTTTGCCCTGGATCCCGACCTGGTGATCATGCAGTACTTCATCCGCAACGACTTCAAGGATCTCCTCGAGACGGAGGTGGTGGAATCGAAGGACGGGCTTCCGTTCCGGGTGCAGTCCAGGGAACGGTACATCGATGGGACGGGCCGGCTGCGGCGGAGGGGCTGGCCCAAGTACAAGATTCCCGTTCTGCGGGAGATGAATCTGTACATTCATCTCTATGATCTTCTCCACGTGGACAAGGTCGTGAGTCTCCTGACGCCGATTCTGCTGCCGGGCTATGCCGGATATAATTTCCAGCCCAATAGCTTTGGCATCCGGTACCGGCACGTTTATGCACCGGCCTCCGAGAGGCCGCCCATCCTGCAGGCGGCCTTCGAACAGTCCATGGACTACGTGCGGCGGCTGGCCCGGGAGAGCGAAAAGCGAGGCATCGATTTTGTTCTCTTCGTGGTCCCCACCGGCGTCCAGATGTCGGATGCCATCTGGAGGCGGGATTTCGGCGAGCCGCCTCCTGCCAACTGGGAGAATCCGTTTCCGCAGAGCCAGATCGCCGATGCCTTGAGGGACGACGGGATCGATGTTTTCGATCCGCTGGCTTTCTTCCGGGAGCAGGCCCGCGGGCAGACTCTCTACCTGGGCGAAGGGAAGGACGGCCACTGGACCGCCGCCGGCTGCCGCGTGGCGGCGGAGGCGCTGGATCGTCAGCTGGCAGCCCGGCTGGGGCTGGGGCCCCCGCCGCCGGATATGGCCGGAGAGTCTGGACCGCCGCCTGCCGGCGGGGACCGCCCGCCGCCCCCGACAGAGAACCGGCATCCTTCCGCCCCTGGCGAGGCGCGGCCGCATGAACAGGGGGGGGAGAAGCCGGATCCGTATGCCCTGGTCCTGGGAACGGCGCAGGATGGCGGCCTTCCCCAGGTCGGCGCCGAGGAGGAAGCGGACCGCGCGGCCTGGCGCGACCCCGGCCGGAGGCGCCTGGTGGCGTCTCTCCTGATTGCCGATCCGAGAACCGGGCGCCGCTGGCTCATCGACGCCACGCCCGATCTTCGCGAGCAGGTGGAGCGCTCCCGGCGGCATCCGCCCGGCCGCATTACCTCCCCGGGCCGGCCGCCGCTCTTTGACGGCATCTTCCTGACCCATGCCCACATGGGCCACTACGCGGGGCTCCTGGAGCTGGGCCGCGAGGCGTACGCGGCCCGGGGCCAGCCTGTCTACGGGTCAGAGCGCATGGTCCGCTTTCTGCAACAGAATGAGCCGTGGAGCCAGCTGGTCTCCGGGGGATATGTCGTCCTGCGGACCTTGCAGGCGGACCGGGAGGTCCGCCTGGGTCCCGGTCTGTCCGTCGTGCCGTTCCTGGTGCCGCACCGGGCCGAGACGACCGACACCTTCGGTTTTCTGGTCCGCGGCCCTTCGCACTCCCTGCTCTACATCCCGGACACGGACGCGTGGGAGAGGTGGGACCGCTCGATCGAGGAGCACGTGCAAGCGGTCGACACGGCCTTCCTGGACGGCACTTTCTTCGGAAGCGGCGAGGTCCAGGGCCGGGACATGTCCCTGATCCCGCACCCGTTCATCGAGCAATCACTGGGGCGATTCGCGTCGTTGCCCGAAGGGGAGAGGCGGAAGATCTTTTTCATTCACCTGAACCACACCAATCCGGGCGCCGACCCCGGGAGCGCGGCCCGGCGGCGGATCCTCGCGGCCGGTCTCGGCGTGGCCGCCGAGGGACAGCGGGCGCCCCTCTGAGAAGCGGTCCGTCAGGCGGCGGCGGCCGGCGGATCGCAGCGGCTCATTCCCATTCGATGGTGGCCGGCGGCTTGGTGGTCAGATCGATCGCCACGCCGGACACCGGCTGAAAGGCCGTGAGCGCCCCGGTGATCTCCGTAGCGCAGCTCTCGCCGATCCATGCGGGACGGGCCGTCATGGCCCGCTCGGAATGCACGGGGCGCAGGACGACCAGCTCATGCCCGCGTCCGTCAAGGCTCACCGGGACGAGCACCGTCGGACATTGCCAGACCGTTTGCATCAATGCGTGGCGCTCCAGCGCCTGCATGACGATCTGGTCCAGGTCGCGGGCCAGATCGAGCCGCGCGGGGGTCACCGCCGCGGGAACCGCGCGCGCCTCCCGCGGCCGCCGGCCGCTGAGCTCGAAAAGGCAACGGTTGATGCCGGGGATCCCCTTGGTCAGGCTCGTGGCCAGGGCGGTGAGGCGCTCCCAGGGCAGCGGCTCGCCGACCAGGAGGACGGGATGCTCGTAGCTGCGCAGGTCGGCCTTGACGCCGACGGATCGCACGGGCAGGAGCAGCCCGCGGAGAGGGGCGTCGCGGAGCATCCGGTCCACGGCCGCCTGCAGGCCGGGCAGGCCGGGATCAGGCGGGCCGGGCCCGGAGGCCGCCACGCGGATGCCGAGCCCGGGACCGGGGAAAGGGTGGCGCTGGATGCTGGCGGAGTCGAGGCCCAGGGCGCGCCCGAACTCCCGGACCTCGGTCTTGTACAGGTCGGCCAGCGGTTCCACCACGCGTCCCTGGCGCATCATTTCCTGGACCAGCGGGGCCCGGTTGTGATGCGTCTTGATCACATCGGCGCGCCGGGTGCCGCCGGTCTCGATGGTGTCGGGATAGATCGTGCCCTGGCCCAGGAGGGCGTGTTCGATCCCCAGGCGGGTGGCCTCCCGCTCGAAGACCTGAACGAAAGTGTCGCCGATGGCCTGGCGCTTCTTCTCGGGATCGACCAGCCCTTCCAGGGCGGAGAAGAAGGTCCGGCTGGCGTCCACATGGTGCAGGCTGTCTCCCAGCCCGAGCGCGGTGAGCCGGGAGACCACCTCCGCGCTCTCACCCTTGCGCATGAGGCCGTTGTCGATATGCAGGAGCCGCAGGCGATGGGCTCCCAGGGCCCGCGCGAAGAGAAGGGCGGCCACCGTGGAATCCACCCCGCCGGAGACCAGGAGCAGGACCTTCCGGTCTTTCACCTGGGCGCGGAGGGCGGCCACACGCTCTTCCACCTGGCCGCCGGCATGCCAGGTGGCCCGCGCCTGGCAGATGCCGGCCGCGAAGTTCCTGAGAATCCGGAGTCCGCAGGGCGTGTCGTCCACCTCGGGATGGAACTGCAGGCCGTACTGGCGCCGCGACTCGCAGGCGATGGCGGCGTTGCGGTGCTGGATGGACTGGCCGGCTCCGCTGGTCGAGTAGGCCAGCTCCACGAACGACGCCGGCAGCCGGGTCACCGTGTCTCCGTGGCTCATCCAGACGATCTCTTCCCTCTGGAGCCCGGTGAAAAGAGGTGAATCCCGGATGAGGTGCAGCGTGGCGGCTCCGAACTCGCGTTTCGTGTGGTCGACCGCGCCGCCGGCGTGCTTGGCGATTTCTTGATGGCCGAAGCAGAAGCCCAGGACGGGAAGACCCAGGTCCAGGAGATCCTGGTTCCAGTCGGAGCCCTCGTCCTGGGCGCTCAGGGAGGGGCTTCCCGAGAGGATCAGGCCCTTGTACTTTCGAAAGCTGTCGGTGGGATCGTCCGGCTCGCGGATCTCGGCATGGATGCCCAGGGAACGCACCTTGGTGGCGATCAGGTGGACATACTGGCCGCCAAAATCGAGAACCGCGATGGAATCGTGGACCGCTAGCTGGCTCATCCACGCATCATAGAATGCCCGCGGCCCGCCTGTCACGCCGGTCTCGGGGACCCCTGGCGAAAACCGCGCCCGGTGAACCGGTTTTCAGTTCCGCGGGGATGGTGATAGCACTTTCCAGGCGGCCGGCCGCAGCACGCAGCGGGGTGTTCCCCACGGGCCGGCCTTCTCGAGGGGAGATATGGCCGGCCGGCACAGACGCTGGAGTTATCGCATAGCGGGAGTGGTCCTGATCGCCGCCCTGGCTCCGGCGGGGGCCCACACCGGGCCGGTCTCTCCTCCGCGGGTGGGACCTCCCCGGGGACATCTGGTCATCGTGGGGGGCGGGATGAACAGTCCGGCCATCCTGCGCCGGTTCATGAAGCTGGCGGGTGGAGCGGGCGCGCCGATCGTGGTGGTGCCCACGGCGCTGGAAGGAGAGCTCGGGGATCACCTGGAGTCGTTCGCGGCGCCGTTCCGCAGGTTCGGATTCACTCATGTGGCCGTGCTCCATACCCGGGACCCTCAGGTGGCGGATTCTCCAGCCTTCGCGGCGCCGCTCGATCGGGCACGGGGAGTCTGGTTCGGAGGCGGAAGACAGTGGCGCCTGGTGGATGCGTATGCCGGAACCCGGACCGAGTGCGCCTTTCACCAGGTGCTGGCCCGGGGAGGCGTGATCGGCGGCACGTCGGCCGGGGCAACCATCCAGGGATCGTACCTGGTCCGCGGGGCCCCCGAAGGAAACACCATCATGATGTCCCCCGGCCACGAGGAAGGATTCGACTTCCTGCACCATGTGGCCATCGACCAGCATGTGCTGGCCCGAGGCCGCCAGAGAGACCTGATCCCGGTCATCCAGGCCCATCCCGATCTTCTCGGGATCGGGATCGATGAGAATACCGCCCTGGTGGTGGAGGGGGACCGCGCCGAGGTCGTGGGATCGAGCCAGGTCCTCGTCTACGACCGGGAGCGCCTCCGGGGCGGCGGTCCACAGCCCTGGTTGCGCCTGCGGCCGGGCGACGTCTTCGACCTGGCCCGCCGCCGTCTCCTTCCGCAGCCCTGATCGATGCGTGACGCGACCGGCCTCGGTCAGTCCGCTCCGCCCTGTTTCTCCCGGCGCTTGCGGAGTTGCTCGCGCCTGGAGGCCGAGCGCTCCGCCTTGCGGATGCGCAGGGCGGCGGGGGTGGCCTCCAGGTACTCGTCCTCGGAGAGGAACTCGACGGCTTGGTCCAGCGAGAGGCGGCGCGGCGGCCGGAGCGTGACCAGGATGTCGGACGTGCTGCTCCGCATGTTGGTGAGCTTCTTCTCGCGGGTGATGTTGACGTTGAGATCCCCGGCGCGGTTGCGCTCGCCCACTACCATGCCCTCGTAAACTTCCACGCCCGGCCCGATGAACAGCACGCCGCGCTCCTCGAGAGCGAAGATGGCGTACGCCGTGGCGGACCCGCCGCGGTCGGCGACCAGCGCGCCGCTGGTCCGCTGGGGAATCGGACCGAACCAGGGCGCCCAGCCGTCCACCAGGGAATTCAGGACACCGGATCCCTTGGTGTCCGTGAGGAATTCGTTGCGGAACCCGATGAGGCCGCGAGAGGGGATCTTGAACTCCATCTGCACCCGGCCCGTTCCGTGATTGACCAGATTGACCATGCGGCCCTTGCGCGTCCCGACCTTTTCGGTGACGATGCCGACGAAGGCCTCGGGGACATCCAGGAAGAGGTGCTCCACCGGTTCCTGGAGGACGCCGCCCACCTTCCGGGAGAGCACCCGGGGCCGGGAGACCAGCAGCTCGAACCCCTCGCGCCGCATGGTCTCGATGAGGATGCCCAGCTGCAGCTCGCCGCGGCCGCAGACCTGGAAGGCGTCGGGCTGATCGGTCGGGTGCACCTCGATGGCGACATTGCCCAGGCTTTCCAGGGCTAACCGGTCGCGGATCTGCCGCGATGTGAGCTGCTTTCCTTCGCGGCCCGCCATGGGGCCGTCGTTGACCCGGAATACCATGGATACCGTCGGCTCTTCCACGTGGATGCGCGGCAGCGGGGCGGGGTGATCCAGCGCCGAGAGGGTGTCGCCGATGTGGATCTCCTCGACGCCGGCGAAAGAGCAGATGTCTCCGGCAGCCGCTTTCTCGACCCGCGTGCGCTGCAGCCCGGCGAAGGCGTAGAGAGCGGCGAATCGCGCCGGCTGGACGGTCCCATCCTCGCGGCAAAGGCCGTAGGTCTCGTTCATTCTCAAGGTCCCGTCGAACAGACGTCCCAGGGCCAGGCGCCCCACATAGGGGTCGTAGTCGATATGGGTGATGAGAAAGCGTGGAGTGGCTGCCGGGTCGCCGCCGGCCGGAGGCACGGTGTGGATGATGGTCTCCAGCAAGGGCCGGAGATCGGTTGCGCCGTCGTCGGGCTGGCGGTGGGCCACGCCTTGGCGCGCATTGGTGAACAGGATGGGGAATTCGAGCTGCGATTCGTCCGCGTCCAGGTCGATGAAGAGGTCGTACACCTCGTTGACAACTTCCTGGCTGCGCGCGTCCTTGCGATCGATCTTGTTGACCACCAGGATCATCGGCAGGCGCCGGGCCAGCGCCTTGCGTAGGACGAACCGCGTCTGCGGCAGAGGGCCCTCGCTGGCATCCACCAGCAACAGCGCGCCGTCGACCATGTGCAGGCTGCGCTCCACCTCGCCCCCGAAGTCGGCATGGCCCGGGGTGTCCACAATGTTCAGTTTCACGCCCTGGAACTCGATGGAAGTGTTTTTTGCCAGGATGGTGATCCCGCGCTCACGTTCCAGATCCATGCTGTCCATGACCCGGTCGTCGACGATCTGGTTCTCGCGGAAGGCGCCGCTCTGGCGCAGCATGCCGTCCAGGAGGGTGGTCTTGCCGTGATCCACGTGCGCCACGATGGCGATGTTCCGGATGGAGGGCTTCTGCATGGGAATCCTGGGCGGGCACTCCCGCGCCGGAGAGCGCTGGTCGGGCTCCGTCTGGATGATGTGATAGCAGAAACGCGGGGCGGGCTCCACCGAGGTGAGGTTCCTTTCCGGCGGGGAGGTGTGGCATGCTGAAGCCATGTCCCTCGGAACCCGGGCGCAGCAGGCTCTCATCCACGGCCTGAGTTTGTTCCTGGCGGCCTCCGCGGCTGCGTCTGAAGGCCCGATCGAGACGGGCCCGATCCAGCTCCAGGAAAAGATGCAGGTCCGGATCATCCAGATCGAGGTGACGGTCTGGCCGGAACGGGACGAGGCCGCCGCCTGCCGCGGCCTGGGTGCGGACGATTTCGACCTGCTGGTCGACGGCCTGCCGCGGCCGATCCTTGAGGTGGACCGGCCGGGTCGATACGGCGAGGTCTCCTCCGCGCCGGCTGGCGCGGAGGAGCGGCCGGCGCCGGTGGCGTGGCCCGGACAGCAGACGGGGCAGCGTCCCTCTGCAGCCGCGCCGCTGGAGCTCCGCGGCGATCCGATGCAGTTCGTTTTTTACTTCGACCTCTGGCACCTCAATAGCTTCGTCACCCGGTGTCATGCCCTGACCCAGCCTTTGGCCTTCTCGTACGTGCGCCATATGCTCCAGGAAACCTTCCAGCCGGGAGATCGGATGATGCTGGCAAGCTTCGCGGGGCGGCCGCTCATCCACACGGCCTGGATTGACGACCGGGAGAGGGCTCTCCAGGCGCTGGATGATCTGGAGGTCGCGCCCGGGATCCTCATGCCGAACCGCGGCCACCTGCGTCTCGATCGCTGGGTTCAAGGATGGCGGACCCTCTTCCAGGCTCTCGGCCGCTCTCCCGGGCGGAAGCATCTCTTTTACCTGGGTGACGACCTGGACTGGAGCCCGACGCCTTCGGTCCTCTACGGCCTGGTGGGCCTGGCGCAGCTCCACCATGTGCTGGTCCACGCGGTGGATCTGATCTGGAGCTGCCGCACCCGTGATCTCCTGCGGACACGCTACGACATGCCCCTGGCCCTGGGGACCCTGCCTTTTCATACGGGGGGCCGCCTCTTCGGGGGCGGCCAGACGGTGGCCCGCGCGGTGAACACCTTGCGCCGTTTGCAGGGCTGCCAGTTCCTCCTGTCCTTCCGGGCCCACCCGGCGGACGGCCGGCGGCGGGCGCCGCGCGTCCGGGTTCGTCTGCGAGAAGGGGGCGCCCGTCTGGCGGCGCCGGTGAGCTACCGGAAGACCGCCCACGCCCCGGTGGAGGCCGAGACGGAACCGCCCCTGCGTTCCCACCGGGCCGGAGGCTCCTGAGAGAGGCCCGGCGACGCCGCTCTCGGGGCCGGCCGGGAGACTCAGTCGGTCACGGCATACCCGTCGCCGTAAAACTTGGAGGTGATCTCCGTGTGGAACCGGATTGCCTTCACCGGCGGGTAGCGCGGGTGGGGCAGGCCGGGGAGGACTTCCAGGAGGTCGTTCTCTCGGAGATAGATGTTGAGCGGACAGGTGGTCCGCGCCTTGCGGCGCTCCGCCGCCTCCCGGCTCTCCCCTGGAGGCGCCGGGGGAATGATATCCGGTTCGTGGGGCGAGATCGCATGAGACGATGCCGGAAACGGAGGGTGGCCCCGGTGGGCGAGGCCGGGCGGGATCCTGCATGCGGCCCACGCGGCGCACGGCCGGGCCAGGGCCAGGATCAGGGCGCCGTGAAGGTCACCGTGGGCTGGTCTTGGAGAACCATCCCTTCCACCCGCACCACGAGAGTGGCGGAGCCGGCCGTTGCCGAGACGAGCCGGACCTCGAACGCTCCGTTCCCCCGGTCGCGTACGGGGCCTTCCAGGACGGCCGATCCCAGGCTGGCGGAGTCGATCTCGATGGAGAGACCGCGTCCCAGCGTCACCCCGTCTCGATCCCGGGGAAGGATGGTCACCTTGGCCGCCGAGCTGCCGTCGGCGGGAACCACCGTGGTCTTGTAGACGACCGATGAGAGAGACACGTCCACGGGCGCCGAGGCCGGATTTCCGTCATTGAAGCCGAGCCGGACCGAACCGGTGGGTGCGTCGCTGTTCACCGACAGGCTGAGTGGAAAGCCGCCGTCGTGCTCGACCAGATAAAACCAGGTCTCGCCATCCGTCAGGGCTCCCGGTCCGTCATCGAACGGGCCGGAGCCCGTCCAGGCGTAGGACGGCGCCTGGCGGATCGCCGAGGGGTCGCCGGCGCGCCTGATCGTGAAGGAAGAGCAGGCACCGCCTGCATTGAACAGCACCGAGACGGAATGACCGGCCGTGTCGACCACGCCCAGGTCGGCCTCGAGGTCGCGGTTGATATCGGCCATCACGAGCAGCCGGGGGTCGGTGCCCGCGGTGAACGGCTCCGGCGGACCGAAGCCGCCTGACCCGTCTCCGGGCAGGATGGCGACCTGCCCGGCCTTGGGCAAGCTGACCGCCAGATCGCCGACGCAGTCGCCAGTGAAATCGCCCCACTCGAGGTGGTTCGGGCCGTCACCCGCCGGATGGAGAACCGGGGACGCGAATCCGCCCGCGCCGTTCCCCAGAAAGATCGCCACGTCGTCGTCCAGGCGGCTGGAACGAACCAGATCCATCTGCCCATCCCCGTTCACGTCCGCGGCCAGAAGATCCTGGGGATCGCGCCCCGCCCCATAGGTTCCCGCCGGAGTGAAGCCGCCCGCGCCGTCGCCCAGAAAGACCGAGAGCGTGTTATCGACCTGCTCCACCACGGCCGCATCGAGTGATCCGTCGCCGTTGAAATCGGCCAGCGTCGCGCCCAGCGGGCCCTTGCCGGTTGGCAAGGAGGTCGGCGGTCCGAACCCGCCGCCGGCCTGGCCCAGGAGGACCACCAGGGTGGCATCCACATGGTTGGTCGCGATGAGATCGCTCCGCCCATCCCGGTCCAGGTCCGCGACTCCCACCCAGCGGGGACGCTTGCCCACCGGGTAGTCCGCCCGATCAGAGTAACCGCCGGCTCCGTCTCCCAGCAGCACGGACACCGAGTTGCCCTTCTGGTTGGCCACCGCAAGATCCAGGTCGCCGTCCCCATCCAGGTCGGCCGCCGCCACGAAAACAGGCTCCTGGCCCAGAGACAGTGTGCCCGCCGGCTGGAAGAGTCCGGCGCCGGCTCCCAGGAGAAGAGAGGCTTGTCCGCCGGCTCGGTCGGTGCTGACCAGGTCCAGGACGCCGTCACCATTCAGATCGGCGATCGCCAGCCCTTCCTGCGTATTCTGGACGATCTGGATCACTGATTCTGATTGAAGCGGATCGCTGAT
>JBHHYE010000058.1:0-11196 GCA_046757405.1 Acidobacteriota bacterium | reverse complement strand
CGGCCTCTTCCCTTTTCCATGACCTTCATGAATAATGCGGGCTAAGTAGATGTTGGCACCGATGTCGAAAATGACGCCGTCACGATCAACGTACGGGGCCACGACCGAGACCAAACGCTCGTACTCGTCTTTTCTGTGTTCAAACCAGCGCATCGCGTCAGCGTATGTAACCGACATGGGGTCATGCACCGGCTCGTTTTCGCGGCGCAGGCGACTCCTGATCCTGCCGAGAAGTCTCATGATTCTTCCTTTATATATAATGCCACCCGACCTCGATGCACGGGGAGAAGACATGAAATCGCTGAAACTGGCGCTGTCCCGGACCTTGGGGTTGATCGTGCACTCCGCCGTGAGGTTCACTCGCCGCTTGCCCCGGATGATACTCACTTACCATCGGGTCGGCGCGGGCGAAGGAAATCGCGCTGGGACCGCTGATCTACGGCGGCGGCCAGGAAAGGAAAGTGCGCGGTGCTTTCTCCCTTTCTCGCGCCACCACCGCCGCGGAGATCGACACTACCCTCTCCACCCTTGACGGTATCCTCAGGGAGATGGAGACGTCCGTCTGTTTCCTCCCCTCTGCAATGAGCGGTTCGTAGAACATCGCCGTTGCCCTTGGGTTTCAGAGAGGTGGGGTTTCACCTCTGATAGATGCTGGCTGAAACGGCGTTTCGCTGTCAGACGCGCCACTTCTGCCAGAGTCTGCCCGGGGAAACGGATCCTGGCCTCCCTCCATGCCGAGTTTCATCCCGGTAGCACCCTACCGAACGTGGCATGCGACGAGATGCCCGGGAGCCTTCTCCTCCAGAGGCGGCGCCTCCCGGCGGCAGATCTCCTGCACCTCTGGACAGCGGGAGGCAAAGACACACCCTGACAAGGGCTCGGAGGCTGATGGGAGCTCCCCGAGGAGGCGGATCCGCTCCCGTCTCCGCCCCGGCTCCGGATTGGGCACGGCCGTCATGAGGGCCTGCGTGTAAGGGTGCCGGGGACTCCGGATCAGCGTGTCCGCCGCGGCCTCCTCCACAAACTTTCCCAGGTACATCACGGCGATCCGATCGGCGATCCGCTCCACCACGCTCAGGTCGTGAGAGATGAAGAGCATGGCGATTCCTTCTTTTTTCTGGAGTTCCCGCAGGATCTCCAGCACCTGCGCCTGGACCGAGACGTCCAGGGCTGAGAGCGGTTCGTCGGCCACCAGCAGTTCCGGCCCCGCCGCGATCGCCCGGGCAATGGCGATCCGCTGCCGCTGGCCTCCGCTCATCTCGTGCGGGTAGCGGTGCATGAAGGTTGGCTCCAGCCCCACCTTCATCAGAAGCTTGGCCACCGCCGCCTCCTCCTCCCGCTTCTTCACCAGGCCGTAAAGCCGGAGGGGCTCGGCGATGATCCGGAGGATCTGCATGCGGGGGCTCAGGGAAGCGTAGGGGTCCTGGAAAACGATCTGCATGCGGCGCCCCAGGCGACGGAGCCCGCGGACTCCGAGCCCCACGAGCTCCACGCCGTCGAAACGAATGGAGCCGGAGGTCGGTTCCACCAATCGGAGCAAGGAACGGCCGAGGGTGGTCTTCCCGCTCCCCGATTCCCCCACCAGGCCCAGCACTTCACCCCGGCGGAGGGTGACATCCACCCCATCCACGGCCCGCACCCAGCCCGGCGCGCCGAACCAGCGGCTGCCGAAACGGAACCAGGTGCCCAGGCCGGTGGCTCGCAGCAGAGGAGCCGCGTCACCACTCCCGGTGTCCGCTTTCACACCACCTCCGCCTTGTAGCAGGCGCACCGGTGGCCGTCGCCGGCAGGCTGGAGGGGAGGAAAAGCAATCTCGCATCCTTCGTCCGCCACGGGGCACCGGGGGTGGAAGGTGCAGCCGGCAGGTAGATCCAGGAGGTCCGGCACCGTTCCCGGAATCCCATGAAGCGGTTCCTCCTTGCCACGCCCCAGCCTCGGGATCGCCGCCAGAAGCCCCTGCGTGTAGGGGTGCCGCGGATTTGCGAAAAGCTCTGGCGTGGCGCCGATCTCCACCAGCTTCCCCGTGTACATGACCATCGTTCGCTCCGCCGTGTCCGACACCACGCCCAGGTCATGGGTGATGAGGAGGATCGCCATGTGGTGCCGCGACTGTAACTCCCCCAGGAGCTCCAGGATCTCCGCCTGGACCGTCACGTCCAGGGCCGTCGTGGGCTCGTCGGCAATGAGGAGCTTCGGCCGGGTGCAGGTGGCGATGGCGATGACGGTCCGCTGGCGCATCCCTCCCGAGAGCTCGAACGGATAGGCTTTCGCCCGCCTCTCCGGTTCGGGGATCCCGACCTCGCCGAGGACGCGTACGGCTGCCCTCCTGGACTCCTTCCTCGAAAGCCCCCGGTGGACCTGCAGCACCTCGGCGATCTGGGTCCCGATCGGAACGACGGGATTCAGCGCCGCCCCGGGCTCCTGGAAAACGATTCCGATGTCCCCGCCACGGATCTGACGCAGCCGGCCCGGCCGCATCCGGAGGAGATCCTCGTCGCGCAGCAGCACCCGCCCGTCCACGATCCGGCCGGGCGGCGGCACGAGATCGATCAGGGAGAGGGCCACGATCGTCTTGCCGCACCCCGACTCCCCAACCAGGGCCACCGTCTCTCCCTCCGCGATCTCGAAGGAGACGCCGTCCACGGCGCGTAACTCCCCTTCGTCCAGGAAGAAGGTCGCCCCCAGGCGCTCGACACGAAGAAGGGGCATCTACGAATCCGGTCCGCTGTCCATCCGGCCGCTCCGTTCCGGGGCACGGCCCCCCGGGCACACCGGTGCCGTCACGGCGTCCGCTGCAGCCACAGATGCTCCAGAAACCGCAGCGGGTTGGCCGCGTGAGGGCTCTTCAGCCCCCGGAAGCGCCGGTGCGCGGCGTACATCTGCACCTGGGGAAAGAGGAACGTGATCGGGAGATCCGCCTGCACCAGAGGTGCGATGCGCCGGTAGATGGCCTCCACCTCCCCCGGGTCGGCCGTCTCCTGCGCGGAAGTCAGAAGTCGCCTCACCTCAGGGTCATGATAGCCGATCGGGGAATCCTCCCCAATCCACCGCAGGTGGCCTTCCAGGGAGTTCCACACCGGGAAGAAGGCGGCCTCGAATTCCCCCGACCGTACCCGGCTCCGCAGAAGGCTCATGTCCAGCGTCCGGATCTCCATGCGGACCCCAACCTCCCGGAGGGCCGCCTGGACGTACAAGGCCGCCTGCTCGAGCTCGCTGCCGGGCGCCACCAGAGTGGTGAAGTCGAACCGTTCGCCCTCTCTTTCCCGGATCCCCTCCCCGCCGCCGTCCCGCCAGCCGGCGTTCTCCAGCAGGGCCGCGGCCCGGGCCGGGTCGTATGGCAATGCCGGCGGGAGCTCCCCCGCGCGATACTGGCGCCCCGTGAACGGGACGTCGGCAATCCGGATCGCATCTGGAAGATTCAGGAGCTGCTGGAGCTCCTCTCGATCGATGGCCAGGGTCAATTGCCCGCCGCACCCGGGCGTCCCCGAAGGGCCGGTGCCGGTGGTTCCACAGGAGTGCCTCGAGCCACGGGACGTCCAGCGGGAGCTGATACTCGATGCGGAACCGGGAATCCTCCGCCAACTTGGGGAGATCCGCCGGGTTCACCCGGGTGAGGAGGTCCACGTTGCCGCTCAACAACTCCGTGATTCCATTGCTCCTGCCAAACTTGATGACCACCCGATCGATGGCGGGCTTCCCGGCGTAAAACGCCTCGTTCGCCTCCAGCTCCACCATCGTCTTCGGCACGTGCCGGACATACAAATACGGGCCATTACCCACCGGATGGGTCCAGAACTCCCACGCAAAGAAGCGCTTCGGATCGAGCCCCTCCAGGAGATGCCTGGGCCAATACACCATCCACGTGTTCCGGGCGTCTTTCGGCCGGCGGTAGGAGATCGTGAGCGTCGTATCGTCATGGACCATCATGGAGTCCACATCCTGCCACGGGTTGTCGAAGAGAACATCCGGGTGGCCGGAGAGCTCGATGGAAAACTTCACGTCCGCAGCGGTGACGGGGACTCCGTCATGCCAGCGAACACCGGAGCGCAAGTGAAACGTCCACGTGCGGAAGTCCGGTGAATGGTCCCAGCTCCTGGCCAGGCAGGGGACGATCTCGCCATGCTCGTCGAACGTGGCGAGCGGCAGGAACATGAGGAACCAGGCATCCGAGCTCCAGTACGGACCGAAGATCCGTTCGTCGGCCTCGTAGAGGATCGTGAGGGTTGAGGCATCTCCATCCGTATCCGAGCGCTTGACGGAACAACCCACTACGACGGACGGGAGGAGAGCGAAGAGCGCGAGCAGCCGGCCGGCCGATCGCACGCGGGACACTAGAGATACCTCCGCATCAGCGTCTTCGGATCCAGCGCGTCCCGGAGCCCGTCGGCCAGCAGGTTGAAACACAGGATCGTGATGGCCAGCAAGAGCCCCGGGAAGAACGCCATCCACCATGCCACCAGCAGAGCGTCCTGCCCCTGGCTGATCATGTTCCCCCAGGAGGGTGTGGGGGGCCGGATGCCGATCCCGAGGAAGGAGAGGCCGGCCTCCGCCCCGATCATGCCGCCTACCATCAGGGCGGCGCTCACCAGGACCGGGGCCATGGCATTCGGGATCAGGTGACGGGAGATGATGAGGTGGCTGGGGAGCCGGAGCGCCCGGGCGCTCTCGATGAACTCCTGCTCCTTCAGCGACAGAATTTCTCCCCGGATGAGGCGGGCGGTCCCGGTCCAGGAGGTGAAGCCCAAGATCAGCACCAGAAAGACGATGTTGACCTCGAAGATTCCCACCAGGGTGAGCATGAGAAAGAACGTGGGAAAAGCAATGATCACATCGACCCCCCGCATCAACAGGTCGTCGACCCAGCCTCCGAAGTAGCCGGATACCGCACCATAAACCGTCCCCAGGGAGACGGCGACGAAGACGGCCAGCAAGCCAACCGACAGGGAGACCCGCGCGCCGAAGACTGCCCGGCTGAAAAGATCCCGCCCGAACTCGTCGGTGCCGAAGAGGTGCTGCCAGGACGGGGACAGGTAGCGGGTTTCCACCACCTTGTCGATTGCCGACGGATCGTAAGGAGCCAGGATCGGGGCAAGAATCGCCGCCAGGTACATCAGCAGGATCAGGTAGACAGCCGCGACGGCCAGGCCGTTCGCCCGGAAGCGGCGGAGAGCCATCTGGAAGGGGCTCCGCCGCGCGGCGGCGGCACCTGCCGCCGCACCGGGCGGGGCGGCGGCCGTTCGCCGGATGTCCATGACGGAGAAGATGCCGCACGCTGCCAGAGCTCCGACCAGGAACCGGGAGGCGATCCACTCGTCGATGCCGGACCCGGACCAGGCCGTGAGAAACGTCTTCCATCGGAAGAGGAGCACCAGCCCCAGCAGCAGCGCGAAGGCCAGGAGATGAAGGCCCCGCCATCGGAGCGCCCACCCTCGCGGAGCCCTCATCCCCTTCCCTTCCCCTGGCCCCCGTACGACACGCGGGGGTCCACGATGGCATAGCTGACATCGGCCAGCAGGTTGCCGATCACCACCAGAACGGCCGCCATCATGGTCGTGGCCAGGATCACCGGGAAGTCGCGGCCCCCGATCGCCTCCACCGCCAGGAGGCCCATTCCCGGCCAGGCAAAGACTTTCTCGATCAGCACCGCGCCCCCCAGCAGGAAAGGGAGCGACATCCCGTAGAGGGTGAGGATCGGGATCAGCGCGTTCCGGAGGGCGTGGTTCAGGAGGACGGTCCGCTCCCGCAGACCCCGGCCGCGGGCCGCCAGGATGTACTCCTCGCTCAGCACCTCCAGGAGCCGGCTGCGCATGTAGCGGGCGGTCCCTGCGGCCGAAGCGATCCCCAGGACGAAGACCGGCAGCACCGTGTGCCAGGCCAGATCCAGGGTCTTTCCCCAGATCGAGAGCAGGTCATGGTCCAGGGAGCGCGTCTGGGAGGTGGGGAACCAGCCCAGGTTCACGGAGAAGGCCAGGACAAGCATCAGAGCCAGCCAGAAGCCGGGAACCGAGTAAAGAATGAGCGACCCCAGCGTCACGGACCTGTCCAGCAGGGAGTACTGCTTGACGGCCGAGAAGACGCCCAGGGCGATGCCGACCAGAGCGTCGAAGATCAGCGCCAGAACCGTGAGCTGCAGCGTGAAGGGAATGCGCTCCAGAAGGAGCGATGCCACGGGCCGCCGGTAGCGGAACGATTCCCCCAGATCGCCCCGGGCCAGATTGCCCAGCCAGCGCAGGTACTGGACGGTAACCGGCTGGTCCAACCCGTACTTCTGCCGGATGAGCTCGATCACCTCCGGGTTCGCCTGCCCCTGGAAGCGGGGCTGCAGGTACATGTCCATCGGGTCGCCCGGTGCCAGGTGCACGATGAAGAAGGTGATGGTGGCGATCCCCAGGAGGAGGGGAACGGCCTGGAGGAGACGCCTGGCGATGTAGCGGGTCATGGGGTGCGGTCCTGGGCCTCCACCCACAGCCACTCCAGCCCGCCGAAGGCCCAGCGCCAGGCCGGGGGGATCCAGCCGTCGTGGTCGAAGCCGTGGATTCTCCGCCGGGCCACGATCGGGGAAGCCCTGGGGTAGAGGTACGTGGCCGGGAGCTCCCGCCGGAACGTTCGCGCCAGCTCGCGGAACAGCCTCTCCCGTTCGGTGAAATCCGGCTCCTGGCCCGCCGCATCGAACAATCCCACAATGCTTGCATACGCCTCCGTGAAAACGGCGTTCAACCGGCCCGAACCGCCCGGAGAGGAGATCAGGACCGGCTGGATCCCCCAGGTCGGGGGGATGACCGCCTCGAAGTTGCCCTCCCGGATCCGCTCGGCGATCAGGCTGCCATCCAGGCGTTGCAGCTCCATCCGGACGCCTACGCGGTGGAGCTGGGCCTGGAGAACCAGCGCCGCCCGCGCCTCCTGGGGGGGGACCAGTGTCATGAATCGGAAGATCTTCCCGTTCCTCTCCCGGACCCCCTCGCCATCCTCGTCCCTCCAGCCGGCCGCTTCCAGCAGCCGGGCGGCTGCTACCGGGTCGTGGGGCCATGGCTCGGCCAGCTCCCTTCGCTCGAACTGGCACACCGTGTACGGGGCATCGGTCAACGGCAGATCGTCCGGCAGGTCAAGGGCTGCATGCAGCGCGCGCCGGTCCACGGCGTGGGTCAGTGCCCGGCGGACGCGCACGTCCTGGAAAAGGGGGTTCCGCGGGTTGTACACCAGCCAGCTTGCGTGGCTCGTCGATACCCGGTAGTGGACCCGGAACCGGGGGTCCAGGGCCAGTTGCTTCGCCTCCACAGGGCGCAGGAACGAGGTGAGGTCGGCGTTGCCGCTCCGCATCTCCAGCAGCCCGGTGCCGCTTCCGGCAGCCACGAAGCGCAGGATGACACGCTCGATGCGTGGCTTGCCCCGGTAATACTCCGGGTTCGCCTCCAGCTCCATCATCGTCCGCGGCACGTGTCGAACGTACCGGAACGGTCCATCCCCCACCGGATGGGTCCAGAACTCCCACTCATAGAACTCCTTGGGGTCGAGCTCCTCGAGCAGATGTTTCGGATAGAAGGTCACCCAGCCTTCCAGGGGCCACCGGCCCGGCTCGGTCAGGAAGATCCTGACGGTGCGCTCGTCCAGCACCTCGACGGAGTCGACTCCGAAGGCGTTGTAGTTGAGGACGTCCGGGTGCTTGAGGAGGTCGACGGTGAACTTGATGTCGCCGGCCGTCACCGGGACGCCGTCATGCCAGAGTACGTCCCCCCGGAGCCACACCGTCCACACACGGTAGTCCGGTGAGTGCTCCCAGCGCTCCGCCAGGGCAGGGGTGGGCTCACCGCAGGAAGAGCCCCGCTCGAAGTTCACCAGCGGCAGGAACATGAGGAACTTCGGCGTGTCGTCCCAGACGGGGCCCAGTACCCGCTCCTCCGCGGGATCCAGGACGGTGATCGCAGCCGGCGACGATTCCCCGCCCTCCTGTCGGGCGCCCTCACAGCCTATGGTGAGCAGCGCCAGCGCCACGCAAGCGGCGCCGGCGCGTCGTGCCACACGCCTTGGCACCAACCCCTCCCTAGCCCACAGTCATCAGGTAAGATCCTGTAAGTTGTTGATTCTAGAGTAAAATGGGAGACCTCCCGGTGATCCCGCCCGGAAAACACAACAGATTTTGTCGATTTGACCGGGAGCCGGAACATGGCGAGGCGACACGATCAGCTGCAGGGAGCAAATCCCCTGCCGCCGCCGGATGAGAGGAACAGGACAGGAAGAGTTGGAGAACTTCGCTGATCTATCGGCCGCGGCACCGGAAAACCTGGCGCGGTTCACCTGACATTCAGCACGCCTCTTGCAGGCAACCACGAGCTGCTCGAGACCGGCAAGTCGCTGAACATCTGAAGAGATCGCAGGCACGGAGGATCACCGCAGGGATTTCATCAGCAAGCGCAGAGGACGCAAGAGCCAGAGGGTCGGGACCATCCGCCTGCCCCAGGGCCAGGCCGTGAAGTCGGCCAGGTTCGGCCGACAGCTTCCGACAATATGGCGGGCAAGATTGAGCGGTCCGCGTCGCTGCCGTAGCCGTTGGAGCCATGCGAAGACCGGGGCACATCGGGGGTTCCGTCCGGAGGCCAGAAAGGTAGCCGGTTCCGCCAGCGGATCGACGAGCCAGTGATCGTTGTGCAAGCAGACGGCGGCAACGGAGGGTAGCTCGGTCTCCAGCAAAGTGGTGGCCAGGCGAAGTCCCCGCTCCACGATGTCGTCGATTTTCCAGGCGCTCGTCGTGTGGGCTAGCCGCTCCCAGTCGAGCCGGTGCCCGAAACAACAGAGGTAGGCATCGATGTCAGAGACCAGCTTCAGTCGATTCCACAGGTGCCGGTGGCCGTGGACGAGCAGGAACAGGAGGAGATCCTCGCGGCCCATGGCCGTGTCTCCCACGCCAGAGTTGCGGACCCGCCGCCAGAGACCATCCAGGTCGACTCGGAGACCCAGTTCGGGCGGGGCGAAGTTCCAGTGCAGATCCACGAAGACCGGGAATGGGCCACGTCCCCCACGCAAGATGATCGCTTTCTCGAACCGTCTCAATTGTTCAATATCCTGGCGGCGCAGCGGGGGCCACAGGCGATAGTCGTGCGCTCCCAGGATATCCACCGCCTGGGGAAGTTGCGTCTCCGGGATGAACAGATCGAGATCCCGGCTGGTCCTCAGCGCGATGCCTCCATACACGTCGCGGGCGAAGCGGGGGCCCTTGACGGACAACACCCGCACACCGGCAGCGGCCATCACCGGCAAAATCCGGTCGAGCTCGTGCTCGAGGATCAGATTGCGAGCCAAGGACTCTTTACAGGCCTCGGCCAGATGCTGACGCCACGTCGGCGATTGTCCCAGGCCCAGTCGATTCAGCACGCGGTCCACAAGAGGATGAACCTCGTGGTGAATGGCCAAGGTAGTCAGCCGGTCGCCGTCGAACGGCTGCGCCACCAGCTCACGTAGACGGTCCATCTGGTCACGCCCCGGATGGGCATGAGAACCCGTTATCAGGATCTCGAGAACGAGAGAATCGCCCGGGAGTATCACGCCAGCAACCTGCCGGACCGTCGTGATTCTTGTCCGAGGCCGTTTCGGGAGCTGCTTGCCCAGGCGCCGAGCAGCCGCGCCGCGGCCACGGCCCCCTGGCTCGCCTCGGCGTAAATGAGGCGATGACGGCGGGCGTTTTGAATGACGCGAACCAGCGCGTGGAAACTGCGTTCGGCGCCGGCATGGCGGGGTTCCATCAACGGGATCAGCGCTTGCAGGCTCTCCGTGCCCGTGCACGGGGACAACGTCGCGATGGCAGCAGTCCGGCGTTCCAGGAAGATGAGGTGGTCGACACGAACGGCGCGACCGGCGGAGATCTCACCATGAACATCCCGGTATGCTTCCAGCCGGATCCGGCGGGCCGCGGTGCCGCCCTTGATGAGAAAGCTGCGTGGGAAGGCACGCGCCGTCAGGGAGACCGGATCGAGCATCAGGATATCGTCCCCCAGCACCTGGATTCCCCGGTCGCGAAGGGCCAGTGTCAGCGTGGTTTTACCAGCGCCCGAGGGCGCGGGCAGGACCACTGCCCCCCCACCGACTCGGGCGGTTGCAGCGTGAATAAGAATCTGGCCGCCCTGGCGCGACATCGCCCGAATCGTGATCTGGCGCTCGAGAGTATCTGCCAGACGATGTTCTGCGCAGTGCTCGGCGACGAGCTGGTCGTCCTCGACAATGGTCCAGAGCCACGCTCCACCCTGTACCCGGCCACGGAGTTGATAGGTGTGGTCCGCCTGTCGGCTGGAGACCCGGCGATGATAGGGGTAGAGAGTGCGCAGGGCCTGGCGCGGATTGCCCGACTCCCAGAGCACTTTGACGATGCACCCCGGCAGATCGAGAATCAGATGGCCCGGGCCTGGGGCGTCAGTGTCGCGCAAGGAGCTGCCCGCGGCAGGGCTGTTCCTTTCCTGCCCTCTCCCGTCCGCTTTCCTCCACCGAGAGGAGTCCCGCCCCCACGAGCTCGGCGAAAAGGTCATGTGCGTCGCGCCGGACCCGCTGGGCGGTCACACCGGTTTTCCTCAGGACCCGGGCGGTTTCCTCGATGAGAGTGCCGACGGAATGCTGACCATCACAACCGCTCCAGAGGAGGGCGGCGGTTGAGTTCAGGATATAAATACGACCGCTGGCCTGGTCGTAGACCGCGCAACCGTCATCAAGGGGTTCAAAACGGATCGAGGGGTCGCGTCGGAAACGAACGTCATCGCCCATCGGCATAGGTTTTCGTTCCTGAGTGGCGGGTGGTCGTCAAGGACCGCCTAAGGGTGGAGGCGGAGGCGACGGAAACTGGGCTGGCGTCTGGTCGATAGAAAGCGCCATGAGCACGGGCGGAATGTAGATCGGCGAACGGAGGAGCTGCTTCAGTAGCCTTCGACGCGTGGTCCGGATCGCCGTGTCGGACTTTGCGGTGTCCTTCTCATTCGCCAAGATCGACCCCCAACTCGCAGAATACTCGACTCAGAGCTACGGCCAGGCGGTAGTCTATCACCCGCGAGTGGATCTGTTAAAGCAGAGCTCCGGCAAGACCGGAAGGGAACGATCCAGAGACAGGGTGAGGGCGTAAAATGTTCGGACTATGTCCTCATTCATAGCTTGGTACTTAAGATTTGACAGGAGTTTCAGGGGAGAAGGCCGAGAAATGTCTCAAGTTGTTGGGAATTCAGG
>JBHHYE010000057.1:0-11301 GCA_046757405.1 Acidobacteriota bacterium | reverse complement strand
CACCTGGAAGGCTACATCGCCCTCGTTCTATTGACACACCCTATGAGGGTACCTCATTGACACCTATCCCTTCGACCGGTAGAACATTATTCAGAAAGGTTTTGGTGCTCCCGCCGTGTAGGTGGGTCTTTCATCCGCTTGGTGTTTGAGGAAAGGAGTTGAACCATACCCAAGAAACTGCGGTATTTTGTCTTCGCGTCGATCTTCGTGCTGTCCTTTATCGTCACTAGCACCAACGCAACCGGCAGCGCCACTTGCTCCGACCAGGCGCATCTGTTTTTCTCGGCCAAGCGGGGAGCGTACTTTTGCAATCCCGGAGGCTCCGGCTGCATCCGTTGCTGTTGGGTTACGATCGTCATCAGGGGATGATCACCAACCGGTACATTGCGTCGATCATCCTGACGCTGCTCTTGGCCCCGCCTGCCTCGGGGGAGGCCGGGGTCCTCCGGGTGAAGGACCTGAGCCAAGCGGTGACCAATCCGGTCTGGCTCACGTTCGGGGACGGCATACTGGCGCTGAGTGACCTTGACCGCGGGCGTGTGCTGGTCATGACCACCGCCGGCGAGGCCATCCGCGCGGTCGATGTCGAGATGTCCTCGGGCGCTCCAGGCCAGCCGTTGGAGGTGGCCGACTCCGGCAAAGACTGGGTGGTGTTCTACCCGATGGCCCGGTCACTGGTCTTGTTCGACCGGAACTGGAAGACCGTCCGGCAGCGGAAACTCGATTCGTTCTATCCGTTCGGATCGCTCGCCGCCACGCCCGCGGCCTTTTTCTTCAGCGGTTCGATCCGGACGGCCGGCGGAAATTACGACATGAACGCGGTGCTCTCCCGGGCGGATCGAGACACGCTCAAGGTGCGCGTGCTCTGGCCGGCGGGCAGCGACACCGACCGGACCCGTCTGGCCTGGTCCGAGCAAGAGGGGGTCATCGCGCGGTCGGCCGACGGCCATATTTTCGCCATGACCCAGGCGGTGCCCGACGTGCGGGAGTTTGCCCCCGACGGCCGGCTGGTGCGTATCTTTGAGTCGTTTGTCCCGGAGGAGCGTCGTCTGTCGGTCGATTCCACCTTCGCGAACAAGGCGACCGATCGCGAACTGTCGCACCGCTGGTATCAGGGAGCGGAGGTGGCGCAGGGGCTGGCCGCATTCCCGCGGAAGGTTGTGGCCATCACCGAGCGGCAGTCCGGCGGGCGGGTCGTCTGGATCTTCCATCGGTTGTCGCGCCAAACCGGCAAGCGGGTGGGCCGGGTGGAACAAGTCCTGGGTGAGGGCCGGGACCGGGCGCAGGCGGTCTTCGCCGGGGACCGGCGGGACCGCCTGTGGGCGGTCATCCGGGAACCGGCCGCGGCCGGACAGGAGAGCGACACGGTGACGCTGCTGCGGATCGTTCTCGGCGCGCCGCCGGCCCGGCCCGAGTCGAGAGCCGCTCCCGGCCCCGGCGTGGCGGTGCCGATCGCCGTGATGCGCGCGGACGGGGCCGGTCCAGTTCCGCAGGCCCGGTTGCTCTGCGTCCCCGCGGGGGAGGCGGCTTCGCTTGGGCATGAAGAGCCGCCGGATGAAGACGGCTTCGCGGTGCCATCCACCGGAACGCAAGTTTGGACCATGGCCGAAGGGCGTCATCTCTGCCGCGCCTGGGCTACCGGCTACCGGGCGCAGAGTCGCTGGGTGGAACTTCCCACTCCCGACGGGCCGGCCCGCCCAGTCGCCTTCGCCCTGGAACGGGCGGCGGCGATCCGCCTGCGTGTGAGGGATGCGGCGGGCCGGCCGGCAATGGACGGGGAGGTCGACCTCCTCCCGGTCCTGGAGCCGGCCGGGCGCATCCCGGCTCCGCGGGAGGCCATGCTCGACGCCGAAGGCCGCGTTGTCATCGCCGACCTTGCGGTCACGTCCCGCTTCCGGCTGCTGATCCGGGTTGCCGGCAGCGCGCCGCGAGTCCTCTCCGATGTGCAACCGTCCGGCGCGGAAGTCGAGATCGATCTCGACGCGGGGCTGCGTGTCGAGGGCCGGGTGATCGACCCGGACGAACGGCCGATCGAGGGGGTGCGGGTCACCGTGCATCAGCGCCCGCCCGGGTTCGAGAAGGTGGCGATTGTCTCCCATGGCCAGACCGACCGGGACGGGCAGTTCTCCGTCGGCGGACTGCTGCCGGCACCCGCGGTGTGGCGGTTCGAGAAGACCGGTCGGGCCACCGCCGGCCGCGAGACCGACCTCGGAGATGGGAATCCGTCTCCTCTCGAGGTGAGCCTGGAGGCGGGACGCTCCATCAAGGGCCGCGTGACGATGGCATCGGCGCCGGTTGAGGAAGCAACGGTCCAGGCGCGTGGCGCGGCGTCCGGGACAACGACCGATCCGGCGGGGCTCTTTCAGCTTGATGGCTTGCCCGCCGGATCAGTCACCCTGGACGTGTCATCGAACCAGTCGCGGCCGCGCGCCGTGACGGTGCCGGATCCTCTCGATCATGACCTCTTGGTGGAGCTGGAGCCGGGCGGCGAGCTGGCGGGTATCGCGATGGATGCTTGGGGGGCGCCGGTACCTGGAGTGGTCGTCGCCGTGCGCGATGACGCCGGCCGGACAACCTTCGGGGAAGGGGACGGGGCCGGTGTTTTCCAATCCAGCGGCCTGGCGCCCGGGCGGGTCAACGTGACCATCGAGGCGAACGGGTTTGTGGCGGTCCAGCGCACGGTGATGCTCACGACGGGCACCACGCGCGATCTCGGCGAGATCGTCCTTCAGCATGGCCTGAGCCTGGAAGGATGGGTGGTGGCGGAGGTCGACGGGGCGCCGCTGGCCGGGGTGCAGGTCGAGGTGAGTCGCGCCGATCGTCCGGACGCCAATGTAGAACGGTTGTTTGCCCCTCCCCGCCAGGCGCGGACCGATCCTGAAGGCAGGTTCGTGCTGGCGGGACTGACCGAGGGAATTTACGACCTCCTCGCCACCCGTGCCGGTGCCGCCCCGCTCAGCCGGCGCGGACTCGTCGTCGGAGAGGGAGCCGTGGAGCCGCTGGAGCTGGTCATGGGGAAGGGGGAGACGGTTTTCGGCCAGGTGGAGGACTGTGCCCATCTTCCGGTGGCCGGCCTGCGGCTTTCCCTGCGCGGACCGGGATTTCTGGCGCTGGCCCAGATGGCCACCTCCGACGCCGCCGGCGAGTTTCAGTTCGACGGCGTTGCGGACGGCCCGATGATTCTGTCAGCGGCGGCGGGGGGTGCGCCGCCCGTGCGGCGGGAACTGATGCTTCCGGCCGATGCGGCGCGGCCGATCCGGATCTCGGTCTGTGGCACCACTCTGGACGGCGAGATCGTGGTCGGCGGGCACGCGGCCGCGCTGGGCAACCTGTTCCTATACTCTGGTGCCTCGGCTCCACCGGGAATGGTGGATCCTCTCTTCCTGACCTCGGGGGGAAACGGACTCCCGGAACAGACCCGCATCGTTGGCGATATCCCTCTACCCCCCTTGGAGGTGCCGGTCGATGCGGCGGGCCGCTTTCACGCCGACTCCGTGGCCGCCGGCTCCTACCAGGCCCGCTACGTGGACCTCGATGGAGCCGCCTTCGAGAAAAGCTTGATGGTCCCCGATGTCGAGCAGGCGGAGATGGTCCTATCGTTCGACGGTGTCACCGTGAGTGGGCGGGTGGTGGATGAGAGCGGCCCGATCTCGCGGATCGCCGCTGTCTATCTGCAGGGGGCCGGTCTGCGCCGGGAAACCGTGACCACGAGCGGCGGCGCGTTCGATTTCTCGGGGGTGCCGCCCGGCGCTTACTCGATCACGGCCCAGGGCGCCGAGGGCCAGCGTGGGAAGGCGAAACTCGAGGTGGCGGCCGGCTCCAGCGAGGAACCGGTGCGGATTGTCCTGGTCGCCCCCGGGGGGCACTGGCGGCTCACGGTCTTCTCGCCGGACGGCCGGGGCGTGCCGGGCGCGCTGGTTCTGTTGCGGTTGGGGGCCGAGGGCGGCAGTACACGGATCTTACAGACCGGCCCGGATGGCACCACCGAGGCCGAGTGGTTGCCGCCGGGCGCGGCCCAGCCTTGTGCCGTCGGTCCCGGGCTCGGGCTCACCTGTCTGGCGACGCTGGCGCTCCACGCCGACGAACCGGCCGAGAGCGAGATCCGCTTGAGCCGTGCCGGGGTGGTGCACGGGGTACTGTCGCCGCCATCCCTGTCAGGTGACGAGGAGATCCGGATTCGCGACAGTACCGGCCTTGAGGTCTCGACCTTGCTGCAGTTTCTCGGCCGCGGCGTGATCAGCTCGGCAGCTGGAGAGTTCCGCGTCGCCGATCTGAGTCCCGGTGCGTACACGGTGGAGGTTCGCCGCGCCGGCCAAGAGGTCGACCGGCTCGTCCAGGTGGAGGCCGGCCATACCACCGAGGCCAAGTTGATTTTTCCCCGCTAGCACGCGTCTTGCGTCGGCGGGGTTGTGTGCCAGGGAGAGCACGATCGCGTGCGGGACCTCAGCTTGCTCCGGAGCTTGAAGCTCGCCCAGATAGAGGACCTGTTCCGGCCCATGGATCACCGTGATGTAGTGGGAGAGGAACTCCAGGCCCAGGACGGCGTCGAAGGATATCTGCTCGTCCGCACAGTCGTTCTCCGGGATCATGACATTCAGATCCGCCAGGCGGAGGGAACCGAGGGTCAGCGCTCCCAGATGCGCCTTCCGGGCGGAGAACTCGCCCTGGAGAGGGAACGACTTGAAGAGAGCCCCGGTGGTGGGGGGAATTCTCCCCAGCCGTTTCCAGGTGCTGCGCAGGAGGATGCTCCAGGACGCGCCGGTGTCCAGGAGGAACCGGACCTGCTGATCACCGACCCGCGCCGTGAGGGTCGGGTGCTCGTCCACCGTCTGGAGCGGCAGCCGCGCGGCGAGACGGGACATGCCGAGCATCCTGAGGACCTCCATGGTGTCCAGGCGGCGTCCCACCAGGAGCTGGCGATCGAAGGCGTCGAATCCCATGACGTAGTTCTTCAGGACATCCCACCCCAGGATGCCGTGGACGGCGTGACGGAACGGGTCTGAATACCGGTCCAGGTCGATGACCACCAGTTTCTCGGGGTATCGCAGCCGCTCCCCCGCGGCGAAGTCGATGCCGCCGGCGCGCACCACCGGAGCCCGCACAGGCTCCAGGCAGGAGAGGAATCCGGAGGTGTTCACGGTTTCCACCGTGGCCTGGAGCCGGCTCGCCAGGGCCGGCGTGACGATGGTCCTGGCCGCGCCGGTGTCCAGGATGAACGACCCGTGCTGCCCGCCGACGCGGGCGTCTGCCATGAGCTGCCCCGGCCCGGTGAAGTAGGCCGCCAGGGCCGGGGTTCGTATCCAGCGGACGGCGAACCAGGCGGCGGCCAGGACGGCGGCAAGAAGGATTGCAGGGATCCACCAGCGGACCCGGCTCACGCGGTGGGCCTTTCCATGACTTGATTGCAAACCGCCCGATCCATCGCTAGAATTCAGGTCCAGGCGGGCATAGCTCAGTTGGTAGAGTACCAGCTTCCCAAGCTGGGTGTCGCGGGTTCGAACCCCGTTGCCCGCTCCAGCCCCTCCTTCGTGACCCGCATCGCCCCTTCCCGCGAGTCTCCGGCTTGTGAAACGGGATCCCTTTGTGTTATAGTGACTTACAGAAGTCTGCCGATCCCGCCGATGAGAAGGGGGCATGCCTCCGTGAAGACGGTTCTCATCCAGGATGATCCCGTACTGTTCCGCGATCTCGAGGACTCGCTCCTGCAACGAGCGGGTGTCCGCCTTCTGGTGGCCGGGACGCCCGATGATCTGGCGGCCCTCAGTCTGCGGGAAGGGCCGGATCTCGTCATTCTGGGGCAGGGTCCTCCCGGGCCGAATCCGGAGAAGATCCTGCGTCGTTTGCGTGCGCTTCCCGCGCCGCCAGCCTGCCTGGTGTCGCCCCGCCCGCCCGAGCCCTCCGGGCTTCTGGAGCTGCTGCGCGCTCGTCTCGATCTGCCGGATCGGGGTCGCCGCCGGCGGGTCTGCCGTGTGAAGGCGCTGGCCCGTTGCGGGTCTCAGGATCGGGTGGGCGTGACGCGGGACCTGTCCGAGGATGGTGTCTTCGTGGCCACCGCGGAGCCGTACGAGGAGCGGCAGGAGGTCGAGCTCCGGATCGCCGGCCGGACGGGCCACAGGGAGGTGGCCGCGGCAGGCCGCGTGGTGCGCTCTGTGGTGCCGGTCGCCGGTCTCCACCACCTTCCCGGCATGGCTGTTCGTTTTCATGAAACCTCGCGCCTGAGATCCGAGATGGTGGATTTGCTGGCCGGCTCCTCACCTGGGCAAGAGAGCGCGCCGTGACCGAAGTGCAGCGCCTGCTGGTGGTCGATGACGATGTCGACACCGCCCGGACGGCGGCGGATATTCTACGGCGCGCCGGCTACCAGGTGGAGACGGCCTCTTCAGGAAAAGAGGCGTTGCGGCGGGTCGAGCGCACGCTCTATGACCTGGTTCTCCTGGATATCAACATGCCCGGCATGAACGGCTGGGAGCTGCTCAAGATGCTGAAAGCGGATGATGCGACGGCCGGGATGCCGGTTGCCATGTTCACCGTGCGCGGAGAGGTGCGCGACAAGGTCCACGGGCTCCAGGAAGGCGCCTTCGACTACATCACCAAGCCGTTCGGCGTGGATGAGCTGAGAGAGAGGGTCGCGACCATCCTCCGGAAGCGTGGAGCCGCCAGGGTGGTCTCATGAATGCGTTCCGCGGGGACCGGGACGATTTCTACCGGTACCGGACGGGATACCTGAAGTTCAAGTCGGCCCTCTGCGATCGCAATACGGGAATGCTGTCCTACCACCTCCTGGTGGACGAGGTGCGCAGTTTCTTCGAAGCCCATGAAGAGATCGCGCTCCTGGTGGCGCAGCTGGCGGACCTGGAAGAGATAGAAGCCATTTATGGCTGGCAGGCGTGCGACCGGCTGTTGCAGCGCATGGCCGGCGTGGTCCGGCGGAGCGCCGGCCAGCGTTACGGGGAAAAGATCCTGGCGGCCCAGGACGGGGTTCACCAGGGCCGTTTCATTCTCTTCTTGCCCGAGATCAACGCCGGCCAGCCCGTCACGCCGCTGGCGGCCGCCCAGGCGGCCGACAGCCTGCGAAAAGACCTGGAAGGCGCCTTCTCCCCGGCGGAATTCGGCGGCATGTCGCCGCCGGTTTCCTTCGCATGCGGCTCCGCCGTCGTGCGGGAAAACCC
Organism: Acidobacteriota bacterium; assembly: GCA_046757405.1. Lineage (GTDB taxonomy): Bacteria > Acidobacteriota > Polarisedimenticolia > SMYD01 > SMYD01 > JBHHYE01. The sequence continues at coordinate 4,132 of JBHHYE010000057.1, read as the reverse complement.
GGTGTTCCGTTTCGAGCGGCAGCTGCACGCCGCCCTCCACGCGGCGCTCCCGGAGGGAGCCCGGCGGAGCGGGAGCCGTTTCGCGGCGATGGAGCGCGAGGTCCGCGATGTCATCCGGGACGAGAAGCTCGAGTTTTCCTACCAGCCAGTGCTGGACCTGGAGGACCGGCGGGTCGTGGGATACGAGGCCCTCATGGGCGGACCGCCGGGCACTCTTCTCGAAAGGCCTGCCGCGCTCCTGTCCTGGAGCGATCGCCTGGGACTGGGCCGGAGCTTGAACCAGATCTACCGGCGGAGGGTGCTGGAGGCGGCGGATACCCTGGAGGCCCGGGGCCTCCTGTTTCTGAACCTGGCGCCGTCGGCCCTGGGACAGGACCCTGGAGATGACGGCGGACTGTCGGCCTTCATGTCCTGGAAGATCGGAACGCCCGAGCAGATGGTGGTCACCGTGGCCGAAAGCTGTCTGGAAGCCGCCGGCGCCCCACTGGGCCGGTGCCTCCTTGAGCTGAGAGCCCTCGGCCTCCGCCTGGCCCTGGGACACGCCGGCTCCGGTTACGCGACCTTGCGCCGGATCCAGGAGCTGAAGCCGGACTACGTCAAGATCGAGCCGGCCCTGGTCCGGGGCATCGATGCCAATCTGCTGCAGCAAGAGGTGGTGCGCTCGGTGGTCGGCGTGGCCGGCCGCGTCGGGAGCCAGGTGGTGGCCGGGGAGCTTCAGTCCGAGGCGGAGGTGAAGGCGGTCCAGCTTTGCGGGGTCAGTCTGGCCCAGGGCCCGTACCTGGCGCGGCCGCGGGCGGCCCTTCCGGGAACACCGTTCCGCCTCCGATCGTGGGAGGCATCCGGTCCCTAAATCGAGCTCCAAACCCCCCTCTCTCTCACATCCTGCTTGCCTCGGTCGGTTTTCGGCGGAGGTGTATGTATGCCGGTGGGGTCCGCCGCAAGGCGAGGACTCCGGGAGAAGGGAATTGGCGCCTCAGGATGTGTGGCTGGTGTCGGCTGCCGCGGCGTTTCTGGCCGTCACGGCCATCGTTTGGGCGGTGGTGGTGGTGCGCCGGTTCCGCCGGGACCGGCGCCTGCTGATCCGGGGGCTCCGCTGCCTGGGCGAGGGCGACCTCACCGTGCGCCTGGATGCGGAGGAGATCGGGCCGGTGGCGGCGGATACCTTCAATCAGGCGGCGCGGGATCTGGAGAACAGCCTGGACGGCCTGCGCCGGACCAGCCGTCTGCTCCGGGAGATGGCCCGGCACTTTCCGGATCGCGTTCTGGTGGCCCTCGACGCCGAGGGGTTGGTGCAGGAGGTTCTGGGCGATCTGGAGTCGATCAGCGGGTACACCCGGGACGGGGTTCTTGGCCGCCACACGTCGTTCTTCTTCGCCTCGGAAGACGAATGGGACAAGCTCATGAAGGAGGCCCTGGACGGCGGCGGGTCGTGCGCCAGGCCGGTGCCTCTGCGCCGCCGGGGCGGCGAGGTGGCGACGATCCAGGCCGGGCTGGAGAGGACGCCGGACGGCCCGGTTCATCTCGCCCTTTCCACGGAGGTCGCGCAGGAGCAGATGCTGAAACAGGCGTCGGTTGCGGAGGAGCGCCTCGCGGCGCTGACCGCGGGGCTGGCGGACGGGGTGGTCATCCTGGTGGGGGGCCGCATCGCCTCCGTGAACGCCTGCTTCGCCGACATGCTGGGCTATAAAGAAGAGGAGCTGGTCGGCCGTCCCTTCACGCAGATCGTGGCGGCGGAAGACCTGGTCCAGGCGACGGACATCATCTCGGGGACCTCCTGGATGGGGGCCACGGAGGTGGAGATGGGGATCCGCTCCCAGGCCGGGCACCAGGTGACACTGGCCTTCAGCGTCGGCCAGAGCGAGCTGGAAGGAAAGCCCGTCCGGGTTCTCCTGGCGCGGGATGTCACCGCCCGCCGGGCCAGGGAGCGCCGTCTCAGTCTCGACAGCGCCTGGCTGGCCGGCGCGCTGGAGGCGAGCCCCCTGGGCGAGCTGGTCCTGGCGCGCGCCCCCGCCGGAACCCCCTGGCCCGTGGCGGTCGCCAACGGCTCGGTCCTGCGCTGGCTCGGGCTTCTCGCCGAGCGGTTGCCGGACCGGCGGGAGCTGGATGCGGCGATGGACCGGCTGTTCCTGCAGGCGGAGCCGGCCAGGGCCTTCCTGCGCGCCTGCCAGGACGATCCCGGCGTGGTGCGGAGCGAGCGGTTCGAGGTCAGCAGCCCGCCCGGAGGACGTGTGCAACTCACCTGGAGCCCCATCGATCTCGGCGAAGGGACGGTTGCCGGGGCCCTGCTGTCGGTCCGCGAGATCACCCGCCAGGAGCGCACCGAAAAAGACCTGCGGGAAAAGGCCGAGGAGTCGAACGCCACGCTGGCTACGCTCCAGCGCTCGCTCAGCTCCCTGGAGCGGGACCGCGACCAGCTCACGGCGCGGCTGGGCGAGCTGGAGGAACGCAACCGGGGCCTGGAGGAACGGGATGAGATGAAGACCAATCTCCTCTCCAACTTTTCCCACGAGCTCCAGGCGCCTCTGGTGTCCATTCGTGGATATACCGAGATGATGCTCCGGGGAGATCTGGGGGAGACCACCCCGGACCAGCATCAGGGGCTGGAGGTCTCGCTGAGAAATATCAAGCGCCTGATCGCGCTCATCGAGCAGTTGTCGACCTACGCGCGCACCGAGGAGCGGCTCACGGAGCTTACCCTGGAGACCTTTCCCATCTGGCGGCTCCTGGAGGACAACATCAACCTGCTGGGCGACAAGGTGAAGGAGAAGGCGCTGCGCGTGACCACGCGCTACGAGACGCAGCGTCTCTCCGTCCTCGCGGACCGCAATCTGGTCAACCAGGTGGTGAGCAACCTCCTGGGTAATGCCATCAAGTTCAGCCCTGAAGGGGGGGAAGTGGCGCTGACGGTGCGGGCCGGTTCGAAGGAAGACCTGGTGGTCGAGGTACGGGATAGCGGCGTGGGAATTCCCCGGGAGGAGCAGGAGCGGATCTTCGAGCGCGGGTACCGCGCCACCACGGCCAGCGGGACGCGTGGAAGCGGCATCGGCCTGGCGCTGGTCAAGGAGATCCTGAAGCGCCATGGCTGCCAGATCCGGGTTGATTCCCGCCCGGGCGAAGGCTCGATCTTTTCCTTCACCCTCCCCCTGGCGGAGACCGAGGTGAACGAGGCTTCCGCCCGCCAGTAGGGGCTGGCCTCCGTGTCCCGGACGGCGGCGTGCGGCGCCGGGAGCTGTTTCGCCAGCGCATCGCCGCGTGGAGGATGAGGGCTCCCGCCACGGGTACGGAAAGAGATTCCACCTTTCCCGCCATGGGCACATGCAGGTGCCGCTCGGCCCGGTCCAGCAACTGCGCCGGCAGCCCCCGTCCCTCGCCCCCCACCAGAATGGCCCAGCGGTGGTTCCATGGAAACCGGTGGGCCGGAATGCCCCGCCGGGGCGAGGCGGCGGCGAGGCGGTAACCCTGCCGGTCCAGCCAGGCGAGAAGCGGTCCGGAGAGGGCGAAACGCCGGGGCCGGATCCGGAAGAGGGAGCCGGCCGCCGCGCGCACGGCGCGCGGCTGGTACGGATCGGCGCCCGCTCCGGCGGCGACCAGGCCAGCGGCGCCGCACGCCTCGACCACTCGCAGGAGCGCTCCCAGGTTACCCGGATCCTGCACGTGCCAGGCGACCAGGAGGGGCGTTCCCGGCCGCGGCTGGTCCTCGCCGGGCTGCGGCAGGCGGGCCACCGCCAGGGCTCCCTGCGGCGTCCGGGCGTCCGAGAGGTGTTCCATCACTCCATCGGAAACGGCGAGGAACGGAACCGTCCCGGCCCGGAGCTTGGCCAGCAGGGCCGCGCCGCCCGGCCGCGAGCGGAGCGCGGGCGAGACGACCACCGTCTCCAGCGACGCCCCGGCGTCCAGGGCCTCCTGGATCAGCTTGATTCCCTCCACCATGTACGCCTGCCGACGCCGGCGAACGGCGGCCTCGTCGCGCAGCTCCAGGATGGCGCGCAGGCGCGGATTCCGGCGGCTGGAGATGATCGTGCGGAAGAGACCCACCATGGCCGGGTATCATACCGTTCCCCGGTTCCGGAGGCGCTTGCTAGACTGGCCTTTCATGACCGAAAGAATCGAGGTCGGCGAGGCGCCGCTCGCC
>JBHHYE010000056.1:0-12027 GCA_046757405.1 Acidobacteriota bacterium | reverse complement strand
CTTGCCGGTCTGGACAGGGTAGAGCGCGACACGGGAGGTGGTGGCCTCGGCGCCGATTTCCTCCAGAAGACGGGTGTGGTCGCCGACGGTGAATTCATCCACCGGGTAAAACCGGGCCGGGAAGAGAATATCGTTCTCGTGGAAGAAGATCAGCGCCTTGCGGCCGGGGATTCCGCCGAGGCCGCTGAGAAACTCCCGGAGAGCCTCGAGGGCGCGCCGGCCGTGGGCGTACTCCAGCCGCGGGTTGAGCCAGCAGGGGGTGCAACACTCGGGGCATTTCAGGAAGCAGATGGGATGCCCCGATTTTCGGTCGGATTCGCATCGGCGGATACAATCGGGACATTCCTTCACGCGCGCGCTGAACTGCCCGGGAAACGGATCGACAGAGGCCGGGTTGTTCTCGATGGTGTCGAGGCCGTGCTGGAGTTCCGCAGGATTCCCCGTGAAAGGGACCAGCTCCTCGAGGCCCACCCTGCTCTGGTAGTCGGCGATCATCACCTGGTCGCCGGGCTGCATGATCTGCCGGACCCACCGGCGGGCGGCCTCGAAGGCGCGATGCCGGCCATCCGGCTGCAGCTGGCTCAGGTCGAAGTAGAGAACGTACCGGAAGGTCTCCGCCGCCCCGGCCGGGAGATGGGATGCCGGCGGAACGGCGGAAGCCGCCGTCTCTGACGTGGCAATAGTCTCTGTTTCCGTGGCGCAGGTGCAGAGGTCGTCCACGCTGTAAATCGGCCAGTTCCGGGGACCCAGATGGAGGGTGAAATCGTTTTTTTTTCAGCCCCGGCAAGGGGCGTCCCTGCTTGCCGCGCACCTCGACATCCAGGAGGATCAGCGAGATGCCCGCTTCCTCATGCAGCCCGATGTCGGCGGGCTTCTCGGGGGTGGACTCCTCCTGGGAGAGGAGGGAGCTGCTTCCCAGGAAAAAGACGAGCAGCAGGCCCGGGAGGGCCGACCTTCCTGGTGGTGCGGGACCCACTACGGCATGTCCTTTCGCCGGAGCTCCAACAACCCGGTGGAGCCCGGCATCCCCGTGGGGCAGGTGGTCTGGGTATGATGCCATGGCATCTTCTTCCGTGGCAAGGAGATTCTGAAGCGCCATGCGGGCCCTCACGTACCAAGGGAAGGAGCGAGTCCGGCACGCGTCGGTCCCGGATGCGCGGATCGAGGCGCCCACGGACGCCCTGGTCCAGGTGGAGCTGGCGGGCATCTGTGGCTCTGACCTTCATGTTTACCACCATCGGGAGCGGGGTCTGGACCGGGGAACGGTCATGGGCCACGAGTTTGCCGGCCGGGTGATCGCGGTGGGAGGAGAGGTGTCGGGCATCCGGACCGGGGACCGGGTAGCCTGTCCCTTCACCACCAACTGCGGCCGCTGCTTCTACTGCCGGAATGGTCTGACCTGCCGGTGCGTGGAGGGCGAGCTGTTCGGCTGGTATGAAAATGGCCGGGGCTTGCAGGGAGCCCAGGCGGAGCTGGTCCGGGTGCCCCTGGCCTCCAGCAGGCTGGTGCCGGTGCCCGACGATCTGGATGCGGAGATTGCTCTGCTCCTGGGCGATGTCCTGCCCACCGGATTTTTTTGCGCCGACCTGGCCAAAGCCGGTCCCCGGGGGGTCTGGGTGGTGCTGGGGTGCGGACCGGTGGGGCTGATGGCCATTGTCGGCGCCCGGGAACGGGGAGCCCGCGAGATCGTCGCCGTGGATTCCATCCGCGAGCGCCTGGCGCTCGCCGCGCGCTTCGGTGCGGAGGTCGTCCGTCTCGACCGGGAGGAGCCGGGCGCCCGGGTGCGGGAGCTGAGCGGCGGACGAGGTGCCGACGGTGTGCTGGAAGCGGTGGGCAGCGCCCGTGCCGGACGCCTGGCGCTGGCCCTGGTCCGTCCCGGAGGCGTCATCGCGGCGGCGGGTGTTCATCATGAGTCCGCCTTTGCCTTCGCCCCCATGGAGATCTACGACAAGAACCTCACTTACCGGAGTGGCCGCTGCCCCGCCCGGCATTACATGGAGCGGCTCCTGGATGTGGTGCGCGCCGGGCGATACGACCTGGCATCGGTCATCTCCCACCGCCTGGCTCTCTCCCAGGGCGAGGCGGGCTATCGACTGTTCGCCGGACGGCGGGACGGCTGCACCAAGGTGGTGCTGCGGCCCGGCTGAGGCGGAACGACGCGGAAGGAGCGCGCTTTCTCGAGGGGCTTCCCCCCCCGGTCCGCGGCCTGCCAGCGAAAGTGGTAGGCATACTCCCCCGGCGCCAGGAAGGCCGTGTCCAGACCATCGGTGAAGCGGGCACAGTCGCCGGCCGGCTCCAGCCGGCCACCGGGCGGGCGGGCCATGGGGATGCCGCCCCGCGAGACGTAACGGATGATCGTTTCCATCGCCGGCGTCTCGCCGGCACCGCAGGCCAGGGTGGTCATCTCGATGATCTGTCCCTGCGGCACCCCGGCGGATGCGGACGGGACCGGCCCGACTCTGGAGGTGAGCGGATCGCCGGCGCTGGCTGGCGGGTTCCGGGAGCGGAGGGGCAGGGGAGAGGGAAAGAAGATCCCCCCGGGGAGGCGCATCACCGGTCCGGCCAGAGCCGTCTTCTTCTTGACTCTGGGCAGGTCGATCTCAACCCGGACGGAGCCCCACAGGTCCAGATCCCGCTGGTGGACAAAGGCCCCCAGCCGGTAATTCCCGGGCGGGAGGTGCTCGAACCGGTGCTCGTGGAGGAGGAGGAGGCCCGGGCGCCGCGATTCTCGCGAGCGCACGCTGGCACCGGTGAGCATCTCCCACCTCTTGCTGCTGTCTCTTCTCGACAGGCTGGCACCCACATCCAGCCGGGCGACCGGCTCCTGGGGAAACGGGAGGAATCTGAGGGAGTCGAACTCGACGCCGACCTGGACCGCGAGGTCCCAGCGTCCTCCGGTGGCGGAGACCGGCACCAGGGCGGCGCGCATCGGAAGGCCCGTGGCTGGATCGGGCATGAGGAGCGCTGTCAGCGCCCGGCGGACCAGCCGCTGGCTGGCGGAGAGGTACTGGACCCTGTAGCGGTAGGGGAGGCTTCTGCCATGAACCTCGACCCGCGCCCGGTAGACCTTGCCCGCCTTGCCCGGGGGCGGTCGGGCGGCAATGCGGTAGGTGCAGGAACAGCCGCGTCCCGCCGTGCTGATGACATCGAAGAGATCAAAGGGGCCGGTGTTGGCATGGCCGCCGGAGTAGTCGGCCAGGTTGCTGCCCAGGTTGGCGGCCGAGCCGGCCAGCTCCGAGAAGAGATGAGGCCCGCCGGTCTGGACGGGGTAGAGAGCCACGCGCGCGGAGGTGGCCTCGGCGCCGACCTGCTCCGCCAGTTTCAGATGATTTCCCACGGTGAAGTCGTCCAGAGGGTAGAACAATGCCGGGAAGAGGATATTGTTCTGGTGAAAGAAGATCAGCGCCTTGCGGCCGGGGACGCCGTCCAGGGCGGCGAGGAATTGCCTGAGGGCCAGGAACGCCCGCCGGCCCTGCTCGAACTCCTGTCGCGACCCCACATAGCAGGATGGGCAGCATTCGACGCACGGCCGCAGGCGACACCCTTCGCAGCGTCCGACACATCGGCCACATTCTCCGACACGTAAGTAGAACTGGCTGGGAAACGGTTCGACAAAGGCCGGGTTGTTCTCGATGGCGTCCAGGCCGTCCTCAAGCTCCGCGGGGTTCTGCGTGAACGGGACCAGCTGCTCGAGGCCGTTGGTGCTGCGGTAGGCCATGATCATCACCTGGTTGCCTGGCTGCATGATCTCCCGGATCCACCGGCGGGCCGCAGCGAAGGCGCGGTCCCGGCCGTTCAGTTGCAACTGGCTGAAGTCGAAGTACAGAATGTAGCGGAAGGTCTCCTCCGGCCGGAGGTCTGTTTCACTCGCTGGAGCCGGCGCCGCCGGCGTGAGAGGAGATGGGCCGGTGGCCAGGGTTTCCCCTGCCGAGGCGCAGGTGCAGAGATCGTCCACGCTGTAGATGGGCCAGCGCCGGGCTCCCCGGTAAAGGGTGAAGTCGTCCTTCGTCAGCCCCGGCAGCGGACGTCCTTCCTTGTCGCGAACCTCCACGTCCAGGAGGATCAGCGACACACCGGACTCTTCGTGCAGTCCGATGTCGGCAGGCTGGTTGGCGGTGGGTTTTTCCTGGGAGAACAGTGCGCTGCTTCCCCAGAGGAAGAGGAGCGAAAGGCCGGCGAGGGGCAGCCGTCCTGATCGTGCGCGACCCTTCACCATCAGCCTCCCTCCTGTGCGGCCGCTGCTGCGGCGGGACGGAGGCACCGGGGTGAACCATGGTGCCGTGGCCATGATGCCATAGAATCAAGCCTCTGATCAAGAAACCTCCGTCTGGACGCATGCCTTGGCCGGGCGTATGGAGAGGGCGTGCCTCCGGCCTGGGAGGGGAGAAGGACGAAGGAGGAAGAATGAGCCGTGGGGGAGGTGCCGGGGTGACGGCGATGCAATGGGTCCTCGCCGCCTGCTGGGCCGGGTTGCTGCCCGCCGGCCTTGCTGCGGCCGGGGTGCAGGCACGGCTGGAATCCCTCCGGCAGGTGTCCGGCCCGAGCCTCTTCGCCGACTGCACCGCCGATGGTGGCCCGAACCAGCCCGGGGTTTTTGCCGACAGCGAGGTGGAGACATGGGTGGCGATCAACCCCACCAATCCGCTCAACATGGTTGGAACCTGGCAGCAAGATCGTTTCCGGGATGGGGGAGCGCGCGGCCTGGGTGTGGGGGTCAGCTTCGATGGCGGCGAGACCTGGAGCCGTGTGGCGGTGCCCGGACTGACCCGCTGCAGCGGAGGATCTTTTCAGCGGGCCTCCGACCCGTGGCTGACCTTCGCCCCCAACGGCGATCTGCACCACATCGCCATTCTCTTCAACGAGAGTGGGTTCAACGGGGTGCAGGTCAACCGTTCCCTGGACGGCGGTCTCACCTGGACCGCGCCTCGCCGCCTGACGACCGCGAATTTTTTCGCCTTCAATGACAAGGAATCGATCACCGCCGACCCCACCGATCCCATGCTGGTCTACGCGGTCTGGGATCGCCTCAATTTCCTCTCCTTCAAGGGTCCGACCGTCTTCAGCCGGACAACAGACGGGGGAGACCACTGGGAGCCGGCGCGTGTGATTCACGATCCTGGCCGCGGCAACCAGACCCTGGGCAACCAGGCGGTGGTGCAGCCCGACGGCACTCTCCTGGTTTTTTTCACCGAGATTCTGAACTCTCCCGGGGGAAGCCGCTTCTTCCTCGCGTTCAAGAAGTCCCTGGACCAGGGCGAGACCTTTTTTCCGATCCACAGCTCGCTGCGCGTCGCCGAAATGCTGCCCCAGAACGCGGTCGATCCCGAGACCGGCCTGAATGTCCGGGACGGAGCACTGCTCTTCGACGTGGCGGTCGATCCCGTAAACGGCAACCTGTATGCCGTGTGGCAGGACGGCGGACTGAGCAGATTCCGCTTTCCCGTCGTGGCGTTCACCATGTCCACCAACGGGGGAGCGAGCTGGTCGCAGCCGTTCCCGGTCAACCGCACGCCGGCGGATGTGGCCGCGGGCTCCCGCCAGGCGTTCTTGCCGTCGGTGCACGTCAGCGAGAACGGCACGGTGGGCGTGTCGTACTACGATTTTCGCTTCGAGGACGCCCGGCCGGGCACGCGCACCGATCACTGGTTGACCTGGTGCAGACCAAACGCCGTGAACTGTCTGCGGCCCGATCAATGGCAAGGAGATATCCGCGTCAGCGCCGAGTCGTTCGACCTGCAGCAAGCTCCCTTCGCGCGCGGGCTCTTCCTGGGAGACTACGTCGGACTGGCCGCTACGGGGGAGACATTCCTGGCCTTCCATCCTCAGACCCACGATCTGGATCTCGCCAGCGTCTTCGCGCGCCGCATCGTCCTGGAGGACACCATCGAGCCGCGCGGCGCGGGATACTGGAGCCACCAGGTTCGCGCCTGGCTGGACGGCCGCGGCCGGGCGCAGGAGTCCCCGGAGACCCTTCTCCACCTGCTGGCGGATGCGCGTCTCCTCCACCCGATCTTCCGCGATCTGTTTGGTCTGGCGGCGCTGGGAGCCGTGCTGGATCCGGAGCGTCCCGTTTCCATCCGCGGCCAGGTGAGGCGCCAGCTCATGGCGGTGCTCCTCAATGTGGCCTCTCTGAGGGTTCCTCCCTTTGCGCGGCTCGCGGGAAGCGGTACGGCCGGCGTCGGGGAGACGGTGACCCAGGCGGTGGAGGCCATCATCTCGGTGCTGGACCGTACCGGCAGCTCCCGGGCGGACCTGGAAGCCGCCCTGGAGAGGGCCGAGGCGATCAACGAGGCCCGCCTGGCCCTGTGAGGCATCCCGCCGCCGCCGGGGAGCCTGGCGCCGCGCGGCGGGAAAATGCAATGATGGCCCCCGCCGCCGGGAGCCTGCCGTGCCCCAAGAGATTGTGAAGAATCCGCGCCGGGTCGGGGCGCTCTGATGACGACCGAGGCACCGGATGTTGCCTACCGTGCCCGCCTGGCCGCCCGGCGCGCGGCGGCGGCACGCCGGGACCGGCAGCATCTTCTCCTGTCCAACTCCCGCCTGGCGGTCTTTGCCATCGCCTGTCTCCTGGCCTGGCTGGCCTTCATCACCCGGGTGCTTCATGGAGGCTGGGTGCTCCTGCCGGTGGTCCTGTTCATGGTGCTCGCGGGATGGCACAGCCGTGTTCTCCGGGAGCGCCGGCGTCTGCGGCGGGCCGTGCGGTACTACGAGGATGGCCTGGCGCGCCTGGAAGACCGGTGGATGGGCCGTGGCAACCCGGGACGGATCTTCCGCGATGACGACCACCCTTACTCAGGCGACCTGGATCTGTTCGGGCGGGGCTCCCTCTTCGAGCTCCTCTGCACCGCCCGGACGCGGGCCGGAGAAGAGACTCTGGCCGGCTGGCTCACCTCTCCCGCTGCGCCCGGCACCGTGCGCGCCCGCCAGGAGGCCGTTGCGGCGCTGCGCGGGAGGTGCGACCTGCGGGAAGATCTGGCCCTTCTGGGTGAGGCGCTCCATACCCAGGTTCCCCGTTCGGCGCTGGCGCGATGGGGCAGCGCGCCACCTGTGCTGGACGGGGCTTCCCTCGGGCTTCTGGCGCTGGGCCTCAACGTTTTGGTGGTCGGAACGATCCTGGGGTGGTGGCTTGGCCCCCTGGGGCCGGCGCCTGTCATCCTTGCCCTGACCCTGCAGGGGGTCTTCGCCGCGCGTCTCCAGAGGCGGGTGGCCCGTACCCTGGCAGGCGTCGCGGCGCCCGGGCGGGAGCTGCCGCTCCTGGCGCAGGTGCTTGCCCGGTTCGAGACAGAGCGGTTCCACGCGCCACTGCTGGTAGAAATGCGCGCCGCGCTGGAGAGGCGGGGGAAGGCGCCGACGCGGCGGATCGCCCACCTGGCCCGGCTTACCGATCTCCTGGGCTGGCGGCGGAACCAGGTGTTCGCGCCGCTGGCGGCTCTCCTGATGTGGGGGACGCATATCGCTCTGGCCCTGGAGCGCTGGCGGCGCCTGGCCGGCCCGTCGGTGCCGGGCTGGATCCGCGCCGTGGGAGAACTGGAAGCTCTCTGTGCCCTGGCAGGATATGCTTACGAGCATCCGCAAGACCCGTTCGCGGAGATCCTCGATGCAGGGGAGCTGCGTCTGGAGGCGGAGGGACTCGGACATCCCCTGCTGCCGGAGGCGAGCTGCGTACGCAACGATCTGCGGCTGGGCGGCGGCCTCCGTCTGCTGGTGGTCAGTGGCTCCAACATGTCCGGCAAGTCAACCCTCCTGCGCAGCGTGGGAGTGAACGTCGTCATGGCCCTGGCCGGCGCCCCGGTTCGGGCGCGCCGGTTGCGCCTGGCACCGGTGCAAGTTGGCGCTTCCATCCGGATCCTCGACTCGCTGCAGGAAGGGAGGTCCCGGTTCTACGCCGAGATCACCCGGCTGCGCGCCCTGATGACCCTGGCCGCGGCCCGCCGCCCCCTCCTCTTTCTCCTGGACGAGATTCTTCACGGGACCAACTCGCACGATCGCCTGATTGGCGCCGAGGCCGTGGTCAAGGGCTTGCTGGCGCAGGGCGCTGCCGGGCTGGTGACGACCCACGACCTGGCGCTGGCACGGGTGGCGGATTCACTCGCACCCGCGGCTGCCAACATCCATTTCCAGGATCATCTGGAAGAGGGGCGCATGATCTTCGATTACCGCATCCATCCCGGTGTCGTGGAGAAGAGCAACGCCCTGGCCCTGATGCGCGCGGTGGGACTGGATGTCTGATAGTCTCACCGAGCATGCCGATTCCGCATCCGCCTGAACCGCCGCCGTTCCGGGAGGTCCACCCGGCTGAAGCGGAGCTGCTGGTCGCGCAGGGAAAAGTGCATGTTCTGGATGTCCGCAGTCCCGGCGAGTATCAGCAAGCCGGCCACATTCCCGGCGCCCTGCTCCTGCCGGTGGACCTGATCGCAGCAGGCCCCGCCACCTTGCCGCGGGATGGCAAACCGATCCTGGTGACCTGCGAGCACGGGATCCGCAGTGTCCACGCCGCCACCCTTCTGGGCCGCGCCGGCGTGGCGCCGGTGCTCAACCTGGCGGGCGGCATGTCCTGCTGGAACGGGCCGCGGGAGCATGGGCCGGTTGCTCCCGCCGCTCTCCCCGGGCCGGCGGCATGGCTCCTGGAGAACTCCGATCTCCTCCCGTGGGGCGGCAAGGCCCTGGATGTGGCCTGCGGGTGGGGACGCCACGCGCTCCTGCTCGCGGCGGCGGGATTCCATGTCACCGCCATGGACCGCGATGCCGGCAGGATCGCATTCCTGCGCACCACGGCCCGCAATCTGGACCTTCCCGTGGTGGCGATGGAAGCCGACCTGGAGACCGGCGCGGTCGACCTGGGCGAGGCGGCCCATGACCTGGTCCTGGTGGTGAACTATCTGCACCGGCCGCTCTTTCCCGCGTTGATCCGGGCGTTGAAGCCGGGAGGGTTGCTCCTCTACGAAACTTTCAGCGTGGACCAGGCGGCCCGCGAGGAGGGGCCGGACAACCCCGAGTTTCTTCTGCAACATGATGAGCTCGCCCGGCTGGCGGCGTCCCTGGACATGGTGCGTCAGCGGGAGGGCGAGCACGACGGGCGGGCCGTGGCGTCGGTGGCGGCTCTGAAGCCGGCTGGCCGCGAGAGCGCCGCCGGATGACCTGGTCCGGCGCGCGGCATGCCTGGACCGTGTCGCTTGCTCTCCGGGCGCGCTGGACCACCCGCGGTGGCCGCCCTGGTGGGAGCGGGCGGCCCGGTGCCACCTGGTATCGAAAGACCATGTAAGGAGATCAGCCATGCGAGAGCACATATGGACCTGTGGGGCGTTCGCCTGCCTCATGGCCCTGGCTCCGGCCGCGGGCCGCACCAGTCAAGCAGGGCCCCCTGCGGCGGGACGGCACCTGGTCGTAGAAGGCCGGGGGCGTGTCTTCCAGATCCTGCCATCCGCGGCCGTGTTCCGCGATCAAGTGCCGGCCCATTTGCGTGAGAACTTACCGGAGGACCCGACCCCGTTCGGGAACCGGGTGGCGAAGATGACCGGCACGATCCACGTGGAGGCCACCGATCGAAGCGACGATCCGCTCACGGATCCTCCCTACACCACCGACTCGGCCAAGGTCTCGGCCGAGTTCACAACCGAGGACGGAGCCCGGTGGCGGGTCGTTCAGACCGCCGTGGCGGCCCGCCTGAAGGACGGTACACGCAAGCTGTTCGCGGGAGTCGGCACCGACAAGGTCGTGCATGGTGAGACGGGCAAGGAGAACCCCTTGATGCCCAAGATGAAGGCTGCTCTGACCATGTGGGGGTTCGCGGACGTGTTCAAGAACGGAGATCTGGTGAAACGGGACGCGCTCCTGCACATCATGGTCACCAGCCGCGCGCGTGATCTCGAGGATGGCCACTATCTGAGCTATGACGTGACGGATCAACCGGTCGAGGAGATTCACCTGTTCCTGAACCCGGCCAACAAGCTGCCTGCTCCAGGCGGCTTCTTGCATGTCAACTGGGAACACTCCGTGATCGAGCGTTCGCAACGGCTGCAGAAAAGCGACTGAACGCCGCCGACCGCGGCGGCGGCGCTCCAGGCCGCTGGATTGAGAGCCGATGCCCCGGAGGCGGCACCCGGGGGAGGTGATCCGGAGCGCGCCACGGACCTTGAAGGGTCGTTATTTCCGGATCAACCCGGCTTGATGTTCGAGGCTTTCTCGCACGTCCTGGACGGCCTTCGCCAGGTTGCCAAGGCAGCAGGTGCCCTGGGGGTTTCTCACCTCGCAGGCGCACCGGCCGTCCTTGACGAGAGCCGTGATCCTCTTCTGGACGGCGGATTGACCGGTTTCCGCCAGCTCCCGCCGGATCGCTTCCTCGGTGACATCGAAGCAATGGCAGACCAGGCGGCGGCCCACCGGATTCTTCTGGAAGACGGGTGCCGTCACGTCCTCGACGGTGAAGGATTCACGGTGGCCGAAGTAGACCACGGGGCATCCTGCTTCCGGACAAAAGCGGTGCACGTTCTCGGCGCGGCGTTCCAGGGCCTCCCCGCGCAACAGAGCCTTCAGGGTGATCTCCGGGACCATGTGTCCCCTCCGCCGGCAACTGGGACAGGCGCCGGCCCCGGGAGGTTCCGACTTCCCATGGCTGTCGAGCCCATGGCCGGGATTGAGAATGGAACCCGCCCTGATCAATGCGCTGCATCCTCCTCGACGGAAGAAGGGTATCCCGCGTTCGTGGTGGCCTGGACAAGGTCGTCGAGGGTCGCCTGAGCCGGGTCGTAGATCACGATCGCCCGGGGCGGATCAAGGGTCGCCCGGGCATCCACCACGCCCGGGACCCGGCGCAAGCTCCGGGCCACGGTCACGGGACAGGAGGCGCAGGTCATCTTTTCGACGGCAAGGACCGCCCGGGACGTGTTCGCCACGGGCGTCGCGGGCGCGCTCGCGAAGAGATGCGGAGCCATGTAGGGGAACGCCAGGAGCCCGAGGATGGCGGCCGTGACCATCCAGAGGACGGTCTTGTTGATCCGAGCCGAGCGAGGGTGGGCGCAGGCGCTGCCCTCCCGGCAGTCTTGCGCCGCAGGCTTTCCGTAGATGCGATAAAAGCCCCAGCCGAGAAACCCGAGGGCGATCACCGCAAAGAGCGGCCGGAACGGCTCGAGAGCGGTCAAGGTGCCGATCCAGGCGCCGCTGACCCCGAGTCCCAGGAGGGCAAGGGGCCGACGCAGCAGGCCGAGGCCGCGACGGCCGCGGCGATGGCTCCCGCCAAGCCCCACCGCTGTTTTTCGTGGCTGGATGGTTGTCGTGCTGTTTCCATGGTCGAAATCTCCATTATCCCCGTCCCCGGGTAGGGGATATTCCTCAGAACAAAAAAATCTCAAGTTTGTTTCAGCAGCGTGTCCAGCTGTCCCTACAAAAAAGCCCACCCGCCCTGTAGATCCTGGCACTTACCCTGCTCCGAGTATACTGCGCCTTGGTCTTCTCAGCCCCCAAGAGAACATAAACGGGAGGTGTGGATGCTCGTGCTCCGGGCCATCATGGCGGTCTTCCGGGCAGTCTTCGTTGCCAGAGCCGATCTCATGGTGGAGAACCTGGCTCTCCGCCAGCAAATCAACGTCCTCCGGCGAAGAACGAAACGGCCGCGCCTCCGGAGACGAGACCGCATCTTCTGGCTCTGGCTGGCCCGGTGCTGGGGTAGATGGAAGGATACCCTCATGGTGGTCAAGCCAGAGACCGTCATCCGCTGGCATCGCCAGGGCTTCAAGTACTACTGGGCCTGGAAGAGCCGACAGACACGTGGGCGGCCAGCGGTGCCGCCTGAGGTCAGGGATCTCATCCGCCGCATGTCCCGCGCCAATCCGTTATGGGGAGCGCCACGGATTCACGGGGAGCTGCTGAAGCTTGGGATTGATGTCTCCCAGCCTACCGTGGCCAAATACATGGTCCGCCTTCCGAAGCCGCCGAGCCCGACCTGGCGAGCCTTCCTCGACAATCATCTCAAGGACCTAGCCCGCATTCATAGCTTGGTACTTAAGATTTGACACCGACGTATTCCAGTCC
>JBHHYE010000055.1:0-12078 GCA_046757405.1 Acidobacteriota bacterium | reverse complement strand
GAAGAGGCAGAGATCGCCGTTTTCCATGGCCGCCAGGTAACGGCGCGCCTGGTGGTTGCGGACGCCGTCCCAGCAGGTGCGCCATCGGCGACCAGTTGCTCCCAGCTGTAGGCGGTCGGTTCCGACTTGATGAGCCAGGCGGCCATGGCGGTGCGGGTGCGCGGGCCCGGACCGGATCAGCGGGCGAACATCTGCTCCACCGGGACGATCCGGACGTTCTCCGGGCGGATTTTCAGAGGGAACGTCTCGATCTCCTTGTCCTCCTCCAGGACGGACCGGGGCTTGGTGATCCCCTCGTAATCGATGGGGCTGGGCGCCCCGGAGAGGAGGGCCTTCTTCAAGGCGGCGGCGTCGGAGGTCACCATGGCGATCTCCAGGTTGTCCGCCTGCAAGAACTGGTGGATGGCCGCGTTGACCTGGTCCAGGGTGAGGCTGTCCATCATCGTTCGGAAGCGCGCCAAGTGGCCCTCCTCGATGCCGTAGAAACGGTCGTCCATGGAATACCCCAGCCGCGCCGATGTGGTGGTGGCGAACTGCGACACATACTTCTTGAGAAACTCGCGCTGGGTCTCGAATTGCTCCTGGGTGAGCCCTGTGCGGGCGAGGTGATCGAGCTCGCGGAGAGCGGCCCGGAGAGCGAAGACGGCCCGCCGGTCCGGCACCGGGCGGATCCAGATCTCGAAGATCTGCCGGCGGCGCGCCACGCCGGTGGGCGGCATGGTGCGCTGGCCCCCCTGGGGGAAGGCCTCGATGTAGGAGTAGTCGCCGTAGTTCATTCCCCGCGCCTCACGGATGACCTGGTAGAGGTGGCTGACGCTGTTGCGGTGCTCTCCCAGCCAGGAGTTGGCCAGCCAGAGGGCGTAGAAGGACCGGGATCCCCGGTGCACATCGATGGGATAGCCCAGGCTGATGGCGGCGGACTCCCCTGGTTTTTCCACCAGGAGGAGGTGGCGTCCTTTCACGACGTGGGGCGTGGAGGCGCCGGCAGGCGAACGCTTCCCCTCCGGAAGCCGCTGCAGATCGGCCAGGAGGTGGTCCAGCAAGGCGTTGTCATAGGCACCGCCCAGGCCGATGAGGATGTTGTCGCGGGTGTAGTACTTGGCATGGAACGCCTTGACGTCGTCCACGGCGATGTTCTTGAGCCCGGCGACGGTGCCCAGCCCGAGGTGGGCGTAAGGGGTCCCCTGGAAGATCTGACCGTACAATGCAGCCTTGCCCAGCTCCTCATCGGAGGAGTAGCGCAGCTGCTTTTGCAAGGTGTCCAGGGCTCGGCTCCGCAGACGCTGGAAGTCATCCGGGCGAAAGCCCGGGTGGAGCACGGCGTCCAGAACCATCGGGTAAAACCCGGAGAAGGCGTCCCGGTGAGCCAGCCCGGAAAGAACGGTCATCTCCTTGTCCACTGACGTGTCGTAGGATGCGGCCAGCGGGAAGAGCGCCGCCAGGATCTCGTCGTAGGAGCGATCCCGGGTGCCGCCCTCGCTGACCAGGGCCGCCGTGAGGGCCGCCAGGCCCTCCTTCCCCTCGGGATCATCCTGGCTCCCCACGTTGAAACGGAGGCGGATGGAGATGTTGGGATCGTCCGCCTGGGGAAGCAGGACCGGCGGCTCGGCCGGCGAAGGAGCCGGGATCGCCTGATCCGCGGAGTGAAGCACCGCGACCGTGCTGCGCGGCACGGTCAGGTAGGTGCGGGCCGCCTCGAGGACATCCTCCGGAGTGACCTTCATGTACGTTTCGTGGATGCGGTCCACGGCTTCCACGCCGCCGGTGATGGCGACCAGGCGCGCCAGGCTGCTGGCCACCCGCTCCGGGGTCGACAGGTTGGAAAGAAACCCGAACTTCAGGTGAGAGCGCACCTGGTCCAGCCGCTCCTGGCTCACCGGCTGCTCCTGGAGCGCGGCAACGGTGGTCCAGATGGCGCCTTCCACCGCCGCCACGTCGGCGGGATCCTTGACCATGGCAAAGACGCTCCACAGGCCCGGATCCCGGTTGAAGTCGAAATCCGCGCCCAGGAACTGCAGGCGTTGCTCCTCCAGCACCAGCTTCTTGTAAAGGCGCGAGGTTTCGCCAAAGGCCAGGTCGGCGATGAGAGTCCCGGCCAGCATGGTCCGATCGTCCGGCTTCAAGCGCTCGCCCTTGAAGTTGACGGACAGGATCGGCAGCGTCTTTCCGGGAAAGGGGACCTGAAGGCGGCGCTGCGCCGTCTGCGGCGGCTCCTGGGGAATGCCAGGCGGGACATAGCCGGTTTTCCAGCTTGCGTAACCCTTGCGTATGAGAGCCAGAGTCTGGTCCGGATCAAAGTCGCCCACCACCATCACCACCACATTCTCCGGGCGGTAGTAGCGGTCGAAGAAGGAGCGGGAATAGTCGAACTTGTCCGGCATGGTTTTGATGTCTTCCTCGAAGCCGATGGTGGTGTGCTTGTAGGTGTGGCGGTCGAAGGCGGCATTCTGGACCGCCTCGAAGAGAACGAAGAAGGGGTTGGTGCGCCCCTTGCGGAACTCGCCATAGACGGCGCCCGACTCGGTCTTGAATTCCGCCTGGTTGTACTTGAGATTCTGGAAACGATCGCTTTCGATGTCGATGACGGTGGGCAGGTCCTCCCGCGTGATGTTGAGGTGAAAGGCCGTCAGGTCATCGGTGGTGAAGGCATTGGCGTCGGCGCCCATGGAGGTCACGATGCGATCGTAGACCGGGCCCGGGTATTTTTCGCTGCCGCGGAACATCATGTGCTCGAAGAAGTGGGCGAAACCGGTGACGCCCTTTTCCACCTCGTCCCGGCTGCCGGTGCGGACGACGCTCCAGTACGCGACCAGCCCCTCCGAGTGCATGGGAATCATCAGGACCGTGAGCCCGTTGTCCAGGGTGGCACGCTGGACAGGGTAGGGAAAGACGCCCGCACTGGACAGCCGCGGAGCCCCGCTGAGGGCCACCACACCGATCAAGGTCAAGGGGATCATCTTCTTCACCGCACCGCCCTCCTTCTGGCGACCATGCAGGCAGGCGCTCCCGGGCCTCTCACGAGCACGGATACACCCGCAGTGTGAGTGGAAAGAAAAAGCATCATAGGGGATGGCGTCCCCTCTTGTCGACCGCGGCCCGTGGCGGCATCGGCCGGCCGGTCACCGATCGGCCGCTGTCCCGGCGGGCAGGCTCCGGGTGGGCGAGTAGGCGCCTACGAGGCGGCGCCGCCACCATGCAGGGTCCGCCTCGCCGGAGCGGGTGAAGTGGTAGTCGAAGAGTAGCGCGCGCACGTAGCGCGGCGGGGAGCCGGGGAAGGGGTTCTCCCCCAGGAGGCCCAGCACGGCCGGTGAGCCGCGCAGCAGCTGTTCCTGGAAGCGGCTGAACCACGGCGTTGACCTGAAGCGGCCCAGGGCCGCGAACCACATCTGCCAGTCCAGGCGCGGCATGTGGGGGGCCACGAAGCGGGGTGCTCTTCCGGGATCACCGGGCTTCCAGCGGAAACGGTACGGCTGCCAGGAGCGGCCGTCGCGACTCCCCTGGACGATGATCTCCGGCCGGCGCGTGGTCATGACGGCGAACAGGCCGTAGTTGTTGATGGTCTGCCACGGCGCGATGGCGCGCACCAGCGCCAGCGCGGACGGCGGCAGCCGCCGGTAACCCAGGAAGCGTCCGGCCATCAGTGCGAGGCTGAGGGCGAGGACCAGGAGGAAGATCCCCGCGGTGAGCCGGCGCCGCAACGGCCCCGCCCGGGCCCGTGCCGCCGGGAGGGGCCAGCTCACCCGCCTGGGGAGCCAGCCGTGCAGGAAGGCATCATCCAGGAGGGGCACCAGGAGGACCAGCCCCAGCAGGTTGAAGAAGCCGTAATTGCCGCTGGCGGCGATGGTTAGGTGGAGCACGGCGAATCCGGCCACCGGAATCAGCCGCACCCGGCGCGGGAAAGCCATGAGGAACGGGACCGCGCATTCCACCGCCAGGACCGCCAGGCAGCTCGCCCGGTCCAGCGGGACCGGAAGCTGGTGGGCGAACCAGGCGAGAGGAGTGGGCAGGGGCTGCGTCTCGAAATGGTGGGTGAGAGCGGTCAGGTCGCGCCATGTCGGGTCGCCACTGAGCAGCTTGACCATCCCCGACATGAACATCAGCCGGAACAGCAGCCAACGGAGCATCCAGAGAGAAGCCGGCGGAGGAGGCGCGGCCAGGCCGAGGCCGGGCCGCAGCCCGCCCGGCGACAGAAAGATGGCCAGGAATCCGGTTTCCAGCAACAGGGCGTCCCATTGAAAGGAAAGAAAGATCTGGCCGATGGAGACCAGAGACAGATAGACGGCCCAGAGCAGGGGCAGGATCCACAACGGGGCGATGCCGGCCAAGAGGAGGACGGAGAGCGCCACGCCGCCGGCGCACAGGATGGAGGGGGCCGCCCCGCCCGGGTGAAGCCAGGCCAGTGTGGGAACAACCTGGTACGCCCGGGCTCCCATCTGCTGGTGAGCCATCTGGAGATAGGTTCCGGCCGGCAGGATGCCGTCCGGCCCGATGAGGCCGTCGACCTGGACCCAGAGGGAACTGAAGGCGATGAGGTAAACCACGGCCAGGGCGCGCAGGAAGACCCACCGAGTCAGAAAGTAGGAGTCAGGGTCCGCCTCCGGACCCCATAGCCAGCGGGTCAGCCGGGAGAAACCCGCTCGCCGGGCGGCGATTCGCCGGTACAGGGCCTCGCTGGCGCCGGCGAACCCGGGAAGAAGCCGGTAGGCTGCCAGGAGTCCGCGGAGAAGCGGCCGGGAAGCCAGGCTGCGGAACACCGCCTCGGCGCCGGTGGTGACCCGGCCGTCGGGCTCCACCAGGTGAACGGTCTCGGCGAACCGTTCCGGGGAGATGTCGGGAAACCAGCCGGCCACCTTCTGGTACGGAGCGTCGTCGAAGCTCCCCTCCGTCAGTCGCCGCCAGCGGGCCACCCAGTGGCGGCAGAAGCCGCATTCTCCGTCATAGATCAGAAATGGCTTGCCGGTCGGTGACGGGCGGGTCCGCAAGGGATTCTCCTAGCTGGCGGTCCGTTCCGAGGAGATCGGCTCCGCCGGGCGGGGCGGGCCGGCTTTCCACGCCAGGTCTTCCCCTGGGCATCCTGTCCGGATAGCCTTAAGGGGTGGCTTGGTGCAGGGGCTGGGCCGGAAGGTTGGCTTGTGGTGCGAATCGACGACCACGACGAGGAATACATGGCAGGGCTCGAGGACCGGGAGCACCGGTCCATCTCCGAGGAGATCTTCGAGCGGCCGGTGCTGGAGATCAAGCGCCGGACCTGGCTGCAGATGGAGGGCAAGGAGACGGTTGCGGCAGCCGCCCGCGAGATGGTCTCCAAGCGGATCGGCTCGGTGCTGGTCACCCGGGACAGCATCCTGGTGGGGATCCTCACCGAGCGCGACTTGCTGAACCGGATGGTGGAGAGCCCGTTCGATCCCGGCGCCACCGCTCTTCAGGATCTCATGACCCGGGAGGTCCATGCGCTCCGCCCTCACGATACGGTTGCCGTGGCCATTCATCGGATGAGCCAGGGCCGCCACCGCCACTTGCCGCTGGTGGATGACCGCCAGCGGCCCGTGGGCCTGGTCTCGGTGCGAGACATCGTCGACTACCTGGCCGTGCTGTTTCCCCACAAGATCCTGACAGTGCCGCCCGATCCCGGAAAGATCCCCCCGACGCGAGAAGGCGGGTAGGCCGGCTTCGGTGCCTCAGGGGCGGCGCCCTCTCTCTTCCAGGTCCTGGACCTTGCGGAGGCGCCGCCTGTGGCGCTCGGCCCCGGAGAAACGGGCCGCCAGGAAGGTCCGGGCGAGCTCCAGGGCCAGGCTGCTGCCGACAACCCGTGACCCCAGACAGAGGACATTGATGTCATCGTGCTCCACGCCCTGGCGGGCGCTGTAGGCATCATGGCAAAGGCCGGCCCGTAGCCCGTTCATCTTGTTGATGGCCACCGACGCGCCGACGCCGCTGCCACAGATCAGAATGCCCCGCTCCGCCCGGCCCTCCTGGATGGCCTGCCCGACCAGCCGGGCGACATCGGGGTAGTCATCCACCGGGCTTGCTTCCGGAGGCCCCAGTTCTTCCACCTGGTGGCCGGCCCGGCGAAGCTCCCTGGCCAGGATCCCCTTGAGCTCGAAGCCCGCGTGGTCGGCGGCGATCACCAGCCGCACCGGTCTCTCCTTTCACGCTTCCCCTCGCTCACGCGGGGAAGGGACCCGCCGCACCCGGGCCCTGGCTGTCCCGCGCCCGTGTCGCTCGCGGATGGATGCCATCTTATCCGCTTTGCATGTTCCGGACCGAGTGGGACGGGTCTCCGGCTCATCGCTGGCAGACCGGACAGTAAAACGTGCTCCGGCCTGCCTGGACGATCTGGCGGACGCGGCCGCGGCAACGCTGGCAGCTCTGGCCTTCCCGGCCATAGACCTGGAGCTTCCCGGAGAAGGCGCCGGCGCGGCCCCTGGCGTCCCTGAAGTCGCTGAGGGTCGTCCCGCCTCCCTCGATGGCGGCGGTCAGGACGGTGCGCACGGCCGCGATGAGATGCTCCCACCGGGGGAGGGAGAGGCGGCCGACCGCACGCATGGGGTGCACTCCCGCGTGGTGCAGGGCCTCGGAGGCGTAGATGTTTCCGATGCCTGCCACCTCCGTGGCGTCCATGAGGAAGGTCTTCACAGGCCTTCGCCGGCCGCGGGCGGCACGCCACAGGCACGGCGCCTGGAAGCGGTCTCCCAGCGGTTCGATCCCCAGGTGCCGGAGACGAGGATGATCCGTCTCGCCTCCGGCCGGGACCAGGTCCACCAGGCCGAAGCGGCGCGGATCGTTGAAACGGATCTGCTGGCCCCGGTCCAGGGAGAAAAGGACGTGATCGTGGTCTTCCAGGCGCCTCCGTGTCCCCACCACCGTCAACCGCCCGCTCATCCCCAGGTGGAGCAGGAGGACCGATCCGCCCTCCAGATCGAACAGGAGGTACTTCCCTCGCCGGCGGATCCCGAGGATCCGCCGGCCGGGGAGCGCGCGGCGGAGAGCCCGTGCCTGCACCGGAGCACGCAGGCGCGCCGTCCTCACATGGATCTCTCCCAGACGCCGGCCCGCCACCTGGCGCAGGAGGGTCCGCCGCACGATTTCCACCTCGGGGAGCTCGGGCATGGTGCGATGGTAGTCCTGATCTCTCCGGAGCGCCTGGGCTATGCTGGACATCCCTTGCTGGCTTTCCTGATCATTGCCGGCCTGGTGGCCGTCAACGCCGTCTACGTCCTGGCCGAGTACTCCATCGTCGGGGTCGGCCCGGCGCGGGCCCGACGCTTGTCCCGGCAGGGGCGACGCGGGGCGCGGCTCCTGGAACCGATGGTGGTGGACGCGGAATGCCGCGACCGCGCCATCACCGCTTGCCAGGTGGGTATTTCCGCTTCCAGTCTGGTTCTGGGCGCCTATGCGCAGCAGGCCCTGTCCCCGGCCCTGGTCCCGCTGCTGGCGCGATGGGGCGACTGGGGTGATCTGGCCGCCCGGTCGGTGGGAGCCGCTGTGATCCTCGGGGCTGTCAGTTCGTTCCAGATCGTCTTTGGCGAGCAGCTTCCCAAGAGCCTTGCCGTCCGCGACAGCGGACGCTGGGCCCGGATCACGGCACCCATTCTCAGCGTCTGCTCTCGTCTCTTCTCGGGGTTCATCACGGTCCTCAACGGCACCGCCGGCCTGATCCTCAAGGGGCTCCGCCTGCCGGCGCGTCCCCGGCGCACTCTCCCTTCCTCCACGGAGATCGGATGGCTGGTTCTGCAAAGCGCCCGCACGGGAGTGCTGGACGAAGAGCTGGGAAGCCGCCTGCACAATGTTCTGCGCCTGGCGACTCGCACGGTCCGTGACGTGATGGTTCCCCGGGTGACGGTGGTGGCGGTACCGGAGACCCTCCCCTGGGAGGAGCTCGTCCGGCGGCTCCGCGAGACCGACCACGCCCGCCTGCCGGTC
This sequence comes from Acidobacteriota bacterium, assembly GCA_046757405.1. Classification (GTDB taxonomy): domain Bacteria; phylum Acidobacteriota; class Polarisedimenticolia; order SMYD01; family SMYD01; genus JBHHYE01. The sequence continues at coordinate 4,155 of JBHHYE010000055.1, read as the reverse complement.
CACCGGGGGAGTCTGGATGAGATCACGGGCCTGGTGCACGCCAAGGATGTTTTTCTCCGCAGCCGCCAGCGGCCGGCGCCTGCGGGATGGGCGGATCTGATCCGGCCGGTGGTGGTGGTTCCCTGGAGCCTGGGAGCCGGCCGGCTCCTGGGCCGGATGCGGGCCGCCCAGACCACGCTGGCCGTGGTCCTGGACGAGCACGGCGGCACGGCAGGCATTGCCACCCTGGCCGACGTGATGGACGAGGTGCTCGGTGAATCGGAAGAGGACAACGACTTGGAAGGCCGCCGCCTGGGACAGCTCCCCGGTGGACGGATCCGAGTGCGCGCGGAGGAGTCCGTCGAGGAAGTCAACACCCGTTTCCATCTGGGACTCCGGGAGGGAGAAGCCCATACCATCGGCGGGCTGATCATGGAAGTCCTGGAGCGGGTGGCCCGTCCGGGCGACGAGGTCCAGGTGGCGGGGTGGCGGCTGAAAGTGGAGGGCGTCCATGGCCACCGCATCAGGACGGTCCTCCTGAAACCGGCCGGCGGGAACGGCCGGGGAGGCCGGTGCTGATGGGAGAGGCCCTGGGAACCCTGGCGGGAGTCCTGTTCCTCATCATGCTGAACGGACTTTACGTGGCTGCCGAGTTTTCCCTGGTAGGAGCCCGCCGCTCACGGCTGGAGGTGCTGGCACGGGAAGGACGGCGAGGAGCCTCCCGGATGCTGGAGATTGTCACGGACCTGCGCCGACTGGATCAGTCCATCGCCACGGTGCAGGTGGGAATCACCTGCGCCAGTCTCGGCCTGGGAATGTACGGGGAGCCGGCCGTGGCTTCCCTCTTGCGGCCAGCGCTGGACCGCCTGGGGCCGGCCTCCTGGGCGGCCTCCCACGGAGTGGCCTCCCTGCTCTCCCTGGCCGGCCTCACCTTCTTGCATGTGGTCCTGGGTGAGGTGGTTCCCAAGTCGATGGCCCTGCACGATCCCTCGCGGATGAGTCTCCGCCTGGAGCCGGCATTGCGCCTGACCCGCTGGCTGGCACGGCCCCTGGTGGTGGCCCTGGCGTCGCTGGGCGCGGCCCTGCTGCGGCTCCTGCACACGCAGCCGGTGTCGGAGGCGCAGAAAGCTCTCAGCACCGAGGAGATCGAGACGGTCATCGAGGAAAGCGGCGCCGGCCGGCTGCTTGAAAGCGAGCAACTGGAAATTCTCGCCCGGCTCCTGGATTTCGAAACGCTCAGGGTGCGCCAGGTCATGGTGGCCCGCAACCAGGTGGCCGGCCTTCCCCTCAGCGCCGGCGAGCCGGAGATCCTCTCCCTGCTGGCGAGCACGCGGCACAGCCGCTACCCGGTCTACCGTAAAGGTCTCGATGACATCATCGGTTACGTGCATGTCAAGGATCTGATGCGCGCCATGGAAGCGCCGGGTGGTCCTGACCTGGGATCGCTCTGCTTGCCCGTTCCCCGGATTCCCGAGACGGCCCCGTGCACCGGTGCGCTCGGCCTGCTGCGCCGCCAGCGGGCTCCCTTCGCTGTGGCGCTGGACGAGCACGGGGGAACCGCTGGAATGGTCACGCTGGTCGATCTGATGGAGGAGATTGTGGGCGATCTCCCGGACGAGGCCGAGACCCAGGAGCCCCTGTTGCGGCCTCTCGCGGGCGGCGGGGGACTGGTGAATGGGACCTGCCGCCTGGACGAGCTCAACCAGGAGCTGGGACTGTCCCTGGAGGAGGAGCAGGTGGACACCGTGGCCGGCTTGATCCTCAAGCATCTGGGTCGCATGGCCCGGCGCGGCGACATCGTCCAGGTCGGGAACGTCCGGTTCCTGGTGGACCGAGTGGATGGTCTGGCCATCACTCGCGTGCTGGTGAATGTTCTCCCGGTCCGGGAGGGACAGCGCGGCCCTGGCTCCCGCTGAAGGGCACTCCCTCAGGGAACGGGACAGGGGCTGGCCGACTGGAGGAACTGCTCCAGAAGCGTGAACGGATCGGACCGCTTCCAATCGGCCCGCGAGAACTCCGCCCGATCCATCTCCTCCAGGGCGAGGAGGGTGCGGGACAGGCTCCCGCCGCAGCGTGCCCGAAGGTCCTCGAAGAGCGGGCGGCGGTCCTGGTAGCGCCTGAGAGAGAGGACCACCGCGTTGTCCAGATTCAGGCGGGGAAACCAGGCGAACGAGTCGCCGCGCCAGGCCAGCTCCCGGAAGCGTGCCCGGGCCTGCCGGAAGACCGCCTCCCGCCGGAGGATCTTCTGGTCGCGAGAGAGCGGTTCCGCGTAGAGTCGTTTCAGGTCGGCCACGAGCGAGGCGAGCAGCCCGCTGAAGATCCTGGCGTCTTCGGTGGCCGTGCGGGCCGCACCGCAGCGGACGCAGCCGGCGCCGTGGCGATCACGGAGAAAGAGGAGGGCGCCTTCTTCACCGATGAAGGAGGCGAAGCTTTCGTTGAAGTTGGTCTGTCCCTTGATGTACAGGACCCGGTGCGCCGCCTCGTGCAGGACGAGATCCGCCAGGCCGGCCTCGTCCTCCTGGAGCATGGAGGGGCGGATGGGATCAGAAAACCATCCCAGGGTCGAGAAGGCGCTCGCGGGCTGCACCAGAACGTCCAGGTCCCGTTGCCGCAGCCGGCCGGCGAACCGCAGGGCATCCTGGCGATCGTAGTAGCCGCGGTATGCCACCCGCCCGACCACGGGGAACCACCAGGTCACCGGTTGCAACCGATCCTTGGGTGAGGCCGTGACCACCCATGTGGGCGATGGCCGGACCACGGAGATGGTGGTGTAGAGATCGTCGGTGGGCAGCCCCAAGCGCTGGCTCCCGAAGGCGCGAGCCTTCCGGATGGTCTCGATCTTCGGCAGCCAGTCATCCGGAATCTTGCCCCGGGCGATGGCCCGATCCACCGGCTGGCGGGCCGCCAGGACCCGCAGGTGCGTCAAGGACTGCCGGGCCACATAGACGGCGGAACAGCCGGGCACCAGGACTGCCGATCCCGCCAGCACGGCCAGCGATCCGGCCGCGATCAGCATGCCCCTGCGCCGGGTGATCCGGGACCGGTGGGGGGAGGAGGAGTGAGCGTCATCCTTGGCTGAGATCATGGTCTGTCCCGCCGGACATTGTAAGCGGGGGGTGGGGCCTGGGGGAGCGGAGGCCGGATCCCGGCGCCTGCTACCCTTTCTCTTGATGAACCTCGGTTTCCTTGCACGTCTTGAGGGGTTATGATGCTCGACCTTCGTCTCTTCGCGACCGTCTTCGCCACCATCTTCATGGCCGAGCTGGGAGACAAGACCCAGCTCGCCACGCTTCTGTACGCCGCGGAGGGTCGTACTTCGCGGTTGACCGTGTTCCTCGCCTCCGCGACGGCGCTGGTTCTCACCTCCGCCCTGGGTGTGGCGGCCGGGTCTCTCCTGGCCCGGCACCTGGACCCCAGGGTCCTCTCCTGGCTGGCGGGTCTCGGTTTCATCGCCATGGGCGTCTGGATCATCCTGCGAGGCGGCCCGGCAGGATGAGTGGGGCCGGCGTGAGTGTTGTCCACCCTGCCGCTGACCGCCCGGCATCCGGCCCCTGGCTCTGATGCGCGCCGGGAGAGGAGACAGGTCCTGTCCGCCCGGCCGGTCCCCGACGGACCGGCGCGCCGATGCTCGGCAAGTGTCCTCATCTTTCCTGCGGGCGCTCCTTGACGAGCACGCCAGCCTGGATGCGCTTTTCCTGGAGCACCAGGCCCTTCTGGTGGAGGGGCGTCCCGCCGCGGCCCGGCGGATCCTCCTGGACTTCCAGGCCAGTCTCGGGGGACACATGCGCGGCGAGGAGGAGGTGATCCTGCCGTTTTACGAGGCGCATTGCCCCGTTCCCAAGGGCGGAGCGGCCCGCTTTTTTCACCGCGAGCACGACCGGCTTCGCCGGCTGGTGGACGAATCGGCCGCCTGGCTGAGTGCCTGGGAGGGTCTCGCCTGGCCTTCCCGCGAGGTGGTCTTCCTGGTCGAGCGGCAGAAGGTCTTCAAGGAGGTCATGGAACATCAGGACGAGCGAGAGCGGCATTTTCTTTACCCGCTGGTGGAGGCTTGCAGCAACGATACGAGCCGTGCCGAGTTGATGGGACGTTTCCGCACCGCGGCGGCCGGATCTCGGAGCCGCCTAGCCCGCATTCATAGGTAAGATCTTATCAACCGTTGAAAACAGATCACTTATC
>JBHHYE010000054.1:0-12694 GCA_046757405.1 Acidobacteriota bacterium | reverse complement strand
CAACATCTCACGACACGAGCTGACGACAGCCATGCAGCACCTCTACAGGCGTCCCGAAGGAAAGCTCTATTTCTAGAACCGTCACCTGCGGTTCAAGCCCAGGTAAGGTTCTTCGCGTTGCGTCGAATTGAACCACATGCTCCACCGCTTGTGCGGGCCCCCGTCAATTCCTTTGAGTTTCAGCCTTGCGACCGTACTCCCCAGGCGGGGCACTTATCGCGTTAGCTCCGGCACTGCAGGGGTCAATACCCGCAACACCAAGTGCCCAACGTTTACAGCTAGGACTACCAGGGTATCTAATCCTGTTTGCTCCCCTAGCTTTCGCGCCTCAGCGTCAGTACCGGTCCAGAGAGCCGCCTTCGCCACTGGTGTTCCTCCCAATATCTACGCATTCCACCGCTACACTGGGAATTCCACTCTCCTCTCCCGGACTCAAGCCACGCAGTTTCAGAAGCAGTTCCCTGGGTGAGCCAGGGGATTTCACAACTGACTTGCGCGGCCGCCTGCGCGCCCTTTACGCCCAATGATTCCGAACAACGCTGGCCCCCTCCGTATTACCGCGGCTGCTGGCACGGAGTTAGCCGGGGCTTCCTCTGGTGGTACCGTCAAGAGAGCGGGGTATTGGCCCGCCAACTTTTCTTCCCACCTGACAGGGTTTTACGACCCGAAGGCCTTCATCACCCACGCGGCGTTGCTGCGTCAGGCTTTCGCCCATTGCGCAAGATTCCTCACTGCTGCCTCCCGTAGGAGTCTGGACCGTGTCTCAGTTCCAGTGTGGCCGATCGCCCTCTCAGGCCGGCTACTGATCGTCGCCTTGGTGAGCCGTTACCCCACCAACAAGCTAATCAGACGCGGGCCCCTCCTCGAGTGGTAGGTCTCGCGATCCCCACCTTTGGTCGCGACCTCCAAGGAGATCACGACATCATGCGGTATTAGCCCAAGTTTCCCTGGGTTATCCCCCGCTCGAGGGCAGATTACCCACGTGTTACTCACCCGTTTGCCACTGTACTCGGGACCGAAGTCCTTTTTCTCGTGCGACTTGCATGTGTTAGGCACGCCGCCAGCGTTCGTTCTGAGCCAGGATCAAACTCTCCAGTTTAAAGCTGACTTCCCATAAATGGGATCGTCGAACTAGAGTCTTGATCGTCAAACAATGTGACGAGATGTCAAAAGATAAAGACAGGGCCTCGTCACGCACTATTCAGATTTCAAAGAACCAATTAGGAAGGATACCAGCAAACACCGCTCGTATCAACCGGCGCACTCAGCCGGCTGTGAACTCAGCTTGTGGAGACCGACCCGTGGAAGCGGCCGAATTATAGCAACCGTCCCCCCGCTGTCAAGGGGAACTCCGCCCCGCTCACCCGCTCCCGGGGGCAGCTTCGCAAGTCCTTGAACAACAAGCACTTAGAGAATCTGCCGCGGTGGCGATTCGCCGCCCGCTGGTACCTTGATCCCCTGGAACGCCCCATGCTAGGATGAAGAGTCCGCGGGACCCCATCCTCCTCGCATTCTTCTTCAGAACCGGGATGAACCGGGGGTTGCGGCTCGAGGGCTGGAGTGGTCTTTCAGCCCGGGTGTCGGTCAGCCTGCGGAATGCTCAGCTTTGCCCCGAGCCCGCTTCGGGGAACCGCAAAGGGGGGCCGGCGGGAGTCGCCGGCCCGGTTTTTATCAGCAGGGCACGCGGCCAGAAAGGAGCGAGATGATCGAAGGGGCACGCCAGGAACAAACACGGCCTGCTTCGCGCGCCGGGGCTTCTCAACTGGCCCGGATCCGGGATCTGGCTGAGCGGACTCTCGACGATCTGAATCTGGAGCTGGTGCACCTGCTTTACCGCAAGGAGGGGTATCGGTGGGTCGTCCGGCTTTTCATCGACGCGGAAGGCGGGGTATCGCTGGATGACTGTTCGCGAGCGAGCCATCAGTTCGGCGTTCTCCTGGAGGCGGCGGAGATCATCCCCCACGCCTACACCCTGGAGGTCTCCTCCCCGGGTCTCGATCGGCCGTTGTTTCACGAAAACGATTACCGGCGATTCGCCGGACGCCGGGCTTGTGTGAAAACGGCCCAACCGGTGGAAGGCCGGCGGCATTTCACCGGAACCATCATGCACTGCGAGAACCAGGCGGTCACCCTGCGCCTGGACGGCCAGAGGGAAATTGCCATTCCCCTCGCAGCCATTCTCCACGGCCGGCTGGAGATCGAGTGGGAGCAGAAGGATGCGTGCTTTGAACCAAAGTCAGAGGCTGAACGTGCTCCCGACCGCCGGACGGCCGGGGATGTGAAGAGGATACAGGAATGAGCAACGAGCTCTTCCAGACCATAGAACAGGTCGCCAGAGAGAAGAACATCGACGTCGACGTCGTCATTGATGCCATGCAAGACGCCATCGTCGCTGCTTCGAAGAAGTACTACAAGACCCGTGAGAATCTCGTCTCCCGCTTCAACAAGGAAAACGGCGATTTCGAGGTGTACGCCCAGAAGACAGTGGTCGGGGAGGTGGAGGACGAGGATGTGGAGATCTCCCTGGAAGAGGCTCAATCGATCGCCCCGGAGGCGACCCTGGACGCGATCATCGAGTTTCCGCGCTCCACCGAGGGCCTGACCCGGGTCGCCGCCCAGGCGGCCAAACAGGTGATCTACCAGAAAGTACGCGAAGCTGAGCGGGAAAACATCTACGCCGAGTACATCGACCGGGTCGGTGAGATCATCAACGGAATCGTCAAGCGGTTCGAACGGGGAGACATGATCGTCGATCTGGGGCGGACCGAGGCCATCATTCCCCGGCGCGAGCAATCCCGTGCCGAGCATTACAACCCGGGCGACCGCATCCGGTCCGTGATCCTGGCGGTCGACCGGGCCGCCAAGGGTCCACAGGTGCTGCTGTCACGAACGGATCCGCTGCTGGTCAAGAAACTGTTCGAGATGGAGGTCCCGGAGATCTACGATGGAACAGTGGTCATCGAGATCTGTGTCCGGGACCCCGGAGATCGCACCAAGATCGCGGTCCGTTCCAACGAGCGGGATATTGATCCCGTGGGCGCCTGCGTCGGGATGAAGGGTTCCCGGGTCCAGTCGGTCATCCGTGAGCTCCGGGGAGAGAAAATCGATATCGTGCAGTGGTCGCCGAATGCCCTTGCATACGTCCAAAATTCCCTGAACCCCGCCAAGATCAATCGCGTGGCCATTCTCGATGAGGAGCAGAGATTGCTGGAAGTGGTCGTCTCTGAAGACCAGCTTTCCCTCACCATCGGCAAGAAGGGCCAGAACGTGCGTCTGGCATCCCGGCTCACCGGCTGGCGCATCGATATCAAGAGCGAGGCCGAGAAGGTCCGCGAGGTGGAGCGCGAGATGGAGCATCTGGCCCATTCCAGGGCCCGCATGCGGGAGTTGCCCGGCGTGGGAGACGTGATGGCGGAGCGCCTCATCGCTGCCGGGTTCGATACGCTGGAAGATATTGCCCAGGCTGACCTCTCCCTGCTTTCCGCGGTCCCGGGAATCGCCGGGGCCACTGCCGAGAAGTTGCAGGAAGCCGCGAGGGCGGCCGCGGAAGAATTGCAGAACGAGGAGCAGGCGCGCTATGAGGCGGAAGATCTGGCGCGACGGGGGGCCGAGGAACGGGCGCGGCGGGAGGCATCCATGGTGGCCAGCGACACGGGCGGCAGCCTGGATCTTGGCGAGCTCCTGGGGGGCAGCGCCGAGGTCAGCTCCCCGGCCGGGACCTCCACGGCCACGCCAGCGGCCGCTCCCGAGGAACCGGCCCGCGGACTGGCGGGTGACTGGCCCGAGAATCCGGAAAGAAAAGATCCTCCGGCTGGGAATCCGCCGGACAAGAGCGCTCCCCTGCCGGAGCAAAAAACCTGACTCGAGGTATCGTGGTGGCAAAGAAGAGGATCTACCAGCTCGCCAAGGAAACAGGTCTCTCCGCCGAGGCGATCATCGCGACCCTGAACCGGATCGGGATCGAGGTCAAATCCAACCTGAGCTCCATCGACCCGGAGGTGGCCGCCCGCGTCAAGTCCGCGCTGGCCAAGCCGGCCGGGGTGCGCAGCCGGCCTGATGCGCCTGCCGCACCCCGCGCGCGCGCTTCGACCAAGATCGAGCCGCCGCCCAAGGTCAGGGGCACCCGTCCGGCGCTCGCCAGCCGTGGAGCCCGGAAGGGGAAGCCGGTTCTCATTCCCGCCCCGGGCCGCCCTGCCCTGGCCCGGCCGGGTCGTCCGCCCTCCACGCCCCAGGGAACGGGCCGCCTGGTGTCCAGCCCTCCCTCGCGCACCAAGCGGCCCTCGCCTCCCGGCTCCCTCGCCCGGGAGCAGCTGAAACCGGGCTCCCGGCCCGCGGGACCGGTTCGCGTGTCCCACCCGTCCTATCGCCGGCCCAGGCCGATTCCGGCTTATGCCAAGCCGGGCCGCCGTCCGCCGGGCCGCCGTCCCCAGCGCCGCCCGCGCCGCGCCCGCCACGAAGCGGTCTCGTCCCAGCCATCCCCGGCCGTCGCCGCGCCGCCGCAGGATCCCAGCACCTTCAAGGAGATCACCCTGGCCGAGGGGGTCACGGTCAAGGAGCTGGCAGAGAAGATGGAACGCAAGTCCAAGGATGTCATCCAGAGCCTCATCTCCAAGGGGATCCTGGCCACCCTCAACCAGGCGCTGGATGGGGAGGCCGCCCGGCGGATCTGCAATGAATTCGGCTTTCAGCCGAAGATGATGTCATTCGAGGAAAACATCGCCCTCGAAGAGACCGGCACGGCGCGGGACGAGGCCGAGGTGCTGGTGCCGCGAGCCCCGGTGGTCACCATGATGGGGCACGTGGACCACGGGAAGACCTCCCTCCTGGATGCGATCCGGAAGACGACCGTGGCGGAGAGCGAGCACGGGGGGATCACCCAGCACATCGGGGCGTACCAGGTGGCGGTCGGCGACCGGAAGGTGGTGTTCCTGGATACGCCCGGCCATGAAGCCTTCACGCGCATGCGCGCCCGCGGCGCCCAGGTGACCGACCTGGTGGTGCTGGTGGTGGCTGCAGATGACGGCGTCATGCCGCAGACGGTGGAGGCCATTCACCACGCCCGGGCCGCCGAGGTTCCTCTCATCGTGGCCATGAACAAGATGGACAAGCCCGATGCGGATCCCGAGCGGGTCAAGAAGAGCCTGTCCGCCAACAATGTGCTGGTCGAGGAATGGGGCGGGGACGTGGTCTGTGTTCCGGTCTCGGCCAAGCAGTGCACGGGCCTCGACCATCTTCTGGAAATGATTCTCCTCACCGGCGACCTCCTGGAGCTCAGGGCCAATCCGGCCCGGCTGGCCGCAGGAACGGTGCTCGAGGCCCGCCTTGATCGGACGCGCGGTCCGGTCGCCACCGTCCTGATCCGGAACGGGACCCTGCACATCGGCGATTCGTTCATCATGGGAGCGGAGCACGGCAAGGTCCGCGCCATGGTTGACGATCGAGGAACGAGGGTCACCGAGGCCGGACCGTCCGCGGCCGTGGAGATCCTGGGCCTGGAAGGGGTGCCTGAAGCCGGCGACCTCCTTCAGGGCCTCGTTGAGGACCGCCGCGCCCGCCAGATCGGAGCCTTTCGCCAGGAGAGAGTGCGCAAGGAGAAACTGCTCAAGACCTCGCGCATGAGCCTCGAACACCTCTTCGACCAGATCAAGGGCGGGGCGGTCAAGGAGCTTCGCATCATTCTCAAGGCCGATGTCCAGGGCTCGGCGGAAGTGGTGGGCAAGTCCCTCCAGGATCTGGCCACCGAGAAGGTGAAGGTCAAGGTGATTCATACGGCAACCGGCGCGGTGAATGAATCGGATGTTCTCCTGGCATCCGCCTCCAACGCCATCATCGTCGGGTTCAACGTACGCCCTGAGCGCAGTGCCCAGGCGCTGGCTGAAAAGGAAGACGTCGACATCCGGCTGCACACGGTCATCTACAACGTGACCGACGAGATCAAGAAGGCCATGGCCGGGCTGCTGGAACCGGTCTTCAAGGAGGTCTACCTGGGGAGGGCGGAGGTTCGTGCCCTGTTCAAGGTTCCCAGGGCCGGCACGGTCGCGGGATGCACGGTGATCGACGGCCGGATCCCACGATCCGCCGAGGTCCGGCTTCTCCGCGACAATGTCGTCGTCTGCGAGTGCAAGGTGGCCTCCCTCCGGAGATTCAAGGAAGACGTGGCCGAGGTCAAGGAAGGTTTCGAATGCGGGATCAGCCTGGTGCGGTTCAGCGACCTCAAGGTCAACGACATCATCGAGTCGTTCGCCACCGAAAAGACGGCGCAGGAGCTTTAGGCGGATCGGCAGATCGTGTTCATCGGCGTGGTCCGGGTGGAGTTGCTCATCCACGGATCCAGTTCCCTGAAGGAGAAGCGCGCTGTTCTGCGGCGCATCAAGGATCGGGCCTCCTCCCGGCACAACCTGTCGGTGAGTGAGGTCGGTTTTCAGGACTTGAGGCAGCGTGCTGTTCTGGGGTTCGCGGCCATCCGTTCCTCCAGAAACGACCTGGCCCGGCTGTTCGTCCGGCTCCGCGACGAGATCGAGCGCGTCCTGCCGGGCGGTATCCTGTCCTGGGAAGAGGAGGTGTTCACCTGAGCACGCGGAAGGAACGTGTGGCCTCTTCCATACGCGAGGAGCTGACACGCATCATCCAGACGCACGTGCGCGACCCGGGACTCGGCTTCCTCACCGTGACGGGCGTGGAGGTCACTCCGGATCTACGCATCGCCCGGGTCTGGGTGTCGGTCCTGGGGGAGCCGGAACAGGATGAGGCCTCCCTGGAAGCCCTGGAGCGGGCCGGGGGGTTTCTCCGCTCTTCCCTGGCCCGCTCGCTGAGGATGAAAAGAATCCCGGAACTCCGGTTCCGGCTCGACCAGTCCGCCAGGAAGAGCAGCCGGATCGAGCGCTTGCTTCACCCGGAAGAGCCGGGCCCCTCCGATCCCTCCGGGAAAGAACCGGAAACATGACATCTCCACCGCCCCTCTCGCTCCGTGATGGGCTCCTGCTGGTCGACAAGCCAACCGGAATGACCTCCCACGATGTTGTGGCCGTGGTCCGGCGGATCCTGGGAATCCGCCGGGTGGGCCATACCGGCACCCTGGACCCGGTGGCGTCCGGCCTCCTGCTCCTCCTGACGGGCCGCGCCACCCGTCTCTCCCGGGTCCTGGTCGGCCACGGGAAAGCGTACCAGGGAGAAGGCCAGCTGGGATGGGCCACCGATACCTATGACTGCAGCGGCCAGGCGACCGGGCCCGTCGTCGATGCCTCGGACATCACGCAGGAGGAACTGGAGCGCTGCGCGCGCCGGCTGCGGGGAGACCTCATGCAGATCCCGCCTCCTTATTCGGCCCGCAAGGTCGGCGGCGTCCCGTTGCACCGGCAGGCACGCCGGGGGAAGCCGGCGCTCGGGCGGGCGGTCCCGGTGACCGTCACATCGTTCAACGTTCATGCCGGCCCGGAGGGGCATTTCGGGTTCGAGGCGGAAGTGTCCAGTGGAACATACCTGCGCGGCCTGGTTCATGATCTCGGGCAGGCTCTGGGCTGCGGCGCCCACTTGCTGCGCCTCGAACGGACCGCGGTCGGGCCGTTCGCCCTGCATCAGGCTCTCACGTTGCAGGATCTGGCCAAGCATCCCACCCCGGTTCCGAAAGCGCCGTATTTCCTTGGTTTCGACCGGATTCCGCTGGACCTGCCCCTCCTCCAGGTCGAGGAAGAGTCCGTCCAGGCCGTGATGCATGGCGGCCCGTTTCGCGCCGCCCGGGAAACCCCTCACATCCCCGCCGCCGGCCTGCTCCAGGTCAGGAACCCGGCCGGACATCTTCTGGCGCTGGCGGCGCCGGCCTCCGAGCCGGGAACCTACCGGCCGCGCGCGGTGTTTCCCGGTCCCCAGGAATGCTTTACACCCCACCCTCCAAGTGGTACGGTTTCCCTTCCCTGACGGGCACCCTGTCTTGTTCGGGAGGAAAAGCATGGCGCTGGCCGGCGAAAGAAAAAACGGGGTGATCGAGGCATATCGCGCCCATGGAACCGACACAGGCTCCCCCGAGGTGCAGGTGGCCCTCCTGTCCACCCGTATCAACGACCTCCAGACACACTTTCGCGCCCACAAGCAAGATCATCACTCCCGCCGTGGACTGCTGAAGATGGTCGGCCGTCGCCGGCACCTTTTGAATTATCTCAAGAAACACGACGTGGAGCGGTACAAGCAGCTTATTTCGCGTCTCGGGCTTCGCAAGTAGTCCCGGGACCCTGCCGTTCATGGGAGGATCGTTCACCCACTCAGTTGTCTCGCACCCGATGTGAAGCTCGCGGTTAGGGGTCACTCGCCATTATTCATTTTTCCATGCGATGAATCCTTGAATCTTATTGTCCCACCCTTAATCAACTCTTCATTCTCCGTGCGGGGCAACGACTGACGCACCGCGGACGAGGACAACGTGTCTCCCGTCATCCGGTCGCAAGCCAGCCGCGGGCGCGGGAGCGCATCAGATCCCGCTCCTGCCGGCCACGGAGGATGCACAGATGTTGAAGAAAACCATCGAGATTGGCGGGAAACCGCTGAGCCTCGAAATGGGACGGGTGGCCAAGCAGGCAGACGGAGCCACGCTGGTCCGGTACGGTGACACGGTTGTCCTGGCCACTGCCTGTGCCGCCAGGGAACCGCGGGTCGGCATTTCGTTTCTTCCGCTGACTGTCGACTACCGCGAATGGACCTACGCCGCCGGAAAGATCCCCGGCGGCTTCTTCAAGCGCGAGGGGCGCCCCAACCAGAAGGAGACTCTCACCTGCCGGCTGATCGACCGGCCCGTCCGGCCGCTCTTTCCGGAGGGGTACTCCTGCGAGACCCAGGTCATCGGCCTGGTGCTGTCCTCCGATCAGGAGAATGACAGCGATGTCCTGGCGGTCTGTGGCGCCGGCGCGTCCCTGTACTGCAGCTCGATTCCTTTCCCCGTTCCCCTGGCCGCGGTCCGCATCGGATTGTTGAAGGACCAGCTGGTGGTCAACCCCACTTTCCAGGATCTTGCCGAATCACGGCTCGAGTTGCTGGTCGCCGGCACTCCCGATGCCGTCGTGATGGTCGAGGCGGGAGCCCGGGAGGTCACCGAGGAGGTGATTCTTTCGGCCATTGACCTCGGGTACGAGAACATTCGTCGCATCTGTTCCCTCATCCAGGAATTCCATGATGAGTTCCGGCCGGAGAAACGCACCGTCCAGGTTCCGGAGATCCCGGCCGACCTCCGCCGCATGGTGCGGGACAAGGTCTACGCCCCGCTGGGCGAGGCCATGCGCATCCGCGACAAGCTGAAATCGTATGCCGAGATGGACCGGATCAAGGCCGATCTGCTCGAGGCATTCCCTGAAGAGGACACCGGACAGCGCTCCTCGGCCGCGAAGGTCTTCAAGGAGCTTCAGTCGGATCACCTCGCCGCCGCGGTGATGAACGAGAAACGCCGCCTGGATGGCCGTGCTTTCGATGAAATCCGGGCCATCACCTGCGAGGTGGGCCTCCTGCCGCGGACGCACGGCTCCGCCCTCTTCACCCGCGGCGAGACCCAGGCGCTGGTGACCGCCACGCTGGGAACCTCCTCCGACGCGCAACGCCTGGATTACATCCAGGGCGCCGCGGAGAAGCGGTTCATGCTGCACTACAACTTCCCACCCTTCTCCGTGGGAGAGGTTCGCTTCATGCGCGGGCCGGGCCGCCGGGAGATCGGCCATGGCGCTCTCGCCGAGCGTTCTCTCCTGCCGATGATTCCTCCCGAGGAGAGTTTTCCCTACACCCTGCGTGTGGTCTCCGATATTCTCGAGTCCAACGGATCGTCCTCCATGGCCACGGTGTGCGGCGCGGCTCTCGCACTCATGGATGCCGGGGTTCCCATCCAATCTCCCGTGGCTGGAATTGCCATGGGGCTGATCAAGCGAGAGACCGAGTTCGCCATCCTCTCCGATATCGCCGGCGCCGAGGATCACTACGGCGACATGGACTTCAAGGTCGCCGGAACCCGGGCCGGCATCACCGCCCTGCAGATGGATATCAAGATCACCGGCATCACCCGGGACATCCTGCAGCGCGCCCTCGAACAGGCGCGCCGCGGCAGGCTGCACATCCTGGACAAGATGGCCGAGTCCCTGGCTTCGCCCCGGTCCGACATCTCTCCATTTGCACCGCGGATCATCACCATCAACATCTCCAAGGACAAGATCCGCGATGTCATCGGTACCGGCGGCAAGGTCATCCGCTCCATCATCGAGCGGACAGGTTGCAAGATCGAGGTGAACGACGACGGACGCGTCGATATCGCTTCCACCGACGAGACCAGCGCCATGAAAGCCAAGGAGATCATCCTGGAGCTCACGGCGGAAGCCGAGATTGACAAGACCTATCTTGGCAAGGTCGTGCGCGTGACCGGTTTCGGAGCATTCGTGGAGATCTTGCCCAGTGTCGAGGGCCTGCTCCACATCTCCGAGATCGCCCATCATCGCATCGACCAGGTCGAAGACGTCCTGAAGGAAGGGGACGAGGTCACCGTCAAGGTTCTGTCGGTTGATGGGCAGGGACGCATCCGCCTCTCTCGAAAGGCACTCCTGGAAAAGCCGGCCGGAGCCTCCCCGCCCCTTGGGCAGGGGCCCGCAGGCTCCAGGACGCAGGACCGCACGCATTATGGCAAGAGGGATTCCCGGCCGCACCATCGCGATCCACAACGGTCTGGCAAACACCATCGGAGCCGGACAGGTCGCTGAGGGGCGCGCACGCCGGAGACGGGGGCAACCATGCGGAGAAGCCTCGAGAAGTTTCTCCTGGAAGACGGGAGGGTCACCCGGGAACAGCTCGGAGAGGCCTATCGAACGCTGGATTTCTTCGGTGGGTCCCTTCTCTTCAGCCTGGTCCGGGTGAAGGCCCTTTCCGAGGCGGAAGCCGCCGCCATTCTCTCCCAGTGGACGGGCTATCCACCCGCTCCCATGAAAGCCATGAAAGACATCCCCCCCCAGATCCTGCGTCTGGTGGAGGCCGCCGCCGCTGAACGGCGGCGCCTGCTTCCGTTCTGCATGGATGGCCGGACACTGTCCGTGGCCACCTCTCGCGCCGACAACGAAGTCTTTCTGAGCAACCTGGCGCGGCGCATCAAGTGCGAGGTGCAGCCGTATTCGGTGCTCGACGAGCGGCTTGACGACTTCCTGGCGAAGAACTACGGCATCCCGGCCAGGTCGCGCGATGCCGTCGCCGTGGCGCCTGTGGATGACCGTTCACGCCCGCCGGCGACCCCTGCCCCGGAGAAGACACGCCCCCGTCCGGCGAGCCAACCGTCCCTGGGGCTCGACGGTCTGCCTCTGGATAGCGAAGCTCCGGCCCCGGAGATCGTTGCCCTGCCGGACCTCCCCGGCGACCTGGAGGAAACGGCCGTGCCGGTCATGGACAGGGGGGGCGATCTGGAGGACGCCACCGCCGCGCCTCCGCCACTCATGGCCGCCACCGGAGATCCGGCCCAGCCTCCACCGCCCGGCCCGGGAACAGAAGCGGACACCGCCCCTCTCCTGAACCTGGCCAACGCCCGGGACCGGCAGGAGATCGGGGCGGCAGCTGTCGCCCTGGCCCCCTCCTGCAAGAGCGAACGGATTGTCCTCTTCAGCGTGCAAAAGGAGCGCGTCGTGGGCTGGAATGCCCATGGCCGGCGGCTGGATCCCGAACGGCTTCGCCGCCTGAGCATCCCCCTGTATACGCCTTCGATCTTCGCGTCTCTGAGGGTCAAGGCCTCCCCTTATGTCGGCATCGTGCCGGACCAGCCCGCCAATCGCGAGCTCCTCGCCGCCCTGGGCGGCGATCCGCCGCGCATGGCCGCCGTGATCCCCATTGTTCTCAAGGGGCGGCCGGTCGCCGCGCTCTATGCCGACAACGGGCCGGGAGGCACACAGGTGGGCGACCTGGATGCCTTGAAGATCCTGGCCGGAAAGATCGCCCTGGCCCTGGAAATCCTCCTGCTCAGCCGCAAGATCGCGCAACCACCTCTTCTTTGTTGACATTCGATGAGGCGGTCCTCTAGAATCCCGCTTCTCTTGCAAGGGATTCCCGCCCTGACTGGGCGATTAGCTCAGTGGAAGAGCACCTGCCTTACAAGCAGGGAGTCACTGGTTCAAATCCAGTATCGCCCACCATCGCCCGTGGCGTTGCTCTTCCAGGTACGGAATGGATCTCTCCTGTGGGGGCGTGGTGCAGTTGGTTAGCACGCCGGCCTGTCAAGCCGGAGGTCGCGGGTTCAAGTCCCGTCGCTCCCGCCATCATAACCCATTTATAATCAATAGTTTATGATGCATCGGCTGGCTTTCCTGCAACCGCTGAATTCGAGCCTTGCCGCTCTTCCCGTTGCAGGGGATGTGAAACTTCGGAGCGTATCTCCGAATTTTCATATATACTCTCCGCGTCATGATTCCGCGTGAGCGACACGAGAAGGCCGTCCTCCGGCTGTTGCGAGACTTTCCGGTGGTCGCCATCCTGGGAGCCCGGCAGGTCGGCAAGACAACCCTGGCCCAGCGCATCATGGAGTTGCGCCCGGGGCCGGCGGAGCGCTTCGATCTCGAGGACCCGGCGGACCTGGCGCGCCTTGATGATCCACGCCTGGCGCTTTCCGGCCTGCATGGCCTCGTGGTCCTGGACGAGATCCAGCGCCGTCCCGACATCTTCCCGATCCTGAGAGTCCTCGCGGACCGGCGTCCACGGCCGG
>JBHHYE010000053.1:0-13377 GCA_046757405.1 Acidobacteriota bacterium | reverse complement strand
CATGCGGGAATTCTATCAATCCCCAGGCGTGGATCCTCACGTCTCATATCGTCTAGAATGACTCCTCGTCCCCGTGATCCAGATCGACCGCATCGAGAAACGATTCGGCCCCCAGATCCTGTTCTCCAACCTCTCCTGGCACATCCGGCCCGGCGAGCGGATCGGCCTGGTGGGACCGAACGGCGCCGGCAAGACCACCCTTCTCCGCATCCTGCACGGGGACGAGGATCCCGACGCCGGCCGGGTGCACCGTGCCCGGGGGATCACCCTGGGGTATCTCCCGCAGGAGGTGATGGAGCTCAGCGGGGGAACCATCCTCGAGCAAGTTCTGGCCGGACACCAGGAAGTTGCCGCCCTGGAGCATCGGATGCATTCGCTGGCCGAGCAGCTGGCCCTGCGGCCCGGCCGCCCGGAGGCCGAACGGCTCACCGATCAGTACGGCCAGGCGCAGGAACGCTTCGCGGCCCTGGGGGGTTATGACCTGGAAGCGCGGGCGCGGGCCGTTCTGACCGGTCTGGGTTTTGATCCGGGCCGGATGGACCGCAGCATCTCGGAGCTCTCCGGAGGCTGGCAGATGCGGGTCGCCCTCGCCCGGCTCTTGCTCAAGGATCCCGATCTGCTGCTCCTGGACGAGCCCACCAACCATCTGGATCTGGAGTCCCTCACCTGGTTCGAAGAGTTCCTCAGGGGACGGAAAGGGGCGTTCGTGGTCATCTCCCACGACCGTTACTTCTTGAACCGCATGGTCTCCCGGATCGGCGACCTCTCCGGCGCGCGGCTGAGCCTGTTCACGGGCAACTATGACCGTTACGTGCAGGAGAAGGAAGCCCGCTTCGCCGCCGTGACCGCGGCAGCCAGCAAGCAAGCCCGGGAGATCGAGCGCATGACACGCTTCGTGGAACGATTCCGGTACCAGGCCAGCAAGGCGCGGCAGGTCCAGTCACGCGTCCGGATGCTTGAGAGGATGGAACGGGTGGAAGCCCCGGCCAGGGAGTCCAGGGCGGTGAAGTTCCGCTTCCCCCAGCCTCCCCGAAGCGGCTCCCTGGTGGTCGAGCTGCACCGCCTCGTCAAACGGTATGGTGAGAAGGAGGTGTACGGTGGGGTGGATTTCAGCCTGCACCGCGGGGACCGGGTGGCTCTGGTCGGACCCAACGGCGCCGGCAAGTCGACTCTCCTCAAGATTCTCAGCGGTGTCCTGAGCTTCGAGGGCGGTCAGCGCAGGTGCGGACACAATGTCACCCTGGCTTACTACACCCAGCATGCCCTGGATGCCCTCCAGCCCGGGAACACCGTGTTCGGCGAGCTGAGCGGCGCCGCCGAGACCGCCATGCAGCCGCACCTCCGCGGTTTGCTGGCGGCGTTCTTGTTCGATGCCGACGAGTGGGAAAAGAAGGTCGCCGTGCTCTCCGGCGGGGAGAAAGCGCGCCTGGCGCTTGCCAAGCTTCTCCTCCGTCCCGCCAACTTGCTCCTCCTGGACGAGCCGACCAACCACCTGGATCTCCGGTCGCGGGACGTGCTGGAGAAGGCGCTCTCCGAGTACACCGGCACCCTGTGCTTCATCTCCCATGACCGCTACTTCATCAACCGGATTGCCACTTCGGTCTGCGCGGTGAACCACGGCACCCTCGATTTGTACCCGGGCCATTATGACGATTATCTGCGACAGGCGCGCTCCCCGGCGGCAAGTCCGCCGGCTCCCGGAACCGTCTCTCCTCCCACGCGCCCGCCGGAGGCGCAGCGGGAGACCGCGCGGCAAGCAACCGGCCGCACACCGACCCGAGAGGAAAAACGGCGTCAAGCGGAAGTCCGGCGGCGTTTCTCACAGGCGACCCGTGAGCTGCGCGAGCAGCTGCAGACCCTGGAGGAGCGCATCACCCGGGAGGAGCGAAAGCTCCGGGCGGTGGAGTACGAGATGGCCGACCCATCCACCTACCGGCACCCAGAGAAGGCCAGGAGCGCCGCCCGGCTGCAAGCAGAACTCAAGAAATCGATCACCGCACTCACCACACAATGGGAGCAGCTCAGCGCGCGGCTCGAGGAGGAACAGCAGCGTCACCAGGACGAACTGAACTCCCTCGCCGGTTGAGGAAGTGTCCTTTACTCCCCCGGTTCGAGCCCCAGCAGCTTTCGAAAGGCGGCCGCATCGAGAGTCGCCACACCCAGCTTCTTCGCCTGGACGGCCTTGGAGCCCGGCCGGCTGCCGAGCACCACGTAGCTCGTCCGCGCACTGACCGAGTCGGTCACCCGTCCGCCCCGCTCCGCAATCGCCTGGCGCGCTTCCTGGCGGGTCATTTCCTCCAGCGTCCCGGTGAGAACAAACGTCATCCCCCGCAGGGCGCCCCCGCCCCCGCCGGACCGTGAACCCACCACCTGGACGCCGGCGGCCAGGAGCCGCTGGAGATTCCGGCGGTTGTGGGGTTCGGCAAAGAAGCTGGTCACGGCGCGGGCAAGCTCCGGCCCGATCCCGTCGATTTTCAGGAGGTCCTCCTCCGTGGCGGCAAGCAGATCGTCCAGGCGGCTCAAGCGCGCCGCCAGCAGTCGGGCCACCGTCTGCCCGACTCCCGGAATCGAAAGGCCGGTGAGAATCCGGTGGAGCGGAACCCGCCGGGCCTGCTGGATTTCCTCGATGAGCTTGCCGGCGCTCTTTTCCTCCCACCGTTCCAGCTCCAGGATCTGAGCCTTCTTGCCCGGGAGGTCGAAGATGTCCGGAACCTCCGCCAGAAGACCGGCTTTCATCAGCTGATCGACTCGCCGGGCGCCGAGACCGGTGATATGGAACGCCTGGCGGGACGCCATCTGGAGAATCCGGCCCCGCACCTGGTCAGGGCATGAAGTGTTGATGCAGTAGGTGTAGGCGCCCACCTGTTGGACCGCGCTCCCGCAGCATGGGCAAACGCGCGGCATGTGGAACCGCTTCTCCCGGCCTGTTCGTTTCTCGACCACCACTGAAACGATCTCGGGGATGACATCGCCGGCGCGCCGGACGAACACCGTGTCGCCCACGCGCACGTCCTTGGCCTCCACCTCGCCGGCAGTGTGCAGGGTGGCCCGGGAGACGGTGACGCCCGACAGGCTCACCGGCTCCATCAGGGCGACGGGAGTGAGAATACCGGTCCGGCCCACCTGGACCATGATGTCCTTGACTCGGGTGGTCCTCTGCCGCGGGGCAAACTTGAAGGCGATGGCCCAGCGTGGATGCCGGGAGGTCGACCCCAGCCGGGCATGCGCTTCCCGGTCATCCACCTTGATCACCACCCCGTCGGCCTCGTACGGAAGGGTGCCACGCCGGCTCTCCAGCCGGTCATGCGCGGCGATGACCTCCTGAATGCCGCGGCAGAGAACAACCTCCCGCGGGACCGGAACGCCCCAATCCCTGAACGCCGCCAGCATCTCCCGGTGGCTGGAAAAGTCGACCCCCCGGCAAGCCCCCACACCCCAGGCCACGAACGTCAGGCGGCGCCGGGCGGTGACCGCGGGATCCAGTTGGCGGAGCGAGCCGGCAGCGGCGTTGCGCGGGTTGGCGAAGCGCGGCCGTCCGTGGGCGGCCTGGTCCTCGTTGACCGCATGGAACCGGGCCAAGGGCAGAAGGACCTCGCCGCGGATCTCGATCTGTTCGGGGACCGGTCTGCGATCTCTGAGGAGCCGGAGCGGGATCGCCTGCACCGCCCGGAGCTGGGCGGTGATGTTCTCCCCCACGGCGCCATCACCGCGCGTTGCCCCCACCGAATAGCAGCCATGCTTGTAGACCAGGGAGGCCGAGACACCATCGTACTTGGGCTCCACCGTATAGTCGATCTCCTCTCCGGCTTCCATACCCAGTCCCTTGTGGACCCGCTGGTCGAAGTCGCGCACTTCATCGGCGGCGAAGGCATTTTCCAACGACAGCATCGGAACCTGGTGGGCATGGGAGGGAAAGGGGCCCTCAACGGGAGAACCGACCCGGCGGGTGGGACTATCGTCCCGTCGCAGCTCCGGATACCGGGTCTCCAGGTCCAGGAGCTCCCCCATGAGACGGTCGTAGTCGGCATCCGAGAGGATCGGGCGGTCCAGCACATAGTACTGCCGGTTCGCCTCCCGGATCGTCTGGATCAGCTCGTTCACGCGCCGGCCGGCGGCGCGCCGGCCGGCCGGTTTTTCCCTGTTCATGACCTCACTATAGCCGAGGTGCCGCGCCGGTCAGGGACGACCCGCTTGACAGATCCGCGGTGATCCACGAGCATAAAAGAGGAGTTTGTCGAAGCCCGCCTACACCCATCATGGGAGGAAAACATGCTACGAGAGATGGTGTACCGGGGGCTCGATCCAACACCACGCGTCGAAGATGCCCTGCGCCGGGCCACCCGCAGACTCGATCGGAAGATTTCCCGTTTCGACACAGAGAGCAGTCTCTTGCGCACCGTCCTGGAAAGCCACCGCAATCGTCCCCGTTTTAACATCTCCGCGCACCTGACCATCCGCGGCGCCACGCTGCACGCCCGCGAGGAACGTTCCGACCCCGTCACCGCCATCAAGCGGGCTTTCTCCGACCTGGTGCACCAGGTCGAACGCCACGTCAGCCACACCCGCCGGGAGCACCTGCGCGACAAGGCGTACCGGCCGGTCCAGATGCTTGCCGACCAACTGGCCCGGCAAGCGGCTCGGGAGGTCCAGACCCTGAAGCCGCTGAACACCGACCAGCTGGCCCGGCTGCAGCGATTCATTCGCCGCGAGACGCTCTACCGGCGCCTGGAGGGACGTTTTCCCTACGGCATCGCACCGGACGCCATCGTCGACGAGACCGTGGTCCTGGCCTTGGAGGAAGCGGACGAAAAACCGGAAAAACTGTCTTACGAGGCCTGGTTGTTCAAGCTCGCCCGCCGTATTCTCGACCGCCGGGGTCTGCCGGCGAGCAACGGGAAAGAGCTTCGCGTGGAGGGCGAGGCGTACAAGGCCGGCCTGCTGGAACCGCCCACCGAGGAAGACTGGCTCACCTTCTACCAGCCTGATGAGAACCCGTCCGTCGGCGACCTGACCGTTGACCCCGCCGTCCACTCGCCGGAGGATCTCCTGGCTCGCCGCGAGCTGCAAGCTCATGTCCATCGCTTCCTCAGTCAGTTGCCGGAATCCTGGCGGCACGCCTTCACGCTCTACACCATCGAAGGGTTCGACGTGGGGGCCGTGGCCAGCAGCCTGGACTCCGATTCGGACCGGGTGCGGCGCCAGGTCAGCCTGGCCACCGAGTTCCTGCGCGAGAAGCTGAAAGAAACCGGTTACCAGCTCCCCCCCCGCACCGCGCACTGAGCCGATGGCGCCACGGCGGAAGCTGAGCCGGATCCGGCCAGGTCTCGCCGGAATGGTCCTGGCGGCCGCCGTGGCGGCGGTTTTCCCCGCAACGGGCGCACCCGTGCCGCCGGTGACGGGGGTCTGTCTCGAGGCTCCGGGACCCGATTTTTTTCCCGGCCAGCTCGACCCGCTGGTCCGGAACGGGGTGCGCTGGATCTCTTTGACTCCCTTTGGCTGGCAGCGGAGCCTTCACGACCCGCACCTCACCTTCAGCCCCGGTGTGGAGCACGTGATCTGGGGCGAATCGGATGAGGGGCTGGCCGCCATTGTGAGGGCCGCTCACCAGCGGGGCCTGGCGGTCCTGTTGAGCCCGCATGTCTGGTTGCACGCGGCCGGCGACGGGCGGTGGCGTGCCGACATCGAGATGAACAGCGAGGCCGACTGGCGCAGCTGGTTCAGGGACTACCGCCGCTTTATCCTGCACTACGCGAAGCTGGCGGAGACCCTCGATGTGGAGATGCTCTCGGTGGGCCTGGAGTTGCGCCAGGCCGCGGTCACCCGGGAAGCCGACTGGAGAACACTCATCGCCGGGGTGCGCGGTGCTTACCGCGGCTTGCTGACCTACAGTGCCAACTGGTTCGAGGAGCCGGAGAAGATCCGTTTCTGGGACGCGCTGGACTACATCGGTGTCCAGGCCTATTTTCCGCTGGGGCAGGGCCGCACACTCGCCGACCTGAAGAAGGCGTGGACCCAGCCCCTGAGGCGGCTGCACGCGCTCTCCTCGCGCGCCGGCAAGCCGATTCTGTTCACCGAGGTCGGATACAAGTCTGCGCAGGGGGCGACCGAGGAGCCGTGGCGCTGGCGGCCCCGGGGAACCCCCGACCCGGAGCTGCAGGCGCGGGCATACCGGGCGCTCCTGGAGACCTTTCAAGGCCGACCCTGGTTTGCCGGCCTCTTCTTGTGGAAATGGCATCTGGGAGGCGGCGGGCGCGCCGCCAGCGGCAGGGGATTTTCGCCCCAGGGGAAACCGGCGCTCCGGGTCATGCGGGAGTCGTTCCTGCCCGGTCCCCGTTGAGAAGGGGCCCATCCTGTTCTATATTAGACTGCGCGACGAGGAGTTCCATGTCCAAGACCATCACCCAGCACCGTTTCCTGCCCAAGAATCCCAAGCGTCTGGCCATTGTGGATCAAGCCGGGTGCACCGGGTGCGCGGGTTCGCCGGCCTGCGTGCTCTTCTGCGAGACGGTCACGGTCAAGAAGAAGGTCGTCGACGCCATCCGGGTGGTGAAGAGCCCCGAGGCTCCGTTCGAAGTCGCCTACATCGAGCTGGACAAGTGCATCGGGTGCGCCCTCTGCGCCGATGTCTGCCCCTGGGACACCATTCATATGTTCTTCCACAAGGAGGGTCTGCTCAAGGATGGGGAGCTCACCCTGGTGGCGCCTCCCGGCGTCAACCGTCCCGCCGACGAGACCCCGCCGTTGCCGGATCCGGTGGGCTCGCCGCTCGCCGCCCCGTCTTGATCCCAGGTGGCGAAAAAGCAGGCCGATTCCTGGAGGAATTTTGCGACCAACCGGGCCGCCCGTTTTCATTACCACATCCTCGAGCGCCTCGAAGCCGGAATATCCCTCACCGGTCCGGAAGTGAAATCGGTTCGCGACGGCAAGGTCGTTCTCAAGGATGCCTTCGCGACCGTGACGGACGGTGAAGTTTTTCTTCACAAGGTTCATATCGCGTCCTATGTCCATGCGCCCACCGAAACTCAGGATCCGGAGCGGCGAAGGAAGCTGCTTCTCCACAAGCGGGAAATCGCCAAGCTGCAAAAGCAAACCCGCCAGGCGGGATTCACGCTGGTTCCCACGCGTCTTTACCTGGAGCGCGGCCGCATCAAGTGCGAGATCGGCGTCGCCAAGGGCAAGAAACTTTTCGACAAGCGCGCGGCAAAAAAAGAAGAATCAGCCCGTCACGAGATCCGCGCCGCTCTGGCCCGCCGGCGGAAGTTGACCTAGATCTCCGCATGCAGTGCGTTGAAGGGCTACACCGGATCTGGTAGATTTCAGCCCGTTCCCCGGGGAGGACATCACGGTTGCGGACCCTTGGCACTCCCGTGTCGAAGGATGACAAGCGTTTCCAGAAACGCCGGCAGACGCTCTGGAACGCCACTCTGGAGGTCACCGATCTGGAGGCGGCGCTCCGGCAAGGAGGCCCGCAGAAATACCGCAAGCGGGAACACCAGCGCGGCAAGTTGCTCGCCCGCGAGCGGGTCGAGCGTCTCCTGGACCCGGGCACCCTCTTCCTCGAGATCGGCCTTCTGGTGGCCCACGATCGTTACGACGGCCAGGCGCCTTCCGCCGGCGTGGTCACCGGCGTCGGGTTGGTCGAGGGACGGGAGGCAGTGGTGGTGGCCAATGATGCCACCGTCAAGTCCGGCGCCTGGTGGCCGGAGACCATCACCAAGATACTGCGCGCCCAGGAGATCGCCATGCGCTGCCGGATTCCCATCATCTACCTGGTGGACTCGGCCGGGGTCAACCTTCCGTACCAGGAAGGCGTGTTTCCGGGACAGTACGGCGCGGCCCGGATCTTCCACTACAACGCGGTGATGCGGTGCCAGCTCCACATTCCCCAGTTCGCGGCGGTCATGGGGCAGTGTGTCGCTGGCGGCGCCTATCTTCCGGCGCTGTCCGATGTCCTGCTCATGACCAAGGGCACCTCCTTCATGGGGCTGGGGGGACCGAAGCTCGTTTACGGCGCCCTGCGGGAAAAGGTGGATGCCGAGACTCTCGGCGGAGCCCACACCCACAATGTTCTCTCGGGTGTCGCCCACTACGAGGCGGAGAATGATGAAGATGCTCTCCGCCGCATCCGGGACCTGATGGCCCGCCTGCCGCCTCCCCGGCGGCTGCCCGTGGCCGTGCGCGCCCCGCGTCCGCCCCGCCATGACGCCGAGGAACTGTACGGTCTGATCCCGGGGCGCCATACTTCGGGCTACGACATGCACCAGATCCTGGCGCGGATTCTAGATGCATCCGAGTTCGACGAGTACCAGGAAAACTTCGCCGCCGAGCTGATCACGGGACATGCATTCCTGGAGGGCATCCCCGTGGGCATTCTGGCCAACCAGCGCCTTCCGGTCCCGGGCCGCGGCGGGAAGAGCGACCGCTTGAGGCTGGGCGGCGTACTCTACGCCGAGTCGGCCCGCAAGGCCGCCGAGTTCATCCGGCTCTGCGACCGCCAGGGTCTTCCCCTGGTCTTCATCCAGGACGTCACCGGATTCATGGTGGGCACGCGCGCCGAGCATTCGGGCATCATCCGCGCCGGGGCCGAGATGGTCGAGGCCATGGCCACGGCCGCGGTTCCCAAGGTCACGCTCACCGTTGGTCACGCCTCGGGGGCCGGATACTACGCCATGTCCGCGCAGGGTTTCGACCCGGATTTTCTCTTCAGCTGGCCCTGCGGGCGCATGGGAGTCATGGAAGGCGCCTCGGCCGTGCAAGCGCTCTTCGGCGATCGTCTGGCGGCCTTGCAGGCTGAGGGAAAGGTTCTGGAGGACGAGCCGGACCTCAAGGAAAAGGTGGAGAGGACCTTGTCGAACTACGAGCAGAACCTGTCGGCCCTCTTTGCCGGAGCCCGCGGGTACGTGGACGCCGTCATCGCGCCGCGCGACAGCCGCCATGTCCTGGCCTTCGCCCTGCGCGCCAGCCTGAACAATCCCGGCCCCCATCTGGGCTCGTTTCAGCTGGAGGAACCGCGCCCCGCGCCCCCCGCCCCGCCCGGCCGCCGCCCGGAGAAGCCGGCGTGAGTCCCCGGATCCGCATCGGCAACGGCCAGGGGTTCTGGGGAGACGCGCCCGACGCGCCGATCCGGATGGTCGACGGCGGAACCTTGCATTTTCTCGGACTGGACTACCTGGCCGAAGTGACCATGTCGATCATGCAAAAGCTGAAGCGCCGGAACCCGGAGGCTGGCTATGCAACCGACTTCGTGGAGCTGATGGAGCGCTTGCTCCCCTCCCTGATCAAAAAGAAGGTGCGGGTGCTGGCCAACGCCGGAGGCATCAATCCGGAGGCGTGCCGCAAGGCGCTGTTCAGGGCAGCCCGACGCGCCGGGGTGAAACGGCTGAAGATCGCCACCGTCACCGGCGACGACATCCTGGGCCAGGTTCCCGACCTCGTGGCCGGTGGGATCCCGCTACGCAACATGGATGATGGGCGCAGCATCACCAGGATGCTGCCGCACTTGCTGTCGGCCAATGTTTACCTGCCCACCCGGGCGATGGTGGAGGCCCTGGACAGTGGGGCACACCTGGTCCTCACGGGCCGATGCACCGATCCCGGCCTGACGCTGGCACCGATGGTCCACACCTTCGGCTGGTCCTGGGATGACTGGGATCGTCTGGCCGCCGGGACGGTGGCCGGCCACATCTTGGAGTGCGGGCCACAGTGCACCGGGGGCAATTTCTCCCGCTGGTGGGAGATTAAGGGCTGGGATCGCCTGGGATATCCCCTGGTGGAGGCGGACCCGGACGGCTCGTTCGTGGTGACCAAGCATCCCCGAACCGGGGGGATGGTCACGGTCGATACCGTCAGCGAGCAGCTGGTCTACGAAATGGGAAACCCCAGGCGGTACGTGACCCCGGACGTGGTGGCCGACTTCACCAGCATCCGGCTGACCCAGGCGGGTCGGAACCGGGTGCGGGTCAGCGGCGTCCGCGGATCGCCGCCAACCGGAACCTACAAGGTCTCTCTTTCGTACCTGGACGGCTACAAGGCCACCGGGCAGCTCACCGTGGCCGGCCCGGATGCCCTGGCCAAGGCCCGCATCTGCGCCGGCGCTCTCTGGGGGCGCCTCCGGCGCGCCGGGTACCGGTTCCAGGAGACCCGGAGCGAGTACCTGGGAGTCAACGCCTGCCACGAGGGAATCGTTCCGGAAAACCCCGGAATCCCCGAGGTGGTCCTCCGGGTCTCCGTCAAGGATCCGGATCGCGCCAAGGTGGATCGGTTCGGGCGGGAAATCGCCCCGCTGGTCACCAGCGGCCCTCCAGGTGTCACCGGCTTCGCGGGCGGCCGTCCCAAGGCCACGGAGGCCATCTCCTTCTGGCCCGCGCTGATCCCCAAGGACAAGGTCCATTTCCGGATCCATGTCCAGGAGATCCGGTGAGGGTTCCGCTTTACCGCCTGGCTCACGCCCGTTCGGGCGATAAGGGCGACGGCAGCAATGTCGGCCTGCTGGCATATGATCGGCAATGCTATGAGCTGATCCGCGCGCAGGTCACGCCGGCCCGGGTCAAGGCACACTTCCGGGGCATCGTGCGTGGCAAGGTGGAAAGATTTGATATCCCGAACCTCCTGGGGCTGAACTTCCTCCTGCACGATTCCCTGGGTGGCGGCGGCTCCTCCAGCCTGAAGCTGGACGCCCAGGGCAAGAGCCACGGCATGGCGCTCCTGCTCCTGGAGATTGATGTTCCGCCCCGCTTCCCCCTGCCGCGGGTGGGATCGGCAGGGGCTCTGGCGCCGGGCGGCGTCCTGGCCGATCCGCGCGCGGGCCGGCATCTCCGGTCCGGAGGCCGACCGGCCCGGGCCACACCGCGGAAAGGGAGATAGCGCCATGTCCTCGTCCTCGAACCGGCCGCGACGCGCCACGGAGCGCCTTTCAGATCTGCAGACCCTGGCCTACACGGAAGACAGCGCCGGTGTGGGCACCCTCGCCCTGTCCCACCCGCCGGTCAACGCCCTGGGCCGGCGGCTGGTGGAGGAGCTCGGCGAGGCGCTGGAGGTCCTGGCGGCGGACGGTTCGGTCCGAACGCTGGTGGTCACAGGCAAAGGACGCACCTTCTGCGCCGGGGCGGACCTCAAGGAACGCCAGTCCATGTCGGAGGCCGAGGTGCGCACCTTCGTGAGCGCGCTGTCCCGGACCTGCGCGGATCTGGCCAGTCTTCCTTTTCCCACCATCGCCGCCATCAACGGCACGGCCGCCGGCGGCGGCTGCGAGCTGGCCCTGGCCTGCGACTTCCGCCTGCTCGATGCAAGCGGCCGCATCGGCCTGCCGGAGACGACCTTGGGGATCGTTCCGGGCGCCGGCGGGACCCAGCGCCTTCCCCGGCTCATCGGACCGTCCCGAGCCAAGAAATGGATCTTCTCCGGGCGCCTGTTCACGGCGAAGGAGGCCCTGGCGGACGGTGTCATCGACGGCATCGCGCCCCGGGAGAGTCTCCTCGAGGCTGCCGCCGAGATGGCGGCCGGAATGGCGCACGCCGCGCCACTGGCCGTGCGCGCCGCCAAGCGCGCCATCGACGCCGCCCTGGGCCTGTCGCTGGGGGAGGGCCTTGCCATGGAGCAGCAGGCGTACGAGGACATTCTCGGCACCGAGGACCGCCGCGAAGCGCTGGCTGCTTTCCGGGAAAAGCGCCCGCCGATCTTCAAGGGGCGCTGAGGCCGCGCGGCGGCGCCGGGGAGCCGCTCAGCTTTCCCGGGGTCGGGAATCGATCCGTCCGCCCCGGGGAGAAGAGGCGCTGGCGTAGGTGTTTCTGGGAATGCGCCCGGCCTCGTGGGCCAGGCGGCCGGCCTCCACAGCCTGTTGCATCGCCCGGGCCATCTTCACCGGATCGCGGGCGCCGGCAATGGCGGTGTTCATGAGAATCCCGTCCGCCCCCAGCTCCATGGTGATAGCGGCATCCGACGCGGTCCCCACACCGGCATCCACGATCACCGGCCGATCGTCGATCGCCTCCAGGATCAGCTTCAGATTGGCGAGGTTCTGAATGCCCAGGCCGGACCCGATGGGCGCCGCCAGGGGCATCACCGCGGCGGCACCCACGGCCCGCAGCGCCTTGCAGACCACCAGGTCGTCGTTGGTGTACGGCAACACCGTGAACCCTTCCTTCACCAGCTGCCGGGTCGCCTCCAGGAGGCCGACATTGTCCGGAAAGAGCGTCTTCTCGTCGCCGATGACCTCCAGCTTGATGAGCGGAGTTCCGCACATCTCCCGGGCCAGGCGAGCGGTGCGCACGGCCTCTTCGGCCGTGTAGCAACCCGCCGTGTTGGGGAGGAGAGTGAAGCGGTCCCGGTCGATGGCGTCCAGCAACGATTCTTGACGGCCATCGAGCTGCACCCGGCGCACGGCGACCGTCACCATGCACGCTCCAGAAGCCACGTGAGCCCGGCGCATGGTCTCGAAATCCGGATACTTTCCGGTGCCGACAATCAACCGGCTCGGATAGCTCTTTCCCGCGATGAGCAGCGTGTTGGACTTCATGCGCCGATGGTAGCACCGTCTTCCGCGTCCCGGATCGCGGCGCAGCGAACCGGAGGGCGGATCATCCTCCTCCCACAAACTGCACGATCTCCAGGCGGTCGCCCTCCTGGAGCCGCGTGGTGGGAAAAAGCGCCCGTTTCAGGATCTGGCGGTTCCGCTCCACGGCCACCCGGGCGGGAAGAAGGTCCAGGGCCATGAGCAACTGGGACACCGTCGTTCCCTCGGGTGTTTCCCGCCGGCTGCCGTTGACTTCCAGGTGAATGGTCACCGTTTTCTCGGTCGACCCTTGGTCGGCGGCGGGGGCAGCGTGCCGTTGGCGGCGCTCTCCTCGATGAACTCCCGGATCACCTCGTCCATGGAGCGGTCGGTGATGATCCCCTCGCCGAACGGCTTGCACTGTTCCGGGGGATCGAACTTGCCCAGGCGGATATCCCGCACCACTCCCTGGTGCTGCCGCTCGATGAGATCCGCCAGGTCTTCGCGGCTCGGTTTTCGGCCCGCCTGGTCGGCATACGATCGCCGCCGGGATGCGAGGATCCGGCCGCCGACGTAGATCAAGGTCTCGATGAGGGGATTCTCCTTTCCCCGGTCCTCGGTCTGCACATGGAAAACCTGTCCGGCGTGGTTGACATCGGTATTGTAGCCCGTCAGCATGCCATCCTACCGCCCCCACGCAGGTTCCCTCTCCTCCAAATCTAAGAGGATCAAGGAGGGTTCGCAACCTCTGTGTCCGGACGGGAAACTCCGGACCGGCCGTACCGTACACTCCCAGTGAACATGATCGAACTGCCGCCCGGCAGAAAAAAGAGGCCCTCATGTAGTTGATGTGGGTGCAGGGAGGGGTGGATGGAGGGCGATTCCTC
>JBHHYE010000052.1:0-13677 GCA_046757405.1 Acidobacteriota bacterium | reverse complement strand
GTTGCGTAACAGTGTTGGGGAGCCGTCAAACTTCCACGACCGATGGGACAACGCCTAAGTGATCTGTTTTCAACGGTTGATAAGATCTTACCTATGTGTGATTCTTAACAGTCCATCGATTCTTTAATACGCATCAAGTACTCCAGTGAGTTTTGGCCATCACGGCATATTGCGTTGGTCCTTTATCCTCAAGCACCTATCTTGCAGCCTGGCACAGAAGATTTGAAATTTCTTTTTGGAGGTCCACATGCCGGGCAACGTACCCACCAGGTCTTCAGTGCGTCTGAACCTCGGACTCTCTCTTCTCCGAGGGAATCTTCCTTCACCAAGACTGGATTCTTTGTCCCGATTCCCCGTTCCACCTGCCTGGATTCGCCATCAGAGCCCTGGAGATCAGGCTGGATCAGGTTTCTTGTAGGGACAACTCTCTCGGACTTGAATCAAACATTTCTCATGGTGAAAATGCGCTAAATTTTCAGCAACCAGTTTTGGTGGCATACTACACCAGGCCGGGATGAGCGACGCGGCTGTCCAGAGCGCAGCGATGCCGGTTCTCCAAAACATTTTCGGGAGCGGGATTCCAAGCCCGACTGCAATCCGGGTGACCCGCTGGCTGGCCGACTCCCGGTCCCTCGGTTCCTATTCCTTGGTTCCGTTGACCGGGACTTTCCCCGCGGATCAGGCGGCGCTTCTCGCAACGGGCTGGTTCCTGCACCGCCGCCGGAGGGCGCCCGTCGAGCCGCGCGGTGGCTGCCTCAGGAGGAGTCGTGAGTCGCCGGGTCAATGGTCTGCCGCCGGATCGGACCGCCAGGTGACGAGCCCCAGGCGCGACAGCAGCCTCACGTGACGCCGGACGGCCTCGCCGGCAACCGGACCGAACTCGGCGCTGAGAATGTTGTGGATGGCGTCAAGGGTGGTTCGTCCATCCATGAGATTGTGCAGCTCGAACCGGACGTTCCCGCGCACCGGGTTCGCAGGGTCGCTCAGCCAGGCGCGCTCGTCGTCGTCGGCCTCGACCTCGAGATAGGTGTCCCAGATCGGACCCCGTGTGGTGCGCACCGGGATCCGGCTGGAGACGGAGGGTAGCGGGGGCGGGATGGAGCCGGCGGCGCCGCGCCGGTGAGCGCTGCGGCGGAGAGCGTCGCGGAAAACCGCGTGCTGGGCATCCAGGGCGGCCAGGCCGGTGTCGATCGCCGTTCCGGTCTTGGCCTGGAAATGACGCACATCGGCCAGGGTGGCGCGCCCCACTTGATAAGCGTGGTCGAGCAGGTTCTGCGCCGTGGCCCACGCCGGACCCAGCTCTTTGCCGCTCGCCGCCGCCACCTGCCGCATGGCCCGCCGGGATGCGAGACCCAGGCGATGGGCCGCGCCGGCGCCGGCCAGCGCGGCCAGGTCGGCGGCCTGCTCCTCGTCCAGATCGGCCAGAAAGATCAGCGTGCCGGCCGCGATGATCTCCTCGCGCTCCAGCTCGACCGGGTCGACCTTGTCCGGGGTGTCCTCGGAGGTGTGATGAGTGTAGTCCGGTTCATGCCCGAACATCATCGCGGGAATGCGGCGATCGATGAACACCTGGTGGTCGCTGCCCGGTACAAACGGGGTCACGACGGCATGGAATGTGGAGCGGGAGCCGCGTGGCGTACGCACGTTCATGCGCGAGACCATCTCGACCATGTTCGCCACCACGTCGTTGAGGACCGAGGGGATCGAGTCGGGCGTCCGGGAGAAGGTCGCCCGGGAATGGAGCCGTTCCTCGTTCTCGCCAACCATGTCCAGGTTCAGGTTGGCCAGGTACGAGCCCCCGTAGGCGGGTCCGGCGACTTCCGGGTGCCGGTCCAGGTAGGCCATGGTGCCGAAGAACTCCGGCACCCAGACGAACCGGATCGTGCGCCGCGGCCGGGGCAGCCGTCCGTTGCGCACCAGCCGGAGCAGCGTCTGTGCCATGTCCAGAGCGGCGGCGGAGCCGCTGGCGTTGTCATTGGCCGATTCCTTCGGAAGGTCGAGATGGGCGCTGACCAGCAAAACCTCCTCCGGTTTCTGCGCACCACGAATGGAGGCGACCGGCACGTCCATGAAGAACGGCTCCAGGCCGATCCCCTCCGCCCGGGCGTGAAGAACGACCGGCTCGCCTGATTCCACGAGATCGCGGAGCATCCGGCCCTGCCGGTTGGTGAGGTTGAAGCCGAAGGCCACCCGCTCCAGCTCGCTGGTGCGCGGCCAGAGGCCGGTGTACTGGAGCATGTCGGGATGCTCGCGGGCTCGATCGTCGTCCAGGTAGCAGACCACGGCCGCGGCGCCGAGGGCAAGGACGGCGAGGCGGTGGACATCTCCGCCGTAACCGGTCGCCAGGGCGATCTTGCCGCGCAGATTCTTGCCGGCGTAGTCGGCCTCCGAGGTGCCCCGGCCCACCCAGACCAGGCCGGCGGTGACATCGCCGGGATTGGAGTAGGTCATCAGGCTCATCGCCACCTCGGGGTAGCCGACGAGGCGTTGCTGGCGGGGCTCGACCATGCGCAGCTCGGCCCAGGTCATGTCGAAGCCCGGCGGCGATTGCCAGGTCTGGTAGCGAACCCGGCCGTCGGAAGGGAACGATTCGATGAATGCATCGGAGTCGTCGAACCCATGGGAGCGGAGCTCCGACAGCACGTACCGCGCCGCCTCTCGGTACTGGCGCGACCCCTGTACCCGGCTCCAGCGGGTCAGACGGATGACATGGTCCTTGGCCCGCTCGCCGCTGAGCGACTCGTGGAGCAGGTCGCGGATCTCCGGGGCGAGGAGAGGCTGAAACTCCTGCGCCCGCATGCCGATTGGGCGAGCCGCCAGGACGCAGAGGAAGGCGGCGAGAGCCAGCCGGCGACTGGTCCGGCGCCGGCAGATGGCGGATTCTCCGTTCATGGCGCCGTCCATCCTAACACCCGCCCCGCGAGGGGACGCGGAAAGGGGCGGCGTCGCGGAGGAGACGGGCGGCCATTCCTTGAGCTCACGAGATAGCTGAGCTCCTCCCGGTTGCTCGCCCTGGGGCGTCATTCATTGGTGGCTCGCTCTGCCAGGTAAAGGCTTCTGCCGGGCCCGTCAATCACGATCCAGTATCTTGCCAGAATGTCCATTCCGAGCACGCCATCGGAGGTGGCGGTCGATGCCCCTTTCCTCAACGGCCGGGGCGGCACGGTGCTCACGGTCACGGGGATGTCCGTCATGCGAAGCGCCCCCAGCCGCAAATCGTGCAGACGGGCGCGATACTCCGTGACTTCTCCGGTAACCGTCATGCTTCGCGCCCGGGGGCCTGGCTCGAGGGGTGCGCCGCCCAGCCGTTTCCATGTCGTATGGAACAGTACGGTGTGGTCGGCGCCGGTATCGAGCATCAGCCTCAGCTCGTGGGCGCCGGATCGAGCGGTGACGTAAGGCCCATCGCCTCTCCCGTTGTTCATGATCTCCAGCGTCAACTTCGCGTCCACCGGGATGGCGGCAAGACGCTTCAAGACCTTGGGCGCCGCCAGGGTGCGCCCGGCAAAAAGGCGTGGGCCCCGGATATCGATGCTCACCACGTAGGCGCGCAGAATGTCCCAGCCGATGGTGCCGGCGACGTCATGCCGGAACGACTTGCTGAGGTTCCCCTCGTCCAGCACATCCAGCTCCTCCGGGTAGCGCACCTTGCTGCCGGCGAAGTGAATTCCGCCCGATTTCACGACAGGGGCCTGGATCGAATCGCTCCCGAAGGAAGAAAAAACCAGGTGGCTCCGCCCGGTCGGCGTCAGACGGGCGGCCACCTCCGGTGTCACGGATGTCTTGCTATTGCCGGTATCCAGGACATACCAGCCCCGGATCCCTCCGATTCGGTCCGGCGCCAGGATGATCCCGCTCCGACTGACCCACGCCGGGACACGCGACCTGCTCCTCGCCACTGCATCGAGGCACGCGTGCGGAAGGATGAGAGCCGTCACCAGGATCGCGCCTGAGAGGCCGCGCGGGAAGGGGTGCTTCACGGTCTCGTGGAGTTCTTCGCCATTGTGCGCTCCGTCGAACCCCGGCGCGGTGCGCGGGAGCCGGTCTTTCCCGCATGATCGTCGGGGAAGGGTCGGCCGGGCTGCGCCGGTGCTGGAAGCATACCCGGCAACCGATAGAAAACTCCAGATCCACGCCGGTTCTCCTCGCCAGTCCCGTTTGGAGCCCGATCCGGCCGGTGACCCCGACCGGGGTGATTCGGTTCGTTCTGGGCCGCCGCCGGCCTTCCGGGCATCCTCCGCGTACGACGCCGGGAGGCCGGCCATCGTTTGGATCTCGGCCGCCCGGCGTGTCATCATCTGCGGGATATCGAAAAGGCCCGACCGGCCTGCCGGACCGTTCGGCCTGGCGACGCGCCTCGGCCGGATCCGCGGGAACCTGCTGGCGGAGATTGCCCTCCCTTCGCGGCGTCTTGGCAAGAGAGTTCTTCCGGTTTCAGAGAAAGCTTGACCACGATCCTTCACGCAAAGGAGCCATCATGAAGGCCGCTACCATCGTCACCAACCGAGGAACGATCCGTCTCGAGCTCCAAGACACCAAGGCGCCGCGGACGTGCGCCAACTTCGAGAAGCTGAGCGGGCAGGGGTTCTATGACGGCCTGACGTTCCATCGGGTCATTGCCGACTTCATGATCCAGACGGGCTGCCCGGAGGGTACGGGCACCGGCGGGCCGGGCTACACCTTCGAGGATGAATTCCATCCGGATCTGAAGCACGATGGCCCCGGCATTCTTTCCATGGCCAATGCGGGGCCGAACACCAACGGCTCGCAGTTCTTCATCACGCACCAGGCGACGCCGTGGCTGGATCGGAAGCACTCGGTTTTCGGCCGGGTGATCGAGGGCCAGGACGTGGTGAACGCCATTCGCCAGGGCGACATCATGGAGAGGGTGACGGTGGAGTAACGGTCACGCCGGCCGGCCTGGCGGGGGCGGCGACGGTACGCCTGGCCTCTCCTTTCGATTCGGAGCCGCCGGCCTGAAGCTGAAGGGCGGGTTAAAACTGCTCCTTCTCGGTGGAATGTTCCAGGGCCAGCGTGGAGGCCGTGCCGCCTGACAGGACCCGGGACACCTCGTCGAAGTACCCGGTGCCGACTTCCCGCTGGTGGCGGGTGGCGCAGTAGCCGCTGGCCTCGGCGTCCAGCTCCCGCTCCTGGAGCTCGGAGTAGGCGGTCATCCCTTCTTGCCGGTAGCGGCGTGCCAGGTCGAACATGGCCAGGTTCAGGGAATGGAATCCGGCCAGCGTCACGAACTGGAACTTGTACCCCATGGCCGCGAGCTCGCGCTGAAAGACCGCGATGGTGGCATCGTCCAGGTGTTTCTTCCAGTTGAAAGAGGGAGAACAGTTGTAGGCCAGGAGCTTCCCGGGGAACTTGGCGTGGATTCCCTCGGCGAACCGGCGGGCTTCTGCCAGGTCAGGACGGCTGGTCTCGCACCACAGCAAATCGGCGTACGGTGCGTAGGCCAGGGAGCGGGCGATGGCCATGTCCAGTCCCCCCCGGATGTTGTGAAATCCTTCCGCCGTGCGTCCGCCGGTGAGGAACGGATGGTCGTACGGATCGGTATCGGACGTGATCAGACGGGCGCTGTTGGCGTCGGTGCGCGCGATGAGGATGGTGGGCACGTCCAGCACGTCGGCGGCGAGGCGTGCCGCGAGAAGGATGCGGATGAAGTGCCGTGTGGGGACAAGCACCTTGCCTCCCATATGCCCGCACTTCTTCTCCGAACTCAGCTGGTCCTCGAAATGGACGCCCGCCGCTCCGGCCTCGATCATGGCCTTCATGAGCTCGAAGGCGTTCAAGGGGCCTCCGAAGCCGGCCTCCGCGTCCGCCACAATGGGAGCGAACCAGTCCCGCTCGGCGTGTCCCTCGCTGCACTCGATCTGATCGGCGCGCTGCAGCGCGCGGTTGAGCCGGCGCACGAGCCGGGGCACGCTGTTGGCGGGATAGAGGCTTCGATCCGGGTACATATGCCCGGACACATTGGCATCGGCGGCCACCTGCCAGCCGCTGCAATAGAGAGCCGGAAGGCCGGCCCGGAGCATCTGCATGGCCTGGTTGCCGGTGACCGCGCCCAGGGCCTGCACGTAATCCTCCGAGGTCAGAAGATGCCACAGGCGGCGCGCCCCGCGGTCGGCAAGGGTGTACTCGATCTTCAGCGATCCGCGGAGACGTGCCACTTCCTCGGAAGAGTAGGAGCGCATCACGCCTTTCCAGCGGTGAGCCATGGTTTCTGTGACGGTCGGGGCCTTGTCGGCTTGTAGACTGGTCGACATGCGGGACTCCTAGAGAAACTGGTACGCGGGAATGGTCAGAAACTCTTCCAGGGAAGACGATGTGGCAAGCTCTTTGAACAGAGACACGGCCGTCGCGAGGTGGCCGCGCTGCCAGCCGGGCTCTCCCACCTGGCGGCGGATGGCGTTCATCTCCTCGCCCAGGATCTGGACGAACAGATCCTGGGTGACGGTCCGGCCGTCTTCCAGCTTGGCTCCGTGGTGGATCCACTGCCAGATCTGGGTGCGGGAGATCTCCGCCGTTGCCGCATCCTCCATCAGGTGATACAGAGGCACGCACCCGGTGCCCCCTAGCCAGGCTTCCAGGTACTGAATTCCCACCCTGATGTTCCAGCGCAGGCCGGCCTCGGTGCGGGTGCCGGAGGGAACGCGGAACAGATCCTCGGCGCGGACCTCCACGTCTTCTCGCTTCCGGTGAATCTGGTTGGGAGTGGTCATGTGGGCATCGAACACCTCGCGAGCGATGGGGACCAGTCCCGGGTGGGCCACCCATGTGCCGTCGTGACCGTCCTCCACCTCGCGTCGCTTGTCGGCGCGCACCTTCTCCAGGGCGTCATGGTTGGCGGCATCATCGCTCTTGATGGGAATCTGGGCGGCCATGCCGCCCATGGCGTGGGCCTGCCGGCGGTGGCAGGTCCGGATCAACAGTTGCGTGTAGGCGCGCATGAAAGGCTGCTCCATGGTGACCTGGGACCGATCAGGGAGGACGAACGCCGGATCGGCGCGGAATGTCTTGATGAAGCTGAAGATGTAGTCCCAGCGTCCGCAGTTCAGGCCGGCAGAGTGCTCACGGAGCTCGTAGAGGATTTCGTCCATCTCGAAGGCGGCGGGAACGGTCTCGATGAGGACCGTGGCCCGGATGGATCCGCGTGGAAGGCCTATATGGTCCTGGGCGGCATTGAAAATATCATTCCACAGGCGCGCTTCCAGATGACTCTGGAGTTTCGGAAGATAGAAGTACGGTCCGCTGCCCCGGTCGACCAAGGCCCGGGCGTTATGAAAGAAGAAGAGTCCGAAATCCACCAGGGCTGCGGGAACGGGCCGGCCATCCATCGAGAGATGCTTCTCCACCAGATGCCAGCCGCGGGGACGGACCATGAGCGTGGCCGTCTGGCTCCCCAGGGTGTAGGTCTTGCCGCGGGCCGTGTCCAGATGGCGAATCGTGCCTTCCACAGCGTGATGGAGATTCATCTGCCCGTTCACGCAGTTCTCCCAGGTGGGAGCGTTGGCGTCCTCGAAGTCGGCCATGAAGACATTGGCCCCCGAATTCAGGGCGTTGATGATTATCTTTCTCTCGACGGGGCCGGTGATCTCGACACGCCGATCCTGGAGATCGGCTGGGATCGAAGCCACCTTCCAGAGGCCTTCGCGCACCGCAATGGTCTCCGGGAGGAAATCCGGCCGCCGGCCGCTGTCGCGGGCTGCCTGCCGCGCCCGGCGGCGGTTCAGGATTTCGTGGACACGCGGGGTGAACTCACGGGCCAGGTCGCCGACAAAATGGAGTGCTTCGCCGGTCAAGATGACGGTCCCGGCCTCTCCGGGGAAACGAACGGCTTTGACCCTGGACGAGCCCACAGGACTGGCCCCCATGGCGATCCCCCCCTATCGCTGATCCTGATTCGAGGCTCTAAGTATTTTGGAAAAAGGGTCCGGAGTCAACCTTTTTTTTGTTCGAGGTCCTGCCGGGCCTCGCCAGCCATGGCGATGTCGGCGATGCGGGCGCCGGGAAGGCGTCGGAACACCGCAGGCGAGATCTTCACTTTCCAGGACCGGTTGCCGCCTCCCAGGATCACATAGGGCCGCTCCATGAGGCCCTGGTCCACCAGCACCGGCCATCCCCGGGGCAGTCCGAAGGGTGTGATGCCGCCCACAAGCATGCCGGTGATGCGGCGGGTCTCCTGGGAGGCGGCGAAGGAAAGCTTCGCGCCGCCCAGGAGCTTGCGGACTTTCTTGTTGACATCCAGGCGCACCGACGCCCTGATGATGCAGGCGGCGAAGACACGCGGTGCCTTCTTGGAGGCCACGACCAGGGTGTTGGCGGAGTTCTCCGCCCGGTAGCCGTACTGGCGGCAAAAGTCTTCCGTATCGGCGAACTCGGGATCGATCTCGATACGATCATAGGGCAAACCCAATCCATCCAGGGTGGCCTCGACCAGGGCGCTGGAATCGCCGGGAGGCGTCACCTGAGGACCTCCAGCCGCACCCGGGCCAGGCCGGGTCCGAGCATGGCGATCTTGCGGGCCGCGGCCATGGAGAGATCGATGATCCGCCCTTTGCGGAACGGTCCGCGGTCATTGATGCGCACCACGACCTGCTTGCCGTTGTCCAGATTGGTCACCCGGACCCGGGTGTGGAATGGAAGGGTGCGATGGGCGGCGGTGAGATCGTGCATGTTGAAGCGCTCGCCGCTGGCGGTGAGGCGACCGTGAAACGGCCGGCCGTACCAGGAGGCGATCCCGACCTGAGGGTGATGCGGCCGCGGGATCTCCGCCTGCGGCCTGCGTGCCGGCTGGCCGCAGGCCGCGGCGGCCAGGAGCAGGCAGGCCGCCAGGGCCCAGGTCCATCTGGAGACAACAAGAGGCATCATGCTCGTCCGGGGCAGGGTACCTCATTTCAGTCTCCTGTTGCGCCCCCTGCCCGGACGCGCCGCCGTCCTTGTGACCCGGCCCGGAACCGCCTAGGGTGGTTCCATGGCTCGCAAGATCCCACCACGGGTTCTCCTTCTCATGACCCCGGCCACCTACCGGGCCAGCGACTTTCTCGCAGCGGCGGCTGCAGCCGGCGTGGAGATCGTGGTGGGGACCAGCCATCCCCAGAGCCTGGCCGGTGATGTGCCGGAGCGGCACCTGACGCTTCCTTTTCATGATCCGCCGCTGGCGGCGGCGCAAACCCGGGCCTTCGCGGCGGCGCATCCGTTGACGGCCATCATGGGCGTGGATGACGAGGGCGCGGTGGTAGCGGCGGCCATCGCCGCCGAACTCGAGCTTCCCCACGCTGCGCTGAGCGCGGTGGCCGCCACCTGCGACAAGGCGGAGATGCGCCGGCTTCTCCAGGGTGCGGCAGTGGGCTCGCCCCCTTTCACCGTCTGCCGGGATCGCCGGGACCTGCAGCGGGTGGCCCGGGAGATTGGGTTTCCCTGCGTGGTGAAGCCGCTCTTCCTGGCCGCCAGCCGGGGAGTGATCCGGGCCGATGATCCGGCGGCGCTCGAGGCGGCGCTGGCCCGGGTGGAGGCGCTCCTGGCCAGGCCGGATGTCCAGGAGCGCGCGCGGATCGTGCCGCCGGTGCGGCATGAAGGGATGATCCTGGTGGAGGAATTCGTTCCCGGCGATGAGGTTGCCCTGGAAGGATTATTGGAAGACGGCGTCCTGCGGGTCCTGGCGCTGTTCGACAAACCGGGCCGGTTGGAGGGGCCGTACTTCGAGGAAACCCTCTATGTGATCCCGTCACGTCTGCCCGCCTCCACCCAGCGGCAGATTGAGGACTGCGCCGCGAAAACAGTGGAAGCTCTGGGGCTGAACGACGGGCCGGTGCACGGCGAGTTTCGCGTCAATCGTGCCGGGGTGTGGGTGATCGAGCTGGCGGCCCGCACCATGGGTGGATTGTGCGCCCGCGTCTTGCGCTTCGGGGCCGGCATGTCGCTGGAGGAGATCGTCCTGCGCCACGCGTGCGGGCTGGAGATCCCGACGTTCCAGCGTGAGGCGGCCGCCGCGGGCGTCATGATGATCCCCATTCCGCGGCGCGGTGTGCTGAGGACCGTGCATGGAGAGGCGGAGGCCCGCAAGGTCGAAGGCGTGGAGGACGTGATCCTCTCCATCGCCGTGGGACAGGAGGTCGTGCCTCTTCCGGAGGGGAACCGGTACCTGGGGTTCCTCTTCGCGCGCGGCCCCGACCCGGCCGCCGTCGAGGCTACCCTGCGGAGCGCCCACGGGAAGCTGGCCTTCTCCATTCAGGCGGCTCCACCGCCCGGCGGCCCCACCTGAGGCTCACTCCTTGAGCGAGGCGGAGCAGGCCTGGCAGTGGACCTGTTCTTCTTGCCTGATCGGCTCCCGGCAGGCGGGGCACCGGAAGATCATCTCCATCTCGCAGGTGGGGCAGAAGAGCATCTCGTCCGGATCATATTCCAGGGAATAGGTGCAGCCTTCCACCGGGCAGATGGCCCAGATGTTGCCGGTTGGGTTCATCTCGTTCCTCCTGCCGGACTCTCAGCCGGAGCGCTTCTGGAGGCCGGCGACGATGGCCTGGATGTTCCGGCGCGTGCCCGGCGAAAACCAGCAGTCCAGAAACTCGCATCGGTATGGGGAATCGCCCACCCGCATGCGCTCCAGGGTGACGGAGCGCAGATACTTCTTGGTGATGGCCAGGGCGGCCGGGTCGCGTGAGGCGTACTCCTCCAGGCGGCTGATGCAGGAGGCCTCGAAGCGGTCCCCGCCGCACAGCTCGTGAACCAGTCCCGCGGCCACCGCGGCCTCCCCGCTGAAGTTCCGGCCCAGGAGGGCCACCTCGCCGAGAAACGGCCTCCGGATCATCTCCCGGAGAAGCAAGGCCACGCTGAACGGCAAGGGAACACCGACCCGGACCTCGTTGAGGCCGATCGAGGCGCCCTCCTTGAGAATTCGCCAGTCGGCGGTGAGCGCCAGGACGCATCCTCCCGCGATGGCGTGGCCGGAGATCCCCGCCACCAGGGGCTTGGGGAAGGTGTAGAGGGAGAGGAGGGTAGTCCCGAACTGGTCCATGAAGACCTCCATGGCCGGCCGGTCGAACTCCAGGAGCTCCTGGAGATCGAGTCCTGGCGAGAAGATCTTTCCCGTGGACGTGAGGAGTACTCCCCGCACCCCGGAGTCCCCGGCGGCTTGCTCAACGGCCAGGGAGAGCTCCCGGAAGAGATCCGGGTTGAGGGCATTCCCGTGGCGGGTATTCATGCGGATCAGGGCCAGGGGGCCCTCCCGCGTGTAAGTCACGGACCGGGTGTCATGTTGTTCCGCCACGCACGGCATTCTACATTTCACTTGGCCGGTTGCAAATGGCGAGAAAGAGGGAGGGAACCGGAATGCCGGCCGGTTCGCCGTGGTTGATCGTGGGTGGCTCCAGGGGGCTAGGTCGGCTATCCTGGAAAGGAGCCATCATTCGAGGGAGATGCCAAGCATGGGGTACCTGAAGACGGCGCGCGATTTCTACCGGCAGGCGGCGGAGGTCCCCGATGCGGGACTGTGCTGCACCACCAACCCGACATGGAGCCTGCCTGACTTGGAAATCCCGGAGACCATGCTGGAGATGAATTACGGCTGCGGGACGACCGTCCACCCGCGCGACCTGGCCAACGCGCCCCAGGTCCTCTATGTGGGAGTGGGCGGAGGGATGGAGCTCCTCCAGTTCGCCTACTTCAGCCGGCGGGAGCACGCCATCCTGGGCATCGAGCCGGTGGCGGAGATGCGGCAGGCAGCGGTGCGGAATCTCCAGGAGGCGGCGCGCCGGAATGCCTGGTTCGAGGAATCGTTCGTCTCCCTGCGCGCGGGAGACGCCCTGGACCTGCCGGTGGAAGCCGGGACCGTCGACGTGGTGGCCCAGAACTGTCTCTTCAATATCTTCAAGGAGGCGGACCTACGGCGGGCACTGGCCGAGACCTTCCGGGTGCTCGGGCCGCATGGCCGCTTCGTGACGTCCGATCCCATCGCGCCGCGGTCCTTGCCCGAGCACCTGAAGCAGGATGAGCGGCTCCGCGCCATGTGCCTGTCCGGCGCCATCACCTACCAGCGCTATATGGATCTCCTTGTGGAAGCCGGTTTCGGCACCATCGAGGTCCGGGCGCGGCGCCCGTACCGGGTCCTGGATCCGGCGCATTTCGAGGTGGACCATCCGATCCTCCTGGAGAGCATCGAGGTGGCTGCCATCAAGGATCCGATTCCCGAGGACGGCCCCTGTGTCTTCACCGGCCGCACCGCTATCTATTTTGGTGATGATGAGGTCTTCGATGATGATCACGGGCACTTGCTCCGCCGCAACATGCCGGCGGCGGTCTGCGACAAGACGGCGGGGCAGCTCGAGTCGCTGGAGCGCCCGGACATTCTTGTCACCTCGCCCACCTGGCACTACGACGGCGGCGGTTGCTGCTAGACAGCGTCCGGATAAAGATTCTTTCCCCGTGGCCTGTCTCCCGGCGTGTGCTCAGCGGTTCGCGGCCGGCAGGCCTCCAGCAACGGCCCGATGGCTCTCTCCCTTGTCCTTCACTCCGGAGAGAGGCGGGATGATCCGGAAGGAGCGTTCCTCCTCGAGCAGTTGCTGCCGGTCCGGGGGTTGCCAGCGACAATGGTAGGCGTACTCTCCCGGCGCCAGGGCGGTGGTCTCCACGCGATCGGTGAGGCGGGCGCAGTCGCCGGCCGGCTCCAGCCGTCCTCCCGGCAGGGGGGCGATGGGGATTCCCCGCCGGGAGACAAAGCGGGTCATCGATTCCACCAACAGTCTGCTGCCGGCACCGCAGAGCAAGGTCGTCATCTGGATGACCTGCCCCTGCGGCACCCCGCCGCATGCGGCGGGGACCGGCCCCACCCGTGACCGGACCGGACCCGTGGCGCCGGTGGACGGGTCCTGGGAGCGCAAGGGCAGGGGAGAGGGGAAGTAGGTCTTCCCCAGGAGGGACATCACCGGTCCGGCCAGGGCCGCTTGCCGGACCTCAGGCAGCTCCAGGACGGCTCCCGCTCCTCCCCACAGGTCCAGATCCCGCTGGCGGACGAAGGCCCCCAGCCGGTAGCGGCCGGGGGGGAGGTTCTCGAACCGGTGCTCGTGAAGGAGGAGGCGGCCCGTGGGCCGGGAGTCCCGGGAGCGCAGGCTGGCACCGGTGAGCATCTTCCAGGCCTTGCTGCTGTTGTCCTTCGCCAGGCGGGCCCCCACGTCCAGCCGGGCGATGGGGGTCTCGGCCACCGGCATGAAGTTCAAGGAATCGATGGCCACGCCCACCCGGACGATGAGATTCCAGCCGTCGCCGGTGGCCGCGACCGGAACCAGGGACGCGCGCAGGGGAAGGCCGGTGAGGGCGCCTGGCATGAGGAGCGCCGTGCGCGCCTGCCGGAGCAGGCGCTCGCTGGCAGAGATGTACTGCACCCTGTAACGGTAAGGCAGGTTCTTGCCATGCACCTCGACCCGCGCCCGGTAGATCTTGTCCCGAGTCATGGGGGGCGGCCTGAAGGCGACGCGGTAGGTGCAGGAGCAGCCCCGCCCCGCCGTGCTGATGACATCAAGGAGATCAAAGGGGTCGCGGTTGGCATGGCCGCCGGAGTAGTTGGCCAGGTTGCTGCCCAGGTTGGCGGCCATGCCGGCCAGCTCCGAGAAGAGGTGTGGCTTGCCGGTCTGGACAGGGTAGAGCGCGACACGGGAGGTGGTGGCCTCGGCGCCG
>JBHHYE010000051.1:0-13981 GCA_046757405.1 Acidobacteriota bacterium | reverse complement strand
CGGGAACCGGCACGCGCATCGCCCGCCCATCCAGCTTCCCTTCCAGGGCCGGGATAACCCGTCCCAGGGCCCTGGCCGCGCC
Source organism: Acidobacteriota bacterium (assembly GCA_046757405.1). GTDB lineage: Bacteria > Acidobacteriota > Polarisedimenticolia > SMYD01 > SMYD01 > JBHHYE01. Next base: position 13,899 of record JBHHYE010000051.1, on the reverse strand, counting down.
GGTGGAGGTCGGAATGATATTCATGGCGGCGTGGCGTGACCGTCGAAAATCTTTATGGGGAGCGTCCACCAGGCGCTGGTCCGCCGTGTATGCATGGATCGCGGTCAGAAACCCCCTCCTGATTCCGAAGGCCTCGTGGATGGCCATGGCGACCGGTGCAGCGCAGTTGGTGGTGCAGCTGGCATTGCTGATGATGGTCGACTCCCGGCTCAAGACCTGGTCGTTGACTCCCAGGACCAGTGTGCTCTCCAGGTAATCCTTGGTGGGAACCGTCACGATCACGCGTCTGGCTCCCGCCTGAAGATGATCCCGCAACTCGGCAAGCTTGCGAAACCGGCCCGTGCTCTCGATAACATAGTCGACTCCAAGATCCTTCCACGGAAGCCTGGCCGGATCCTTTTCGTTGAGGACGATGAAGGGATCCTTGTCGACCGTCAGCGTCCGGCCATCCAGATGAACCGTCCCGGGATAGGGTCCATGCACGCTGTCGTACTTGAAGGCATAGGCAAGATGCTCAGGATCCGCCAGGTCATTGACCGCCACCACATCGAAATGTTTCCGGATTTTCGCGATCCGGATCACCATGCGCCCGATTCGTCCAAAACCATTGATGGCAATCTTGGGGGGTGCCATGGCTGATCTCCTTGAAGTGCGCGGGTGAAGAACGCCGAGCCATCGGAAGGCGCCGGATCAATTCATGCGCCTGAAGGCGCTCCGGCCGGCGTAGGCTCCATTCTCGCCCAGCTCCTCTTCAATCCGCAACAGCTGGTTGTATTTCGCGACCCGGTCCGTACGGGTGGGCGCGCCTGTCTTGATCTGGCCGGTGTTCAAAGCCACGGCCAGGTCGGCAATGCTCGTGTCTTCTGTTTCTCCGGATCGATGGCTGACCACCACGGTCCAGCCGGCCCTCTGGCTCAGGTGAACCGCCGTGATGCTCTCGGTGAGCGTTCCAATCTGATTGACCTTGCAGAGCAGCGAATTACAGCTCTCCTCGCGGATGGCGCGGCGGATCCGTTCAACATTGGTCACCAGGAGATCGTCTCCCACGATCTGGATAGTCTCACCCAGCTTGCGCGAAAGCATCCCCCAGCCGTCCCAGTCATCTTCTCCCATTCCATCTTCGAGGCTGATGATGGGGAACCGCTCGCACCACGTGCACCAGAGGTCGACCAGTTCCGCGCTGGTCAGCTCCTTGCCCTCGATCGGGAGCTTGTAGCGACCGGTCTTGGCGTCGTACAGCTCCGAGACAGCGGGATCAAGGGCAATGCAGAACTGTTCCTGGGGACGGTAGCCGGCGCCCTCGATCGCCTTGAGAATCATCTCGATAGCCTTGCGGTTGCTGCCCAGGCGCGGAGCGAACCCCCCCTCGTCTCCCACGGTTGTGGCATGCCCCGCTTCGGCAAGAATCTTCCCCAGTATGTGGTAAACCTCGGCCCCCCAGCGGATCGCCTCGGCGAACGTCGGGGCCCCCACCGGCACGATGAGATATTCCTGAAAATCGGTGCTTCCGGCGGCATGCTTTCCGCCGTTCAGAATGTTCAGTTGCGGCACGGGAAGGGTGCGGGCCGCCGTCCCGCCCAGGTATCGGTAGAGGGGCAGCCCTACCGCAGCGGCGGCCGCCCGGGCCACAGCCAAACTGACGCCCACGATGGCGTTCGCTCCCAGCCGTTCCTTGTTCGGGCTGCCATCCACCGCCGTCAGAGCGGCGTCCACGCGGGCCTGGTCCAGTGCCTCCACGCCGGCCAGCTCCTTGGCCAGTGGGCCGTTGACGCTGGCAACGGCCTTCCGGACTCCTCTTCCACCGAACCGTGCCGCCTCGCCATCCCGCCGCTCCACCGCCTCGTGGGCACCGGTGCTGGCCCCACTCGGCACCTGCGCCCAGCCGCGAGCTCCCCCTTCCAGCTCCACATCGACTTCCACCGTGGGATTCCCCCGGCTGTCCAGAATCTCCCGTCCCCTGATGTTCTTGATGCGCATGTCCTTCCCCTCCCGCGGCCTGACCCGCCTGAACCTCATCTTGATCTCTTCCCGGGAAGGCAGGCGGGCTGCCGCCCTCTTCTTTCTGCTCATGATAGCGGGCCCTGACGCATCGTGGACACCGACGGCCCTCGTGCTATGGCGCGAGCTCCCCACCCGAACGGCTGCCCGGTCGTCTCGAGAACCCTTTGCCAGACTTCTCCGCGGGGATCGAGCCGCCTCTGGCGGCGGGTCGCCAAGGCAATCGGCACGTGGGTCGGCCGATGGTTCCACATGCCCACCAGCATGCCGGTTCGCCCTGCCATGCCTGCGTGCACCGCATGCTGCCCGAGGATGGAGCAGAGCTCCGCATCCATGGAGTTCGCGGGAAGCGAGCGAATCATGTAGCCGGGGTCGATGTACCGCATGGGAACGGAGCCGTCCCGGCATCCCAGAAACCGGGCGATCCGCCGACGTAGAAAGAGACCGATATCCTTGAGCTTCGGGTTTCCAGAGGCGTCCTTCGCCGGCGCTGCGCCATCATGAATCAGGTCCTGGCCGGCCCCCTCGGCCACCACGATCACCGCGTGGTGACGGTCCGCCAGGCGGCGTTCCAGGATCTTCAGGAAGCCGCCTTCCCCTTCCAGAACAAGCGGCACCTCCGGCACCAGGCAAAAATTGACATCACTGCTCGCCAAGGTCGCATGGGCCGCGATGAAGCCGGACTGCCGCCCCATGAGCTTGACCAGGCCGACGCCGTCCCAGATGCCTCGCGCCTCCACGTGCGCCGCCAGCAATGCGGACCGGGCGGCCTCCACGGCGGTGTCGAATCCGAAGGTCTTGGTGACCCACATGAGATCATTGTCGATGGTCTTGGGGATCCCGATGATGCCGATCTCCTGCCGCTGCCGGGCGACTTCCTTGCCCAGAGCTGACGCTCCCCGCAGTCCGCCATCGCCCCCGATGACAAACAGAATCCCCACGTTCCATCTGGAAAGAGTCTGCACCATTTTCTTGACATCCTGCGGTCCCCGGGAAGTGCCCAGGAGGGTCCCGCCGCGCTCGTGAATGTTCTCGATGCCGGCCGGCGTGAGGGAGACCGGTTCGAGGCCATGGGAGGCCGCCAGGCCGGCATACCCGTAGCGGAAGCCCAGGATCCGGCGCACGCCATAGGCGTACGTCAGGCGCAGAACCACCGACCGGATGACATTGTTGAGCCCGGGGCAGAGGCCGCCACATGTGATGATGCCGCAGGTCAGCCGCGCCGGATCGAAGTAGATTTTCCTGCGCGGACCCGCCGCCTCGAAGCCGGCAGGGCTGGCTCCCGACCGCGCCATGGCCTCCAGCTGAGCCGTATCCGAGCACAGCAGGATCCGGGTGCGATCATCGACGAACGGTTCCTGATGACCCCGGATGGGGGAGGAATGCCGGCAGGGTCCCAGGGTATCAATGGCCAGCTCAGCGGACCTCGGCCACCACGAATCCTCTTCGGGCGGCAGCGGAGAACTCATCGTCGGTGCTCCCGTCCACCCGCCTCGCCGGCCTCGATGCGGGTCCCGGCGGTACCGGCCACGAGAGCCGGCAAATCGTTGAGGCAACCGATGGAAGCAGGGTGACCCGTTTCGCGCACAAAGGCGCAGGCAGCTTCCACCTTCGGCCCCATGGACCCGGAGGAAAAGACACAAGACGCCAGTTCCTCCGGTGAGCCTCTCCTCAGCAGCCGGGCGCCCGGCTCTCCCCAGTCCAGGTACACACCATCCACGTCGGTGGCCAGGACCAGCAGGTCGGCCCCCACTTCCCGCGCCAGGACGGCGCTGGCACGGTCCTTGTCGATGACGACTTCCGTGCCCTCCAGCCGCCCCCCGGCCCCGTACATGGTGGGAATCCCGCCGCCGCCGGTGCAAATGACGATCACTCCCCGTTCCAGAAGCCACTGGATAGGCCGGATCTCGAAGATGCGCTTGGGAAGGGGCGACGGCACCACCCGCCGCCAGTGCTCGCCATCCCTGGCTACGGTCCAGCCCTTGTCCCGGGCCAGCCTGTGCGCCTCCTCCCGGGTCAAGACCGGTCCAATCGGTTTGGTGGGGTGGGCGAAGGCGGGGTCGTCCGGTGCGACCTCCACCATGGTCAGGATGGTGGCGAAAGGTTGCTGCACCGGCATGAGGTTCCCCAGCTCTTGCTCGATCATGTACCCCAGCATCCCCTCGGTTTGCGCCCCCAGAATATCGAGAGGATACGGATCCACACCCTCGCAGGCGGCCGCCTGCAAGGCCAGGAGCCCGACCTGGGGGCCGTTCCCATGCGAGATGATCAACTCGTGATCCCGTCCGATCGGAGCGAGCGCCCGGGCGGCCCGGCGCACGTTCCCGCGCTGTTGATCCACCGTCATGGGCTCCCCGCGCTTGAGGAGAGCATTGCCACCCAGGGCAACGGCCACCCTCATGCAGGCTTCCTCCTGTTCCGGCGGGAGACGGGCCGCGGCGAGGATGGCTCGCCGTCCCCCAGGGTCGCCACCAGGATGGCCTTGATGGTGTGGAGCCGGTTCTCGGCCTGATCGAAGACAATGGAGCAGGGGCTTTCGAACACCTCCTCGGTGACCTCCATGCCGTCGAGGCCATGCTTCCGGCAGATCTCCGCCCCGATGCGGGTCGCCCGGTTGTGGAATGCCGGCAGGCAATGCATGAACTTGACCGCTCCGTTCTGGGCGAGCTCCACCACTCTCCGGTTGACCTGGTAAGGCCGGAGGAGCCGGATGCGCTCTTCCCAGCTCGCCGGGGACTCGCCCATGGAGACCCAGACATCGGTGTAGAGGAAATCCGCTCCCCGGACCGCTTTCTCCAGGTCCTCACTCACCATGATTCGCTGGCTGCGCCCCCGGCATCGCTCCAGCAGTCCCGGGTTGGGCCAGAAGGCGCGCGGGGCCGCCACCCGGATATCCATCCCCAGCAGGGATGCGCCCGCCAGGAGGGAATTTCCCATGTTGTTCCGGGCGTCTCCCAGGTAGCAGAAGGAGATCTCCTCAGGGGGCCGGCCCGTGTGCTCCATCATGGTCAGGACATCCGCCAGGACTTGGGTGGGATGGTATTCATCCGTGAGGCCGTTCCAGACCGGAACTCCAGCGTGACGCGCGAACTCCTCCACGATCTGCTGTCCGAACCCGCGGTACTCGATGCCGTCGTACATGCGTCCCAGCACGCGCGCCGTGTCCTTGATCGATTCCTTGTGCCCCATCTGGGATCCTCCCGGCCCCAGATAAGTCACCCTCGCGCCTTGCTCGAAGGCGGCGACTTCAAAGGCGCAGCGGGTCCGCGTGGATGTTTTTTCGAAAATCAGGACGATGGCTTTCCCGCGCAGGCCGGGAATCTCGGCGCCGGCCGCCCGGTCCGATTTCAGTTGCCTCGAGAGTTCCAGGAGGAGGAGAATCTCCTCGCGTGAGAAGTCCTCCAGCTTGAGGAAATGACGGCCTTTCATGCGCGAGGCCATGACGGACTCCTTGCTCGAGACTCCGTCCTTTCCGCCATGGCCATGGGGGAAGGACCGGGCCGACCTGGAGGACCCCGGCCATTGTATCTCAGGTCTCCCCAGCCGGCTGGACCGGGACGGGCCACGGATCCCATAATACCGGCGGAAGGGAGCACCGGATGGCTTGGTTCTTCAGCTCTTGCCCGACACCTGTGGGACCGTTGCTGCTGGTCGCCGACGACACCGCGCTGACCGAGATTCGCTTCACCGGGGCGCTGCCGCGGGAGGGCCACTCACCGGCGTGGAAAAGCGGCAGCTCTCTTCTCGAAGAGGCCGCCAGGCAGCTCTCCGCTTACTTTGCCGGCGCCCTGCGCCTGTTTCATCTCCCACTGGCTCCCCGCGGAACTCCATTCCAGCTCCGGGTGTGGCAGACGCTCCAGGGCATCCCCTATGGCGAGACCATCTCCTACGAAGGGCTGGCGCGCCGCGTCGGCCGACCCAGCGCGGCGCGGGCGGTGGGTGCGGCCAACGGCAGAAACCCCCTCCCCATTGTCATACCCTGCCATCGTGTTCTCGGTAAGGATGGCTCCCTCACCGGCTTCCGGGGCGGCTTGCGCGTGAAGAGGCAGCTTCTGGTGCTGGAAGGCGCGCCGGCGGTCACGGCGGCGTTCTGTTTCTCCCCGCCCCGGTAGAGGATCTGTCCGCCCACAATGGTATAGAGCACCCGGGTGCCCGGGATCTGCACCTCCGGGACGGTGAGGATATCCCGGGAAAGAACCGTGATATCCGCCAGCTTTCCACGGGCCAGCGACCCCTTGATGGTCTCCTCGAAGGCGGCATACGCCGGATTCAGCGTGTAGGAACGCAGGGCCTCCATCCGGCTCATCCGCTGGTCGGGATAAAAGACCGATCCTTCCGGAAGCCGGCGGGACACGGCGGCATAGAAGCTCCCGATAGGGCTGACGTCTTCCACCGGAGCGTCGGTGCCGTTCGTCACAACGGCGCCGGACTTCATCAGCTTCTGCCAGACGTAAGCCCCCTCCGCCGCACGACGCTCACCCAGGCGGTCCTTGACCCAGGAACCATCGGAGGTGCAATGGATGGCCTGCATGGAGGCGATCACCCCCAGACGGGCGAAGCGGGGAATGTCCCGCAGGCTGAGGTGCTGGGCGTGCTCGATGCGCCACCGCAGGTTTCCGGCGTCCGGATGAGTGCGGAAAACATCCTCATAAAGGTCCAGCACTTCCCGGTTGGCCCGGTCGCCGATGGCGTGAATGCAGAGCTGGTACCCCTGTTCCAGGGCCAGCGACGCCGTTTCCCTGACCGAAGAAAGAGGAATCAAGTTCAGTCCCGTTTGTGAGGGAGCATCCGAATACGGCTCCAGGAGCCAGGCGCCGCGCGAGCCGAGCGCCCCGTCCACGGAAACCTTGATGGCGCGAACCGTCAGATGATGGTCGCCGTAGCCGATGGTCCGGTAGGCCGCCAGTTTTTCCCTCAATCTTTCGTTGGGCTCACGGACCATGACCCAGAGCCGCAGGCCCAGCTGCTTTTCGTCCACCAGTTTCCTGAGAAGATCAATGGTGTGAAAGCTGGAACCGGCATCCTGGAAGCTGGTGATCCCCTTCGCGAGAGCCTCCTCCGCCGCCAGGAGCGCCTCCCGGCGTTCCCGGCGCTCCCGTTCTCCAGGGGTCTCCGCCGCCCCCACAGGCGGCACCAACGCCTGGGCCGTCTCGCGCAGAAGGCCCGTGGGATCACCCGCGGCATCATGCAGGATTTGCCCGCCTTCGGGATCGGGCGTCGACCGATCGATCCCCGCGAGGGCCAGAGCGCGGGCATTGACAAAGCTCGCGTGACCGCTCGCATGGGTCAGGACGACCGGGTTGTCCGGGGTGGCGCGGCTCAAGCCTGCGTGGACCGGAAACCCCTCGACGCTGGGCGAGGCGGGATGCTCCCACTTCTCCTGATGCCAGCCGCGCCCCCGGATCCACTCGCCGGGGGCCGCCTGCTTCGCGGCGGCGGCCACCTGCTCTACAATCTCACTCCAGGTGCGAGCTGAACTCAGGTCGAGGATCAGACGCGCCTCTCCAAGGCCCATGAAATGGCCGTGCCCCTCGATGAAGCCAGGTATCGCCAGATGCCCTTCAAGGTCAATGACCTCGGTTCCGGGGCCCGCGTGAGCTTTCATTTCAGTATCCGTTCCCAGATCCAGGACCCGACCTCCACGCACCGCGAGAGCTTCCACCTCCGGCCGGCCATCCTCGAGCGTGACAATCTTGCCGTGGAGGAGGAGCAGATCGGCCGGCTCATCGCGAGCCGGCGAACATCCAGCCCCTGCCAGGATCATGAGAAACAGTCCGAGGCTCGACCCCTTCGTCTTGCCCACACCCATGTCTCTCCTTTCTTTCGCCGGGGAAAATGACCTTCTCTTCCGGCACCCCGTCTCCGGCGCACGCCTCCATGCTATCTTGCGCCCGGCCTGGAGGTGAATATCGTTCCAGGTGCCGCTGGGTCCGCCGGCTGTCCCGCCCACGGGGCCGGTGCGCGCAGGATGGCGCGAGAGCGAGGAAGAGAATGCCCTGTCGTCCGGCGTCCCAGGGAAGAGGCGGTTCCGGTGAGGGTCAGAGACTGGAGCCGGGGCTCACGGACGAACTGCGGGCCGCCCACTGGCCCATTGACCGTTCTCGACTCCCTCGAAAGGCGGCGTCCACGGGTCGGGGCCGGGGCCCAACCGGTCACCGGGGAGGTCTTCCGGGGCCTTGCTGGCGTTTCGCGGCGCCAGGGGAAGCGACCGGGTGATCTTGAGGCCGCCTGATATTCCGGAAACCGGGCTCAGGCCGAATCGGCCCGCCAACCGTTTCACCCGTTGCAGCGTGAGTTCAACACCCGATTTTTCCTGGAGCCAGACCAGGTACGCGACGAAATCGCTCACGTATTCGTCAATGGCGTCCTTGCCCACGTGACCCGTTCCCCGCGGCGCCTCCAGGTTGATCACCTGGGTCCGATGACGGTCCTCCGCCTCCAGATAGCCGTCCCCGTTGGTGATATTCACCACCATCCGCACACTGGCCGGAACGACAAATCGCGAACGGACTTCGGGATCAACGGTGACCAGGAGCCCCACATCCCGCCCCCTCAGCCCCAGCCGCCGGGCCGCTTCCAGGGCGGCAATGGCTCCCCGGCTGTAGCCGATGATCTCCAGCTCGCCGGAATCGATCGGATGACCATGCGGGCAGACGGTGGCGCAGCGAACCGCCTGGTCCGCCCGCCGGTTGACACTCCCCAAGGCCAGGGGTCTTGGTCCTCTCAGGATCCGGGTGTGAATGCCCTCCCGGGCATTGATGCGCTCGGATTGGCTCAGGCCGGCGTCTTTCCCGCCGATCTGCTGCGCCGTCCCCAGGATATAAATGGCCTGGTGAATCTCGGAATGGGTCGGGGGGATCCAGCCCGAAAGCATGATGGTCAAGATGGCCACAGACACAGTCATACGCTCTTCTCCTGTACCGAGCGCCCATTCCACCGCCGGCGGGCGAGGAGACTCACGCTGACCTGCCACCGGCCCGGGCGCCGGTCCAGAACAAAATGTGGGTTCTGCGCCGCCGGAAGGCAAGACCAAGCCCCCCTGGGGCCCGGAAAGCCGTACGGGAAGCACGATCCGGTGCCGGGTATCTCTTGCCGCGCAGCAGGCGGGCGGAGGGCGGTCCTGGAGGAGAGACCATGACCCCGGCTGTCGCCATACTCCTGGTTCTGGCCGCCTACAACCTCGCCTTGATCCTCATCGGCCTGTGGGCCAGCCGGAGGACCCGGGACACCGAGGACTTTTTTCTGGGGGGGCGGCAGCTCGGGGCCCTGGTGGCGGCCATCAGCGCTTCCGCAAGCTCTTCATCGGCCTGGACGCTCCTGGGAGTGAGCGGCGCCGCTTATGTCTGGGGCCTGCCTGCCTTCTGGCTTTTTCCCGCCACGCTCCTGGGGTTCCTCATCAACTGGCTCTGGGTGGCTCCCCGTCTCATGGCGGTCAGCCGCGCGCAGGGAGCCCTCACACTCGCCGAGATCATCGCCGGCAATCCGCGCCACAAGCTCTATCCCCTGATCATGACAGCCGCCTCCTGTATCATCGTCTTCTCATTCATCTTTTATGTCGCATCCCAGTTTCAGGCCGCCGGCAACGCCTTCGCGACCTCGTTCGGTCTGTCCATGGGGGCCAGCATCCTCCTGGGCGCCGGAATCATCCTTGTCTACACTCTCCTGGGCGGGTTCTGGGCGGTCAGCGTCACCGATACGTTGCAAGGACTGCTCATGGCGGTCACCGCCATCTGGCTGCCGCTGGCCGCTCTGAGCGCCGCGGGAGGATGGCGCGGCCTCTGGGCCGGCCTGGCGGCCCCGGGATCACCCGGAACCGGGGGTCTCCTGGCTGTTCCCGCGGATCTGGTGGGGCTGGGCTTCGTGCTCGGCACCCTGGGGATTGGCCTGGGCTATCCGGGCCAGCCCCATGTGGTCAATCGGTTCATGGCCTTGAAAAGCCGCCAGGCCTTGAGGCAGGCCCGTATCATCGCTCTCGTCTGGGCCACTGTCATTTACGCCGGCATGCTGTTGCTGGGGTGGTGCGGACGGGTCCTCTTCGGCGACCTGGACCAGACCGAGCAGGTTTTTTTCCATGTCACCCATGCCGTCCTCCCTCCAGGAATCGCCGGGATCATGATTGCCGCCGTGCTCTCCGCCATCATGTCCACCGCGGACAGCCAGCTCCTCGTCTCGGCCTCTTCGGTCGCTCATGATCTGCCACGGGCCTGGGACGCAGAGGAGCGCGGCCTTCCCACGTCACGCTGGGTGGTCCTCGCCCTCTGCGTCCTGGCGGCGCTCCTCGCCCTCTGGGTCCCCGACGACATTTTCACCCGCGTCCTCTTCGCCTGGCATGCGGTGGGCTCCTCGTTCGGTCCCATTCTCCTGGTCCGCCTCACCGGTCGCGCCATCCAGTCCCGGGCGATCCTGGCCGCTCTCTGCGCGGGTTTCGGACTGACCCTCCTGCTCCACTTCCAGGGAGATTGGCCCGGCGACGTGGCAGAGCGCCTCCTACCGTTCGCCGTCGCCCTCGGCATCGCCATCCTGGGGCGGAAAACTCCCGGGGACGCCGTGGTAATCTCCCTCCCCGGGTCCGGAAGGACGTAGCTTCCCCTGCGGAACCGGAAGGAGATCACCGCCAGCGTGGCCATCCCGAAGGAAAAGCACTCCGACGGCCGGGCGGCGGTTCTCCCCGGATCGACATCTCCTTCGCGGCGGAAACTGGCTCTCTTCCGTCTCCTCGTGGTTGTCCTGGCCCTCTCCCCGTTGATCCTCTGGGAAACCTATCTGCGGGCGACCCGGGAACCGGTGGATCTCTGGGCCGAGACGGGCCGCACCACCGGCCCGAATCCGATCCGGAGGTGGGGACTCGTCGATGCCTTCTCGGCCTACCGCGGCCGGCCGGGCACTTACCCCCACGGGAAATCCATCAACCGGCACGGCTTCATCTCAACGCCCGATCTCGCCGTCGCCAAGCCGGCAGGCACCCTGCGCATCGTGTTTCTGGGGGGCTCCTCCACAGCCGGTACCGGCCACATGCTCGCGGACGAGGAGACCTGGCCCTGGAAGGTGGCGAACATTCTCCGGGCCCGGCTTCCCGGCCGCAACATCGAGTTCATCAACGGGGCCATGGATGGCTACACGTCGTTCGAATCTTTCGGACGGCTGTGGAGCCGGATCCGTTTCTTTTCGCCCGACATCGTCGTCCTCGACCACGGGTGGAACGAAATGTACTACTTCGGAGATGCGGCGCGGGCGGCATCCTGGCGCACCCTCCCCGACGGATCCTGGAGCCTGGATCGCGCCGCGCAGCCCCTTGCCGTTTACGATCCCCTGCTGATCGATCACCTCATCTGGCCCTCCCAGGCCCTGAGCGAAATTCGCCTGCGGGTATCCCATCATCTACGCGGGGAAGTGGCCCGGGCCAGACCCCTGGCCACCCATTACGACCGGCGCGGCCTGGACATATGGAGAACCCATCTCCAACTGTTCCGTGAGACAGCGCGGATCATCGGCGCAACTCTTCTTGTCGTCAAGCAACCCACTCTCATCGTGCCCGATCTTCCTCCGGCACAAAGGGCACGCTGCCGGTACGACTACCACGGTTTCGATCATGATGCTCATGTGGACGCCTACCGGAAGATCTACCAGGTCATCGATGAGGAAATCCCGGCGGATCGGATCCTGGATCTCACTACCCTGTCAGGCCAACCCGGGCTTTTCTACGATCATGTCCATCCCACCGCAACCGGAACATCGCAGATCGCCTCCGGTGTGGCGGCCGGCCTCTTGCGGTTCCTCCGGCCGGCCGGTGGAACCGCGCCACGACCCTGACGCCTCGCCATCGCTGTTATTCGCCGGCGTGCGCCAGGGGAAGGCGGTAGGCGCCCGCTTCGTGCGCATTGCGAACCAGCAGCAGATTTCCGGACAGGGCAATGTTATTCCAGGTGATGCCCTCGAGGGCCTGGAAGTGGCCAAGGATGTGATTGGCCCGGCTGGGCGTCGGCTCCACCAGGAAAACCTCCCCGGACTCGGAGAGGACCAGGAGCAGATCTCCCACGCCGAGGATCTGTCCGTGATGGTAGCGGCCACGCTTCCAGACACGCCGCCCCGTCTCCAGGTCCACGCACTCCAGGATGCCATCGGATAAACCGTAGACGTGATCATCCAGCACGACCACATTGCTGAACTTGGTGCGCAACACCCCGCGGCTTCTCCAGACCACGCGCACGGCAAACGTCCCGTCCTCACGGCGGATGAGCTGTAACCGTTCCGCGCCGCCGCCGTAACCCTTTGACACCAGAACGCCATCGGGGGCCACCGGGACCGCCTGGGAGACATTTGCATTGCTGCTGGTGACGCCAGGCCATGGATGCTCCCAGAGAACCGATCCGGTGGCCGGATGGTGGCTGCTGATGGTGTCCTCGTTGACAATGAGGATCTGCTCAACTCCCAGCAACGTCGCCAGCACCGGAGAGCTGAAGCTGATCTGCCGCTGCCCCGCTTCCCAGACCCGGCGGCCCGTGTCCTTCCGGTAGGCCACCAGGGAAGCGATGCGCCCGCCCTTGTTGCCGCCCGCCGGCACCACCAGGAGATCGCCCGCCACGAGGGGAGAGTTGGAACGACCGTACTGGATATTGGCGAACTCCTGCTCCGGAGAGACGCCGTACTCCTTCAGGAGATCCTTCTCCCAGATCAGCTCCCCTGTGGCGCCGTCGAGGCACCACAGGCGGCCGGTCGCCCCGAGCGCATAGACTTTTCCATCCGCGATGGTGGGCGTACTCCGTGGCCCGACACCGCCCAGAACATGCTCGTACCGCCCGGGCTGGGAAAAGGCCCACATGAGCTCGCCCCTGCGGGCGTCGTAGGCCGTCACCATTTCCATCTGCCCGCGCTGTTCCATGGTCACGGCATAACCGTTGACCACCGAGAAGGCCGACCAGCCCGCCCCGACGGCGCGGCGCCACACGGGCCGGGGTGGATCCGTGTCCCAATGCCGGGAAAGCCGGACCCCCTCGACGTGGGCATCCCGGTGCGGTCCGAGGAACCCGGGGAAGTCATTGACGGAAGTGGTTCGGAGATCGAGATCCGTCCGGGCCAGGCGCAGGCTGCCCGCCCGGTTGGGGCCCACCTCTTCTGCCAGCCTGGCCGGCTCCTCCCGGAAGCGCCAAGCAAAGGTGGGCACCAGTTCGCCGGTATACCCTTCGAGGCGGAAGCAGAGGCCCAGGGCCGCCAGCAGCAGACAACCTCCCACGGCCAGTTTCATGCGCGTGCGGCGCGCGTAACCGCTGAAGAACAAGAGCCATGCGGAGGCGGCCAGGGCGTCCAGGATCAGCAGCGCCGCGCTCAACACGTTGGCGAGCCCGCGGTCTCCCAGCGGGTCGGCCATGCGCAGCCACAGAACCAGGCCGAGCGGAAGAACGAGAAAAAGCCGGAGCCGAAGCCCGGGGACCAGGCGGCTCACCTGGGGCACCCACCTTTCATGCCGTTTTCGATCGCCTCTTGATCATGGTGATGGTGTTCCCGGTCTCATCGTGGAAGACCTCGTCCATGAACATACGAATGAAGAATAAACCCCGTCCGCTGATCTTCACCAGGTTGGCATGATCGGTCGGATCGGAGAGGATGCCGGGGTCAAATCCCGGTCCTTCGTCGCGCACCACGTAGGTGGCTTCCTGGGGGGTCACCTGGGCCGCCAGGTGAACCCGCCGATCCGCGTAGGGTGCCGTGTGCAAACGCTCCTCGATCAAGCGGTGGGCGCGCGAGGCGCCGTTCCCCGCTCGCCAGAGAACGGAGCCGACCTCGAGATTTCCGTGGCAGATGGCATTGGCCAGAGCCTCGTGGAGGGCAATGGAAAGGCGAATACATTGAGGGTCATCAGGGTTTCGTGTGGGCAGATCTGATGGCCTCAGGGTACAGGTTCAG
>JBHHYE010000050.1:0-14018 GCA_046757405.1 Acidobacteriota bacterium | reverse complement strand
GGATTCTACTGATCCGGAAGGAGTTGGCGCAACCGGTTGTGCGGTTGCCCGCGAGCGGATCGCGTGGCGCGCGCCGGGGTTTTTATCCTGAAGACGGAAACCCGGTGTAAAGCCGCCGGTAACCCTCCCCCTCGGCCTGCAGCTCCTCCATCAGGCGGGCGAATCCGGCGTCATTTCGCAAAGGATCGAGCAGACGGTCGCAGGCAAAAAAGGAAAAGCATGGATAGCCGTTCCGGGCGGCCTGGCGCAGCCACTCCACCGCTTGCCGCAGTTCGCCCAGGAGAGCGTGGATGCAGGCAATGTCGTATTGAGCATGATGGTAATGACCGTAGTCCTTCCTGTTCTCCGCCGTGATGGCAATCTGCCGGCGCGCTGCTTGTGAGTCGCCACGGCAGGCGGCGATCAGCCCGCGGAGGGAGTGAACGGCGGGACGGGTCTGCAACTCCCGCGTCATCCGGTCCGCCGTCAGGGCGGCCTGGTCAAGATGCCCGAGCTGCACGTGGCACAGCGTGATCAGGTTATAAGCCCAGGGGGCCGGGGCGCGCTCCATGGCGGCCTCGGAGAGATCCAGGGCTTCCCGAAAACGCGCCAGGTGGTAGTGGCAAGACCCCAGGTGGAGGCGGGCGTGCGGGTTGACGGGAGCGATCTCCAGCGCTGCTTCGAACTCGCGGAGGGCCTCCCGCACCAGACCCACGTGAAACAGCACCAGGCCCATGAGCACGTGGGCCTCGTCGAGCCCCGGGCGGGCGGCGATGGCCGCGGCCAGCTCGCGGAGCGCGCCGGCGTGGTCAAAGCCGCCGGCCGGGCTCCAGAGCAGGCGCGCCTGGAGGTAACGCCCCTCGGGAAGCGCGGGGTCGAGGGCCAGGGCCTGCCGGCAGGTTGTCCGGGCTCGATCGTAATAGGTTGACTCCGGCTCGAAATCAAAGGCCATCCGGGCACAGGCGTCGGAGAGGCCGGCCCAGGCCGGGGCGAAACCGGGATCCGCCTTGACCGCCTGGTCGAGCAGTCCGATCGCCTGTTTCAGGTCGGCGAGGGTCTCCCGCAGCAGGTGGCCCCTGGCCCGCAGGTAGAGCTCGTAGGCGGCCCCCTCGGGGCGCGCGGTCCGCGCCAGCCGCTGCTCGTCGGCGGGGGTGAGCTCGACCTCCAGCGCCGCGGCGATCTTGCGCGAGACCTCGTCCTGCATCTGGAACAGGTCTTCGAGGGACGTGTTGATCTTGGCGCCCCAGAGCGAGGCGCCGCTGCCGGTGTCGACCAGCTGCACCGTGACCCGCAAGCGCGAGCCGGACCGCTGGAAGCTGCCGTCGACGACCGCATCCACCGCCAGCTCGCTCCCCGCCTGCACGGGATCGATGGGACGATCCTGGTAGCGAAGGATGGAGGCGGTGGGACGCACCAGGAGCGACCGCACGAGAGCAAGCTCCGTGATCGTGGCATCGGCGAGACCGATGCCAAGATGCGCATTCTCGGGGCACGCCCTCAACTCCTTGAAGGGCAGCACCGCCACCGACCGCCGCTTCTCTCCCCGCGGAACCGCGGCGACCTCGCCGCTGGCGGCCATGGCCTCCTCGAGGGCGAGCTTCAGGTCCCGCGCCGACGGGTACCGCTCCCGCGGGTGTTTCTCGAGGCAGCGGCGCACAATCCGATCCAGGGCCGGGGGTATTTCCGAATCGACGCCGCCCAGCTGCCGCGGCTCGGACCGCAAGATCCCATGCATGGTCTCCACATCCGATTCGCCCAGAAAAGCCCGCTGTCCGGTCACCATCTCGTAGAGCACCGCGCCCAGGGAAAAGATATCGGAGCGCGGGTCGACCGGCCGGCCGCGCACCTGCTCCGGGGACATGTACCCCGCCGTTCCCATCATGCGCCCTGCGCCGGTGAGCTCCGCCTCGGTGGGCGCCCGGGAGTCCCCCGGCCGAAAGGGTTCGCCACGGGTGAGCTTGGCCAGGCCGAAATCCAGGATCTTGACCCGGCCGTCCTCCGGAAGGAAGAGGTTGGCGGGCTTCAGATCGCGGTGGATGATCCCTTTCTCGTGCGCCGCGGCCAGCCCGTCGGCGATCTGGACGGCAAGCTGTGCGCCTTCAGCGGCTGGAAGCGGGCCCGCCTGCAGGCGTGCGCTCAGCGTCTGTCCTTCCAGGAGCTCCGTGACCAGATAGGGGCAACCTTCGTGGGTCCCGAGATCGTGGATCAGGAGAATGTTGGGATGGCTGAGGGCGGCGACCGCCCGGGCCTCCAGATGAAACCGGCGCAGGCGGGCGGCGTCGCGGGACCACCGGACCGGCAGCACCGGCGCGGTACACTTCTCCCATGCCGCCGGCGCCCAGCCGGCTCATGATCTCGTACGGACCCAGCCGCGTTCCCGGAGCAAGCGTCACTGGAGCGGGATTCTAGCGCCATTTCACCTGACCGGAACGGATCGCCGGGCAGGACAGCCGGTTCAGAGGCCGGCCAGAGCGGGCAGGCCGAGCCACAGCGACGTGACGATGCCGGCGGCGAGCTCTCCCAGCACGGCCGTTGCCATCCCGATCGACGCGGCAACGGCCCAGTGCGTCCGGGCGGGAATCACCAGGACCGCGATCAGACCGAGGCCGGCGCTCGCCGCCATGGTCCCGTATGCAATCCAGGGGTGCTTGCACCACGGGCAATCCGGGGGTCCGGCCGTGTGGATGTCGCATTGCGAGGCGCCGCCCAGCCCTGGCCACCGGCATCCGCAGTCAAAGTGCAGATCGCAGATCGGCAGGAGAACGGCCACGGCCAGGAGGACCACCAGGATCCACGGCACCACGGCCGAACGCAATCTGGACAAGGTGGTCATCCCGGGCGCCTCGCTCAGTCGATGCCGGTCAGCCGCCGGAGGCAGCAAAACCGGAAGGGCCAGGAATCTCTCCCGGCCCGCGCCGGCGATGATAGCAGCCAAGGTGGAATCTTGAACGCCATCCGGCCGTTTGCGGCCCGCACCGCGCCATCCGGGTGCTAGCATTCCACTCCCGGCCCGCCATGGAGCAGACTCGTACGCAGGTTCTTTTCGGCCGCCACCCGAAATCCCTTCAGTCTCCTGGGCGTGGCCCTGACGACGGCGAGCGCCATGCTCTTCCTGTCGCTCTTTGGCCTGGACATGGTGACCGGCCATGAGAGCAACCCCACCTGGGCCTGCTCAGCTACGCCTTCCTGCCCGCAGTCTTCTTCTTCGGTCTCATCCTCATCCCCGCCGGCGTCGCCTGGGAAAGACGCCGGCGGCGGCGGGGAGCCACCGAGGATCTCTTCCCCATCCTGGATCTCAACCGGGCAACCACACGTCGTCTGGTCCTGACCTTCCTGGTCCTGACCCTGATCAACGTCATCATTTTGTCGGCGGCGGCCTACAAGGGCATCGAGGTGATGGATTCGGTGTCTTTCTGCGGAACCACCTGCCACACGGTCATGGAACCGGAGCACACGGTCTATCTCAGGTCGCCCCATGCCCGGGTCAAGTGCGTGGAATGTCACATCGGCCCCGGCGCCGGCTGGTTCGTGAAATCGAAGCTCTCCGGCGCCTGGCAGTTGGCCAGCGTCGCCTTCAACCTTTACGACCGGCCCATTCCCGTCCCCATCCACCACTTGCGGCCGGCGCGCGAGACCTGCGAGCAGTGCCACTGGCCCGCCAAGTTCGTCGGCGACCGTCTCTCGGTGCGCACCCACTACGAACAGGACGAGGAAAACACCGAGCTGAAGACCGTCCTGGTGCTGCGCGTCGGCGGCATCGAAGGGCGCAAGGCCTCGGGCATCCACTGGCATGTGGACCTCGATATCCGGATCCGGTACCGCTCAGACAGAACCCGCGAGACGATCTACGAGGTCGAATACACCGGAAAGGACGGCAAGACCCGGCTGTTCCAGGCCCCTGCTCCGCCATCACCCGGCGGGGGAGAAACCGGGATCCGGCCCGGTCCGTGGCGGGTCATGGATTGCATCGACTGCCACAACCGGCCGACTCACATCTACCATCTGCCCGGTTTCGAGATCGACAAGGCCCTTCAGGAGGGCCGCATCGATCGCACGCTTCCCTACATCCGCCGGGAAGGGCTGCGCCTGCTGCGCGAGAACCATCCGACCACCGAAGCGGCACTCGCTGCCATCCATAAGGAGCTCGTGGCTTTCTATGCCGAGAACTACCTTGAGCTGTCCGCGGCGCGCCATGCCGGCATCGCCGAGGCAGCGCGCGTCCTGGGCGAAATTCGCCAGCGTAATGTCTTTCCCGAAATGAAGGTGACCTGGGGGACCTATCCCAACCACCTGGGACACACCGACTCCCCCGGCTGCTTCCGCTGCCACGATGACGCGCATGTAGACCAGGACGGTGAGACGATCTCCCAGGACTGTTCGCCCTGTCACACGCTTCTCGCCATCGAAGAAGAAGACCCCGAAATCCTGAAAATGCTGCAGCCGTAGCCTGGCGGCCACTGCGCCATCCGACCAGGCTGCGCGAAATCCCGCAGGTCCTGTCCAAAGCTCGCTCCGGCCGTGCGATGCCCCCCCCGGCTGAACGGCCGCCCACCGGACGGTTCGTCATGCCGACCGTGGCCGTGACAGCAAAGAAGGAAGGCACGGGCTTTGCAGGTTGATCCGGGTGAAGAGAGTGCGCGGCCCCCGGCCTCGCGAAGATGAGACCTGGAGGCCAGCGGCCATGAGGGTCGGCCATGGACCTCGACCCAGCAGGTGATCGTTCTCTCCGGACGCTCCGGGCTCAGGTCCCATGGAAGCAACGACGTCTGGCATCCTGGGCCATGGCGGGCACCTGCGTCCTGGGAATCGGGGCGTTCTCTCCCGCCGCCGGCCAGGACTCATGCCTCACCTGTCATGACATCGACCAGGAGGCCCTGGCCAAGAGCGTTCACGGTTTTCTGGACTGCGGCGACTGCCATGCCGGCGCGCTCGCTGATGGTCATAAGTCGGAAACAGCCAGAGCCGACTGCTCCATCTGCCATGACGAGATCGCCGCCACCTACGCTGCCAGCATCCACGGCCAGGCGCGCCAGGAAGGGATTCAGGAAGCGCCCGACTGCCTTGCCTGCCACGGGTCCATCCATGCGCTGGCTCCGGTCTCCGACACCCACTCGCCCGTGAACCCGATCAACCTGCCGCAGACCTGCGGAACCTGTCACGCCAATCCCGAAGTCGCCCGCAAGTTCCAGATTCCCGTTGCCCAGCCGGTGGAAGCCTACAAGGGCAGCATCCACGCCCACGCCGTGGCCTCGGGAAAGAAGGCAGCTTCTTGCAGCAGTTGCCACGGAAGCCACGGCATCCAGCCGGCGTGGGACGTTCGTTCCCGGGTCAGCCACGCCAACGTTCCGGCGACCTGCGGTCAGTGCCATCAGACCATTGCGCGCGCCTATGCCTCGAGCGTTCATGGGGCGGCCGCAGCCCGCGGCGTGCGGGAATCTCCGGTCTGCACGGATTGTCACGGCGAGCACCGCATCCTGGCGCCCAGTGATCCGGGATCGCCGGTCTTTGCCACCAACATCCCCAAGATGACCTGCGGCCGCTGCCATGGGGACGTGCGCCTCAATGAAAAATTCGACATCCCCGGGGACCGGATCGCATCGTATGAAGAGAGCTATCATGGCCTGGCCGGGCGCTCGGGGTCCACGACCGCAGCCCATTGCGCTTCCTGCCACGGCGTTCACAATATTCTTCCATCCACCGACCCACGTTCCACTGTCAACCCCGCCAACCTTCCCATGACCTGTGGCCAGTGCCACCCGGGTGCCCTGGCCGGAAAGAAACTGGCACCTGTCCATGTGACGGCGACCAAAGAGCGCTTCGCCGTGGTCTACACCATTCGCCTGGCCTACCTATGGATCATTGCCTCCACCATTGGCGCCATGCTGCTGCACAACGGCCTTGACCTGTTCCGCAAGCTGCGCAACCCGCCGCCTCCTGTCGCGCGCCAGGATTCTCCTGGTGAGATCCGCATGTCGGCCGGCTTCCGCGCCACCCACTTTCTCATGCTGAGCAGCTTCATGGTTCTGGCCTACACCGGATTCGCCCTCACCTTCCCTGATGCGTGGTGGGCCCGCCCCCTCCTGGCCTGGGAAGGACGCCTAGGGCGGCGCGGAATCCTCCACCGGGTGGCGGCCGTGGGCATGCTGAGCGCTCTGCTGCTGCATGCCCTGCATCTCATCCTGCGCCGGCCTGCCCGCGCCTGTATCGCCGGCATGCGCCCGAACCGGGCCGATCTTCATGAGATCCGCGAGCGCCTGCTGTACTTCGCCGGGCGCCGCGCCCGGCCGCCGGCAGCCGGCTCCCTGGGATACCCGGAGAAACTGGCGTACCTGGCCCTGATCTGGGGCAGCCTGATCATGGCGGCCACCGGATTTTTCCTGTGGTTCGACAACTTCACTCTGCGGTGGTTGCCGCCCTGGGTTCCCCAGGTCGCCACCACGATCCATTTCCACGAGGCAATCCTGGCCTCGCTCGCCATCCTGGTCTGGCACTTCTACTTCGTCATTTTTGACCGGGTGGTCTACCCGATGGATACCGCCTGGCTGACCGGCCGCTCGCCTCTCGCGCGGATCCAGGAGCGCGAGGGGTACGGCCTGCCCCCGGCCCGTGAAAGAAAGGCGCCGCCGGAGGGCAAGCCGGAGGCCGGCGGCGGTGAGCATCATCGGAGCCGCGGGAGCGGGCAACCATTCTCTTGTTGACACCGCCCTTGACATGGCACACGGTCCAGGTCCCGGCAGCCTCCGCGTGGGACACCCCGAGAATCGTTCTGCCCGTCCCGGGCCGGTTTGTATCCGGGCCGTGGGATGGCTATCGTGGTTGATCCGGAGGGCCCCGCACGATCCTCAAAGCCCCTGGGAGGCGCACCATGAAAGATTTTCGCCTTGAGTTGCTTCTCACGGCGGGACTCGTGCTTGCCCTAGGGGCTACCGGCGCCCTGGCCTCCATGGAGGTGACCCACTCGGATCGCTGCGGCGAGTGTCATCGTGACATCTATCGCATGTGGCGTGATTCAAGCCACGCTCTCGCCCTGGAGGATCCCATCTTTCTGGACGCCTACCGCGATGCCCAGCGGCGTGGAGGCGAGGGCGTCTCCCGGACCTGCCTGGGTTGCCATGCGCCCTTTGCGGCCGCCACGGGCGATCTGGCCCTCAAAGAGCGCATCACCTGGGAGGGCGTGAGCTGCGATTACTGCCATAGCATCGTGGCCGTCGATGACAGCCAGGCGCCGGTGGCGGCGCGCATCGAGGTCGGCCGGGTGAAGCGCGGCCCCATCCCTGACGCCGAATCGCCCGGGCACGAGGTGGCCTATTCACCCCTCCACGCGGGCTCCCTGGTCTGCGCGCCCTGTCACGAGTATGTGAATGGCGAAGGCACTCCTATCATGACCACGTACAGCGAATGGAAATCGGGCAGCGCGGCCCGTGACGGCAGCTCGTGCCAGACCTGCCACATGGGGCTCACCCGGGCCAACGTGGTGGACCCCCGCGTCAAGCGGGTGGCCGGAGCGGCAGTGAACCTCCATCAGGTCCCCGGCGGCCATTCTCTCGAGCAGCTTCACCGGGCCCTGTCGTTGAGCATGGAGCCGCGCCGGTCCGGTGATCGGCTTGAGCTGCGCATCCGCATCGTCAACCGGGGCGCCGGTCATGCCGTGCCCACCGGCATGCCCGGCCGGCGGGTGATCCTGGATCTTCTGGTGGAAACCAGCGCGGGCAAGACCTACCGCGAGAAACAGGTCTATGAAAAGAGTTTCCTCTCCGCGGATGGCAGGGTGATCCTCCATGACAGCGGCTTCTTCGCCCCTGGCGTCGCGCTCCAGGCCGATACGCGGATCCAGGTCGACGAGCACCGCCAAGAAATGTTCACCTTCCCGCTGTCCGCGGGCGACACGGCCTACGTGACCGTCAGGCTTCACTACGAACATGCGCCCCGGGGACCCGGCGAAGAAAAGATTTGGCTGACCTTTCTGTCAGAGAGGCGGGTGGTTCCGCCGGCCTGACGCCAGGCAGAATCACGGCAAGGGTGTCCTTCGGGGCATCCAGATTGGACCGATCATGGCCGCATCAACCAAGCACATCACCGTGGACGGCAACGAAGCCGTCGCCTCGGTGGCCTATCGCACCAACGAGATCTGCGCCATCTATCCCATCACCCCTTCATCCTCCATGGGCGAGCTGGCCGATGAATGGTCGGCCCTGGGACGCACCAACATCTGGGGAGGGGTGCCCAGCGTCGTCGAGATGCAGTCGGAGGGCGGGGCCTCCGGCGCCCTGCATGGCTCGCTCCAGGCCAGCGCCCTGACCACGACCTTCACGGCCTCCCAGGGCCTCCTTCTCATGATCCCCAACATGTACAAGATGGCCGGGGAGCTGACCTCCTGCTGCATCCACGTGGCCTCCCGCACCGTGGCAACCCATGCCCTGTCGATCTTCGGCGATCACTCGGACGTCATGGCTTGCCGGCAAACCGGTTTCGCCCTCATGGCGTCGGGATCGGTCCAGGAAGCTCAAGACTTCGCCGCCGTCTCCCAGATGGCCACCCTGGAGTCACGGGTGCCCTTTCTCCACTTCTTCGACGGCTTTCGCACCTCCCACGAGGTCTCGAAGATTGCGGCCATCAGCGATGACGACCTGCGCCGTCTCGTGAAGGACGAATGGGTTGACGGCCACCGGCGCCGGGCTCTCACGCCTGACCGGCCGGTGCTGCGGGGAACGGCGCAGAACCCCGACACCTTCTTCCAGGCCCGGGAAGCCTGCAATCCGTTCTACCTGTCCTGCCCGGGCATCGTCCAGGAAGCCATGCACCGCCTGGCCAGGGTCACCGGCAGGGCCTACCACCTCTTCGACTATCACGGCCATCCCGAGGCCGAACGAGTCATCATCATGATGGGTTCCGGCGCCGAGACGGCCCACGAGACGGTGGATGCACTCATGGCCGCAGGCGAGAAGGTCGGCCTCATCAAGGTCCGGCTCTACCGGCCGTTCGACGCGCGGGCCCTGGCGGCCGCTCTCCCACCCACCGTCGCATCCCTGGCGGTTCTGGACCGGACGAAAGAGCCCGGGGCCGTGGGCGAGCCGCTCTACATGGATGTGGTCGCGGGCCTCCATGAAGCGCAGGCAGAGGGGCACCTCCGCCTGCGGCAGGGGCTGCCCAAGGTGGCCGGCGGCCGCTACGGCCTGTCGTCCAAGGAATTCACCCCGGCCATGGTCAAGGCGGTTTATGAGAACCTGTCCGGCGACCGGCCCCGCAACCACTTCACCGTGGGCATCGTCGATGATGTCACCGGAACATCCCTGCCGGTGGACCGCGACTTTGACATCGAGCCCGATGAAGTGTTCCGGGCCGTCTTTTACGGACTCGGAGCCGACGGCACGGTGGGCGCCAACAAGAACACCATCAAGATTATTGGCGGCGAAACAGACCACTTTGCCCAGGGATACTTTGTCTACGACTCCAGAAAGGCCGGCGCGGTCACCATCTCCCATCTCCGCTTCGGGCCCCGGCCGATCCGGTCGACATACCAGGTTCGCAAGGCCGGGTTCATCGGCTGCCATCAGTTCGATTTTCTGAACACTTATGATGTGCTGGAGGCGTCGGCGCCCGGGGCCGTCTTCCTGCTCAACTCCCCTTATGGCCCGGATGATGTCTGGGATCACCTACCCCGGGAAGCACAGGAGCAGATCCTGAAAAAGGAATTGCGATTCTACGTCATCGATGCCTACAAGGTGGCCCGGGAAGCGGGACTGGGCGGGCGCATGAACACCATCATGCAAACCTGCTTCTTCGCCATCTCGGGAGTGCTGCCCCGGGGCGAAGCCGTCACCCGCATCAAGGCGGCGATCGAGACCACCTATGGCAAGAAGGGCAAGGTCCTGGTGGAACGCAATTTTGCCGCCGTGGACGCCGCGCTCGACCATCTCCACCTGGTTCCCGCGCCGGCCGCCGTGACTGCCGCCCGCGGGCGGCCGCCCATCATCCCGGCCGAAGCTCCCGACTTCATGCAGCGAGTGACCGCGGTCATGCTGGCGGGACAGGGCGATCTGCTGCCGGTCAGCGCCTTCCCGGTGGACGGCACCTGGCCCACGGCCACCTCCCGCTGGGAAAAACGAAACATCGCCCAGGAGATCCCCGTCTGGGACCCTGCCGTCTGCATCCAGTGCAACAAGTGCGCCTTCGTCTGCCCCCATGCCGCCATCCGCGCCAAGGTGTACGATGGCCGGCTGCTGGAAGGCGCGCCGGCCGCCTTCCTCTCGGACGATTACCGGGGATCCGACTGGAAAGGCTCCCGCTACACCATCCAGGTGGCGCCGGAGGATTGCACCGGCTGCCGGCTCTGCGTTCAGGTGTGCCCGGCCAAGGACAAGTCCAACCCGCGGCACAAGGCGATCGACATGGAGCCCCAGCGGCCGATCCGGGAGCGTGAAAGAGAGAATTACAGCTTCTTCCTCGGCCTCCCTCAGGCTGACCGCGCCCGGGTGAAACGGGACAACAAGGGTTCCCAGTTTCTCGAGCCCCTCTTCGAGTACTCGGGCGCCTGCGCCGGATGCGGTGAGACCCCCTACCTGAAGCTGCTCACCCAGCTGTTCGGAGACCGATTGCTGATCGCCAATGCGACGGGCTGCTCATCCATCTACGGCGGCAACCTGCCCACCACGCCGTACACCGTGAACAGCGAGGGGCGCGGCCCCGCCTGGTCCAATTCCCTGTTCGAGGACAACGCCGAGTTCGGTCTCGGCTTCCGCCTGGCCCTGGATGCTCAGCGGCAACTGGCCCTGGACCTGGTCCGCAAGCAGTCCGCGCTCATTGGCGAGAAGCTGGCGGCGGCGCTGGCGGAGGCCGACCAGCGTGACGAAGAAGGCATCCACAGGCAGCGGGAACGGGTCGCGGCCCTGCGGCGCGAGCTGGCCGGACGGGACGAGCCCGCCGCCCGCAGCCTGGCTCTCCTGGCCGACACCCTGGTGCGCAAGAGCGTCTGGCTGGTCGGAGGCGACGGCTGGGCCTACGACATCGGGTACGGCGGGCTGGATCACGTCCTCTCCATGAACCGGGACGTCAACGTGCTGGTCCTGGACACGGAGGTCTACTCCAACACCGGCGGCCAGCAGTCCAAGTCCACCCCCCTGGCGGCGGCGGCCAAGTTCGCCGCTGCCGGCAAGGAGATCCCCAAGAAGAGCCTGGGACTCATGGCCATGAGCTACGGCCATGTCTACGTGGCGCGCGTCGCCTTCGGCGCCCGGGATCAGCAAACCGTCAAGGCGTTCCTGGAAGCGGAGAGCTACCCGGGACCCTCCCTCATCATCGCCTATAGCCACTGCATCGCGCATGGTTATGACCTGGCCTTCGGCGCGGAGCAGCAAAAGAGGGCGGTGGACTCGGGCGTCTGGCCGCTGTACCGCTTCGACCCGCGCCGCATCGCCCAGGGAAAACCGCCCCTCCAGCTTGACGCCGGACGCGTCCGCATCTCACCCCAGGAGTACATGAGGCATGAAGCGCGCTTCCGCATGGTGGAGCGGCTCGATCCCGTTCGCTATCGCCGGCTGCTGGCGGCAGCCGAACACAGTTCCGCCCAGAAACTGGCCATCTACCAGCAGCTTGCCGGCCTGACCCTCCCGCCGGATCAGTCCGGGCAGGCCTAGGGAAAGACTCATGGACCTCTCCACAACCTATCTCGGCTTTCGCCTCCCGCATCCCATCATGCCGGGTGCCTCACCCCTGGTCGATGACACGGGCACGGTCAAGCGTCTCGAAGACGCCGGCGCCCCCATGATCGTCATGCACTCGCTCTTCGAGGAACAGCTCACGGGCGAGGCGCTGGCCATGGCCGCCTGCGCCGAGACACCGGCCGAATCGTTCGCCGAAGCCACCACCTACCTGGCCTCGCCGCCGGACCACGCCATCGGTCCCGATGAGTACCTTGACCTGGTCCGCCGCATCAAGAGAGCCGTGGCGGTGCCGGTGGTCGCCTCCCTCAACGGCGCCACCGAGGGCGGCTGGCTGGAATACGCCCGTCTCATGGAAGAGGCCGGCGCCGATGCCCTCGAGATGAACGTGTATGAGCTGGCCGCCGACCCGTTCGAGAGCGGGGCCCAGGTGGAGAATCGCCTCATCCGGGTGCTGAAAGCGGTCAAGGATGGACTGCGCATCCCCGTTGCGGTGAAACTCTCGCCCTACTTCTCGTCGCTGGGCCACATGGCCCGGCGGCTGGAGGAGGCCGGAGCGGATGGCCTCATCCTGTTCAACCGTTTCTATCAGCCGGACCTGGACGTGGAGAACCTGGAGGTCTCCCGCACTCTGCGCCTCTCCGATCGGCGGGAACTACCTCTGCGATTGCGCTGGCTGGCCATGCTGTCGTCCAAGCGGCGGCTCAGCCTGGCCGCCAGCGGCGGAGTGCATGGCGCCCAGGAAGTCATCAAGGCGGTGATGACCGGCGCGCACGCAGTGCAGATCGTCTCGGCCCTCCTGCGCCACGGCCCGGAGCGGCTGGCCGCCATCCAGAAGGATCTGGCGGCCTGGCTGGAAGAACACGAATACGAGTCGCTGGCCCAGATGCGAGGCAGCATGAACTTGGCCCGCTGTCCCGATCCCAAGGCGTTTGCCCGGGCCAACTACATGCAGATCCTGCAGAGCTGGAGCATCTGGTGACGGGACCAGGAAGAACCATGACGCCCTGTCATCCTGGGTTGAGCTCTGCCCGGCGGATGAAGCGACCTGGGGAACCGGGGAAGCCGGCGTCCGGCTGACCCGGCGCTGAGGCCTGCCATGAGGGCGATGCGGCTCGAACGCTGTGTGGGCCTCGGAGAGGGGATGGAACCGCTGCGGCTCGTGGAGCTGCCGGACCCCGAGCCCGGACCGGGAGAGGTGCGTATCCGCGTGGCGGCGTGCGGCGTCTGCCATACCGAGATCGATGAGATCGAGGGGCGGACCCGGCCCCGTCTGCCGGTGGTGCCCGGCCACCAGGTGGTCGGCCATGTCGATCGTCTCGGCAGCGGCGTGATCGGCCACGCGCTCGGCGACCGGGTCGGGGTGGGCTGGATCTATTCCTCCTCCGGCGCAGACGACGAGAACCTGAGCCCGGAGTTCCGGGCGACGGGACGTGATGTCGACGGCGGCTATGCCGAGTACCTGACCGTGCCGGCGGCCTATGCCTACCCGATTCCGGGAGTCTTCTCCGATGAGCAGGCCGCGCCTCTCCTCTGCGCCGGCGCCGTCGGCTACCGCGCCTTGAGGCTGGCCGGGCTGCGGGATGGCGGGCTTTTGGGGCTCACAGGCTTCGGCGGCTCCGCCCACCTGGTGCTGCAACTGGCGCGCCATCTCTATCCCAACACGCCCGTCCATGTCTTCGCACGCAGCGAGCCGGCCCGGAACTTTGCGCGGCGCCTCGGCGCCGCGTGGACGGGCGGGACGGCCGATCGCGCCCCGGAGCTCCTCCACGCCATCATCGACACCACGCCGGCCTGGATGCCGGTCGTCGAGGCCCTCGCCAACCTGCGGCCGGGCGGGCGGCTGGTGATCAACGCCATCCGCAAGGAGGACGCCGACCGGGATTGCCTCCTGGGCTTGAGCTATGCCGAGCACCTGTGGATGGAGAAGGAGATCCGATCCGTTGCCAACGTGACGCGCCGCGACATCGCGGAGTTCCTGCCCATCGCGGCGCGCATTCCGATCATTCCCGAGGTCCAGGCGCATCCTCTCGAGGAAGCCAACCAGGCGATTCTCGCGCTGAAGCGCGGCGGCGTCCGCGGGGCGAAGGTGCTGGTGCCGCGCGCCTGAGGCGCCCCGCGGAGGATGATCGGAGGACCGCCCCGCACGGATTCCGCTGGCACCAGGCGGCGCGCAGCGCGGCGTCGCGGATGCGCGCCGGGTCGATGCTCCCCTCCCCCAGTTGGAGGTGCGGGCTCCACCACCAGGCCCAGTCGAAGTTGGTGTTCCCGCTGGGGCCCGGCTCCGTGATCAACCCAACCGCCACGGGTGTGTTCTCCGGCAGGGGAAGAACCACCCAGTCTGTTTCATGGGCGGGCGTGAGGTGGGATCGGAACCTGGTT
>JBHHYE010000049.1:0-14091 GCA_046757405.1 Acidobacteriota bacterium | reverse complement strand
AAACTCAAGACTTAAATTCGGTGGAATCGCCTCGGAGATGTGCGGAATGTACGTCATGAAACTGAACAGCGCGCAAACCGACACGGCATCATGCAGGGCCCGTTCATCCCAGCCTGCCTCGAACACGGCCGTGGCATCCTCCCGACTGATCCGCGCCCGAGAAACGGTGAGCTTCCGTACATAGCGCAGGAGGGGGCGCAACCGGGGCTCGACGCCGGCGGTGTCCAGGTCCTCCGCCAGCTGGCGCAGCAGATCTTCCCGGACACCCAGCGCCGCCGCCGTGGCGGCGTGCACGCCGTGACAGTACTGGCACCGGTTCAATCCGGATACGTAGGCGGCGATCAGCTCGCGCTGAGCCGGCGACAGGGGCGAGGGCCCGCGGAGAAGTTGCTGGTGGTAAGCCATCAGATGCCTGGCGGTTTCTGGAAAGGCCGCGAAGACGTCCAGCACGACCGCATTTTCCGGGAGCGAGGGGAGATACGACATGCGCGGGTTCTCCTGTCACAGCCGGGAGGGACCGCGCTCGCGGAATCCGGCGCCCGCATGATCCCGCCCCCCGCAGGGGCCGCAGGGGCCGGTGCCGGGCTGTGCTCTCCGGTGGTAACATTCTTTCTCATGTCATCCGTCGACGCCGCTCAGGGTACCGATCCGGGAGATCCGGGCACCAGTTGGAACCGGGATCGCGCGGCGGCGGCACGGTTCGAGACCTGCAGCGTCCCTTTCCTGCTGGGCCCATGGATCCCCGATCTGGTCCAGTCGGTCCAGCCGGCAGCGCATGAGCGCATCCTGGACCTGGCCTGCGGAACCGGCGCCGTGGCCCGGGAGGTGGTGCGCAAGGCGGATCCCTCAGGCAGGGTGACCGGCGTCGACCTCAACCCGGACATGCTCTCGGTGGCGCAGGAAGCAGCAGGAAACTTGACCGGCAGAATCCAGTGGAAGCAGGGGAACGCCGTCCCGTTGCCATTCCCAGGCCGCACCTTCGACATGGTCCTGTGCCATCAGGGCCTGCAGTTCTTCCCCGATCGCAACGCTGCGCTCCGGGAGATCCGGCGCGTTCTCACGCCGGGCGGACGGGTTGCCCTGGGGGTCTGGGGCAGCATCGAGCGCAATCCCTATCCCCTCGCCCTGGCCCGTTCGGTCGAGCGGTACCTGGGTGCCGCGGCGGGAGCAACGGTGCGCGCCTCGTTCTCCCTGGGAGACAGGACCAGGCTCCAGGCCCTGCTGGCGGCGGCGGGCTTCACGGGAATCCATGTTCAGGCCCTGGTCAAGACGCTGGCCCTGCCGCCGCTGGAAGAGTTCATTCCCCGGCACCTGGCCAGCACGTCCCTGGCCCATGCCGCCGCCGCCCTGGAGCCGGCGTCACGGGCCGCGCTGGTGGCCGACGTGGTCAATGCCCTGGGCCCGGTGGCCCGCAGCGCCTCGCCAGCCTTCCCCTTCGAGACCCTGCAAGCGGTGGCGCGGACGCCGGGCCCGGAGCCGGATGGAGAGTGACGGCCCCCCCGCGACCCGCGCCCCGTTCCGCATCGCCATGATGGCCGCCAGGGCCCCGGTGCCGGCCGGCCGACTCTCTTTCAGAGCCAGACCAGGAGGCCGTAAAGCAGGCCGCCGAGCAGGGAAAACTTGACCAGATAGTAGACCGGCCGGTTGGCGGCCTTCAGGCGCTTGCCCAGGAGACGGATCTGGTAGGCATATTCGAACCCCCGGTTCAGGAAACCGACTTTCTCCCCCGGGACATTCTGGGTCGAGGTCGCCCTGGCCAGGTATCGGGTCACGAAGTGGTTGATCCCCCTGGCGAACCAGCCGCGCAGGGGCCGGTCCACATCGCAGAACAGGATGATCCGGACCTCGTCGGTCTCGTTGGTGGCCCGGTGGATGTAGGTGGCATCGAACAAAATGTCCTGTGCATCCCGCCAATGGTAGGGAATGCCATCGATGAGAATGCGGCATTTTTCGGAGTTGGGAGTGATGAGGCCCAGGTGATACCTGAGGGAGCCGGCGAAGGGATCCCGATGGCGCACCAGGTGGCTCCTGGGAGCCAGCAGGGTGAACATGGCCGCGTTGATGGAGGGGATTCTCTCCAGCAATGCCACCGTGCGGGGACAGAGTGCGCGGGCGGAGGGAAGAAAGTCGTCGTACCACTTGAAATAAAACCTTTTCCAGCCGCTCCTGAAGAAAGAATTGAAGGCGAGATCATTATACTTGGGGGCCTTCCTCAAGTATCCGCGCTCAAAAAGCTCATAGGCTTCGTCCCGAATGACTTGCCAATTCTCCCGCAGCAAGGCGAGCTCCGGAAAGTCGGAGACCTTCAGGATGGGGCTGGAGGGAACCGCGGAGAAGAAGTAGATGAAGGTATTGTAGGGCGCCATGAGGGTGGAATGATCGGTGAGCTGGCGGAGCAAGCGGTGCCGGACCTTCCCCCTGAAGTGGACGAACAGCCCCGAGAGAACGAATCCGTACAGAATCAGGAACCTCGGCGCCAGCCACCCGGCGGCCATGATATGGGACAGCATCGCGAAGGAATTATACACAAAAGCCTCGCGGATCCCCCTCGGCGGATCACCCCGCGCCCCGGCGCCTCGCCATCACTTCCGCGGCGATGGAAGATAGCTCTTTCTGATCTTCACCAGCACCGTGTAGTTGGGGTCCACCAGCTGGCTGACATTGGACTCCATGGCCAGCGACATGAGCTCGTACGCATCCATCCGGGAGAGCCCATAGTCCTGGACCATCCATTCGATGAGCTCGTGTGAAGCGATGCGCATGGCATCTTCCAGCGGCCGGCCACTCCCTGTTGCCATCAGATAGGTTTCGTCTTCGATCCGGGGGGTGGTGATGGGGCGGTTCTTGAGGAGGCCCACCTCCAGTGTCACGTTCATGGCCACCTCGGCGGCCGTCCCGGCAATCTCACCCTCCCCTTGAATCGCATGCCCATCGCCCAGGTAAAGAAGAGCGCCGGGGGCACTCACCGGGAAATAGACCGTCGCGCCGGCACGGACTTCGGGTGTGTCCAGGTTGC
This sequence comes from Acidobacteriota bacterium, assembly GCA_046757405.1. Classification (GTDB taxonomy): domain Bacteria; phylum Acidobacteriota; class Polarisedimenticolia; order SMYD01; family SMYD01; genus JBHHYE01. The sequence continues at coordinate 11,075 of JBHHYE010000049.1, read as the reverse complement.
CGCCGAAAAACCCCGGGACAATGGTGGAGCGGGACTCGTTCGCCGCCGGAGCGACCGCCAGGCAGCCCAGGAAAGGGCGAAGGGGCAGTTTCACCTTGTATCCGGAGTCCAGCGCCGAGAACTCCACCGTGCGCTCCTTCCGATCGATGGCGTAGAACCAGGTGCGGGAAGGGATCGATCGGTCGAGCATGGGTGTGAAGCGCGTGTGGGTCAGAGCGCCGAAACCCGGCCCGGCAATGCCGGCGGCAAAAGGAGCGGCGGGCTCGATGGCCAGGAGCTTGACCACCAGGGTGTCTCCCGGGCGGGCGCCCTGGATGGCGAAGGGGCCGGTGTTGGGGTTGGGACGAAAGTCGTCGGGAAGCCGGTCGCCGGGCTGTCTCATCCGCGGGCCGAGAGCGCTCTCCGTCCAGGTCTCCAGCCGGTCCCCCGGCTTCATTTCCAGGACCGGAGGCGAGGTGGCGAACAGATAGCGCAGTTCTTCCGGCGCGGGGATGTATCGGTGGGTCTTGCCGACCGCGCCGGAGAGACCTGATGCGAGGACCAGTGTGACGGTGAGAGAAAGCCTGCCGGCAGCCATGTGAGTGCGCATGTTCACTCCTCCTCGCCGGAGACAGGGTGAACCGGGCACCGCGTGCCGCCGATCACCATCCCCCGGCGCCAGGGGCAGTCTACCTCTTCTTGCCGCGCTCTCCCGACACCACCGTCCCGGCGGGCGGCGAGCGGGTCTGTTACCATGCCCCCGCCTGGGCCAACCAACCGATCCCCTTCAGCATGACCCGTGATCGCGCCCCCCAAGGAGAAAATGTGAAACGTCTTCCGGTTGCACTGATCACCTTGAGCTGCCTGTTCGCCATGACGATTCCGCCTTCGGCTGCGGAACGGAAGCCGGTGCCGCACCGGCACCTGAACCTCGCCGCCCGGAGCGACAAGCTGCCGTACAGTCATGCGGTCCTGGTCGGCGACACTCTTTATCTCGCCGGCAGCATCGGCCTGGACCCGGCCACCGGTGCCCCCCCGGCGGATGTCCGGGAGGAGGCGCGGATCGTCCTGAACGGCATGAAAAAACGCCTGGCGCTGGCCGGGATGACCATGGATGACCTGGTTTCGGTCCAGATCTTCTGTTCGGACCTGTCGCTCTACGACGACTTCAACAGCATCTACCGGACCTATTTCGAGGCCGGTTTCCCGGCGCGGGCCTTCGTGGGCTCCGGGCCGCTTCTCCATGGCGGCCATTTCGAGATCATGGGGGTTGCGGTCAGGAGGTCTTCCCACTGAGTGGACTCACCGTCACCGGGCGAACCGTGAACTGCGCCGGCTCCGCAAGGCCTGCCAGATGGCGAAAAGGATGAGAAAGAGCCCCAGCGTGCACACCACCGCCGGCCCGCTGGGGAAATCCCACTGGTAGGAAGCCGCCAGGCCCAGGGCCGAGGCCAGAAAGGACGTTCCCCAGGCCACGCCCAGCCGGCGTGCCCAGCCCTCGACGCTACCAACGGCCAGGATGGCTGGCGCCACCAGGTAGGCGAAGACCAGGAGAACCCCTCCCACGCTCACCGCCAGCGTGATGACGATCCCGAAGGAGGCGTAAAAAAGGAAATCCCACAGCCGCACGGACATCCTCCGGCGAAAAGCCTCGCCAGGATCCTCGGAGATCAAGGTGAAGCGCCGGCGGAGCAGGAAATGGAGCCCTCCCACCAATGAGAACACCACCAGATCCCGCAGAACTCCGGGCCAGGTGACCCAGAGGATGGCGCCGGCCAGGAGCTCCTTGATGTGCTCGGCTCCCTCCGGGGCGCGATCGGCGACGAGGATGGCCAGGGCCGAGGCCACCACGTAGGTGATGCCGATGATGGCTTCCTGCGGCACCTGCTCCTGGCGGGCGCGTGTCCAGCTGAAGATGGCGGCCCCCATCAGGGCGGCGGCCAGGGAGTAAGCCAGGGAACCCGTGCTCCCCGGTTCGTGGCCGAAGAGAAAACCGATGAGCGTCCCTAGGGCGGCGATCTGGGCCAGGGCCAGGTCCACGAAGATCACCCGCCTGAGAATGACGTGGATCCCCAGGTAGCCGAGGATGCCCGCCAGCAGGAGGGAGGCCACGAAGGGTGCGGCCAGAAACGCGAGAATCTCTCCCATGGCTCAACTCTCCTGGCGGAAGGCGGCAGCCAGCTTGTCCACCCAGAGGCTTACCAAATCGATGTAATCCATTGGCTCCCCCGGCGGATCCATGGGCACCCGCACAACGGTGCAGCCGGTGCGCCGGGCAATCGCCTGGGGCTTGGACGGATCAAAGTAAGCGGCGGTGAGGAGCACGCCGATTCCACCCTCCTGGATCTCGCGAATCAGATCGTGCACGTGGCGGGCTGAAGGCGGGATGCCGGGTTTCGCCTCCACGTAATCCACGATCTGAAGACCGAAGAGGGTGGTGAAATAGATCCAGTTCTTGTGGTAGGCGATGATCTTGCGGCCCCGGAACGGAAGACCCTGCTTCAGCCATCCTCCCAGGTGCTCGAGAAGAGGCTGCCCCTGGTAGGTCTTCTCCCGGAGAAAGGAAACCAGCGTGCCCTTTTCCGCCAGGGGGTCCAGGACCTCCGGGCCCAGGAGATCGAGCAGATCCTGGCCGTACAGCGCGACATCGATGCGATGCCGGAAGGTCTTCAGGTTCTCCTGATAGACCGATGCTCCGGCGGGATCAACCCGTATCAAGCCGGCGGCGATGTTGCCGGCAATGATCTTGGCGTTGATGGGACTGGTCTGAATGTGGGGGTTTCCGTAGAGATGAATGTCTCCTGCGGCGCGGCTCGGGTTGGCCGGGATATCCAGCATGTGAACATGACGGCTGGCCGAGACATAACCAACCTCACCATCGCGGATCTTCCGGTTCCCCGACTTGTCCACCAGGACCGGCCCCCACAGCTCCAGGTCAAGACCTGTGGTGATGAAGAGATCGGCTCCCTTGAGCATCAGGGCGCGGGACGGCTTGGGCTTGACGAAGTGGGCATCCTCGTCGGGGCGCGATATCGATCGAGCCTCGACCCGATCCCCGCCGATGGCACGGGCGATGGAGGCATACCCGGTAAGGGTCGCCACCACCTTGAGAGCTGCCCCGCCGGGGCGTGGAAGACCCAGCACCGTCAGGACCAGCAGAATTCGGAACGGCCAGCGCATGGAAAATTCCATCATCATCTCCTAGTAGCTTTCGTGCTTGTGCGGCCCGGCGGCCCAGGTGAACTCCAACTTGAAGCGATGATCCGTGTCTTCGAGGAGATCATCGTTGAGGGTCTGAAACGCCGCCCGCAAGCGCACCCACTCGCTCAGCCACCAGGTGATGTACGGCTCGCTGGCCCATTTCTTGAGGTCGGGGTCGAGAGGATTCTCGACCCGGTCATAGCGCAGGCCGACGTAGAGATTCCGGCGCAACAGCCCCTCGATGTAGCTGTAACCGCCGGCAGCATCCTGGCGTTCGCCGAGCAGGTTATCCCTGCTGGAGAGCAGGTACTCGCTCCGCCAGGTGATCTCCCTGTACTTGGCCCTGGACGGCGGCTGCCAGTGCAGCGTCAGGTCGGCGCCCAGCACCCGGGTATCCCGGCCGGTGGCGGGGCTTCCCTCCAGGCCTGAAAAACCCAGTTCCAGGTAGGTGCTGGCCGACAGATCCCAGAAGTTCTTGACATGGGCCAGAAAGGAGAGATTCCCGGATGGCTCCTCCCCGAAGGCCTCGCTCGAGGTGTCCGTGATCTGCAAGGTCAGCTCATTGGCCGACGCCCACGGATGGGGCACGAGCCATTCCAGGGAAATGCCGGTCTGACCCAGGCCTTCGGGAGCAAAGTCATCCTGGATCACCAGCGGGTAGTCCACCTGGGGCAACGCATGCTGGTGGATGCGATTGAGCGGCCCGAATGTCTGCCGCATCTTTCCCGCCCGGAGAACCAGCCCGGCCGGAAGCCGGTTGAACACCAGGTAGGCTTCCTCGATCTCCACGTCCTCCTCCCCGAAGGAGATGGTCCACCGGGCGGCCGAGAAGGGATCCAGCGCCGAGCGAATGTCCAGCTCGAACTCCCTGGCATCGAAGTCCTGCTCGGTGTCAGAGGACAGTCCCAGCAGATCCCCGGTCACGGAAATTTCCGGGTTGAGCCGGCGCAGGTTTCTCTCGTGTCCCGCCATGGCCTCGGTGGTGGCGGGCGCCATGGTGGCCGGGTGCGGCTCACCCCCAGCCGTCACGCCGGCCGCCCTGCGCGCGGCCTGGTGGAGAGCCTCCAGCTCATCCCCCGCGCCGGCCGGAGCGGCCTTCCTGGCCCGTTCCGCCTCCAGGCGGGCCAGGCGGTCCTCGAGAGCCGCAATCCGGCGCCGGTACTCGTCTTGAATCGCCTGGACTTCCCGCTGGAGAGACTCGATTTCTGATGCAGGGGGAGAGGGTGCCGCCTCCTTGCCGGATGAGAGAACCGGGCAGAAACAAAGCACCGCACTCACGATCCAGGCCATGCGCCCTGGACGCAGCGGGAGGCCGAGGTGCCGGCCTCTGGAAGGGTGTTCCCTGGGAACTCGGATCTTCATGATGACCTTTCCGCCTTTCGGTTGATCAGACACGGGATAGCCGGCCACCGGGGCCGGAGGAAAGCGCAACCGTTGAACGCTCAGGCGTGACCCCGGAGGACCACAGTCCTCCGAACAGGGGGAATCAGGGGGCTACGCTCGAGCGAGCGGGCGGGCGGGTGGCGCCCTGGGCGCCTGGGTCGAGCGGCCGGAAGAGTCCGGCAGGCCCGGCGGCGCACCGCGGGCTACCGTGGACTCCTGGAAGGCATGGGTCGCCCCTGAGAGGCTGTAGGGCGCTGGCGCGTGCTGGTGGGACAGGCTGCAGGCAAGGCACTGCTGCTGGGTGGTGGCGCGCGGGTTCTGGCTGGTCCCCTGGGCCACCAGGATCCAGGAGCCGGCGGGATGATGGTGCCAGACACTCAGGACCGCAGCAAACCCGACACAGGCCACCAGGAGCGCCGCCAGGTGCCCTCGTCTTCCAGGTCGCATGGCCACCTCCGATCTGATGAAGCTATCCGCTGCACCGGTGGAGGTCAAGGAGGGAGGTCCATGGCCGGAGCCCCGCTCCCCAGCCCCTCTCCACTAGAATCCCGCCGCGGCGCGCAGGCACCGGAGGGAGGCCATGAAGTGGATCGGACGGGACATTCCCGCCTCGTAGGAACGTGGGTCGCTCTGTGCGTCTTGTGCGGGCTCCTGTTCTTCCTCCGCCTGGGAAGCTATGAATTCCTCTCCCCCGATGAGCCTCGCTTCGCCTTGATCAGCCACCAGATGATCCAGGATGGTCGGATCATCGTCCCACACCTCCAGGGGAAGGTCTATTCCAACAAACCTCCCCTGTATCTCTGGCTCGTGTTTCTCTTTTCTCTCCCCGCCGGCCAGGTTACCGAATGGAGCGCCCGCCTTCCCTCCGCCCTGGCGGCAACCGGATGCGTCCTTCTGACCTTTCATCTTGGCCGGCGCTTTCTTGGCACCGGGCCGGGATGGGCAGGAGCGCTGATACTCATGACGTCGGGGCACTTTCTCATGCGCAGCCGCTGGGCCTCCACGGACATGACCCTGGCTTTCTTCTTCACCCTGAGCATGGTCTTTCTCCTGCACGCGCTGCATGGAGGATCGCCGGGAGCCGTCCAGCGAGGCGCCGGACGCTGGTTCTTCGTCGCCATGGCCCTGGCCACGCTGACCAAGGGGCCGGTCGGACTGGCCCTCCCGCTGGGAATTCTCGTCCTCCACCTGGTGGCGGAGCGCCGGGCACGGGATCTCCTTCAGGTCCCGTGGTTCACGGGACTGGGGACCTATCTGCTCCTGGTCTGCCCCTGGTACATCCTGTACGGTCTTCAGGCAGGAGGCGAACGGTTCAGCACCCTGGTGATCCGAGAGAATCTCACCCGCTACTTGCATGCGTGGAACAACGTCCAGCCCTTTTATTTCTACCTCTCCCGGTTCCCTCTCAGCTTTCTTCCCTGGAGCGCTTTTCTTCCCCCGGTTTTCCTCTCGCTGCTGCCGGCTGTTCTGGTCTCTCGCTGCCGCCTTCCCCGGGAAAACGGCGCCGGCCTCCGCCTCCTCTTTCTCTGGTTCCTGTCCCTGTTTCTCTTCTTCTCCACCTCCTCGGGAAAGCGCACCGTGTACCTGTTGCCTCTCTTTCCCGCCGCGGCCCTCCTCACCGGCTGGTTCTTCACCCACGGCTGGCGGAAACAGGGCAGGGGCCTCCTTCTCTGGGCCAGAGGAGGGGCCTTGGCCCTGGCGCTCCTTTTTCTGGCCGGCGGCCTAGCGGGCCCCGGCCTGGCGGCCCGATCCTACGAGAAAGCATGGCAACCGGCCCTCGGCGTCGGGCTCGTTCTGGCCCTCTCCTCCCTGCCGCTGGCCTACACGGGCTGGAGGCTGCGGATGAAGGGGATCCTGGGAAGTGCCGCAGCGGCGATAGTGCTGGCCGCCGTGCTGGCTGACTTGCAGGTTCTTCCTTTGCTGGACGGGTACCAGAACGTCGGCACTTTTTCCCGTCAAATCAGAGCGAGGGTGCCGCCCGGGGCCCGCTTCGCCACGGCCAGGAAGAAACGGGATGCCCTTCTTTTCTACACGGGTCTCTCCGGCCCCGAGATTGAGAATGACGCGGACCTCTCCCGTTTCCTTGCCTCTCCCGGGCCCGCCTACTGCGTGCTTCCCGAACCGGACTGGGTGCGCCCCGCCGGCCAGGGGAAAGTTTCGGGCTCGATCTTGCTCCGCGCCCCCGTCTCCCACTACAACTATGTTCTGGTCTCCAATGAGGTGAATCATGCCCCAGGCTCATCCACGAACCAACCGTGAGTGTTCTCCAGCCCGCCTGGAGACTCTCTCGGTCGTCTTGCCCTGTTACAATGAGGAGAAGCTCATCCGGGACGTGGTGACGTCCATCATTCTGTTTCTTCCCCAGGCTGCGGAGACCTTCGAGATCATCGCCGTCGATGACGGGAGCAAGGACCGGACGGGGAAGATCCTCGACGAGCTGTCCGCGCAGTTCCCCTCCCTGGCGGTCATCCATCATCCGGTCAACCGTGGATACGGATCTGCTCTGCGGACCGGATTTTCCCGTGCCCGGTACAAGCATGTCTTCTACACCGATAGCGACGGCCAGTTCGATATCTCCGAGATCCTGACGCTGATTCCCCACGTGGAGAAGGCCGACATCGTCACCGGCTACCGCCGGAACCGCCAGGATCCCCTCCACCGCAAGATCAATTCGCGGGCGTTCGGAGCCTTCGCCCGTCTCACGCTGGGCTTGCGATTGCGGGATATCGACTGCGCTTTCAAGATCTATCACCGCAAGGTGCTGGATTCTCTCGTCTTACTGTCGGACGGCATCCTCATCGACACGGAGATCTTCTACAAGGCCAAGCGGCAAGGATTCACGGTCCGGGAGGTGCCCGTCACCCACCGGGCCCGCAGCGAAGGCAGCCCCACCGGGAACCGCCTCGATGTGGTCTTCCGCGTTTTCCGCGAGCTCCCCAAGCTGAGGCGCAACCACTCCTGAACGCTCAGTTTTTCGGAGCGGGAGCCGGCGGATCCAGCGGCTTCACGGAGCGGATCTGCCGGGCGAAGACCTCCGGGCTCCGGGTGGGAAGCTTGCAGACCCGCTCCTCGCAGACATAGGCCGTGGCCTCGCCGTTTTGAGCGGTCTTGCCCTCGACCAGCGGAACCAAAGAAGCGAGGGCCTCCTGCTCCGCGCCTTCCCGGACGACGGCAAGGACCCGGTTGGGAAGGAAGGTGGTCCGGAGCTCCGCCAGAAGGGACGCTGCTTGGCCGGGAGTTCCGTCCTGGACGATGATGACCTCCTTGGGGGTGTCCGTCTGAAAATCGACGGCCAGCAGCATTTCCGACAGAGCCGACGGCTGGCGGACGAGGATTCCCTGGAACGATTGCAGGGCCTCCTCGGCCCTCTGGCGGTAGCGGTCGTCCGTGGTGAACTCATGAAGCCTCAAGAGGTTGAGGACGGCGACCGAGTTCCCCGATGGCTCGGCCCCGTCATAAGCGGGCTTCTCCCGGGCAAGGAGCGATTCGTGGTCCTTGCTGGTCATGAAGAAGCCGCCGCCGCCCGTGTCCTCGTACTGCTGGTGGAGCACCCTGTCCAGGGCGATGGCCTCTTCCAACCATTGTTTTTCGCTGGTCGCCTCGAACAGATCCAGAAGACCGGCCACGAGGAACGCATAATCTTCCAGGTAGGCGTTGTGCTCTGCCCGTCCATCCTTGAAACTCCGCCGGAGCCGCCCGCCCTGGCGAAGGTTCCCCAGGACAAAGGACGCCGCACGAGCCGCGATCCGGGCATCGTCAGGGTCGTCCAGGACCAGGGCCGCCCGCGCGAAGCCAGAGATCATCAAGCCATTCCACGCTGTCAGGATCTTTTCATCTCGGAGCGGCGCCTGCCGCTTGGACCGCGCCCGGTAAAGCGCCTCTCGCGCCTTCTCGATGATCGAACGCAATTTCTCCGGAGGAAGATCCAGGCCGCGAGCCACGGCCCGCAAGGGACGGGGAACATGAAGCAGGTTCCGCCCCTCGAAGTTTCCGGCAGGAGTGACCCCATAGAAGGCCGAGACGATCCGCGCGCGGTCCGCCCCCAGGACCTTTACCAGCTCCTCCGGCGTCCAGGTGAAGTAGTACCCCTCCTCCAGATGCCCATCCGGACCCAGGCTGTCGGCATCCGTGGCGGAATAGAACGCTCCCTGGGGCGAGGTCATGTCCCGCTGGACATAGCGCAGGATCTCCCTGGCAATCCGGGCAAAGTCCTCCCGTCCGGTGGCCTGATAACCATCCAGATAGGCAGAAACCAGGAGCGCGTTATCGTAGAGCATCTTCTCGAAATGGGGGATCAGCCATTGCGGGTCGGTGGAGTAGCGATGGAACCCGCCGCCGACCTGATCGTAGATGCCGCCCGCCGCCATCTTCTCCAGGGTCAGCACGGACATTTTCAGGGCCTTGGGATCCTGGGTGCGCCGGTGGTACCGGAGCAGAAAACGAACGGGAAGACTGCTGGGAAACTTGTGCTGGCCCTGAAGTCCGCCGTGGACCGGATCAAAGTGTTGCTCGTAGAACTCCATGGCGTTCCGCAGGACCGCGACGCCGGGCATCCGGCTCCCCTGCTCCCCGCCGGCCAGGCGCATCTGAATGGCCTGGGTGAGCTGGGTGGAGGCTTGCATGACGCGCTGGGGCTGCTGATCGTACAGCTCCTTCAACTTGACCAGGAGCGTGAGGAAGCCGGTCTGCGCCCCGCGCACGCCGTCGCGCGGCGGAAAGTAGGTGCCACCGTAAAATGGTTTCCGATCGGGCGTGAGCCAGACGGTCATGGGCCAACCGCCGCTGCCGGTCATGGCCTGAACCGCACTCATGTAAATGGAGTCCACATCCGGCCTTTCCTCGCGATCGACCTTGATGGCGACATAGTTCTCGTTCATGACCCGGGCGATCTCCAGATCTTCAAACGATTCTTCTTCCATGACGTGACACCAGTGGCAGGTCGAGTAACCCACACTCAGGAGGACGGGACGCCCCAGTTTGCGGGCCGTCTCGAAGGCCTCGTCACCCCACGGATACCAGTTGACTGGATTGTGGGCATGCTGCAACAGGTACGGACTCGAGGAAAGGAAGAGCCGGTTCGTGTACATGGCCCAGCCGTTTCCCCTGAGATGCCTGGTCCGGGGCCGGTAACCAGAGCCGCGCAACCTGCGGGCCGCATCCAGTTGTTCCTCGAGGGCGCGGGGGAAGGGTGTCGCACCGGGCAAGATTCCCGTCACTTCATCCACCGCGCCGCCTTCCGGATCCGCCTGGTCCGGACCGTTCGGGGAGGCCGCGGCCGCGGCCTGTCCCTCGAGTCCCACCGGAGAGGAGGCAGGAGCCGTCTGACCACATCCCGCCAGGAACAGGATGAAGAGGCTTCCCCCGATCTTCTGTGCCCGGATCGAAAGGGAAGAAGAACCCCCAGGGGGTCGCTGCCAGCCGCTCAAGAGGAATGGCCCATGGAGCCCACACGAAACCTCCGGCCCTGCTCCGCCCGGGAGCTTTCACGGCCCCCCCGGGGAACCTCCATCATAGCGTGTCTCCACAGGAACCGGTCAGCGAGACAGTATGGCCCAGATGGCCACAAACAGCACGCCCCAGAAGAAATGCCACTCCGCATGCTTCAGCACCGGCCGCAGGGTGGCGGAGTCCACGCTCTGGCGAAAAGCCGTGGCAGAAAGCAGCACCGCAGCCACCATGGCAAAGAAAGCCGCGAACCGGCCGTCCCACGGCGCCAGGGCGGCGAAAGCAACGGTGTTCAGCCGGTGGGGCCAGGAGAGACGGTTCCAGTAGGCTCCCAGGCACAGAAGGGTGGGGATGCCGATGCAGGCCAGCAAGACGGCCTGGAGATCGGAGAGAGCCAGATGGCCGGCCTCCCGCAGGGGAAGGAGCGCCAGGATCTTGTCAGCCCGGAAAGCACTCCCCAGCAAGGCCAGGCTCGTGGAGAGACCGAGAACCCAGAACAGGCGCCGGCGGAGGTGCGAACCGGCGGGCCAGTGATTGAGGAGGTAGAGGCTCACGAAGAGGAATCCGAGGACCCACGTCGTTTCCACGGTTCCCCACAACCAGAAGGCCACCGGGAGGACGTACACTCTTTCCTGGCGCTTTTCGATATATCCTTCCATGGTCGCAACGATGACCCCGAACAGGAGAAGCGGAACGATCCAATCGGCTTCCAGGACCGGACCCTGCGCCACGGCAGCGGCGGCAAACAGGAGAAACGAAGCGGCAAGATGATCTCTCGTCTTCTTCTTCAATCCCAGAAAGAGAAAGAAGCTTCCTCCCATGGCCAGCAGGGACTGGCTCCAGGACTGTAACCCGATGAAGTAAAAACGGAGCAGGATAGTCAGGAAGACGGATCCCATCCCGATGTACTCCATCTTCAGTCGCCGCCCCCACCGCTCCACGGCGTCGGGCGTATATTCGGGATGCAACACCGTGCTCAAGACAACCTCGGAGGTCTGGTTCCGTCCGGTGGAGGAGATGCAGGATCCTGCGTGAATGCCTACTGTTTTGTACAATCGGCTAGATTA
>JBHHYE010000048.1:0-14294 GCA_046757405.1 Acidobacteriota bacterium | reverse complement strand
CGACCTCATCGATCTCGAAACCGGCGAGCTACTCCAAGGAGCAGTTTCTTAGGAGACCTCATTCCCAGCCTGAGAATCGACCGCAGGAATCGGGAGAAGGAGGCGGTGGCGAATGTCCTTCCGGAGGACAAAACTTTTCCAGAGCATGTAGATCGCCGGAATGATGAGAAGCGTGAGCACAGTGGAACTCAGCAGGCCGCCTACCATGGGGGCGGCGATTCTCTGCATCACCTGGGATCCGCTCTCGAACACATTGCCAATCATGACAGGGAGAAGCCCAATGATGGTCGTGGCGACGGTCATGAGCTTTGGCCGTACACGAAGAACGGATCCCTCCAAAATGCCATCGTAGAGATCCGATACGGAGCGCATCCGGCCTTCCTCTCGGCGGCGGGCGTAGACCTCGTCCAGGTACACGAGCATGACGATTCCGGTTTCCGCGGCCAGACCGGCCAGGGCAATGAATCCGACGGCGACCGCAACACTCATGTTGTAGTCAAGAAGGTACAACAACCAGATTCCGCCGACCAGGGCGAACGGAATGGTGAGTAACACGATCAGAACCTCCGTGATATTCTGAAAATGGACGTACAACAAGAAAAAGATGATCAGAAGGGTCAGCGGGATCATCAGCGCCAGGCGTTTTCGGGCGCGTTCCATGTACTCGTACCTCCCGCTCCACTTGATGCTGTATCCGGCGGGAAGGTCGACCTGTTGCACAATCGCTCTTTTCGCCTCTTTCACATAGGTGGCCATATCCACCTCTTCCTCGCGGATGCTCACTTGAATCCAGGCGTTGAGGCGGGCGTTTTCACTCTTGATCGATGGCGGGCCTTTCCGGATCTGCAAATCGGCTAGCTGGCCAAGAGGAATATGCTCCCCGCGCGGCGTGGGCACGAGAACGCGCTTCAGCTTTTCAGGGTTGTCCCGCAGCTCCGGCTGGTAGCGGAGATTGACAGGATACCGCTCCAGTCTTTCCACGGTTTGTGTGATGTTCATGCCGCCGATGGCGGTCATGATCACATCCTGCACATCACCCACGGTCAGTCCGTATCGGGCGGCTTCCATCCGGTTGATCTCGAAATCCAGATAATTTCCGCCAAAGGACTTATCGGGGTAAGCGGAAAGGGTTCCTGGCACTTGTTCCACGACCTCCGCCACCTCTTGAGCCAGCCTCTGCAGGGTGGTCAGGTCAGGCCCCGCCAGCTTGATCCCCACCGGAGCCCGGATACCCGTGGTGAGCATGTCAAGGCGAATCTTGATAGGACCCTCCATGCCGGCGTTGGTGAGCCCGGGAAAGTCGATGGCATCGTTGATCGCATGGTCGAGCTGGAGGGGCGTGCGCGCCGGTACGTGTTCAGGCCACACGGACTCCAGAACCGAGCGCAGCCCACCAGGGATCGGCCAGCTGGAATAAAAGCGCTCCAGGTGACGCTGCGGCCACTCCTCCGGCGGCTTGAGCATGATGGTGGTTTCGAACATGGAAAGGGGCGCAGGATCCGTGGAGGTTTCCGCCCGGCCGATTTTCGCGAAAGTGTGGTGAACCTCGGGAAACTGCTTGATGATCTTGTTGGTCTGCTGGACCAGTTGCTTGGCTTTGGTGATCGAGATCCCCGGGTCCGTGGTTGGCATCCAGAGGAAGTCGCCCTCATACAACGGGGGGATGAACTCGCCCCCGATTCTGGAATACGGGACCCACGTGACGCCGGCGACCAGCAGAGCCGCGAGCAAAATCGTCCTCGGAAAGTGCAACACGAACCGGATCAGAGGATGATAAATCCAGATGAAGAATCTGTTGATCGGGTTGCCTTGCTCCCTGCGGATACCGCCGCGCACCAGGAGAGTCATCAACACCGGAATCACCGTGATGGCAAGGAGCGAAGCCGAACCCATTGCGAAGGTCTTGGTGAAGGCAAGCGGCCGGAAAAGACGGCCCTCCTGCGCCTGCAGCGTGAACACCGGCAAGAAGGAAAGAGTGACAATGAGCAAGCTGAAGAAAAGGGCAGGGCCGACTTCCTTGGCGGCTCGTATCATGAGTTCATCGTGTGGAATGTCTTTCCCACTTTCACGGGCGCGTTCCAGGTGTTTGTGCGCGTTTTCCACCAGGACGACACTGGCATCCACCATCACGCCGATGGCGATGGCGATTCCCCCCAAGGACATGATGTTGGCGTTGATGCCCAGGGCCTTCATGATCATGAAGGCCATGAGAATGCCCACCGGCAGGGTGAAGATGGCAACGAAAGCGCTGCGAAAATGCAAGAGAAAGACGATACAGACCAGCGCAACCACCACCATTTCCTCGATCAATTTCCTGGAAAGGACGTTGACCGCCTTCTGGATCAGGGTCGACCTGTCATAGACCGAAACAATCTCGACGCCATCAGGAAGACCCGCCTTCAGGGCTTCCATCTTCGCCTTGACCCGCTCGATGGTTCGCAAGGCGTTCTGGCCGAGGCGCATGATGACGATGCCGCCGACCACTTCCCCTTCGCCGTTCAACTCCGTGAGCCCTCGCCGGAGCTCCGGTCCCAGGCTGACTTCTGCGATGTCCTGGATCAAGATGGGGGTACCCGTCCGGCTCACCCCGACGGGAACATTTTCCACGTCTTCCAGATCCCGGAAATAGCCCAAGCCGCGCACCATGAACTCGGCCTCGGCCATTTCAATGAGACGGCCGCCCACGTCATTATTGCTGCGCCTGATCGCGGTGCGGATTTTGGATAACGGTATGTCATACCCCTGGAGTTTCACGGGATCCACCGTCACCTGATATTGCTTGACGTACCCACCGACGCTGGCCACCTCCGACACACCTTCCACGCTGGTCAATTCATAACGCAGGTACCAATCTTGGATGGAGCGAAGCTCCTCGAGCGAATGGTTCTTTGACCGCAGAACATACTCGTAAACCCAGCCGACTCCAGTGGCGTCGGGGCCTAACTCGATCTTTGCCGTGGCCGGCAACTGGCCCTGAATCCCCGAAAGGTATTCGAGAACGCGACTGCGCGCCCAGTAAAGATCCGTGCCATCCTCGAAGATGATGTAAACGAAGGAAAGGCCAAAGAAAGAATATCCACGCACGACTTTGGCATAGGGCACCGCCAACATTTTCGTGGTCAGGGGATAGGTCACCTGGTCTTCCACCACTTGTGGGGCCTGTCCTTCATACGATGTGAAGATGATGACCTGGACATCCGACAGATCGGGGAGCGCGTCCAGGGGAGTGGAGAACATGGCGATCAAGCCGCCGGCGATGACCGCCAGGGTGATCAGGATGACGAAGAGCTTGTTGCGGATGCAGCTTTCAATGATCTTCTCGATCATGGATGGGACTCACTCTCCGGCGGACCAGGGCTGGGCGCAGTTTGGGCGGCCGGCGGGATGGTGGCGGATGGCTTCTGTTGCATGAACTTGGCAATCGCTTCCTGAACACGGCTCTCGGAGTCGAGCATGAACTGGGCTTGAGTGACCACCGCCTCTCCGGGCAACACCCCGTCGAGAACCTGGACCACATCCCCGTCACCTCGCTCGCCGATCTTGACTTCCCGGGGCTCGAAATGACCCCCGCCCTGATCGATGAACACCAGGTCCCGTTCTCCCGAACGTAGGACCGCCGCGTCCGGGATGAGAACCGCGTTGGGAATCGGCGGACCCTCCAATTTGACATCCGCGTACATGCCCGGGCGCAGGCGCCCGTTGTCATTGGGAACTTCAATGCAAATCTTCAAGGTGCGAGTGGCTTGACTCACTTCCGGGTACAGAAAAAGAATCTGGCCCCGAAACACCCGGTTGGGCTGGTAACGGAAAGAGACTTCCGCCGCTTGACCATCCCGCACCCAGGGGAGATCCGACTCATAGACGTCCGCATGCACCCAGACCGTGGAGAGATCGGCGATCTTGTAAAGGTTCATCCCGGGGCGAACGAACATTCCCTCCAGGGCTTGGTCCATCACCTCGACCACGACCCCGTCCACGGGCGAGAAAATCGTCAGCCGCCGCCGTGTCTCGTGGCGCTTTTCCAGGTCGCGGATCTGGTCCTCGCTGATATCCCAGTACCTGAGCCTGTCCTGTGTGGAACGGAGCAGGCTGTCGGCTTGCCGCCGTGCCTCCGGACCCTGGCTGGCGCGCACGGACTTCGCATAATCCAGCGCGCGGAGATACTCGTCCTGGGTGGTGACCAGCTCGGGGCTGTAGATCTCGAAGAGCGGCTCGCCTTTCTTGATCTGTTGCCCCACGTACGTGATGTGGACCTTCTCGATCCAGCCGGAGAATTTTGTGTTGATCCAGGTGATCAGATCTGCATTGAAGTCAAGGATCCCGACGGTGCGAATCACCCGGGACACTTCACCGAGCCGGGCCGCGGCCGTGACCACCCCCATGTTCTGGACCTGCGTGGGGTTAATGGTGATGACGCCGCTTCCTCCGGACGTGTTTTCGTCTGCAAACTTCGGAACGAGTTTCATCCCCATGGGGGAAAGACCCGGCTCGGATCGGATATACGTGGGATCCATGGGCGAGTACCAGTAAAGAATCTTCCGGTTCTTCCCGGAAGAGGATGCGCCGGACGCACCGGGAGCTGCAGCCCGGTCGCGGTTCATGGGGACCAGTTCCATCCCACACTTGGGACATTCCCCGGGACGGGTCTCGATCACGTCCGGGTGCATGGGACACTGATACAGTTGCCCGTCGGCCCCCCGATCGCCTTCCTCCTTGACCTGGGCTTCTGACGGGCCCGCAGACGCCGCGTGCGCAGGCAAGAAAGGGAGCTCCAACGGGTTGAGGAGAAGAAAGGCCGTCAGCGCAGAGCCCATCACCGAAAAGATGATGATGCTGAACCTCTGCATCTCGCGGGTCATGGGGGGCGGCAGGAAGTCTCCAGCGTCTGCCTCGTTCTCTTGATTTCGCCCGCGGCGAAAGAGCCAGAGCCATCCATGCGCTCTTTTCCCGCCTCCAGCCTTTGAGCCGGGCTTCCTGGATCGGGAGTCTTCACTCATTCTTCACTTCCTTCCGGTGGTTCTTCCTCTTCCCGGGGGATCGTGGAGGGAAACCGGCTGCCGAGCCCGCGCTCCAGATCCGCGAGGGCGATCCAATAATCTGAAAGCAAGCGGTGATAGGTGAGGCGCACTTGAAAGAGAATCCTTTCCGCATCCAGGAGATCGAGAAAATCCTGCCGGTCGGTTGTGTAGGCCGCCTCCGCGGATCCCAGGGATTCCCCCGCTTGCGGGATCAAGATATCCTTGTAAAGACGGGCCCGGTCATGCAGTGACTCGAGGCGCAGGACAGCCTCCTGAATCTCGTATCGAAGCTGATCCACCGCATCCTGGAGTCTTTCCTGGTTGGCCCGGGCGCTTTCCTGAGCCTCCGTGACGCCGGCCCGGATCCGGCGTCGATACAGCGGAAGATTCAGCCCAACCGTCAACGCCAGGCTGTCTCTTCCGTTCTCCTCGGGAGGGCTGAGGATGCCGAGGGTATCCTGACGACGTCCCACATCCGTGTAACCGATGCCAAAGCGGAAATCCGGCCGGGACTCCAGGATACGTCTTCGCGACCACACCTCATCAGCTTGAACAACCTGGTGCATTTCCTGGATCCGGGGGTGATCGAGGAGCGCCTGGTCTTCGAGCTTCCCCGCATCGTACTGGAGCTCTGGGAGGTGCAATGAAATCGGAGCCAAGGCCAGCTCCGCGTCAGGCCGGCCAATCAGCTGGGCGACGCGGCGTATCTTCGCTTTCAAGAGCTCTTTCAGGGATGTTTTTTGATCGCGGAGCCGACTGATATCGGTCTGGACCTTCACGACACTCTGTTGAATGCCCTCGCCAGTGGCATAGCGGGTCAGTGCGATCTCCTCGAAGCGCCGTAACAGCTCGGTCTCCTCCTGGTTGATCGACAAGGCTTTTTGCAGAAAGGCGGCATCGAAGTACTCGTGTTTGAGCTGAGCCACGAGATTGCGCCCTATGTCCTGGACTCTCCATGCCAGACTTTCCGCCAGGCGAGCGGCCCGCTGGGCTTGCAACCTGCGCTTCCCGAACCATGGAATCCTTTGCGAAAGCTCCAGCGATTGCTCCTGTGGCCCGACTCTGGTCTCCGGTGTTTGGGCATACCAGTTGTAAGCAAGCTCTGGATCCTCGAGGGATCCTTCCTGGGCCACCCGCCCCAGGCTGGACCGCCAACGGGCCTGGGCGGAGCGTAAGAGGGGATGGTCGACGAGAAGAGAGCCGATGAACTGGGAGAGCTGGTCATCCGGACTGCTGAAGTCCTGCCGCGGAGGAGGCTCCTGGAGTCCTTCCCCTGCCTCCCTCCCGGCGCCGCCTCCCATCGCCGGGGTCAGAAGAAGGCAAGCGGCGAGGAACGAGACGCCTCCGCGGCGCAACTCTCGGACCCACGCACCCTTAAACGGCTGTTCCCGGGCCGATGGCATGGTCTCGGGGATCTCCCCCGGGCCCGGGACTTGCTCCCGTCCATGACAAGGCTGGAGACGGAGTCGGGGTCGGCGTTGGGCTCTTATTCTGAGTACCACCACGGCAAGCTCACCAGTAAGATTTAATCCATCCAAGCAAGCATCATGCCTGATCGAGACGGCCAGGGGGCTCCTGCCCCTCGGACCTGGTTCCCAGGCGGCGGCAAGGTCCTTCCGCCAGTCGTTGGAGCATCCGATCTCCCGGGTCGTCGGCGTTCTTGTGGGAAACCAGCCATGCTCCTGCTGGATATCAGACACCTAGGCCGGCCTCGGGGCGGTGCGCGACGGCGGTCAGGAAGGAGTTCTGGCGCGCCCGCCAGGCGCACCCCGTCAACGAAGCCCGAACTTCTGCAGGCGATAAATGAGGGTTTGGCGGGAAATCCCCAAAAAACGGGCCGCGGCACTCTGATTTCCCCGCGAGCGGCGCATCGCTTCCTGCAGGAGGCCTCGCTCAATTTCGTCCATCACAATACCCCCTGCCGGAAGATCGAGGGGAAGCCCGCCGTAGCGGGGCGCCTCCTTCAGAAAGGCACCGGGAAGATCCTCCACAGCGATGGTGGACGACTTGCAAAGAACCACCAGGCGCTCCATCAGATTCTCCAGTTCGCGGACATTGCCTGGCCAGTCATATTTTTCGAATCGTTCAAAGACTCCGGGCGTCAAGCGTGGAACCTGGCGGCCATGTCTTTGGGCGTGCCTGTGCAGAAAGGTTTCGGCCAACACCGGGATGTCTTCAACCCTTTCCCGGAGTGGCGGCATCCGGAGGGGGACCACGTTGAGACGAAACCACAGGTCCTGGCGAAAAGAGCCCTCCTTGACGCACGCCTCCAGATCCTGGTTCGTGGCAGCCACGACGCGCACGTCGACCGGCAAGGGGCGCGCGCCGCCGATCTTGTCCATCTCTCCTTCCTGCAGGACACGCAGGAGTTTTGGTTGAACCGGCCGGGCGAGCTCCCCGACCTCGTCCAGGAAAATCGTTCCGCCCGACGCGAGCTCGAACTTGCCTTTCTGGTCGGCGACAGCTCCCGTGAACGAACCCCGACAATGCCCGAAAAGCTCCGACTCCATCAGGGTCTCCGGAATCGCGCCGCAGTTCACGACGATGAAGGGACCCCTTCGCCGGCGGGAATTCAGGTGCAAGGCCCGGGCCGCCAGTTCCTTGCCTGTCCCGCTCTCGCCGGAGATCAGGACCGTCGCATCGGAATCCGCGGCCAGCCTCAAGTCGCCCAGGACCGCCTTGAGGGCGGCCGAGGATCCGATCATGTTCTCGAAGTTGTCATGTTCCTGGACCAGCGCACGGAGCCTGCGATTCTCGTGGCGCATGCCGCCAAATTCCAGGGCCTTCCCTACCGCAACCAGAATGCGCTCGCGGCTGAACGGCTTTTCAAGAAAATCGATGGCACCCAGCTGCATCGCGCGGACGGCCCGGGAGATTTCCCCGTGCGCGGTGATGACGATGGTGACCACATCCGGGTGCATGATCTGAACCCGGTCCAGCAACTGCAGCCCGTCCATCTGCGGCATCAGAACATCGGTGATCATGAGATCGACGTTGCGGTGCCGCAAGATCTCCAGCGCATCCCTTCCCATCGGCACGCTGACGACCTCGAAATCGGCCTCGGTCAGCTGGTATTCCACCACGCGCCGCAGATTATCGTCGTCATCCACCAGCAGGATCGAACGTGCGTCGGAGCGTGTCACTGGCGTTCACCGCCTGGCGCGGCCGGCAGCACAAGGCGAAACAAGGCTCCTCCTTCACGCACGTCTTCCGCCGTGAGGCTGCCGCCGTGAGAGCTGGCAATCTGGGAGGCCACGGCAAGCCCCAGGCCTGTTCCTCCCGGCTTGGTCGAAAAAAATGGCTCGAAAAGTCGCTCCCGCGCTCCTCCCGGCAGGCCATCTCCGTGGTCGCGCACCTCCACCTGAATTCCGTTTGGAGCCATGCCGAGATTCACTTCAAGGAGGCCGCCCGACGGCATCGCCTGAATGCCGTTCAAAAGCAGATTGACCAGGGCCTGGTGCAGTTGGACCGGATCGGCCAGGGCCGGTGGAAGGCCCGCGGGAAGATGGCACTGGAACCGCACCGCGGATCGGTCCGCGCTCCTCTGCAGGAGAGCGACAGCGGAACGAACGCTCTCCTGGACGTCCAGGGGACGGGGCTCCAGAGCTTGCGGGCGGGCGTAATCCAGGTATTTTCCGACCACCTGGTTGAGCCGCCCGATTTCCTGCTCCAGGATCTCCATGAACTCGTGCTGCGGGTGTTCCGCTGGAAATTCCTTTCCAAGAATCTCCACCGCGCCACTCATGGCGGCCAGGGGATTGCGAACCTCGTGGGCCAGACCGGCGGCCAAGGTTCCAAGCGTGGCCAGGCGATCGGCCTGCCGGAGAGTCTCCACGGTTTCCTGGAGATCGTGGAGCGCCAGATCGCGCTCGGCGGCCACTTTCTCCACGTGGATGCGCTGGGAGCGCTGGCGATCCGAGAGGACTCCCGCAACCACTCCCATGAGTCCAATCATGACCAGCTCCATCACCTGGTTGACCTGGTAGGCTCTCGAGCTGGCCCACTGCAGTAAAATGTGCGGAGCATACAGGGCGGCGCACGCCAAGGCCGTGAGGAGTCCTCCCCGGACACCGAACCAAGAACACGCCAGGAGCAACGGAATGTAATAGAGTCTTTGAAAAACGTTGTGCCAGAAGAAATGAGCTGGCGGCGTCATGTAATGGGCCGAGCTCACGGCCAAAACGAAACCGCCGATCAGAATCACGCGAAGCCAAACCGTGTGGCCTGAAATTTGTTTCATCCTTTTCACTGCGCCCATACCTTACCGCAGGGGAATCGCGACAGCCAGAGAAACAACGCCATGGTTCCTTCGAGTGCCGCATGGCATGCGGCGCCCCAGCACCTCGTAACGATCGCTTCCAGAGAGTTCCTACTGTTTGCCGGGAGTCGCTGCCACGTGGGGACTCACGCGCCGTGGAGCGGCCCGCGTCTTTTTCTTGGGCGGGAGAGCCTGGTTGTCCTGGGTGTTCTCCGGCGCCGTGCTCCGGCCGCCGCCCAGAGCAGCCTTCCAGACCTCCTCGATGGTTCGCACAAACACCCAATCAAGATCCTGGCGGACTTCCGCCGGAACTTCCGTCAGGTCGCGCCGGTTGCGCTCCGGGAGGATCACACGCGTAATTTCTGCCCGGTGGGCGGCCAGGACTTTCTCCTTGATTCCTCCCACGGGAAGCACTTTCCCCCGCAAGGTGATCTCGCCCGAAAGGGCCACCTGGGCCCGTACCGGGCGGCCGGTCAGCAACGACGCAAGTGAAGTGGCGATGGCGACTCCCGCCGACGGACCGTCTTTGGGGATCGCCCCGGCCGGAACGTGCACATGAAGATCGTTCTTCTGGAAAAAGTCTGGAGCAATGCCCAGATCTTGGCTCCGGCTACGCACGACGGAAAGGGCGGTCTGGGCGGATTCCTTCATGACATCACCCAACTGGCCGGTCAAGGTCAGTGTATGGCTCCCGGGCATGGCAGTCGATTCGATGAAGAGAATCTCCCCGCCGGTGGAGGTCCAGGCCATTCCCGTCGCCACTCCGGCGGTGGACATGCGTTCCGCAACCTCCTTCTCGAACTGGACGGGACCCAGATATTCAGGCAGGGACGACGCCCGGATGGTCACCTTCTTCCGGCGCACGCGCCCTTCCACCAGCCGCCGCGCCACTTTCCTGGAGATGCTCCCGATGGTGCGCTCCAGCCCCCGGACCCCGGCCTCGCGCGTGTACCCGGTGATGATGCTCTCCAGCGCGCGCTTCTGGAACGAGAGCTGGCTCGGTTCCAGCCCGTTCTCCCGGAGCTGGCGGGGTATGAGGTAGCGTCGGGCGATCTTGACCTTTTCCAGGAGCGTGTAACCCGCCAACCGCAAGATCTCCATCCGATCGCGCAGCGGAGGGGGAATGGTGTCGAGAATATTGGCGGTGGCAATGAAAAAGACCCGTGACAGGTCGAAGGACACTCCCATGTAATGGTCGTTGAAGCTGTGATTCTGCTCGGGGTCCAGGACTTCCAGAAGAGCCGAAGAAGGGTCACCGCGAAAATCCGCCCCCAGCTTGTCGATTTCATCGAGCATGATCACCGGATTGTTGGTCTTGACCTTGTGCAGCGCCTGGATGATGCGCCCGGGCAAGGCGCCGATGTAGGTCCTTCGATGGCCGCGGATCTCGGCCTCATCGCGGACGCCGCCCAGGGACATCCGGCGAAACTTGCGGCCCATGGCTCGCGCGATGGACATCCCCAGAGAGGTCTTCCCGGTGCCGGGCGGACCACTGAAGCAAAGAATCGGCCCTTTCATGTCTTTCTTCAGCTGGCGCACCGCCAGGTACTCGAGAATGCGTTCCTTCACCTTTTCCAGATCGTAGTGATCCTCATCGAGCATCTTCCGGGCCCTGGAGAGATCGATCTTGTCCTCGGTGGATATGGCCCAGGGCAGATCCACCATCCATTCCAGATAGGTCCTGGCCACCGTATGCTCGGCGGCTGCGGGCGGCATGGCCTTCAGGCGGTTGAGCTCCCGCATGGCCTCCGTCTTGGCCTCCTCCGGCATGCCCGAGGCCTCTATTTTTTCTTCGAACTCCCGGATCAGGGCCGAGGATTCGTCCTCTTCGCCAAGCTCTTTCTGGATGGCCTTGAGCTGTTGCCGCAAGATATAGGTCTTCTGGGTCTTGCCCATTTCCTCCTGGACCTCTTGCTGGATCTTGGAGCCCACCTCGAGGATTTCCAGCTCCTGGGAGAGCAAACGCATGACGATCTCCAGCCGCTCCCGGACATCCAGGGTTTCCAGGACATTCTCCTTCTCTGCGGTTTCCTTGATGAGGACCGCCGCCACCGCATCTGCCAGGTGGCCTGGGTCCTCCACGTTGAGGAGCATGGTGGAAAACTCCTCGGGAACAATGGGCATGTGGTTGAAGATCTTTTGCAGGAGATTCGTGATGTTCTTGACCAGGGCTTCGGTCTCGATCCCGGGCCGGGTGGCGTCATGCAGGACACCCACACGGGCCTTCAGGAACGGTTCTGTGGCTGTGTAGCGCTGGATTCGTATCCGGCTCAGTCCTTTGATGATGACCCGGAGGTTCCCATCCGGAAACTTGAGAAGCTTGAGGATCTGGGCCGCCGCACCGATTTCGTAAAGGTCTTCAGGGCCGGGGTTCTCGACGCTCGCGTCCTTCTGCATCACCAACCCGAGGATGCGACTTTCCTCCAGAATGACGGCATCGATCAGCTTGCGGCTCGCCGGCCGACCCACCACCAAGGGAACGGACATGTTCGGGTAAATCACCGTACCCTTGAGCGGCAAGACCGCCAATTCAGCGGGGATGGAGGCGTCCCCGGACCCCTCCTGCGCGGTTTCCGTCGTCTCCGGGAGCGCCTTGGAATCGACAGGCTGATCTTCAGGATGGGAAGAGTCGGTCGTGAAAATCACCCGGTTTCCACCTCCACATGCCCGCTGGTTTCTCCGGCTTCCACGAGCTTGGGGATACGTATCTCCAGGAACCCCTTGTCCACGCGAGCCCGCGCCGCGTCTCCATCCAGATCCATCGGAACCGTGAAAAAACGTTCGAAGGCTCCCGATTCGATCTCCATCTGGTGGAGAGCCACGCACGATTGACGGGGGGTGAACTCGGGCCGGCTTCCTGCCACCCGGAGGATCGTCTCCTCGAGGGTCACGTCGAGGGATTCCGGATCGACTCCGGCGACCTCCAGGATGACCACCACCTCGGTCTGGGTCTCGTAGAGATTGGCGGCGGGACACCACTCGGCCTGATCCGTCGATCCGGGATGCCCGTGCCTCTGCAGAACGAGCTCCATGATGCGGTCCATCCGCTGGTGGAGAGCATCCAGCTCGCCCAGCAGCCCACGTTTGATCTTGACCATGTCAGTACCCAGTCCTCTCCTCGTGATTGTAACACCTGCACCACAGGCGGGCCGCATGTTAACCTGCGGCATGCCTCGAAGGATTCGCATCCTGTCTTCCCATGAAGCCGAGCGGATTGCGGCGGGCGAGGTGGTGGAGCGGCCGGCATCGGTGGTCCGCGAGCTGGTCGAAAATGCACTGGATGCCGGCGCCCGGCACGTCCAGGTCGAGCTGACCCGGGGAGGGCTTTCCCGCATCCGGGTGGCGGACGATGGCGAGGGAATGTCGGCTCAGGACGCGAGCCTCGCTCTCCAGCGCCACGCGACCTCCAAGATCTCCAGCCTGGGCGACCTGGCCACCCTGACCACCCTGGGATTTCGGGGCGAAGCCCTTCCCTCGGTGGCCGCTGTGAGCCGGCTCGAACTCCTCACCGCCGTTGACGGCGCCAAAGAAGCCACACGCGTCGTGGCCAAGGGAGGCAAGGTGGTCCAGGTGGTTCCCGCCGCGCGGTCGCCGGGAACGACCGTGACCGTGACCGATCTCTTCTACAACACGCCGGCCCGGCGCAAATTCCTGAAGGGGGCGGCCAGCGAGTTCTCCCGCATCTCGGAGAGCTTGCTCCCGGAAATGCTGGCGCGGCCTGACGTGGGCTTTGCGCTGCAACATGACGGTCGAACGGCGGTGAACGTGTCCCCCGCATCCGGCCTGAAAGAGCGGATTGCCGCACTCTGGGGTTCGGATTTCGCCGAACGGATCCTGGCCTTCGGAGCCGAAAGCCGCACCGGGTCCGTCCACGGGTATCTTTCAGGCCCTGATGACAGCCGGGCGTCCCGGAAGAACTGGCATCTCTTCGTGAACGGCCGCCCGGTGCGGGACAGGCTCCTATCCCACGCGGTGGCGGAGGGAGCGGGGCCAGCCCTTCCCCGCGGGCGGCACCCGGTGGTGTTCCTTTTTCTGACCCTGCCTGCATCGGAAGTTGATGTGAACGTCCATCCAGCCAAGAACGAGGTCCACTTTGCGCAGGCGGGCCAGGTCCATTCCCTGGTTCTGGGCGCCCTGCGGGGGATCACGCGTCCCGCCTCCTACATTCCCACAGCGCCGGCTCCCGAGGCGAGAGCCGTGGCGGAGCCCAGCTTCTTCGGGAAGAGCGTCCGGCCCGGGTTGCCCAGCCCGCCGGCCTCTTCGGAGCCCGCCGGTGAGCGCTTCCTCGAGAGGTCGCCTGCCTTGGAGGAGGATGCTCCGGTGGTCCTGGCTCAATACCGGGACTGCTTCATCGTCGGGCACGATGCCAGCCACCTCTACCTGATCGACCAGCACGTTGCTCACGAGCGCATCCTCTATGAACGACTGCGCCGCCAGATGGCGGCCGGCACACCCATGTGCCAGGCGCTCCTGTTCCCGCCGACGGTCGACGTGGGAGCGGGACGGGGAGACGCAGTGGAAACCCTGTTGCCCCGGATTCGCCGGTGCGGGCTGACGGCCGAACGGTTCGGTCCGGAGACCTTCCTGGTCCGGGAAGCTCCCGAGTTTCTGGCCCAAGCCCAGGTGGAGAGAACCTTCCGGGATCTGGTCGACCTGCTGGCATCGGCCGGCATGGAACACGGGGGAGACCGGCGGGTCGCGGAGCAGCTGGACCACCGCCTGGCTGCCACGGTGGCCTGTCATGCGGCCGTGAAGATTCATTTCTCTCTCACCCGCACAAAAATGGAATTTCTTGTCAAGAACCTGTTCCGCTGCCGGGATCCACTGACCTGTCCGCACGGGCGCACTACAATCGTGAAATGGTCCCATGAACAGATTCTGCGGGCTTTTGGACGCCTTTATTAACACGGCACTATACTACTTGACTTATGCGAGCCATCATGCCATCATGGTTGAGTGAAACGTCACGATCGCCGCCGCGCCAGTACGGAAGCTCGGGCAGAACTCCGGGCGCAGGT
>JBHHYE010000047.1:0-16815 GCA_046757405.1 Acidobacteriota bacterium | reverse complement strand
AGCATGCCTCATCCCGCCGCGCCACGCTAGAATGGGCTTCACAGAACGTTCACAAATCATCAGCTATGTGCTGGAAGGCGCGCTGAAGCACAAGGACAGCATGGGAAACGGATCGGTGATTCATCCTGGTGAGGTCCAGCTCATGCGGGCCGGGAGCGGCGTCACGCACAGCGAGTGCAATCCTTCGCGAGAGAAGCTGGTTCATTTCTTGCAGATCTGGATCCTTCCGGACCAGGCAAGGCTCACACCGGCCTACCAGCAACGCCACTTCTCACCCGAACAGCGGCGCAACCGCCTGCGGCTGGTTGTCTCCCCCGATGGCCGGGAAGGTTCTCTGCGCATTCCACCAGGACGCTGCACTCCACGCCACCCTGCTCGAGCCGGGCCGAACGGTGGCCCACACGCTCGGCGAGGGCCGCCACGCCTGGGTGCAGATGGCTCGTGGACGAGCCCGCCTGAACGGGACGGCGCTGGCGGAGGGGGATGGAGTTGCGGTGAGCCGCGTGACTCGCCTCGAGATCACGGCCGACCTCCCGGCCGGGATTCTTCTTTTTGATCTGGCATAGGAGTCACACGAGAATGAGCCATGTGAAGCACGCCAAGACAGACCATCCCATAGAAAAGCTCCTCTCGCTCAGGTGGAGTCCTTACAGCTTCGCGGACAAGGACATATCGCCGGAAGACCTTCGGGCCCTCTTCGAGGCCGTCAGGTGGGCGCCGTCATCGTACAACGAACAGCCCTGGCGCTATATCGTGGCGCGGCGGCTCGATTCGGCAGCTTTCGGAAATCTCCTATCATGTCTCGTGGAGGCCAACCAGATCTGGGCAAGGCATGCACCCGTTCTGGCCATCGGCGTCGCAATGTTGAACTTTGCCCGCAACGGCAAGCCGAACAAGGCGGCCTTTCACGACCTCGGTCTCGCGGCCGGCAACCTGGGCGTGGAGGCCACGGCCCGCGGTCTCTGCCTGCATCAGATGATTGGCATTTTTCCCGAACGCGCTCGCGAGCTGTACAAAATCCCCGACGAAGCGGAAGCGTTCACGGCTCTTGCCATCGGGTATCCGGGGGACGGGAGGAATCTCCCGGAAGACTTGCAGGCGCGGGACCGCAGTCCCCGGTCGCGGCGTCCGGGGACCTCGATCGTTTTCGAAGGTACATGGGGAGAGCCAGCAGGATTTGCCAAGGCGTAACCGGGACGGAGAGGAACCCCGAACACGGCCGGGTGCGGCTGGCCTGCAGGCTCCTAACCGCGGCGGGAAGACGATTCGCCGACGCTGGCGGCGGCATGCCCATCGGGTGACTTCCGGGCTGGCCCGGTGGCGGCCGCGGGGTGGTTCGAGTCTTTCGGCTCCCCCGTCTTGACGGCATGGCCCACTCCCGCCTGCGGGAGGAGAACCATGGTCAAGTCCCGATTTTCGATCTTGCTCGGCCGACTCTCGACCCGGGCGACATCCGCGAGCATCTTGGCAACCCGATCGAGCACCCGTATGCCGTTCTCAGGGCGCCTGAGATCACGGCGGCGGAACATGATGGTGACCTTGGTGCGCCGGCCGTCCTCCAGGAACCGGCGGGCATGCGCCAGCTTGGTGTTGAAATCGTGGCTGTCAATCCCGGGCCGGAACTTGACCTGCTTGATCTCGAGGGTTTTCCCGTGACGCTTGGCGACCTTTTCCTTCTTGGCCAGGTCGTACTTGGTCTTGCCCCAGTCCATCACCTTGCAGACGATGGGACGGGCGTTGGCGTCAACCTCTACGAGGTCGAGAGCGTCTCGACGGGCGATTTCTCGGGCTTCCTCGAGGGAGACGATACCGAGCTGGTTTCCCTCGGAGCCGATCAGACGGATCGGGCTCAGGCGAATCTGGTGGTTCACACGGGTACGGGGCTGGAACGCGATCGGATACCTCCTTGCCTAACTGGCTCTCAGGACACAGAAAGACCCGGCTGCCGGAGCGGCTGGGCGAAGATAAAAACGGAAAGCACTGTTCAGGAACACTCAACGAAATCATAACAGAGGAATGGGCGCCTGGCAAATCCTTTTTTTGGAGGAGCGCTGCAGGACCTCAGGATTCCCTGGTTTTCCCGCCGCGCCGGGGGAGAGGCTGCCCGCGGCGCAGGACCTCCAGGTCTTCAACCAGGTGAGCGTAGAGGGCAAGGACTTGCCGGCGGGTCTCCCCCAGGGAGCCGGATGTTTCGATGATGTAGTCGGCGGCCGCCCGTTTGGCCTCCACCGGCGCCTGCGCCGCCAGGCGGGCCCTGGCCTCCTGGCGGGACAGGTGCGGGTCCCGGGCCAGCAGCCGGGTCATCTGCAAGGACGACTCGCAGGCGACCACCAGCAGCCTGTGGTAGGCACGGTGGCGCCCCGTCTCCACCAGGAGGGCCGCGTCGGTGATGGCGATGCCGCCGCCTTCCCGGCGGAGAGCCTGATGCAGGCGGCTTTCTTCGCGCCGTACGCCGGGGTGGAGAATGGCGCTGAGCTGGGCGCGCGCTCCGGGATCCTTGAAGATCATGGAGGCCAGCGCTCTCCGGTCCACCTGCCCCTCGGCGGTCAGGATCTCCTTCCCGAAGCACTCCACCACCCGCCTCCTCTCGGGCGTTTCTTGCTGAAGCAGGCCATGGACCAGCGCATCGGCGTCGATGATATGGGCGCCCAGTTCCTCGAGCATCCGGTCAACGGTCGACTTCCCCGAGGCGATGCCGCCGGTGAGCCCGACCCGGAGAAGACAGGCGCCGGAAGCCGTGCCTCCGGGCTCGTTCATGAATGGAGTGCCGGTTGGGATTCCCGTCGCCGGGTCGCGGCGATGATGGTGTTTTTCAGGAGCATGGCCACCGTGAGGGGGCCGATGCCTCCGGGAACCGGGGTCAGGGCACCCGCCACCGGGCTGACACGCCGCGGATGGACATCACCGACCAGGACGCTCCCCTTTTCGCGCAAGCGGTCCACCTGCGGAGCGTCGGGTCCGAACAGGTCGGAGACTGCCTCGGGATCGGTCAGGCGGTTGATTCCCACATCGATCACCGTGGCACCCGGGCGGACGAAGCTCTCGGTGATGAAGCCGGGCCGGCCGATGGCGACCACCAGGATATCGGCCTCCCGGCACAGGGCGGGAAGATTCCGGGTGCGCGAGTGAGCGACGGTGACGGTGGCATGTTCCCCCACCAGCAGGAGGGCCAGCGGCCGGCCGACGATGAGGCTCCGCCCCAGGACCACCACCCGGGCCCCTGCCATGGGGATGCCCTCGCGGCGCAGGAGCTCGACGACGCCGGCCGGCGTGCAGGGCACCAGGCGCGGGTGTCCCTGGGCCAGGGCGCCGGCATTCACGGGATGGAAGCCGTCCACGTCTTTTCGCGGGTCCACCGCTTCCAGGACGGACGATCTTTCCACGCCCGGCGGGAGGGGGAGCTGCACCAGGATTCCGTCCACCTCTGTGTTGCCGTTGAGTCCGGCCACGATCTCGAGCAGCCGGGCGGTGGTGGTGTCGGCGGGCTGACGGTGGATGGACGAATGGATGCCCACTTCCCGGCAGGCGCGGCGCTTGGTGCGCACATAGACGGCGGAGGCCGCGTCATCGCCGGCCAGAACCACGGCCAGCCCCGGCGGCGACATCCCGCGGCGCGTCCTCGCGGCGATCTCCTCCGCGACTTCCCGGCGCAGGATGCTGGCCAGGGCCGCCCCATCGAGACGCCGGGCGCTCACCGGCGCTCCTCCGGGACCTTCGCCGGGCGCTCGATCCTGTAGGGGAGTGTAAACCGCACCGGCTGGCCGGCGACCGAGAAGGCATCCAGGTCGAGCATGAACTTCTTGAAGGCGCCGGGCATCCGGGTGAAGACCAGGAGCTTGCTCAACCGCTGGCCCGGGCGCAAGGTCTCCGAGCTGTCCAGGGCGGCCCGGACCAGCTGCCCGGCGCCTCCCCGGTCCAGGCCGGCATGTTCAGCCAAGGCCTGCAGACAGGCGAAGTCGCACGGCGTGGAGATACTGACCGGCCTCCGGGTGACGAAGGACATGCTCTGGGGCCGGATTTCCACCGCGTCCTCGCCGATGTTCTCGAGCCGCAGAAGAAAGGTGAAGACCCGCCAGCCGACCAGGTCGGAGCGAAAGGGGTCCACGTCCCGGATCCCTGCGGATTGCAGAAACAGCGTGCGGCGGTTCGCATCCAGCAACTCCACCTCTACCCGTATCCTCTTGTCGTGGAACACGGCACGTTGGTCCCTGAGGCTGACCCCCGACGCCTCGCCCACGGCTGCGTCGGGGATCCACCGGCCTGCGGAGGGATGGTGGGCGGCCAGGGTGGGCGAGGCCAGACCCGCGACCCATAGGACCACGGCCCCCAGGAGCGCGAGACCCCCTTGAGACCCCAGGCGGATGGGGACGGCCGGGTGCGGGTTGCGTGAAGACGGCATAGGTCATTTCTCCGGACCTCGAAGCGGGGAACGGGGAACAGGAAGCATTATAGATCGCAGTCGGCTTGTTGATGGCCCGCCGGGGGCGTTCGGGCTATCCTGGTCCGACCACGGAGGTGTAGCATGATGCAAAGACGGAGATTCCTGGGTGCCGCGGGCGCCGGGGTGGCTGCTTCGGTTCTTCTGGGAACCGGTGGTGGTCCGGCACGCGGAGAAACCGCCTCAGGTGGCTCGGCCGCTCTCTTCCTGCCCGAGGACGACCTGCAGCCGGCCACCATGGATCGCTTGCCGCTCAGGTGGAACAAGGAGCGCGTGCGCCAGCTGATGGGCAAGCTCGAGGAGGAGGGTCAGGACGGCATCCTTCTCACCGATCGCTGGAACATCATCCACTTCACCGGCCTCTGGCATAGGACCACGGAACGTCTCTCGTATGCGTTCTTCCCGGTGAGGGATCCCCGCCCCATCTGGTTCTATCCCGGCCTCGACCGCGATCTGGTGCGTGGCTGGTGGTACCACGACGGGGAAATGTACTTCGACTGGCCTCATGGCCAGGGCGGATTTCCCAACCGGGGTGTGGTGCAGATGGGCGCCAAGGTCGATCTCTTCGAGTGGGTCATGAAAGGATTGAAAAAGAGGGGTTTCGCCGGCAAGAAGCTGGCCGCGGACCGGGAGCTCGTTCCCTCCTTCCAGGGCATTGTGAAGCGCGTTCTGGGGCGGGAGATGTCCTCCGCCGCCCGGCATTGCATGGATCTGCGCGTCCGCAAGACCCCGGAGGAGCAAGCCCTCTGGCGCCGCGCCTACAATGTGTTCAACCAGGTCCATGCCTTTGCCCGCGACCTTCTTCTGGAGCATGGGACGGACCTCACCGACTACGACATCGCCAGCGCCGCCACCAAGTACGGCACCGATCTCCTCATGTCGGGCATCCAACGCGACGGCCGCCCGCATACGGCCACCGGGATCCGGCTCTCTGTCGGCTGCCGGGTCGGTCCGGGAACGGCCTATCCGCATCCGAACCAGTTTCACCATAATCGAGTCCAGAAGGGTCAGGCGCTGCAGATCGCCGGCGGTATCCGTATCGGCGGCTGCGGCGGAGAACTCTACCGCGCTTTCCTCATCCACCCCTGGACCGATCACATGAAGAAGGTCTGGACCATCAGCCGCGACTGCGCCCAGATCCAGAAGGAGGAATCCGTGGCCGGGGTGACCTGCTCCACGGTGGCCTACAAGATTCACAAGTACCAGGTCGACAACGGCATGGCCCGTTTCATCTACCACCGGCCGGCCCACGGCGAAGGCAGCGAGGGACACCAGCCTCCCTACCTGGCCCTGGGAGACCACACCATGCTGGAGCCCGGCATGGTCTTCTCCGTGGAGCCCGGACTCTACGATCCGGAAAACGGGTTCGGTGTGAACTGGTCGGATAGTTACTTTGTCCAGCCGCACGGGCCGGCACGGCAGATGTCCCGGCTTCCGTGGTCTGAGGAATGGTGCCTTGTCACGCTCTGACGGATCCCCTGATTTCTTGCCACGCCACGACCCCAGGAGGAAATTTTTCATGAAAATCTCGTTTCCCTTCAGGCGCCGCCGGTCTCGTCAAATGGCGCTCTTCACCCTGGTTGCCACGCTGGTTCTGGGCGGTGGAGCTCTGCACCGCCTCATGGCCCAGCAAGACCTGAAGGACGTCCAGATCAAGGTCCAACACGTTGCCGGGACGGTCTACATGCTCGAAGGACGGGGCGGCAACATCGGGGTTTCGGCCGGACCGGATGGACTCTTGATGGTGGATGATCAATTCGCTCCCCTGGCCGGCAAGATCCGTGCCGCCCTCGCGTCGCTCCATCATGGCGGCCTGGCCTTCGTTCTCAACACGCACCACCATGGAGACCATGTTGGAGGCAATGTGGAGTTTGGCCCCGAGGCGCCCATCATCGCCCATGAAAATGTTCGCAAGCGCCTCTCCACGCGCCAGGAGACACCCCGCGGGACCGTCGAGCCTTCCCCGAAAGAAGCTTTGCCGGTGATCACATTTGAAGATTCCGTGGTGCTGCATTTCAACGACGAGACCATCGAGATGGTCCACTATCCCAGCGGCCATACCGACGGCGACAGCGTCGTCTTCTTCACCGGATCGAATGTGGTCCACATGGGAGACGATTTCTTTGCCGGACGCTTTCCGTTTGTCGACCTGAGCGCCGGAGGCAACGTCCTGGGGATGACCCGGGATGTGCAAGCTGTTCTCGACCGCATCCCTGCCGACGCCAAGATCATTCCCGGCCACGGACCGTTGAGCACGGTGAAAGATCTCGAGGCTTTTCACCGGATGCTGATGGAAACGACGGCCATTGTCAGCCGCCGCAAGGAGGCGGGGGAGGACCTGGAGGCCATCAAGAAGGAAGGCCTACCCCAGGAGTGGGATGAATGGGGGAGCGGGTTCATCAACACGGATCGCTGGCTGGAGACGGTCTACAAGTCGCTTTAGGAGCGGGACGGCCGATTTGACGCTGCCGGCGAGCCGTGATTGGATCATCTCTTCCTGCCGGTGGTTCGAGGATACTGAGTGTCGCTGGAAGAGATCCGGATCAAGGGCGCGGCCGAGCACAACCTCAAGCGGATCGATCTGGTGCTGCCGCGTGATCGGCTGATTGTCTTCACCGGCCTTTCGGGATCTGGCAAGTCCTCGCTGGCTTTCGACACGATCTACGCCGAGGGGCAGCGGCGATACGTGGAATCTCTTTCCGCCTACGCCCGCCAGTTCCTCGAACTCATGGAGAAGCCGGATGTGGAGCTCATCGAGGGCCTTTCACCGGCCATCTCCATCGAGCAGAGGACCACGTCTCGCAACCCGCGTTCCACCGTGGGAACGGTCACCGAGATTCACGATTACCTCAGAGTCCTGTTTGCCCGCATCGGGGAGCCCCACTGCCATGTGTGCGGCCGTCCCATCGCCGCGCAAACCGTGCAGCAGATCACGGACCACCTTCTGGCCTACCCGGCTGAGAGCCGGCTGACCGTTCTCGCTCCCTTGATCCGGGGCCGCAAGGGAGAGTGCCGGCGGCAAATGCTGGAAATGGCGCGCAAGGGCTTTCTCCGCGGGCGGGTGGACGGCCGCATGACGGAGCTGGTCGATCCGCCCCGGCTGGACAAGCACAAGAAGCACGACCTGGACATCGTGGTCGATCGCCTGGTGGTCCGCAAGGGTGCGCGCCAGCGTCTCACCGAGGCCGTGGAGATGGCCATTGGCCTGAGCGACGGTCTGGTGCGCGTCCTGTTCGGGGGGCCGGGGAAGAAGACCGGAGAGATTCTCCTCTCGGACCGGCTGGCCTGCGTGGAGTGCGGCACCTCGGTTTCGGAGATGTCCCCGCGCATGTTCTCCTTCAACTCTCCCTATGGCGCCTGCCAGAAATGTGACGGGCTGGGAGTCCGCCGCGAGCTGGATCCGGAGAAGATTGTCCCGGACCCCGGTCTCAGCATCGAGGAGGGCGCCATCCAGGTTCCGGGAATCCGCAGGTCGTTTTTCAGCGTTTACCTGGCCGGCCTCCAGAAGGCCCACCGGTTTCGCACCGATGTCCCGTGGAAACAGCTCTCCACGGCCACCCGCCGCCTCCTTCTTCACGGCTCGGGAACACGGACCTACTCGTTCCTCTGGAAAGGGCGGTCCAGCCGGTACTCGTTCAGAAGCGCTTATGAGGGCATCATTCCCTGGATCGTGCGCCGGTCCAGGCGCGCCTCGGCGTCGCGCTACCGCCGCGAGATCGAGAGGCTCATGTCCTTGCAT
This sequence comes from Acidobacteriota bacterium, assembly GCA_046757405.1. GTDB lineage: Bacteria > Acidobacteriota > Polarisedimenticolia > SMYD01 > SMYD01 > JBHHYE01. The sequence goes on along the minus strand of JBHHYE010000047.1, from coordinate 8,638 downwards.
CCGTGCACCGGCTGCCGCGGAGACCGGTTGCGCCCCGAATCGCTGGCGGTCACCGTGGGCGGCCACAACGTAGCCCACTACAGCCGGCTGTCCATCGAGGCGGCCGCGGCGGCCTTCGGTTCGCTCGAGCTCTCGGCCACCCAGCGCACCATCGCCCGGCAGGTCCTGAAGGAGATCGAGGCTCGCCTGGGTTTTTTGCTCAACGTGGGGCTCGGCTACCTTTCCCTGTCTCGATCGGCCGCGACCCTCTCGGGAGGCGAAGGGCAGCGGATCCGCCTGGCCACGCAGATCGGGAGCCAGTTGACGGGAGTTCTCTACGTGCTGGATGAACCGTCCATCGGCCTGCACCAGCGTGACAACCGCCGGCTGCTGCGAACGCTCTGCCAGATGCGTGACCTGGGGAACACGGTCATCGTGGTGGAGCACGACGAGGAGACCATTCGTCGCGCCGATTATGTGGTCGATCTGGGGCCGGGCGCCGGGGAACACGGTGGCGAGGTGGTCGTGGCAGGGCCCCCGGCCCAGGTGGAATCCCATCCGGAATCGCTGACCGGCGGCTACCTCTCGGGGCGCCTGTCCATCCCCACTCCCGGCGCGCGCCGCAAGGGAAGCGGCCGCAGCCTGACAGTCCGCCGGGCGGCCGCGCACAATCTCAAGGCCATCGATGTCCGGTTTCCCCTGGGCGTGTTCACATGTGTCACCGGCGTATCAGGATCGGGCAAGAGCACCCTGGTCAACGAGGTCCTGTACAAGGCCCTGACCCGCCGCATCTACCATTCGCCCGTGGTTCCCGGAAGGCACCAGAGAATCGACGGCATCACCGCCGTGGACAAGGTCATTGCCATTGATCAGTCGCCTATCGGGCGCACGCCGCGCTCGAATCCGGGGACCTACATCGGCCTCTTCACTCCCATTCGCGAGCTGTTTTCGCGGACGCCTGATTCCCGCATGCGCGGCTACAAGCCGGGACGGTTCTCGTTCAACGTCAGGGGCGGACGGTGTGAAGCGTGTGAGGGGGATGGCCTGATCAAGATCGAAATGCATTTCCTGCCGGATGTCTACGTGACATGCGACGCTTGCAAGAGCAAGCGGTACAACCGGGAGACCCTGGAGATTCATTACAAGGGTAAGACCATTGCCGATGTGCTGGACATGACGGTGGAGAACGCTCTTTCCTTTTTCGAGAGCATTCCCGCGGTGCGCGGTAAGCTCCAAACCCTGGATGATGTGGGACTGGGCTATATCCGTCTTGGCCAGCAGGCGACCACGCTTTCCGGCGGCGAAGCCCAACGGATCAAGCTGGCCAAGGAACTCTCCAAACGCTCGACGGGCCGTACCGTCTACGTTCTCGACGAACCCACCACCGGCCTGCACTTCGAGGATGTCAAGAAGCTTCTGCTGGTGCTCGGCCGGCTGGTGGACGAGGGAAACACGGTCATTGTCATCGAGCACAATCTCGACGTGATCAAGTGCGCCGATCACATCATCGACCTGGGTCCCGAGGGGGGAGAGGCCGGAGGGCGCGTGATGGCCTGCGGCTCCCCGGAGCAGGTGGCGCTGGCGAGCTCAAGCCACACCGGGGCGTTCTTGAAGCGCATCCTGGCGCGCAGGGTTTCGGTGCAAGCCCGCTCCCCGCGACCGGCAGCGCGGGCCAGGCAGGCCGGATGAGCGGCTTGCGTCCCATGCCAACTCCCCGCTCGGTGGAGGTGACTGCCGTGGGAACCATCCAGGTGGTCTGGCAGGACGGCCACGTGAGCAGTTACCGCGCGCGCGATCTGCGTGCCCGCTGCCCCTGTGCCGTCTGTGTGGATGAATGGACCCACGAGGTCCGGGTGGCGCCGGAGTCGATCCCGGCGAATCTCGGGGTCAAGGCGGTCCGCCGGGTGGGCCAGTATGCCCTGTCCTTTGTCTGGACGGACGGACATTCCACGGGCATTTACGCCTACGATCAGTTGCGGGCTTCTTGCCCCTGTGCCCAGTGCAGGTGATGGCACGAGCCGCATCCGGCGCCACCCTTCACGCTTCTTCCCGGGCCTTTTTTCTGACGGTGGCAGGGTTGGCCCTGGCCGTGCGGCTGGTTCACCTGGCGAGCTTCTCGACGGCGACCCCTTTTTTCGATCCCGCTCCCTGGAACACTCCCGCATCTCCCATGGAGCCCGGCCGGGTGGATCTGTGGGGCATGCAGATTGTTCATGGGGATCCCTGGTGGACCGATCATGGCTCTCCTTTTCACTCACCTGTCTATCCTTATTTCGTGGCCGGGATTTACTGGATCATGGGAGGCCGCAGTGTGTTCGGTGTTGCGCGGGTGCAGGCTCTTCTGGGCGCTCTCACCTGCGCCTTGATCGGTCTTCTGGCCCGCCGCCTGATCTCCCCGACCTGGGGATGGGTGGCCGCGCTGGCGGCGGCTTTCTACGCTCCCTCCATCTTCTATGGATCATTCCTCCTCCGCGAGCCGCTGGCGACCTTTCTGGCCACCGCCGCACTCTTCGTCTCCCTGAACACCTTCGGACCGCGCCTGGAGGAGAGGAAGGAGGCCCGGTGGCTGGCCTGGATCGGCACCGGTGTGGTCTGGGGGGCAGCGGTGGCGGCCTGGCCCCTGGTGGCGCTCGTGGCCGGCGTCACCGCCGCCTGGGCAGGGTGGAGGGTTCGGCGGCACATCGAATGCAGCTGGAGGGCCGCCCTGGTGGCGAGTGGTCTCCTGGTGTGTGGCATGGGCCTGGCCATCGTTCCCTGTACGCTGCGGAATGTGGTGGGGGAAGGACGGTTTGTCCTCATCTCCGATGCCGGCTCCGAGGGATGGGCTCTGGGAAACTCCATGGGCTCCAACGGAACCCGCGTGGAGCATCCCGGGGTGCGCCGTTCACCGGCAACCCGGGGATTCTGGATCCTGTACGCCCAAAAGATCCGCCTTTTCCTGGAGGCCCGGGAGCTGCCCGACGCGACCGACTATGAACTGCTCAAGGAAGACTCTCCGGTGCTCGCCGGCCCGTTGCCAGCCTTCGGATTCGCGGTGCCCTTTGCGCTGGTTGGTTTGCTGGCCAGCCGTGGAAGATGGCGGGAGTGGCTGCCTCTTCATGCGATGGGCGTGCTGTACCCTCTGAACGTGGCCGCGTTCTTCGTCGTCGGGCGCCACAGGCTGGTGTGGATGCCGGCGCTCATCTTTTTTGGAGTGGTGGCGGCCGCGACATTGAGAAACGGCACCACCCTTCTGAAAGGGGCTGGCACGTGGGCGGTCCGCTCCCGCGTGGCCGTGGCCATTCTGTTCCTCGGGTGGATGGCCAACCCGGACCGGCCGGTCACGCAGGATGTGGCGCCGTTTCAGGCGGCCTTCGCCCGCTACCACGCGGATCGCGGCGATGCCGCCATCAGCAACGGTCGCGCCCGGGAGGCGCTGGACGCTTTCCATCAGGTGTTGCGGGTGCCGGCCCGCCGCTATCAGGGGCTCGGCCACACCGGGCTGGCTGGCGTTTACCTGGGCCTGCTGAACCGGCCGGACCTGGCGCTCCAGGAGATGCGCCGCTCCCTCGAAGCCGACCCGGACCAACCGGAGGCAGAGCGTGCCCGCGAAGTGATCCGGCGTCTCGAGGCGCGGGTGAAGCAGGCGCCCCCTAGTTGACGAAGGCAGAGGCGTCGCCGCGGGCCAAGCGGTTCCAGGCGTTGATGGCCGCCAATGGCGCGTCGGGCGCATGGCGCAGGACCGGCTGAACCCGCTCCCAGACATCCAGGACGGCTTGATACATCTGGCCGTTCGCTGTGCGGACCGTGACCTCCACGGACTCGCCGGGAGAGCGCCGGGCCAGATCCTCGTCGACCTGGGCCGAGCGGGTGACCGGCTTCCCGTTCACGGCGATGATCCGGTCGCCGGGGCGCAGGCCGCGCGCGCGGGCCGGCCCGCTCTCGAAGACGCGGGAAATGACCGGGACGTTTTCCTGGAGCGCCAGGCCGATGAACGGCTCCCCCGTTCCGGCGTCCGCCAGCTCCAGTCCCGCCAGGGGAAGCTCATCGGCCAGAGGAGGGACAGCGGGCCGGTAGAGCCAGAGGCCCAGCCGGTTGCCGAGATCGTCTCCTCCCAGGCGCGAGGCTTCCCTCCGGAGCAGCTGGTTGTCCACCGTCGACCCCCGGGTGGCCGCTAGGAGGGCGCCGATCCCCGAGCTGTTTGCGGTGCGGCGCCGGATCCTGAGGTCGAGCATGAAGCAGGCCAGGAGCCCGCCATCCGCGGTGAACTCCCGCGCCACCTCGCTATCCAGCGCCCCGGCAGCTGCCAGCGAGGTGCGGCCGGCCAGGGGAGAGCGGGACGAAAGGTTGAGCCACGCGTCCAGCAGGCGGGCCAGGAAGCGCTCTTCCGGAACGGCGCCGGAGCGGAGACCAGTGAGGAGGGTGGCATAACGGGTGAACCCACGGCGCCACCAGAGCGTGGCGGTGCTGCGGGCGCTTGCCAGATCCTCTTCCATGCGCTGCTGAAAAAGCCTGGAGAACGGTTTGACCAGGAGGGCGGCCAGCTGGCGCCGGTCCAGGCCGCCGGAAAGGCGGAGCAGAAGGAGGTCCGGGGGCAAGGCCGTGATCTCCGCGACCCCGGTCTCCGGCACCGGGACAACCCGGATCGCCTGACCCGGCCCTTGCCCGGCTGCTTCGCCCAGCAGGCGTTCCTGCTCCTGGAGATAGGCGCCCAGAACGGTCTGGACGGCGCCTGGCCCGGTCTCCCATCCCGTGGTCTGGGTCATCAGGAGCGGGCCTTCCTCCATCCGGGTCACGGTCAGGTCTCCGGCATTCAGGGTGGTGGCCCCCAGCTTCGCCAGGCTTCCGGCATGAATCGTGCCATCGTTGAGACCGTCGGGAGTGATCAGTTTCCAGCGTGCCGGGATCGTGAAGTCGATCTGGCAGGGAGTCTCCAGGCGAGGATCGATGCCGACAGGGTAGATGAGGATGTCAGCCGCCCGCAGTAGAATCCCGGCACTATCCCGGCAGAAACCGGTCGTGCAATCGCCCCCCAGGGGGATCTGGTACGTGGCTTCCAGGAGGCCGGCCTGCAGGCCGTCGACACGAAAGACCATCCCTTCCGGGTCGTCCAGCGTCACCTCCCGTTCGCCCTGGGCGTCTCGGACGCGCAGATGTTCCGGGGTGTGACCGCCGGGTGCGACGAGGAAGGCGAAATCCTTGCTCTCGCGGACCGGTAGGCGCGCCGTCACCGCCACGGCGTCTCCGGTCAGATCGACCCGGTACAGGTATGTCCCGGTTCCCCGCGAACCGGGCGCGGCTCCAGGAAGGCCGAGACCGGCCAGAAAAACGGCGAGCGCCGCCGCCAGTCGCCGCACCAGGGCGCCAGCGCGGATTCGGGGCTGGGTCCCGCAGGATCGCACAGTCCTCCTCTGCCGGGTCGGCCCGGCAGCCGACCTTCTCTCCAGGGAGGAATCTAGGTCCCCGGCGGAAGGGGAGCAACAGCTTCCGGGGAGCGAACCGCTCCCCGGAGGATCAGGCGGTGCGGATCCATTTCCATATCTCCGGGATGGTGGCCCGTTTTCCGTACATGAGGGTTCCGACGCGGAAGATGCGTGCTGCCAGCCAGGCCAGACCGGCAATGGCCAGCCCCTGCGCCAGCAGGGACAGACCGATCTCCCACGCCGGCGGATCGCTGATTCCCAGGCGCATGAGCATGGCCAGGGGAGCGGTCAAGGGAAACACGGAAGCGACCAGAGAGAAAGTGGAGTCAGGAGCCTGCTGAACGGCGATCATGGAGAAGAAGGCGGCCACGATCAGGAAGGTCACGGGAATGGCCGCCTGCTCCGACTCCTGGGTGCTGGTCACCGTCGACCCGACCGCGGCGTAGAGAACCGAGTACATGGCGAAGCCGAGCAGGTAGAGGAGGATGAACCACCCGAAGAGGAAGGGGTTGATGGCGGCGGCCAGATCGGCGATCTGGGGGACGGAGGCCCCTCCCCAGAGGGTCATGGCCAGCCCACATGCGGCCCAGACGGCGATCTGAGTCAGGGCGACCAGTCCGATCCCGGCCACCTTGCCCACCATGAACTGGGTGGAGTTCATCGAGGAAAGGAGCAACTCCATGACCCGCGAACTCTTCTCTTCCACGATACCGCGCAGGATCGTGCTTCCCCAGAGCAGGAAGGTGACGTAGAACAGGAAGGCCATCACCCAGACCACGGCCAGCACCACCTTTTGCTGGCCCTCGCCGGTGGAGACCTCTCGGCCATTTTTTCCCACACGGATCGGTGTGATGGCGAGGGGCCGCGCCAGAGCCACGATCGCGTCGGCATCCAGGTCGAGACCCATGTGTTGCGAGCGGCTCTTGAGGGCGGGCTCACGCAGGGCCCTCTCCACGGCCCCCGGCACCTCGCCCGACGTGCGTGAACCGTAGAGCAGGGCGTTCTCTGCGTCTGGATCCGGGCCGATGATGAAGTAGGCGTCGATGGTCTTGGCACCCAGATCGGCGTTGAGGCGCTGGCGGGCGCTTTCCACGGTGTCGCCGGGCTGGCGCGCGTCGATGACCCGGAAACGCGTCCGGAGAAGCTGGAAACTCCGGCGGCGCCCCCGGTCGGCGGCGGAATCTTCCAGACCGCTGACTGGAGAAGTCTCCCCGATGAGCCGGTGCTCCCGCGCCAGGCTGTTCTTGAAGGCGGGGAGAATCTCTCCCCCCAGATCGACCACCGCCAGCGTCCGGTCCGTACCGCTCAGGGACAGAAACAGCACCGGCAGGGAATACACCCCCAGCAGGAGCAAAGGGCCCAACAGGGTCAGGATCACGAACGAGCGCTTCTTGACGCGGCTCAGGTACTCGCGTTTCAGGACCGCCCAGAGCTTAAGCATCGGCTTCTCCTCCACCAACCGCGGCAGCGGCAGGGTCCGTTCCGCCGGCCGGCTTGTCTTCCCCCGGCCCTTTTCCGACCAGGTCGAGGAAGATGCTGTTGAGAGTGGGCTCCACGATCTCGAACCGCCGCACGCGAACCCGCCCCACCGCGGCGGCCAGCACGGCCCCCGGGTCGGCGTCATCCCGCATTCGCATCTCGGCGTAGTTCCCGTGCAGGTTCAACTGTCCGATCTCGGGGAGATCGTGTAGAAAAGTGCCATCGCCCTGGAAAGAGAGCACGACGCTGTGGATGCCGTGGCGCTGTTTCACCCGGGCGAGAGGCCCCTCCACCATGATCCGGCCCCGGTCGATCAGGCAGATGGCCGAACACAGGCGCTCGACTTGCTCCATGATGTGAGTGGAGAAGATCACCGTGGTCCCGTTGCGGTTCTGCTCCAGGACCAGGTCCTTGAGAAGGTTGGTGTTGACCGGATCCAGCCCCGAGAACGGCTCGTCCAGGATCAGGACGTCTGGTTTGTGGATGGCCGTGCCCACGAACTGGACTTTTTGCTGCATCCCCTTGGACAGCTCTTGCACCTTGTGGTTCTTCCACTCGGACAGACCGACACGGTCCAGCCAGTGGTCAATCATGGAGATGGCCTTCCGGCGGGGCACTCCCTTGATCTCGGCCAGGAAGACCAGGTGATCCATGACCTTCATCTTGCCGTACAGGCCGCGTTCTTCCGGGAGGTAGCCCACCCGGTCGATCACCGCGGTGTTGGAATCCTGGCCGAGAATGCGGATGGTCCCGGAATCCGGCCGCAGAACCCCCAGGATCATGCGCAGGGTGGTGGTTTTCCCGGCGCCATTCGGACCCAGCAGGCCGTAGATGGTTCCCCGGGGAACCGCGAAGGAAATCCCGTCCACGGCAACATGCGCCTCGAACCGCTTGCTGATGCGGTCCACGGATATGGCGTTCACATCACACCTCCTCCTGGTATCAGGTTGGTGGAACAAGCTTCCTCCTTTATCAGGTCTCGCCTGGCCGTGTCCCGGAGCGCATCCGTCCGATCACCCGCCGCAGGAGGAGCAGGACCAGGACCAGAACCACGAGGACCAGGAGTGGAGAGAGAAGCGCCACCAGGGCGCCGCCCAGGGACAGGATATCCTCCCCCAGTGACAGGATCGGGTTGGCCAGTCCGCCGGTGGTGCCCGTGGAGGCCAGACGCAGCCCGGATTTCGCGACGTGAACGGCGCCGGCCACGGTGCCGCCGAGCGCCAGAGCCGTCACCGCGGCCACCATGGGCGAAGGCTCGACCAGAGGCGCCGCCAGAGCCAGGGCTCCCGAAGCCGGCTTCAGCACGGTTCCCAGCAGGTCCAGGGCGTGATCCAGGAGCGGAATCTTGTCGCCGAGCACCTCGAAGAGGACGGCCGCTCCCAGGACGGCCAGGGCCGGGGTCGATTGCAACCATTCCAGCTCAGGGCGCAGGTGAACCAGGTCTAGCCGGCCCAGGAGGCCCGCCACCAGGGGCGGCAGGAAAGCGCGCAGGCCGGCCGCGGCGGCCAGCCCGAGTCCTCCGAGAATCTGGAGAATGAGAGTTCCGGGGATTTCCGGGTCCATGGTGAGGGCATCCTCATCTTTTTTGGCTCTCTTGGAATGGATGTGGGTAGCCGGGAGGTGAGGAGAGGGCTCCAGAAAGGGTTTGACGGCGAGGACACGGGGTTGGGGGCTGTCCTCGTAAGGTGACAGTTTCCGGCGGGACAGCCAGGGGGACGCAAGAGCGCATTGGTAGATCCTACTTTCCCCTGCCACGTCGGCAGGTTTCCACAGGACCC
>JBHHYE010000046.1:0-17393 GCA_046757405.1 Acidobacteriota bacterium | reverse complement strand
CCGGGTCTATGTCCGGGAGCTTCCCCGGGAGGACCAGGTGATGCTGGCCTCGTTCGGGGAAGTGCTCTGGCTCCGGCATCCCCTGGCCCGGAACAAGGACTCTCTAGGAACAAGGACTCTCGGGCCGCTTCCGCTGTCTCGATCCACGTCCCTCTGGGACAGCCTGAACACCATCACCCGGTACCTGGAAGGGCGCCGGGAGCGGAAGGTGGTGGTGTTGCTCACGGACGGCTGCGATGTCAGCAGCATCCATCCTTTCGAGGAGGTTCTCCACCGCGCGGCGCGCCTGGAGAACCTGGTCATTCTCCCCGTTGTCGCGGGACACCGGACCCTTTGCCCACCCTTATCCCGGCGCTTCGGCAAGAGGGTGGCGCCGCGCAACCACCTGGAAACGCTGGCCCGGCGGACCGGAGGCCAGATGTTCCAGGCGGATCCCTCCCATGACCTTGCCCAGTCGTTCCGGAGGATCCGGGAACGGCTGGACCGGGAAGGGTACGTGGTCTTCAAGACCGGGCCGGCCGGGCCGGGCGCCAGCGATTCCCAGGCAGACCGGAAGTCGCGCTGGCGGAAGGTCAGCGTGAAGAGTGCCCCGGACAGTGAGTGCCGGGTGGCGTCGGCCGGTCCCAAGACCCGGTGGGTGGAGATGGTTCCCCCCCAGGCCCCGCCCGCCTTGACCGGTCTCAGGGTGAAGCGGGATGCCATCCAGGCCGAGGTGAGGGATCTGGTGCGCCTGCCGGGGTTTCTCTACGATCTGCAGGACTCCGCCGCCACGGGGCGGCTGATCCCCAGGGAAAACAGGAAGGCCGTCACCGCGACCCGGTCGATCGAGATCCCCGTGCCGCCGTTCGAGCGGATTCGTGGGGGGATCTGGGCGCCGGAGGACGTGATCCTGTCGCTGTTTGTGGAGGAACGCCCGCCGGGCCTGGTCCAGGGGGGGACCTTCTTTCGCATCCGTTCCCAGCTGGGCGAGCTGCTCCACGGCTTTCCAGGCTACAAGGAGTGGGCCAACACACGGCTGGAAGTGCTTCGCAGCGCCCGGGCCGATGTCCTGCTCGAGGACCTGGTGCGCGACCAGCCGCTGTCGGCGGACACGCGGGCCTTCATTCATGCCCGGCTGGTGGACCGCCTCCCCGTGGCAGGAGAGGCGCAGGAGATCCTCGCCGAGTGGCTCGGGGACATCTCCGCGCGGCAGCTGGCGGAAGCGCTGGAGCGGAAGGCCGCCAACGCCTGGATTCGGTACGTGGCCCGGTTGAAGGAAGAGGACCGGCAGACGGCGGTTCTGATCGAGGATCAGTGGCCGCAACTGGCGGCATGGTTCCCCCCGCCGGTGCAGGTCCGTTCGCTGGCGCTCCTGAGCCCGGCCTACGATCCGGATCGGGACGTGGTCGGTTTCTACCGGGTGATTCTTCCCGAGCCGGTGGCGGGCGGGCCGCCGCGCGATCGAGTTCCCGAGCGGCCCGTGGGGCTCGAAACCGTGCGCTGGATGCTCGGCCGCTGGGGGGATGATGCCTCGGAGGAGCCGGCATTCCGCCTCGAGCATCTGGAATACCGGGTGCCTGCCATGGGGCCGCGACGGCGCTACCAGAACTGGCTCTACCAGCAGGGAATGTGGGATTTCGACAACTACCGGGAGCGCGTGCGGTCGGTGGTGTTGCGGCTGGTGCCTCCTGCCGGGGAAGGGGATGTTGTTCGCCTGGAGGAGATCTACCTGGATGTGAATTCCCGGCATGCCCGCCGGGATGACCAGGTGCCGTCCTGCTTCGACATGGTGCCCGGTGATCGGCCCGGCGGGGGAGCGGCGCAGGCGCTCCGCTCGTCCCTGGTGGGGATCGCGCGGTCCGCCGGGCGGCTCTGTAGGGAACCGCGCGCCGGTGCGCCGTCCCCGCCTGGTGGAACGGAATGAGGGTCTTGCGGATCGGCTCGGCGGCCGTCTGGTTGGCGCTGGGACTGCTCTCCATGGAGCCCGCCGCCGTTGTTCTCCCGACCCAGCGGGCGGAAGAATGGCGGGGAGACCTGGACGATCTGGTCGACCGCCTCCCCAGCAAGCACTTGAATCTGTTTCATTCGATCACGCCGGACCGGTTCGACCAGGAAGCCCGCAAGCTGCGCGCCCAGATCCCGACGCTCGCCGACGATCAGATCCTGGCCGGCTTCGCCCGTCTCTTTGCCCTGGTGGGGGATGGGCACACCAACCTGTACCTTCTCCAGCCGGAAACCGGGTTCCGTATCTACCCCATCCGTCTCTACCTGTTCGATGAAGGCCTTTATGTTCACTCCGCGGTCGCTTCTTACGCCGGGGCGGTGGGAGCGCGGGTTCTCAAGGTGGGTGAGCAGGACGCCCAGGCGGCGCTGGAGGCGGTCAGGCCGCTCATCTCCGGAGACAACGAGATGAGCCAGAAGATGTTCGCTCCCATCTATCTGACCTCCCCGGACATCCTGCATGCCGTGGGGCTCGTCGCGGATCCGGGCGAGGGGGGCTACCTGCTGGAGCAACCGGGCCATGCGCCGTTCATCCTGCGGCCCGAGCCGGTTCCGGTGGGGACGGCGATGCAGTTTGTCACCCCGAGGCAGCGGAACCACCTTCCCAAGCTGCTCTCGGCCCGCCACCCGGACGTCTCCTACTGGTTCGAATCACTGGATGATTCCCGGGTACTCTACCTGCAATACAACCGGGCGCGGAACAGCAAGGAAGAAAGGTTCTCCCACTTCTGCAGGCGGTTCTTCAGGGTCCTGGATGCCCACCCGGTGGAGAAAGTGGTCCTCGACCTGCGCTGGAACGGAGGGGGGAACGAGAGCTTGAACCGCCCGCTGGTCCAGGGGCTGGCGCGGCGGCCCGTGGGGCGGAAGAAGGGCCGTCTCCTGGTTCTCATCGGGCGCGGCACCTTTTCCGCGGCCGCAAGCTGTGCCCTGGATCTGGAGCGGGCCACGCGGGCCGTCTTCATCGGCGAGCCGGTGCGCTCCAAGCCGGACCAGTACGGCGAGAGCAACGTGGACCGCCTGCCTCGCTCCGGGATCCGTTTCAGCTACTCGTCCATTTACTGGCAGCACGATGGCGCGAAGAAGAAAGGATCGAGACCCTGGCTGGCGCCCGATGTTGCGGTGCCCGTGTCGATCACCGACTATCGCGCCGGACGGGACGCCGCGCTGGAAGCGGCCCTGAGTTACCCGTGGCGGAAAGAAGCCGGCGCCGGGGTGGGCCCGTATGGTCTAGGACGGGAGGAGCCGGCGCAGGCCGTCCAGGAGGGCATCGACCTCCGGGAGGCCGAGACCGTGATGCGTGACGGCGCGCAGGGTGCGCGGGCCCTCCACGCCCACCCGGACGCCGGTGCCGGCCTCCAGGCGCCGGGCTAGATCCGCCGCGGTGAACGGAACGGTATCCTCCAGGTCGAAAAAGATGATGTTGGTGCGCACCTCCGCCGGATGGAGACGCAGCCCCGGCAGGGCGGCCAGGCCGAGAGCCAGGCTCCGGGCGTGGGCGTGATCGTCCGCCAGGCGCTCGATCATGGTGTCCAAGGCCACCAGACCGGCCGCTGCCACGATCCCCGCCTGGCGCATGCCGCCGCCCAGGGCCTTGCGGACCCGCCGGGCCGCGGCGATGAACGCGCGCCGGCCGCAGAGCACCGAGCCGATCGGCGCGCCAAGCCCCTTGCTGAGGCAAACGCTCACCGAGTCGATATGACGGACCAGGCGGGACGCCTCGACTTCCAGCGCCACGGCGGCGTTGAACAGCCGGGCGCCGTCCATGTGGGTGGCCAGGCCGTGGCGTGAGGCGAGGGCGGCAATGGCGTCGAAGTAGTCGGGCGGGAGAGGCGAGCCGTTTCGCGCGCCATAGGTGTTTTCCACCAGGATGAGCCGGCTCCGGGGCAGGTGGGGATCGTCGGGGCGAACCTTGGCCTCGATGCTGGCAAGGTCCATCCGGCCCGGCTCATCCGTGGGGAGGGGACAGGGCACGACGCCCCCGACGCTGGCCAGGCCGCCCGCCTCCCAGAGAAAGATATGGGAGTCGTCACCGGCGATCGCCTCGTCTCCCCGGCGGGCGTGGGTGAGGATGGCGGCCAGGTTCCCCATGGTCCCGCTGAGGACGAACAGGCCGGCCTCCTTGCCGAGCCGGCTGGCCGCGCGGCTCTCCAGCTCGTTGACGGTGGGGTCCTCGCCGAAAACGTCATCCCCGACCTCGGCAGCGGCCATGGCGTCGCGCATGAGGGGGGTCGGCAGGGTCACGGTATCCGAACGGAAATCCGGACCGCCGGCGCGGCCATTCTCATCCTGGATCACAGGCGGCACGACCGGCATGATACCGGCTCAGCCGCGCATCCATAAAGCCACCGCGCAGAGGATGACGGTGGCGCTCACCACGCGGCGGGTCCAGGCATGGCCCCGGAGGACGGTCAGGTGCACTCCCGCCTGGCCGCCGACTAGGGTGCCCAGCCCCAGGCTGATGCCCGCCGGCCACACCACGTGCGCGCGCCAGGCAAAGAGGGCCAGGGAGAGGCCGGTGAAGGTGAGCGCGGACAGAACCTTGACGGCGTTGCCCCGCACCAGGTCGAGGCCTGCCAGGGTCGTGGCCGCCAGCAGCAGGAAACCGACGCCAGCCTGGATGAAGCCACCGTAGACCCCCGCAGCGAAGAAGACGGCGGACACCACGAGCGGGCGGTGCTCCACCGGCGAGGCGGGACGGCGCCGGTGCGCGGGCTTCCAGAGGGTCCCGAGGGTGACGGCCACCATGAGACCCACCAGGAGATGCTGGAAGGCCCGGTCGCTGATGGAAAGGGCTCCCCAGGCTCCCAGCAGAGATCCCAGGGTCGCCGGCACCGCCGCCCGGCGGAAAAAGCGCCAGTCCAGGACGCCGTGCCGGTTGAAGGTCCACACGGCGCCGACATTCTGAAAGAGGATACAGATCCGGTTGGTGTAATTGGCCGTGGTCGGGGGCAGGCCGAGAAAGATGAGCAGGGGAATGGTGAGAAAGGAGCCGCCGCCGGCGATCACGTTGATCACGCCCGCCACGCAGCCGGCACTGAAGAGCAGGAGATGCTCTGTCCAGCCTCCTGCCACGGTTCAGAAATCGATCCGGCCGGGCCGCCGCCGGCGCCAGGTTCCGGGAGGGCGTCGGACGGCGTGGCGGCTGCCGGAGGACGCGTCGAGCAAGAGGAGCACCAGGCCCAGGGCGCCAGGTCGCATGGAGGCCTCCGTGAAAAGAACTGGCCGCGGCCTGAGGCGACCAGGGGACGGCGGGAGTCACCTGAACCGCCGGTCGTTTCCTGCGTCAAGGCAATCGAAGGCCAATGGTACACTGCTCGCCGATCGGGCGTCGCTTTCGACGAGGAGGGTCGGGTCATGAGAAGAATGATGGGGCTGGTGCTGATCCTGGCCGTAGCGGGCCTGCCGGCCCGCGCCCAGGACCGGATCACGGGCAAGACATTCGCGACGCGCTCGGAGGTGATCGCCCCGCACGGCATGGCTGCCACCAGCCAGCCTCTGGCGACCCAGGTGGCGGTGGAGATCCTCAAGATGGGCGGCACGGCGGTGGATGCGGCGATTGCCGCCAACGCCGCCCTGGGTCTCATGGAGCCCACCGGATCCGGCATCGGCGGGGATCTGTTTGCCCTGGTCTGGGACGCGAAGACTCACCGTCTCTACGGTCTCAACGGGAGCGGCCGATCCCCCCGGGGGCTCACCCTGGCAACCTTCAAGGAGCTGGGCCTGACGCGGATTCCGCCCCGCGGGCCGTTGCCCGTCTCCGTGCCGGGGGCGGTGGACGGCTGGTTCGAGCTCCACAAACGGTTCGGGCGTCTCCCCATGGCCGAGATCCTGGCGCCGGCCATCCGTTACGCGCGGGAGGGGTTCCCGGTCTCCGAGCTGATCACCCATTACTGGCAGATCAGCGTCCCGCTGCTCCAACCGTGGGCTGGATTCCGGGAAACGTTCATGCCCGGCGGCCGCGCGCCGCGGAAGGGCGAGATCTTCCGGAACCCGAAGCTGGCCCGTACCTACGAGCGCCTCGCCCGCGAAGGAAGAGATGTCTTTTACCGGGGAGAGCTGGCCCACATCATGGACGCCTTCATGAAGCGGGAGGGGGGTTACCTCCGCTATGCGGACCTGGCGGCGCATCACTCCGAGTGGGTGGAGCCGGTCTCCACCCGGTACCGTGGCTACGATATCTGGGAGTTGCCGCCCAACGGCCAGGGAATTGCCGCCCTGGAGATCCTCAACATCCTGGAGGGGTACGACATCCGCGGCATGGGCTTCGGCAGCGCCGACTACATTCACACCTTCATCGAGGCGAAAAAACTGGCCTTCGAGGATCGAGCGCGCTTCTACGCGGACCCTGATTTCGAGACGATTCCGGTCCGCGCGCTGATCTCCAAGGCGTATGCTGCAAAACGCCGCCGGCGGATCGATCCGTTGCGGGCCGCCCGGGTGGTGCCGCCGGGAGACCCGGCCCCGGATGAGGGAGACACCATTTATCTCACGGTCGCCGACCGGGAGGGCACCATGGTGTCGTTGATCCAGAGCAACTACCGGGGCATGGGCTCCGGGCTGTCTCCCGACGGACTGGGCTTCATCTTCCAGGACCGGGGCGAGCTGTTCGATCTGCGGGAAGGGCGCGCCAACACCTACGCGCCGGGCAAGCGGCCTTTTCACACCATCATCCCCGCCTTCATCACCAAGGATGGACAACCGTTCATGAGCTTCGGCGTGATGGGGGGCGCCACCCAGCCCCAGGCGCATGCGCAGATCGTGGTGAACCTTCTCGATTTCGACATGAACTTGCAGGAGGCCGGCGACGCGCCGCGCATGCTGCATCAGGGCTCTTCACAGCCGACCGGTGAGCGCATGACCGACGGCGGGCGGGTCGTTCTGGAGACCGGCATTCCCTACGAGAGTATTCGCGAGCTCATCCGCCGCGGCCACCGGGTCGGGTACGACGTGGGGCCCTATGGCGGGTACCAGGCCATCCGGGTGGACCTGGAGAACGGCGTCTATTACGGCGCCTCCGAATCCCGCAAGGATGGCCAGGCCGCCGGCTACTAGGGAGCGGGCGGGCGGCCGGTCGAGCCGCGCGGAGGGGCCGGCGGGGACCAGCGATACTCCTCGAGGTCGAGGGTGCCGTTGCGGCGAAAGACGACGCCCTCCTCCTCGAGCAACGCCCGCTGCAGACCGGTGGGGATGTCGGGAAGGCGGTCGGTGGAACATCCGCCCGAGGCATTGACGACCCGCTGCCAGGGGACATCTTCCGGGCAGCCGTGCAAGGCCCACCCCACCGCCCGGGGCGAAAGGCGGTTCCCGGCCCAGGTGGCGATCTGCCCGTAGGTCATCACCTGTCCCGCCGGGACCCGCCGGACCAGGTCATAGACCGCTTTGTAAGCCTCTCGGGGCTGGTCCTGGATATCTCCGTGGACCCGCGCTCTTGCCGGGCTCCGGAAGCGGTGCGGGGTCTTGGCGGGCGGCACCTGTTCTCCCTGGTCGGTGGCTCGGGCCCCCCGGCGTGGAGAAGAGGACCCGGCCCGGATGCCAGTCTATCCTGGAGCCTGGCGGTTTTCCAGGAGCGGTGCCGCCCCCGGCCGGCACGAGCCTTCTATTCTTGGCATACTGGAACGCCGCGGCCGGGTGGGGTCGCGGATCCCGCCGGAGTGAGGAGGGTCCTGGCCGGTGATGCCGGAAGAAAGCGAAGCCAGCCGCGGTCGCCGGCGACCGCTCGTCCTGCTTCTTGCCCTGGGCGCGATCCTCCGCCTGGTCTATCTCCTCGATTTCAGGGCCCATTCCCTCTACTGGGACACCATGCTCCTGGATGCCCGTGTCTATGACTCCTGGGCCCGGCGCATTGCGGGGGGAGATCTCTGGGGAGGGGCCGCGCCCTACCCGCTGCCGCCGCTCTATCCGTACCTGCTGGCGGGGGTGTATCGGCTCCTGGGGTCGCGGTATGTGGTGGTCTATCTCCTGCAAGCCGTTCTGGGTCTGGTCAACGTGGGCCTGGTCTGGCGGCTGGGATGCGTCCTCATCAACCGGCGCGCCGGGATGGTGGCTGCCCTCCTGACGCTGGGATATGGACCGATCCTGTTCATGGAAACCAAGCTGCTCAACACGACCCTTGGCCTGACGGTTTTCCTCGCGCTGCTCCTCGCCCTGCTGAGCGCGGCGAAGCGGCACCGTCTCCGCGACTGGCTGGCCCCGGGGGTGCTCCTGGGCCTCCTGGCCCTGGTGCGTCCTGAATCTCTCTTGATGGCCGCGGGAATCCTCCTCTGGATGCTCTGCCGCGCCGGGCGCGGATGGGCGCCGGCGCTGGTCTTCTTGCTCGGTCTCGGAGCGATCCTGGCGCCGGTGGCGGCGCGCAACGTCCTGGTGGCCGGGGGGGAATGGAGCCCCGGCCTGCTCATCTCCTCCCAGGGCCCGGTCACCTTCTACCAGGGCAACAACGCCCGCGCCGCGGGCCTCTACGTTTCCCTGGCCCGGGAGGGGTTTTCCGGCGATCCGTTCCGGCAGGCCGAGGAATCCAGGGAGGTGGCCCAGCGCCGTCTCGGCCGCCCGCTGACCCTCGCCGGGACGGGCCGCTACTGGCTGGGCCGGGCCCTTTCCTGGATCCTCCGCCACCCGGCCGACTACCTCGCCCTGGAGGCGAAGAAGATGGCGCGCTTCTTCGGGTCGTGCGAATACTCCACCGAATACATCTTCCGGCTCGAGCGGGAGAACGTCCACAGCCTGTGGCTGGTCTCCCTGCCGTTCGGAGTTCTGGCGGCCCTGGGGCTCATGGGATGGGCCGGACGCCGGGACCGGCGGGATCCGGGGATGTCTCTCCTGATGACGCTGCTTCTTTGTAACCTGGCGGGCGCGATGCTGTTTTACGTCTCCTCGCGCTACCGGATGCCCGCCGCGGCCGTTCTCATCTTGCTGGCGGCCTCGTTTCTGGAGCGAGCGTGGCGGCATGACAGCGGGCGGACGGTGATCGGCCAGGCAGCCGGGGTGATCCTGCTGGCGCTCCTGTTCCAGGTTCCCATCGACACGCGTCACCGGGCCCAGGAGGCATCGGCCCACGCCAACGCCGGATCGCTCCGCTACGATCGCGGCGAGTATGCGGCCGCGCTGGACGAGTACCGCAAGGCCGCGCATCTGGAGAAGAAGTTCGCCCGCGCCTATCTGGGACAGGGGCTCGCGCTGGAGGCGCTGGGCCGGAGGGAGGAAGCTCTGGCGGCCTACCGCCGGGCCTTGCGCCTGGATGGCCGGATGCAGGCGGCGCGCCAGGGCACCCGGCGTCTCCAGGCGGTGGTCCGGGCCCCGGCGGGGGAGGTGTCCGGGGAAGACAGGAGCAGCCGGTGATCCGGGACCGGAGAACGGTTCGGCTCCTGGTCCTGGTGACCGCCGTGGGGGCGGTCCTCAGGGCGATCTTCGTGTTTCAGATGGCGCTGCCGCGCTTCGACCCCTGGAGGCATCTCCAGCTGATCCGGAATCTTCAGGCCGGCCGTGGCTTCACCCTCTTCGACGCTCAGCCCTACATCTGGTATACGCCGCTCTGGTACACCCTGGCCGCCGCGGTGAGCTCCCCTGCGACCCTGAAATGGTTCTCGGCCGCCCTCTCTCTCCTCGCGGTGCCGATCTTCTCCTTGTTCCTCCTGAAGCAGCGGCACAGCCGCCTCCAGGCGCTGGCCGGCGGCCTGATGATGGCGGTCTTCGGACCGGTCATCACCTTCACCTGCAGCGATGGCGGAGAACCGCTGGCTCTCTTGCTGCTCGTGGTCTCTCTTCTCCTGTCGACGGCGGGGAGATCCCTGCTGGGCGCCTCCGCGGCCGGCCTGGTGTTTGGCCTCTCCCTCATGGTCCGGCTCAATTTCGTGTTTTGCATTTTTCTTTTCCTGCCGCTCCTCGGGCGGCGGAAGGCGGCCCTGGCCTTTCTGCTGGCGGCGGCCCTTCCCGCCGGCGCTATCTGGGTGAACAATGATCGGGTCATCCGAACCCACGAGTATCTGTTCACCTGGGACGGCCTGGCCACCGAGAGCCGTGACTACGACCTGCTCTCCACCCTGGTCGTCCAGGATCACCCTGCCGTCCGGGAAGCCGCCCGCAGGCTTTCCAGAATGCTCGCCCCGGTGCCCGAGTGGCTGGTGCGGCGGGGACGGGTCGCGTGGGGCACCATAGGGTTCATGGTCCTGGGCGGCGCGTGTCTTCTGGCCACGCGAAACGTCCCGCTGATCCTGGCGGGATTCCTCCCTCTGCTTTACTTCAATTTCCTGGATCCCACCTCGATGACGAACTTTTTTCGCCATTATCTTCCTCTCTTTCCGGTATACTTCATGGGGTTCGCGGAGATCAGTGAATGGGGCCGACGCTGGAAAAAATGGGGGCCGGCCGGCTCTTCCCTCGCATGGATCCTGGCGCTGGGAGTGGGGCTTTCAGGCGCCGCGTATGCCGTCCCCGCGCCCATGACGCCTCTCGAGATGGCCACTCCGCCGCCTTCCCTTCTGAGTGACGATCACTACATGGTCAACAGCTCCTTCTACCATCCGGAAAGCCTTGCCTTCCGGTTCCCGGACAAGAGATTCATCGGGATGCCGCTCTTCCCGGATCGGTTCGAGGATTTCGCGCGGCGATACCGTGCCTATGGCGCCATTCTCTGGCGTCTGCGGTACGGCGTTCAGGGAGAGCTGCTCCGCTACTTGCGGGGGCCCGGAGGGTACAAGGTGGCGGCCGAGGCCTCGAACCGGTACGGGATCCGGTATCTGGTTCTCAAGCGCGAGGCCCCGCCGCGGGCGGCCGGGTCATGACCGGCAGGCCGGAGGGGTGAGGTGGAGAGCCGCTAGGTGAGACAGCGGATCATCGAGGGCGGGATCTATTTCCTGCTCCTGTTCACCCCCCTGGCCTTCGGGGGAGTGGAGCGCTGGGCGGTGGGAGTGTTGCAGGTGGTGGCCGGGGTGGTGTTCGTGGCCTGGGCCTGGGAGGATTGGCCCCGCACGCGGAGGCCGTCCCGCGGGGTGGGCCGGCCCGGCAGACGCGAGAGGACCCTCCTGATCGGCAGTCTCTGTCTGTTCGCCGTCCTGGTGCTGGTCCAGCTCGTTCCGTTGCCTCCCGGCTGGATCCGGCGCATCGCTCCCGCGACGCATGGACTGTATCTGCAGACCGTTCCCGGTGTCGACGCAGGAAGGCGGTTTGACGCGGCGGACCTCGAGTCGTGGCTCCTGGTCCAGGCCTCCGGGAAGGGGGACCAGGTGCGGGCGGAGGCGGTGCGGGAGACCGGTCCCGTCCCCCGGGAGGATCCCGAAGGCGAGTCAGGGTGGGGGAGGCCCCTGGTGGGCGGGCTCCAGACGCCGGCAGACGGAACGAGCCGCCGGACACCGGGCGTGGGGTGGCGGACCCTGAGCATCTACCCGTTCGCCACACGCGAGAACCTGGCGATCTTCTTGTGCTACGCCGGCTTGTTCGTGGTGGTGGCCGACCGCTTCGGGAACCGCAAGCGGTGCATGCGCCTCCTGGGCGTGATGGTGCTCGCCGGCTTCATGGTTTCGTTGTTCGGCATCCTGCAGAAGCTGGGGTCCAACGACAAGCTTTACTGGATACGAGAGACCGACAAGAAGTTCTTCTTCGGGCCGTTCATCAACCGGAACAGCTTCGCGGCTTTTGCCGGCACCATCTTGCCGGTGGCGATCTGCCTCTCCCTGGCCTCCCTGCGCCAGCTCCGGGGTGGGCGCCAGGACGTTCTCCCGCGTTTCATTTTTTTCACTGCGGCCTCGGTGGCCATGGCCGGCGGCGTTTTCTACTCGCTCTCGCGCGGCGGCATGATCGCGGTGGGATGCTCCGTCCTGGTGGTGGCTGGCCTGCTCCTCTATTATGGCCGCCGCGGCCTGGAGCTGGGCATGCTCGGCCTTCTTCTCGTCCTGGCGGTGGGCTTTCTGATCTGGATCGGTCCCGGGGAGGTCGCGGAGCGGGTGGGCACCCTCTCCCGGGGCGCCAGCGAGCCGAGCCTCACGTCCCGTGTGAGAGCCTGGCGGCAGGCCGGGCGCCTGGTGGCGGATCATCCTCTGGTGGGGACGGGCCTGGGCACGTTCCGCTTTGCCTTCCAGAGGGATCAGCCTCCCGATCCGGTCTGGTGGGATGTGGCGCACAACGAGTACCTGGAACTGGTGTGCGACACCGGCCTGGCCGGCGCGGCTCTCTTCCTTGTGGGGCTGGCGGCCTATCTCAGGCTGGTGATGCGCCCGGGCCAGGTCCGGGGCCGCACGGGACCCTTCATCTATACCGGCCTGGTGGCGGGGATGGCGGGGTTGCTGCTCCATTCGGCGGTCAGCTCGAATCTGCAGGTGCCGGCCAACGGCCTGCTCCTGGTGATCCTGGGAGGCCAGCTCATGGGATTCATCTGTTCCCAGGAGAAGCCGGATCCCACGCCGCCGGAGGCCGGCGCGGGCCGGCGCCATGCCGCTCCCGGGGCGCCCTGATGCCCCGCGCCCTCCGTGTCGGGGGTCTGGTGGCGCTGCTTCTCCTGAACAGCTGGTCGGGAGTTGCCCGGATCGCCTTCTTTGCCCACCGGTTTCGGGGCGAAAGAGCCCTGGCGCGGGCCGACTTCGACACGGCCCGGACTCATCTGGCCGCCTCCCTGGCCTGGGAGCCCGGCAACGCCCCCTCTCATGTTCTCATCGGGCGGACCATCCGCATGGCCCTGGCCAACGGCATTCCCATGGCCGGCCTCAGGGGATTCACCCCGCGGCAGATGCTGGCCGAGGGCGCCGAGGCGGTGGCGCGGGGAATCGACCTGAACCCGGGTGACGCCTGGGCCTGGTTCAACCTGGCGGATCTCTACCGCGGCTTTCAGTCGCGTCGTTTTCGCGACCTCCTCCTCAGGCGGGCCGCTGAGGCGGCGCGCGACCCGGCCGGGTCCACGCCGGAGCCGGCCGCGACCGTTGCTCCGCACCTCGAGCCGGAGGACGCCGTGATCGCGGCCGCAGTGCGGATGGCACAACGGCTGGAGCCGCGGTTCTTCTTCTACCATGATTACCTGGCCAAGCTCTTCCGGGACCGGGGCCTGATGGAGGCGGCCGGGGCGGAGATCCGGGCCAGCTTTGCCTTGATGCCGGCCCGGGAGCCGCATGGGTTCTTCAGGGATGAGAAGATGGTCCGGCAACTGGGGGACTTCATCCTTGCCGGGATCGAGGCCGCCGCGTCCGATCCGCTCATCGACCCGGTCCTGGTGGCGCGGTCGCGGGCCGCCTTGCTCGGCGCCCTGGATCGCACGCCGGAAGCGATGGCCGCCTACCAGGAGCTGCTGGCGCAGGGCGGGAAAGCGGTGCAGCCCGAGGTGGACTTCGCCATCGGCCGTCTCGAGCAGAAGGCCGGGCGGCTCCGGGAGAGCATTCCGTTTTTTGGCCGGGTGGTGGAAGCGGCGCCGGCCAGCCACTGGGGCGTCTCGGCCCTCTACAACCTGGGATGGGCCCACGCGCAACTGTCCGATGACGAGTTGGCGCTGGACTATTTCCGCCGGTACCAGGAGCGAAAGCCCGCTTCCCTGACGCCGGTCCTGGTTCTGGCCCAGCATCTGGAGAAGATGGGCCGCACCGCCCGGGCGGAAAAGCTCCTCCAGGCGGCGGTGCGCCGGTTCCCGCAGCAGCCGGCGGCGTTCCAGGCTCTAGCGACCTTCCTGAGACGGCAGGAGCGCCCCCGGGAGGCCTTGCCGTACGCCCGCACGTTCCGGGAGCTGGACCCGGAGAACCGGAGCGCGATCCACCTGGTGGAGGAGCTGGAGGGACGCCGGCGCCGCTAGACCGGACGGCTCCCTCTCGGGAGATCAAAAAGGGCTGCCCGGGTCACGGGCAGCCCTTTCAAGGGTCGGGTTGGCGCGGTCTCCCGCCCGAAGGCTCAGGGCTCCTCGGGAGAGGGGTTGTTCTTGATGTTCTGGCAGACGAGCTTACATTCGATCTTATCCGCATTGCACTTGTCCTTGCAGTCGGACTTGCACTGGGTGAAACTGGCCCCGCGGTCGGGGAACAGGTCCGTGCAGGTGGCATCACAGGCATTGCCGCACGTCAAGTTAGTGTCATTGCAGCTTTGCACGCAGCGGGAGAAGTTCCGCCCGGCCTCACTCGCGATACCGGAATCCCCCTGGATCAGAAGAGCTAGGGCCAGACCTGCCATCAAGCCCCAGACCACCCGTTTCGAGCTTCGCATACCAACCCCCTCCTCGTGAGCAGACGTAGTAAGGACTCTGTTTTTCGTTCACTAATCTACCACCAGGTGGGATCTTGTCAAGCCTATTTCTGCCCGGTTCCCACGGGTCCCATCCCGGGAGAGCCGGGATGGGTGGCACCCGCTGCGCTCCTGGCGGTCGGCGGGTGGTCCCGGATCGGCGCGGGACCTGGCTAACTGCTAAAAACCTTTGACTTTCTGCCGGGTTGTCGTATAGGTTCTGGAGTTCACCACGGACCCGAGTCGCGACAGACGCCTGGAACCGGAAGCCGGCGTCCGGACCCCCATTCCTGGGGTGTCGCGGCTCCACCAGAGGGGGAGGCAGCGTTGAGGATCTGGACCAGGCCTCCAGGTCGGGGGCCTCGCAGGGGTCCCACCCACCGAACGCCCGTGGTCCTCGGCTGGGTCGGTGCGGCGGTTCTCGCGGGAGCAGCGAGCCTCTCCCCGGCCCTGGGAACCGCCCTCCACGTGGACGATGATAGCTGTCCCACGGGGAACGGGACCCTGGCCGACCCCTTCTGCACCATCCAGGAGGCGATCTGCGCCGCCGTGGCCGGCGACACCGTGAATGTCGCGCCCGGCCTCTATCTCGAGGCGATCCGCATGCGGCCGGGCGTCAGCCTGCTCTCCGACCAGGGGCCGGCGGTCACCACCATCAATGCCTTCGGGCAGCCCTGCACTGCCAGCGATTTTTGCGGCAAGAAGACCGGCAACCAGTGCAGCGTGGTGGTTTTCGCCTCCGGGCACACCCGGGCGACGGTGCTGGACGGGTTCACTCTCACCGGTGGCGAGGGGCTCGTCCAGACGCTCCAGGTGGCGGGAGGCGGAATCTTCGTCTTCAGCTCGGCCACCATCACCAACAACGTGATCACCGGCAACATCCTGGCCGGATCCCGCGACCAGTTCAACGGCGCGGGCATCTACGTGGCGATGGGCTCGCCACTCATCACCGGCAACGTCATCAGCGGCAACCAGGCGATTCCCGCGGCCGGCAACGGCGGCGGCGTGACCCGCGGCTACGGCGGCGGCATCTGGGTCGGCTTCTACGGCTATCCCACGATCACGGACAACGTCATCGAGAACAACGTCGCGGGCGATCCGGCGCTCAACGTCTCCATCGGCTCGGGCGGGGGGATCGCGCTCTTCCCGGGCGGCGGGTCCCAGGCGGAGACGCTCATCGACGGGAACCTCATCGACCAGAACGTCACGGATACCTTTGGCGGCGGGATCAGCATCAACACCGTCAACGGGTCGCTCTCCTTCACCAGGATCACCAATAACGTCATCCTCAGCAACATCGCCGCCGGCAACGGCGGCGGCGTCTACTCTTATTTCAACACCTCCAACCATGTCAACAACACGATCTCCGACAACATGGCCATGCTGGGCGGGGGGTTTTTCTCGGGGCAGGGCGATGTGACCCTCCCGGTCAACATCACCAACAACATCATCGACTCGAACCGGCTGGAGCTGTTCGGCAACGGCGGCGGCCTCTACACCCTTGATCAGAGCGCGGTGTTTGATCCCAGCATCGAGAACAATGATTTCTGGGCGAACCAGAAGAACCAGGTGGCCGGCGACCAGACCGATGCCACCATCATCGGATCCAACGGAAACTTCTCGGCCGACCCCTTGTTCGTGGATCGTCTGAACGGAGACTTCCACCTCGATCCCAACTCGCCGGCCGTGGACACCGCCCTGGCCAGCAAGGCGCCGGCGGTGGACTTCGACGACACCTCCCGGGGGTTCGATGGCGATGGCGTCCTTGACAGCCCCCAGCCGGGCGACGTGGATGTCGGGGCGTTCGAGATGGTGCCGAGCTGCGTTCCCTCCCCGGAGATCTGCGACGGACTGGACAACAACTGCGACGGCTTCATCGACGAGGGATTCCCGGACACCGATGGCGACGGCCTGGCCGATTGCGTCGATCCCGACGATGACAACGACGGGTTTCTCGACACGGCCGACAACTGTCCCCTGGTGGCCAATGACCAGACCGACACCGACGGCGATGGAATGGGCGATGCGTGTGACCCCGATGACGACAACGACGGCGTCCCCGACCCCTCCGACAACTGTCCCCTGGCGGTCAATCCGCTGCAGCTCGACCGCGATGGCGACGGGCCGGGGAACGCCTGCGATCTCGACGCCGACGGCGACGGCCAGATGAACTCCGTGGACTGTTCTCCCCTGGATCCGGTCTTCAATGCCGCGCCCGCCTCCCCGACGCCGCGCCTGAGATTCACCACTCTGGCCGGCGACCAGATCGCCTGGGACCGGCGTCCCGACGGCAGGGTCTACGCCCTGTACACCTGGACGTTCACCACGACAGGGTTCCAGCGGGCCGAGAGCTGCGCCGGTCCCGCCCTGCCCCAGCTGTCGGCCGCGCTGCCGGGGATACCGGCCCCGGGCGAGATCCAGGGCGTCCTGATCACCACCCTCAATGCCTGCGGCGAGGGGAACGCCGGCTCCGGCAGTGATGGAATCCCCCGCACCGTGGTGGGAGGGTGCGCCGACTCGCTCCAGGACACCGACATGGAGGGGTATCCCGATGTGATGGACAACTGTCCCGGTGTCTCCAATGCGCTGCAGGGAGACGCGGACGGCGACGGGTTCGGGGACGCGTGTGATGCCTGCGCCGGGGTGGGCAGTGTGGATACCGATGCCGACACCATCTGCGATGCGGTGGACAATTGCCCGGACGTGGCGAATCCCGGGCAAGTGGACACCGACGGCAACGGCATCGGTGACGCGTGCAGCCAGGACGATGACGGCGATGGATTCCTCGACACCGTGGACAATTGCCCGCTCATCGCCAATGACCAGACAGATACCGACTCGGACGGCGCCGGGAACGCGTGCGATACAGACGACGACAACGATGGCCTGGACGACGGCGCGGACCTGGCGCCCCTGGATCCCACGGTATGCGCCGATGCCGATGGCGACCTGTGCGACGACTGCGCGGTGGGGGTCGACGGTTTCGGCCCGCTGGCGGACAACACGCCCGCCAACGACGGGACCGACACGGATGCGGACGGCGCTTGCGACCTGGGAGATCCGGACGACGACAACGACGGACTGGGCGACGGCGTCGATCTGGCGCCCCTGGATCCCACGGTGTGCGCCGATGCCGATGCCGACCTGTGCGACGACTGCGCGGTGGGGGTCGACGGTTTCGGCCCGCTGGCGGACAACACGCCCGCCAACGACGGGACCGACACGGATGCGGA
>JBHHYE010000045.1:0-17842 GCA_046757405.1 Acidobacteriota bacterium | reverse complement strand
TGGCTCCTGAGGAGGGACTCGAACCCCCGACCCGGTGGTTAACAGCCACCTGCTCTACCAACTGAGCTACTCAGGAACAGGCTGGAACTCAACCTAAGCCATTGAGCATTCGCAATATACACGGCCAGCCTTGACGAGTCAAGCCTTTGTAAATCTATAGTTTATATTGACAAATCTTTCTGTCTATTGTATGGTGTCGGGACCATGTCCGCCACCGCCCCAACCAACGACGACCTCGACGTTCTGGATGATGTCCAGCGGGTGGCCGCCATTCTTCCCCAGATACGCCGGCGGATTCTGCGCAGCCTTGACCGGCCGGACTCGGCCACCGGCCTGGCGCGCCGGCTCGGCCTCCACCGGCAGAAGGTCAACTACCACCTGCGCGAGCTCGAGCGGCAAGGGTTCGTCGAGCTGGCGGAAGAGCGCCGGCGCCGGGGCTGTGTCGAGCGGCGGATGCGGCCCACGGCGCGCGCCTACCTGGTGAGTCCCGCCCTCCTGGGGGATCTCGCCGCCGACCCGGAGCGGATCCAGGACCGCTTTTCCAGCACCTACCTCATTGCAGTGGCCGCCCGCCTGGTCCGTGATCTCACCACTTTACGCCAGCGCGCCGCGCGCGCTCAAAAGTCACTCGCCACGCTGACCCTCCAGGTGGACATCGGTTTTGCCTCGCCAGCCGCCCGCGAAGCCTTCGCCGAGGAGCTGGCCGGCACGCTGGCCCGCCTGGCCGCCCGCCATCACAGCGATGCTCCCGGGGCCCGGCGCCACCACTTCACCATCGGAGGCCATCCCGTCATCACCCGAAAGGAGAAGGAACCATGACGCAACACGAACCAACGAGCCGGCCCCCGGCACGGAGGCCGGGAAGGACGCCCCCGGCAGCGGTCCCACCCCTTCCGGCTCCGTGGACCGCGCGCAACTGGCTGTCGACTGGTTCATTCAGAGCCAGGGAGGCTCCACCGTCCTGCGGCTGGTTCACTCGGGGTTCAAGGCCGGCGGCGAGTGGGACGCCGAGTACGATGCAACCCGCCGCGGCTGGGATCACGAGCTCCGCAGCCTGCGCCACTACCTGGAGCATCACCGCGGCACGAACCGCATCCGCACCTGGATCGAGCAACCGGTCGCCCCGGACCCGGCGGCGGCGTGGGCGCGCTTGATGAGTCCGGGCGCGCTGCTCCAGGATGGAACCCTGGAAGGGCTGGGCAGCGGAGACCGGTACGCCGTCACCCTGGCCAGTGGCGACGCTCTCGAGGGGCGGGTCGAGCTGCAGGAGCCTCCCCTGGGGGTGACCCTCTCGGTGGAGAACCTCAACCATGCCCTCCTGCGGATCGGTTACGAGACCTGCACGGGAACACCCGGCATGCACCTCTGGTTGTCCACGTGGGGGGTGCCGGTGGCCGAGGTGGAGGCGCGGCGCCGGCGATGGGAGAAGCTGCTGTCCGGCCTGTTCCCGGCCCGCCCTTGATCGCTTTTACTTAGCGTGCTTATCATTAGCTCTCGAATTGACATTGCGAGGGACCGAGAACCATGCGAGCCAAGAAGAGCCGGCCGCGCGCGGAGCCTGATCTGCAGGCCATGCTGGGCGCGAATCTCCTCTGGCTGGGCCGGGTGCTCAACAAGCGCTACGAGGCCCTCCTGAGCCGCAACGGCAGGGGGGTGAGCGCCGCGCAGGCCCGCGTCCTCCTGCGGTTGCATGTTTTCGGCCCCCAGACCCAGAAGGATCTTGCCGTCATGACCGATGTGGAGCCGCCCACCCTGGCGCGCACTCTCGAGATCATGGAGCGGGAGGGGCTGGTGCGCCGGACGCGCAACCCTCTGGACCGGCGCCAGATGGTGGTGGCGCTGGCCGCCCTGGGGCGGAGGCGCATCCCGGTCCTCTTCGACCTGCTGGAGGAGGTCGAAACCTGGTTGACCGAAGGTCTGCCCCGGGGATACGTGAAGCGCCTTCTGGATGAGCTCTCGGCGGTCCGCGCCCGCCTGCGGGAGTACGCTCCCTGCCGTCCTGCCAGCGTCGTCCGTCACGGGACTTTCTCCCGCCGCGGTAAGGGAAGGACCTCATGAAGCAGGCGGTATTCTCTCTTCTGGCAGTCCTCGCCACCGCCGGCGCGACCATGGCCGCGGATGCTTCCCCGCCGGCCGTGGTGGTCACGGCGCCTGTGGTGTCCGGCCCGGTCACTGAGACCATCACCCTGGTGGGCACCACCCACCCGGTGGTGGACAGCCTCATTGCCAGCGAGATCCAGGGACGCGTTCTGGAGCGCCGGGTCGAGAACGGCGACACGGTGGAGAAGAACGCTCCTCTGTTGTTGCTCGACTCGAGCCGCCTGCAGCGAAGCCTGGCCCAGGCCGAGGCGGAGCAGACGGAGATCAAAGCTCGTCTGGCCCAGGCGCGGCGCCAGGAACGCCGCGCCCGCGATCTTTACGATAAAAAGGTTCTTCCCCTTTACGCCCGGGACGAGGCCGAAGCCGAGCGCCAGGCCCAGGAAGGGCGCGAGGCCCAGGTGGCGGCGCGCATTGCCTCCATCAAGGACGACCTGGCGCGCAGCACCATCCGCGCGCCGTTCCACGGCGTGGTCACCGAGCTTCACACGGAGGTCGGCCAGTGGATTCAGCGCAGCGATCCGGTGGTGCGCCTCGCCGATTTTGACACCATCGAGATCACCCTCGATGTTCCCGAGCGCTACTTCCCGCATGTGGTGAAGGGCGAGCGGGTGCCGATTCGCTTTGACGCGCTGCCCGCGGTGCGCCTGGACGGGACGGTCTTTTCCCTCGTTCCCCGGGCCCGCAGCGCCGCCCGCACCTTCCCGGTCCAGGTGCGCACCAGAAACACCGGCCACCGGATCGGGTCCGGCATGCTGGCCCGCGTGGTGCTCACCCTGAGCCGGGGGGAGGACGTGCTCCAGGTGCCCCTGGACGCCATCGTGCGCCAGCAGCAGGGAGACGTGGTCTACCTGGTCCATGGCGACACGGTCCGCCTGGTGCCGGTTCGCACCGGCCGGGCCAACGGCAACCAGGTGGAGGTGGCGGGACAGCTGGAGGCGGGCGACGTGGTGGTGGTGCGCGGCAATGAGCGTTTGACCCCCGGCCAGAAGGTCCGGATCAGCGGGTCGTCGGCCCAGGCGGCATCCTCCTGATGAACATCATCCGCAACGCCATTCGGTATCCCATCACGGTGGCCGTGGGAGTGATCGTGGTGGTCCTGTTCGGCCTGGTGGCGCTGGACTGGGTTCCGGTGCAGCTGATTCCCAACGTCGACCGCCCCCAGGTGACCGTGCGCACCACCTGGCCCGGAGCCAGCCCCCAGGAGGTGGAGCGGGAGATCATCGACGAGCAGGAAGACCAGCTCAAGAACGTCAACGGCCTGGTGAAGATGGAGAGCCAGTCCCAGGAGGGGTCCGGAACCATCCTTCTGGAGTTCCCCGTGGGAACCGACGTGGACTCGGCGCTCCTCCGGACTTCCAACCGCCTGAATCAGGTGCCGTCCTACCCCGAAGACGCGGACAAGCCGGTGCTCTTCAGCGTGGACTCCACCTCGTCAGCCATTGCCTGGTTCATGATCACCACCATGCCCGGCAACGAGATGGACATTGCGACCCTGTATGATTTCGTCAAGGACGAGATCAAACCCCTGATCGAGCGTGTGCCGGGCATCGCCCAGGCCAATGTGTACGGCGGCCGCGAACGGGAGATGCAGGTCATCGTCGACCCGGACAAGCTGGCCGTCCGGAACCTGACCATGAGCGCCGTGGCCCGGGCCCTGGCGGCCGAGAACCGGGATTACTCCGCCGGCGATTTCGACGAGGGCAAGCACCGGAATGTGGTGCGCACCACCGGCGACTACCACAGCCCCAAGGACGTGGAGAACGTCATCGTCGGCACGGCGGACGGCGTGCCCATCTTCGTGCGGGACATCGGACGGGTCGAGCTGGGCTACCGGAAGGCGACCGGCTTTGTCCGCCAGCGAGGCCGGCCCTCCCTGGCCCTCAACGCGCTGCGCGAGCCGGGCACCAACATCCTCCAGGTGATGGCCGGGCTCAAGGCCGCCGCCGCCCGCATCGACCGCGAATTGATGCGCCCGCGCGGGCTCTCCCTGGAGCAGGACTACGACGAGACCGTCTACATCGATGCGGCCATCGGCCTGGTGAAATCCAACATCGTGGTGGGCGGCAGCCTGGCCATCCTGGTGCTGTTGCTGTTCCTGCGCTCCCTGTCCGGAACCCTGACCGTGGCCCTCTCCATCCCCATCTCGGTGGTGGCGACCTTTCTCATCATGGCGCTCTCCGGACGCACGCTGAATGTCATTTCCCTGGCCGGATTGGCCTTTGCCGTCGGCATGGTGGTGGACAACTGCATCGTGGTACTGGAGAACATCTTCCGCCACCGCGAAATGGGCAAGCCGCGCTTCCAGGCCGCGCTGGACGGCAGCGTGGAAGTGTGGGGAGCGGTGCTGGCCTCGACGCTGACCACCGTGGCGGTTTTTCTGCCGGTCCTCTTCGTCGCGGAGGAGGCCGGCCAGCTCTTCCGGGACATCGCCATCGCCATCTCGGCCGCGGTGGTGCTCAGCCTGGCGGTGTCCATGACGGTGATTCCGGCGCTTTCAGCGCGCATCCTGGGGAGGGGCGCCCGCCGCGAACCGGGACGTAGGGAGAACGCGCGGCCCCTGGCGATTCTGGATCGCATCGTCGGTGCCGTGCCGGAGCGGATCGCTTCCACCGCCGCATGGATCAACCGGAACACGCGGCGCCGCCTGGCCATCATTGCCATCTTCACGGCCCTCTCCATCGGGGGATCGTGGCTGCTGGCGCCCGAGGCCGAATACCTTCCCACCGGCAACTCCAATTTCGTGCTCGCCCGCCTGCAGCCGCCCCCCGGTTACAACCTGGAGGAAATGCGCCGGATGGCGGAAAGAGTGGAAAACCGGCTGCGCCCCTACTGGAAGGTTCCCCAGGATAGCCCCGAGGCGGCGCGCCTGCCCGGCGGCGGCATGCAGCATTTCTTCTACGTCAGCTTCCGCGGCGGCGTCTTCATGGGATGCCGCTCCCGGGACAGCCAACGGGTTGCCGAGCTGGTGCCGGTGCTCAGGGAGGCCCTGGCGTCCCTTCCGGGAACGATCTCCATCGTCAACCAGCGGGGCATCTTCGAGCGGGGCCTCCGGCAGGGCCGCTCGATCAACGTGGATATCCGGGGGAGCGGCTTCGCGAGCCTGGTCGCCGCCGGCCGCCAGCTGTATGGGCGCCTGATGGCGGCGATTCCCGGCGCCCAGGTCCGCCCCATTCCGAGTCTCGACCTGGGAGCGCCGGAGGTCCGCCTGGTCCCGGATCGCCGCCGCATGGCGGACGTGGGACTGACCAACCGTGAGCTCGGCTTCACCGTCGACGCGCTGGTGGACGGCGCCAAGGTCTCCGATTACCGCATCCAGGGACGGGAAATCGATCTGGTTCTCAGGGGAGAAGAGGACGCTTTCCATCATGGCCGGGATCTGGCCTCCATTCCGATCAACACCCCCAGCGGCGACGTGGTCACCCTGGACTCGGTGGCGCGGCTGGAGAAGGTGACCGGGCCGGTGCAGATCCAGCATCTGGAGCGCCAGCAGGGCCTTCGGCTGCAAGTGACGCCGCCGAAAACGCTGCCCCTGGAAGAGGCCATGAACATGATCGGCGCCCAGGTGGTGCCGGCAGCGCGAGCCGCGGCTGAGATACCGCCGGGCGCCACCGTGAGCCTCACCGGTACAGCCGACGATCTGGTGCGCACCCGGCAGGCGCTCCAGGGGAATTTTCTCCTGGCGCTGGCCATCACCTATCTCCTGATGGCCGCCCTCTTCCAGTCGTGGGTCTATCCCCTGGTGATCATGTTCTCGGTGCCGCTGGCCATGCTGGGGGGCTTTCTGGGGCTGCGGCTGGTCAACCTGGCCATCAGCTTTCAGGCCCTGGACGTGCTCACCATGCTGGGGTTCGTGATTCTCATCGGCATCGTCGTCAACAACGCCATCCTCATCGTCCACCAGGCCCTGAACCTGATGCACCACCAGGACATGGCCCCGGAGGACGCCATTCCCGAGTCGGTGCGCACCCGGGTGCGGCCGATCTTCATGAGCACCGCCACCAGCATCTTCGGCATGCTGCCCCTGGTGCTCTTCCCCGGGGCGGGGTCGGAGCTGTACCGCGGCCTGGGCAGCGTGGTCATCGGCGGCCTGGCCCTGTCCACCGTCTTCACCCTGCTCCTGGTGCCGGCCCTCTTCAGCCTGACGGTCGATGCCCGGCGCGGATTGGCCCGGCTCTTCCGGCGGGCGCCCGCCTCGGACCAGACCCCGTCCGAGCGGGCCGTCGCCTGACCCCGAGCCGGCGCGCTAGGAGCCCGCGTCCAGGGGCGGGCGGCAGAGCGCCCCGAGCCGCTCACCCAGGATCTCCGCCTGCAGGGCGATGAGCCGGGCGATGCCGAGGGTGGCCAGGTCCAGCAGGCTCTCCAGCCCGCGGCGCTCCAGAGGCTGCTGCTCCGCGGTCCCCTGGATCTCGATGAAGGCGCCGCCCTCGGTCATCACCACGTTCATGTCGGTCTCCGCCGCGGCGTCTTCCTCGTAGCACAGGTCCAGGACCGGAACACCGCCCACCATACCCACCGACACCGCGGCGACCTGGTTCAGCAAGGGAGGATTCCGCAGCTTGCCTTTCTCCCGCAATGTATCCAGGGCCAGGACCAGCGCCACGAAGGCGCCCGTGATGCTGGCCGTCCGCGTGCCGCCGTCGGCCTGGATGACATCGCAATCCACCCAGATCGTGCGCTCGCCCAGGGCCTTGAGGTCGACCACCGTGCGCAGGGCCCGCCCGATGAGACGCTGGATCTCCTGGCTGCGGCCCGAGGGCCTGCCGCGGGTCACCTCCCGCTGCGTGCGGACGTCGGTGGCGCCGGGGAGCATGGCGTATTCTGCCGTGACCCATCCCTGGCCTGCGTCCCGGAGAAACGGCGGCACCCGGTCCTCCACCGAGGCCGTGCAGATCACCTGGGTCTCACCGGTGGACACCAGAACCGAACCAGCGGGATTCTTGAGAAACTCCGGGACGATCTTCACCGGACGAAGTTCGTTGCCTTGCCGACCATCGGGACGCTGCATTTCGTTCATTCCCTTTCCGACCGTGGCGGTTGCGCCGGAGCTTCCCTCTCCGGGCTCTCCCCATCCAGGCCATCCTCCTCACTCACGGTCGGGAGCGGCGAGATCAGCGAATCATCGGCCTTGAAGGAGCGGGTAAGATCGAGATGTCCCCCTAGTGTATTCACTTCTTCCCCTCCTACCAGGAGACGCAGCCGGTTCACCTGGGGAAAGTTCTCGCTGAGCGTGTTGACCAGGCTGGCAACAGCCAGCTTTTCCGACGTGGCGCCCGGTGGCAACCCCCGCACGAGTTCCTGGTCCAGGTCCAGGTAGACGGTCCCGGACGCATCCAGGTAAAGATCCCGCACGGAGGTGGCCGGCGGCAGGGCGGGGAACAGCCGCGGGTCCGCCACCGGTCCGCGGATCACCTCGACAACCGTCTGCTTCATCCGGTCCAGGAGAGCGGCGGTGTCGAAGATGGTGCGCGGTTCCGGCGCCAGGGACAGGCCGTCCGGATTGAGGAAATACAGGATGACATCCAGGGTGCGCAGGCCTTCGGGGTTGGAGCCGGCGTTGCCGTCTTGCGAGGGAGGCGGCGCGGGTGGAGCCCCTGCCGGGCGCCCGGCCGTCGGCGGCGGGCCGGCGGGAGGCGGCCCGCCGGGCGTGGCCAGCTCGAACACCAGGACCACGAGAGCAAGACATCCGGCCACCGCCAGAACAGTCCAGCCGACACGCTTCACGGACCGCCTCGCCCACGGAGGTCCACGCGATAGGTGTCAATGGCCTCCGCCAGCGAATCGACCATCCGCTCGAGGAAGAGCGGATCGCGCAGGTCTTCTTCCTCGTCAGGATTCGAGATGAACCCGATCTCCACCAGCACCGCCGGCATGGTTGCTCCCACCAGGACACGGAGCGGCGCCTGCTTGACCCCTCGATCCGGAATGTCCAGGACCTCATTGAACCGGGCCTGGATGATCGCCGCCACCCGACTCGACTCGGCCAGCGAGGCCGATTGGGCCATGTCCCACAGAATCAGCTGGAGGGGTGCCTGGGGGTCGTCCGCACCCACCAAGGCCTCTCTCTCCCCGGGCCCGAATCGTTCGGCGCCGGCCTCGGCGGCGCGGTCCAGGCTCAGGTAGTAAGTCTCGGCGCCGCGCGCCGTGGGGCTGGGGCTGGCGTTGGCATGCAAGGACACGAACAGGTCGGCCTTCTTGTTGTTGGCCATCGCCGTCCGCTGCTCCAGCGGCACGTCTTCATCGCCGGTGCGGGTGAGGTAAACCTCATATCCCCAGCGCCGCAGCCGGCGGCTCAACCGCCGCGCCATATCCAGAACGACATCTTTTTCCAGGAGGCCCGTGGGGCCCCGGGCCCCTTCCTCTTCGCCTCCATGGCCCGGGTCCAGAACGATAACCTGGAGACCCCGCACGGCCTTCTTGTCCCGGCGCAGGCCCGGCTCCGTGTCGAACGGCCCGGGCCTGGCGGGTGCCTGGAGCGGCTCGGCCGTCTCCGGGGGCTCCGCAGGCGGCGGCTGGTCGCGCAGCACGACGGGAGAGGTCGCGATCCCGGCCAGAACCGTGTCGATGAAATCGGCAGGCACATAGAAGGTGCCGCGCCGGAACACCGGTGCGGACGACAGCCGCCGCCGTCGGCCATCGACGCTGACCCGCCGCGCCCCCGGCGAGAAGCGTACCCGGTGCCTGTCCAGGGTGAACAGGGGCTTGCGGGTCAGCGGATCCCGGCCCCAGGAGCCTCCCACCGCCCGGGCCACGTCCGTCAGGTCGAGAAAAAGCGTCTTCTCCTCGCGGAAGCCGTGCACCGGGTGCCGGCGCCCCTGCACCTCCAGAGAAACCACGGCCCGCCCGTCCGCCGCCCCCGGCGGCCGCCTCGCACCCAGGGCGCCGGACAGGACCAATCCTCCGGCCAGGCAGACCAGGAGGGCGGGAGCCAGGCGTCGGCGGGTCACATTCCTGCGAAATCCACGGGCCAGCACAGTTCCTCCGGTGCGACCTCATCTTATTATGACTGTGTGGACCCTGGCTTCCCCGGGAACAGGCGGGCTCTATCGGGGACCGGTGCCGAGGACCACTGGCATCCACCCCATGGAACATTCGAGGTCTTCCGGAAGGCCGATAGGGCTGCCAGGCGGTGGCTCAGGTGGGGAGGGCCGTGGCGGAGTGTCAGGACCGCGCCGCTCCAGATAGCGGCCGATGACCGCCGCCAGCCGCGCCCGGTGCGCCTGCTCGGCGGAGTCCCCTTCCCCCTCCCCCTGAAGCCGCCGTCTCAAGCCGGTGAGGGTCCAGTCCACGCGCGCGCGCACCGCGCCGCTCGCCCCGGCGTTGGCGGACAGGTCGATGAGCGCGTGCACCGCCACGTTCTGCACCCGCCGTGCCAGCTCCGCCTGGCGCGCCTTGCCGCCGGGCGGCGCGGCGAATGCTTTCTCGACCAGTCGGTCCAGAACCTCCTGGAGGCCTGGTTGATCGGCATCCCGCCGGTGAAAATCGATCAGCCGCGCGGCGCGCTCCGGTTGCAGCACCGCCCGCAGGACCATCCCGGCGGCGGCGGAAGCGGCCGCCAGGGGATCGAAGACCGGTCCGGTCCTCCCCTGGAACAGTTCATGGCTGGTGTCATACCCGAAAGGGCGGGAAAGGAGACGGCTCAGGAGTTTCTCGGGAAGGTCGAGCTCGGCGGGATCCAGCAGGCGGAGAACGGCCAGCAGGGCCCGCCGCTGGCGATCCGGCCGGATGAACCGCGCCGGCGGCTGGCCATCGCCCCGCAGGGCGTACGTGTACTCCAACCCGCCTATCATCTTGGCGGCGGCCTCCATCTGGTACCGATGGTGGAAATACAGCGGCACCAGAACCTCCTGGAGAAGAGCCAGGGGACGGCCGCGAGCGATAGCGGTCTCGCCGAACCGATCCAGAGCGATCCGGCGGACGCGCAGCGTCCGCTCCAGCTCCCTGGCCGGGTCCGCTCCGTTGTCCCAGAGGCTGGCGGCCGGCTGGGCGGCGCCCGCCGGCCGGGCATCCGCGTCGGTGAGGAAAAGGAGCCGGCGCGCGAGACCGTCCCGGATGATCGCCTGCAGTCCGGCGGCCTCCTCGGCCGGGCTGGAGAACCGCGTGTAGGCGTACCGAATGGCGTGGACGTCCCACTCACCCACACCCACCGCGTAAGCTCGCGAGAAGTCCAGGCGTCCCGCCGGGGTGACGTCCACCAGCGGCGCCGGGTAGTCCATGACGGAAGCCCGCCCGTAGGTGCTGGCCGCAAAGTTGTGGGCCAGACCGAGGGTATGGCCCACTTCGTGGGCGGCCAGCTGCCGGATACGCGTCAGGGCGAGCTCGACCGGATCGTCCGGGCCGCCATGGCCGGTCCGGTCCGTGCCCGCGAGCCCTTCGAAGAGCAGCCGGTCCTGGCGGACGCGCAGCGAACCCAGGAGCACGTGCCCCTTGATCATCTCTCCCGTGCGCGGGTCAACGACACCGCCGCCGTACGACCAGCCGCGGGTCGAGCGGTGCACCCACTGGATGACGTTGTAGCGGACGTCCAGCGGGTTGGCGCCCTCCGGGAGCAACTCCACCCGGAACGCGCCCGGAAAGCCGGCGGCCGCGAACGCCTTGGCCCACCAGGACGCTCCATCCACCAGGGCCTGGCGGACCGGCTCCGGAACACCCCGATCGACGTAGTAGACCAGCGGGCGTCCTTCTTCCAGCCGGTGGCGAACGATCCAGCGCTTCTCCAGCGGAGCATCCAGGGGGGCGGCATAGTCCCGGTACTGGATGGCGAACGAGCCGGCCCGCGGATCGAAGCGCCGGGGATGGTAGCCGGGGCCGGGGAGGGACACGAAGGAGTGATGCTGTCTCAAGGTCACGGCCTGCGGCGTCGGAGCGGTCTCGCGAACATGGGCGCCGGGGGACTTTCCCGCGAAGGTGAGGACGGCCTCGAATTCCATATTGCCGGGGAAGGCCAGGCAGGCGTCCAGGTCCACCGCGCTCCGCCCGGCATCGAGCTCGAACGACCCCTGTCCGGTCCGCTCGAGGGCCGCCGCGATACCGTGGGCGTCGCGGGCGATGAACGAGGTGAAATCGACCAGGAGGCGGCCGTCATCCTCTCGGGCCATGATGGTGCCTCCCCACAGGACCGAGGTCGCAAACGACTCGCGCACCGCCCGGCGTTCCGCAGGAAAGCGGCTCACCGCCCGGTAACCCAGGTTCTGCTCCTCCATCAGCAGCCGTCCGCCGACCCGCCGCAAGCTCACCAGCCGGGACGGCCCGAGCTGGCTGCGGTCCAGGCCCACCGGGTTCGATCCCAGTCCCGACGCCAGCCCCTCCACGTACAGGAGCCGCAAGCCCTCCCCGGGCAGCGGACCGATCTCCAGCAAGACCCGTCCCCGCTGGTGGTCGATGAAGACGGTCAGGAGCCCTTCCCGCTTCTCGAGACCGGAGGTGGCCGCCTGGATGGTCGGAAGCGGCTCGGCCGTCGCCACGGCCAGCGGCCGGCCGGAGGCGGCGCCAACCAGGCAACCCAGCAAGTATGGGGCGAAGCAGAACCGGAACACGCGTCTCATCGTCTGTCTCTCCGTCATGGACCCGGACAAGGATGTGGCGCATGCTCGCACAGCGGCGGGCCAAATGCGAGGGGTGAGGCGGTGTCTGGAACCGCCTGGAGGCGGGATCGGCTCCCCTCTCGCCGGGCAAACCGCTAGGATGAATCCGTCAACCGCAACGGACCTGCCGGAGGAGCAGCCATCATGATTCCGAGACCGAACATCCTTGGCAAGACGGAGAGCTTCGTCCTCTGGCTCACGGCGGCTCTCTGCTTTGCAGGAGCCTGCCGGCAGGCAGACCGCCTGTCACGCCCCGCGCCGCCGGCTGACATTCACTCGTTCGCCCGCCCCGCCGAGGTGCGGGTCACGCACATGGAGATGGACTTGCGGGTTCTCTTCG
The DNA here is from genome assembly GCA_046757405.1 of Acidobacteriota bacterium. Classification (GTDB taxonomy): domain Bacteria; phylum Acidobacteriota; class Polarisedimenticolia; order SMYD01; family SMYD01; genus JBHHYE01. Next base: position 5,821 of record JBHHYE010000045.1, on the reverse strand, counting down.
ATGAAAAGATCCTGGAGGGCAGGGTGCTGCTGCATGTGGCGCGGGCGCCGGGGGCCCACGAGCTGGTTCTGGACACGCGGCACATGGAAATCCTTTCGGTCGATGCCGGCGGCCCCGGCGGCGGTCCCCTGACCGCGGCGGCCTGGAATCCTGGTCCGGAGGAACCGCGCCTGGGAACCCCCTTGTTCATCGAGCTGCCCGGCGAGGCGGACCGCGTCTCCATTCAGTACCGGACGCGCCCGGATGCCTCCGGGCTCCAGTGGCTGGCGCCGGAGCAGACGGCCGGCGGCCAGCACCCCTTTCTCTACAGTCAGTCGGAAGCCATCCACGCCCGCTCCTGGATTCCTTGCCAGGATTCGCCGGCGGTGCGGGTCACTTATGATGCCACGGTCCGCGTGGACTCCCCCCTGCGGGCGGTCATGGCGGCCCGGCAGGTGGTCGAGGAACGCCTGCCGGGAGACAGCGCCACCGGCCAGGAACGCTTCTCCTTCACGATGCCGCAACCGATTCCCCCGTATCTTATCGCCCTGGCCGTGGGAGACCTGGAGTTCGGACCGGTCGGCAAACGCACCGGTGTGTGGGCGGAACCGGCCCTCCTGAAACAGGCGGTCTGGGAGTTTGCCGACATGGAGCGCATGCTGGAAACCGCCGAAAGCCTCTATGGCGGCTACCGCTGGGGCCGGTATGACTTGCTGGTGCTGCCGCCCTCGTTTCCGTTCGGGGGGATGGAGAACCCGCGCTTGACCTTCGCCACCCCGACTGTCCTGGCCGGCGATCGCTCGCTGGTCTCGCTGGTCGCCCACGAGATGGCCCACTCGTGGTCGGGCAACCTGGTCACCAATGCCACCTGGTCCGACTTCTGGCTCAACGAGGGATTCACCACTTACATCGAGCGGCGCATCATGGAGGCTGTCTACGGTGTGGAGCGCGCCAAGATGGAGTGGATGCTGGGCCGGCAGGCCCTCGCGGACGAGCTGGATTCCTTTTCCAACCGGCCCGGAGATCAGGTGCTCCATATCAATCTACGAGGCCGGGATCCAGACGACGGCATGACCGAAGTCCCGTACGAGAAGGGCGCCTTGCTCCTGCGCGATCTGGAAGAGACGTACGGACGCACCACCTTCGACGCGTTCCTGCGCGCCTGGTTCGATGAGCACGCCTTCACCAGCGTCACCACCGGGGAGTTCGTGTCCTTCCTCCATGAACGCTTGCTGGACACGCATCCTCCCCTGGCCGGCCACAGCCCGCCCGTCCTGGAAGCATGGATCGAAGGATCCGGCCTGCCCGCGTCCGCCCCCATCGTTCATTCCGACGCCCTGGAGCGCGTGGAGGCAGCCGTGGAGCAATGGGCCGGAGGAGCGGTCGCTGCCGGGGATCTCGAGACCGCCGACTGGACCACCCAGCACTGGCTTCACTTTCTCCACGCACTCCCCGATTCCCTGAGCCAGCCACAGATGCACGAGCTGGACCGCGCCTTCGACTTCACCGGCACGGGCAACAACGAGATCCTGGACTCCTGGTTGGTCCTGACCATCCGCCACGGATACACGGCCGCGACTCCACGGCTGGAGGAGTTTCTGGCCCGCCAGGGACGGCGCAAGTTCTTGACGCCTCTCTACAAGGAGCTGATGAAGACGCCCGCCGGCCGGCAGCACGCCCGGGTCATCTATGGGCGGGCCCGTCCTTTCTACCATGCCATCGCCCGGCGCACACTGGACGACTTGCTCCACTGGACGGCCGCACCGGCACCGGCCGAAACCACAACCACCCCCCTCCGGCCATCATCCGGGTGACAACCGGCGCACGGCCTGCTCCAGTCTCAGGGTGAGCTCCCTCACATCGCTGGCGCCCACAAGAGTCTCCGGGTGGAGGGGCTCTCCGAAACGCACGATCACGCGTCCCGGCCGCGGCCAGCGGGTGCCAGGCGGCAGCCGGGCCCCTGTTCCTTCGAGCCCCACCGGCACGATGGGCAGGCGGAGGCTCTGGGCCAGGAGAGCCGGCCCCTCACGGAAAGGGATCGGAGGCTCGCCTCGCCGGCGCATGCGCCCCTCCGGAAAAATCAGCGGACATGCGCCCGCCTCGGTCAACTCGCCGGTGTAGGCCAGGGTGGCCGAAAAGCCGCCATGGCGCGGCAATGGATACGCCTGAAACAGCAACACCACCAGCTGGTACCCCAGCTTTTCTCCCCAGCGGCGGAGGCGGTTCTCCCTGGAATCCCCGAAGACGCCGGGAAAGTGCTCGGTGGCCATGGCCACGGCCATCCGCCGGCGCAGGCGGCGCGGCAAAGCGTACAGCACGGCGGGAGTGTCCATGTGGCTGAGATGATTGGCCGCCAGGAGAAACGGCGGCTCGAGACCCGCGAGATGCGCGCGCCCCACGACGCGCACACGGCAAAAGGTGCGGAAGACCGGCGTCACCAGGATGGCGCGGCCGATGGCCCGGGCCAGGCGGGCAGACCCGCTCCTCACCCAGCGCGGCATCGGCAGCGGTGGAACGGGAGGGCGCCGTGACGCCTCGCGCAACTCGCCCAGTGTCCTGGCCGCGGACAACGCCTCCTCATCGAGGGTTCGCCCCGTGGCCTCCTCCAGCCGCACCACGAGATCAAGCCGGTCCAGCGAGCTGAGGCCGAGATCCCGGTCCAGGTCGGTTGCGCCGGCCAGGCCGGCCGCATCCCGGCCGGTGAGATCCGCCAGCGCCGAGGCCACCGGATCGGCCGGAGAACCGGGGGCGGGGCTGCTCTCCGTCCGGGCCGCCACGGCCTCGCGCACCGCCGCCCGCCGGAGCTTCCCCAGGGAGGTGCGCGGCAGGGCCGCTTCCTTCCAGACGGTGTATCCCTGCACCCGGCTGCCCGGGGGCAGGCGCCGGTTCGCCTCGCGTACCGCCGCCTCCAGGTCGGCTTCCGCCGACGACGGGACCAGGACGGCATGGACTTCCTCCCCACGGGGCCCATCCCGGCCGATGCAAGCCGCTTCCCGGATCCAGGGAGAAGCCTCCAGCGCTCCCTCCACCGGCGCCGGATCGACATTGGTGCCGTCCGCCAGGACGATGACGTCCTTCAGCCGGCCGCGCACATAGAGACGGCCCTCCGTGTCCCGCTCCACCCGATCTCCGGTGCGCAGCCAGCCGTCCTGAAAGACCGCGGCAGTGGCCTGGGAGTCATCCAGGTAGCCGGAGGCCACGTTGGCCCCACGCACCCACAGCTCACCGCCTGGCCCCACCCGGATCTCCTGGCCCGGGAGCGGCCGTCCCACCGATCCCCGCCGCCGGGCAAACGGATTGCTGACGCTGATGATCGGCGCGGTCTCCGTCAGCCCGTACCCCTGCACGACCAGGTAGCCCAGGCGACTCCAGAATTCCTCGACCTCTTCCTCCAGGGCCGCGCCACCGGACACCCAGGCGGCAAACCGCCAGCCTAGGAGACGGTGGATCTTCCGCGCCCGCCACACCCGCCGGACCCAGGAGGCGTCCGCTGGGGCCGGTGGGGGCACGAGGCCCTCACGCCTGAGATCATCGCGCAACAGGCGCAAGATCCGCGGCACCGCCAGCACGGCGCTCACCTTTTCTTCCCTGAGGACGGCTCGCACGGCCCGCGGCCGGAGATCATCCAGAAACGTCACGCTTAACCCCATCAGGACCGGGAGGTGGAGACCCACCACCTGGCCGAACAGATGAGAGGCCGGCACCAGGCAGAGAAGCCGGGGGCGGAGCCACCGCACCAGTCTTTGCCGGCGGGGCTTGCGGTAGCCGCGCTCGAGGGGGTGCACGCCCGCCATCAGGTTGCGGTAGGTGATGGGAACCGCCCGGGATCGGCCCGTGGTCCCGGAGGTAAAAACGATCTGCACCAGGTCGCCGGGGGCGCGTCCGGCGCCCGGCCACCGGCGGTCGCCCGGATCGCGGGGAGAAGCCGCTCGCAGGTCCCGCAGGTCCCGCCAGGGCAGGCCGGCCACCACCGGAACCGGCGCATCTCCCAGGCCAGCCACGGGATCCACGCGGCGTGCCAGCGCGCCCGCCGTCTGCGCCGGCAGCGAAGCTTCCACGGGCACCGCCACCGCGCCCGCCAGCAGGCAACCGTAGAAGGCGGCCACCCAGGCCGGGCTATTCGCCCCGTGGAGCACCACCCGCTCACCGGGCTGCACCCCGATCTCCTCCAGCCAGGCGGCCACCTCCATGGCGCCGGCCAGAACCGCTCCCCGGCTCCAGCGTTCGCGGCGGTACCGTTCGATGCGGGCGAAGGCGGGGCGCGAGGGGTTCCGGCCTAGATCCAGGATATAAGGAAGGAGAGTGGTCCCCAGGACGTCCTTTTCTGCCGGATGGGTCGTGGTCATGATGGCGAATCCGGGGGCGATCCGGCCACAGGCCGGAAGACGAACCAGAACGTGGACAGCCCCACCACCACCCCGGCCAGCCAGAGGGGCCACGGAAACCAGGCCGGCACCCCGCCTCGAACCACCAGGGAGTGGTTCCAGAGGAAAGCAGCCAGCAGCAGGAGAAAGGCGATGCTCCCACCGCTCCAGCCCATGATCCCCGGAGAGGGCTTGTGGCCCGCGGCATCGGCCCACAGGATCCACCCGCCGCAAGCGGCCAGGAGCACGGCGATCCCCGCCGCCGACCCCACCGGGCCGGTCCAGACCGCCGGGATCAGGAACAGCACATCCCAGGTGCCAAGGGAAGGAGGCCAGCCCAGGGTCAGCTCGAGGCCCGCGTAGAAGGAGAGGTCCCAGACCCCGAAGGCGAACGAGAAGGCGCCGAACCGCCCCCAGCCACTCGAGGCGGCCAGTCCGGCCACGCTCACCAGCATGATCAGGGTGGCCGCTTCCCGCAAGAGCTCGATCAGGCCGATCACACCGGCCAGCTGCGAGAGTGGGAAACGGAAACCATCAGGATAGTAAAGGGACCGCAGGTAGACGACCACGGCGGCCTCCACGAACCCGAAGGCCATCCCGAACAACCCCAGCCAGCACAGCCGCGTAGACGGCCGCGGTCGGAGCACAGCCGTGACCTACTCGCGTTCTTTCAGTACGGCCAGATAATCGCGATAGGCGGAGCGGGCCGCAATAAAATCCGAATGATCCAGCTTCAATTCATCGGCAATGATCCGGACCTCGTTGTCCTCCCTGGTGGAGACGCTCCCGTCCGCCGCCGAAACGGAAAACAGGCAATCGAGCATGGCCAGTTTCTGCTCCCGTGTCGCGAGGCGGTTGAACTCCCGCGTCACGATGAAATTTTCCGTTCCACCAAACAACAGATTCTGCGTCTTGGCGATCTGAACCACCAGGATTGCTTGCTCCTCGGGTAAGGCGCCCCGCTCGCTGACAATCCGCTCCATGACACGGGTTTCTTCCTCGCTGATCCCCCGATCGGCATGCGCCACCCGTCCCAGGATATAGGCGAATGAGGCAATGAAGCGGGCGCGCTCCGGATCCATGCGATCCAGGGCCTCGGTGATGCTGCGGATGGCATCCGCCTGGGCACCCTGGTCGAGGAGCTCCGGTGGAGAGCTTCCCTCGAGGCCGAACAGTTTTCCCAGGAGCGCCATTCTGAACCTCCCGCAATGAAAAGTATCACGTCGGGGGCAGGACGGAGAGACCCGCTCCCGGCCCGATCCCCCCTTGACAGCCGGGCCGAACAAGCGTACAAAAGACACAAATGGGCAGTTATGCGCCTTTCCGGAGAGGGGGAGGTGCAGGTTGACAGAGTGCCTCATTACCGGAAAGGGGGAGAACTGATGCGATGTTTTAGCAGGCTGGTCCTCTGGGGCGGCCTGACGGTCACGCTGGGCATCGGCGTGGCGCCCGCACAGGTGAATGAGATCCTGCGCGGC
>JBHHYE010000044.1:0-17872 GCA_046757405.1 Acidobacteriota bacterium | reverse complement strand
CGGACAGACCTCGGCCTCGTACTCTTCACCGGGTCTGCTTCACGGCGCACCATGCCGGGCATCCTACCAGAGCCACCACAGCCCATCAACGCCGTTTCAGGAGGCTGGTTCCGCGGTCAGGTAGGCTTTCCGGAAGGCGGACCACGCGTCCGTCCGGATGGCTTCCCGGATACCGGCCATGAGCCGCTGGTAATGGGTCAGGTTGTGGAGGGTGTTCAGGCGGAGACCGTAGATCTCGTTGATCATCAACAGGTGCCGCAGGTAGGCGCGGGAGTAAGTGCGACAACCCGGGCAGGGACAATCCTCTTCCACCGGCCGGGGATCCTCCTGGTAGGCGCTGTTCCGCAGGTTGAGACGCCCCCCGCGGACGAAAAGAGTGCCGTTGCGCGCATTCCGGGTGGGCATGACACAGTCGAAAAGGTCCATTCCCCGGCCGGTCATTTCCAGAAGATCGGCAGGGCTCCCCATGCCCATCAGGTAGCGCGGCCTGTCCGCAGGGAGGCGGGGGGCGGTGAAGGCCACCGTGCGCGCCACCTCCTCCCGCGCCTCCCCGACACTGACCCCGCCGATGGCGAAGCCATCGTAGGAAAGGGCCGTGGTCTTCTCGACCGATTCCTGGCGGAGATCGTCAAACGTGCCGCCGTGAATGATGCCGAAGACAGCCGCCGGCCCGCGGCGGGCGGCCAGAGAGCGCTCGCCCCACGCGAGGGATCGACGCATGGCCAGGGCGGCCTGCCTTCGATCGGACGGAGACCCCGTGCATTCATCCAGGACCATCATGAGATCGCTGCCCAGGTCTTCCTGGGCTTGAATGCAGCTTTCCGGCGTCAGACGCATCAAGCGGCCGTCCAGGTGCGAACGGAACACCACACCGTCATCATCGGTCCGGGTGCGGGCGGAGAGGCTGAACACCTGGAACCCGCCGGAGTCGGTCAGGATCGGCCCCTCCCAGCCACAGAAGCGGTGCAGGCCTCCCAGGCGGCGAACGCGCTCCGTGCCGGGACGCAGCATCAGGTGATAGGTGTTGGCCAGGATGAGCCGCGCCCCGCTCCGGCGAACTTCTCCGGGCGAAACCCCCTTGACCACTCCCGCCGTGCCCACCGGCATGAACGCCGGAGTGGGCACTTCACCGCGTGGCGTCGTCAACCGTCCAAGCCGTCCCCCGTCGGAGGTGCTCGCCAGCACCTGGAAACCGTACCCCGCTCTCACGGGTGTGCCGACATCCGGGAGCTCACCAGCATGGCATCCCCGTAACTGTAGAAACGATAGCCGGCCAGGACCGCCTCCCGGTAAGCCGCCAGAACCCGGGTCCTACCGGCCAGGGCGCACACCAGCATGAGCAGGCTGGTGCGCGGCAGGTGAAAATTCGTCACCAGCCGGTCCACGACCCTGAACCGGTGGTTGGGTAGAATGACCAGGCGGCAGGTGCCGCGTCCCGGGACCACGGTGCCATTCTCTTCCGCCCTGGCCTCCAGGACCCGGGCGACCGTGGTGCCGCAGGCCACCACGCGGCCCCCCCGCCGGCGCGCCCGCGCCACCGCGGCTGCCGTGTCGATCGGCAGCTCGAACGGCTCGGGATCCACGCGGTGGTCCTCCACGCGGCGGGCGGTCACCGGCCGGAAGGTTCCCGGGCCGACCTGGAGGGTCAGGAACGCGGTCTCGACCTGCCGAGCCGCCAGCTCCTCCAGCACTCGCCGGGTGAAGTGCAGCCCCGCGGTCGGTGCTGCCACCGCCCCGGACTTGCGGGCAAAGATCGTCTGGTAGCGGCGGCGATCCCCGGCCAGACGGGGGTCGCCGGGGGCTCTCTTGATATAGGGAGGAAGGGGGGTCTCTCCGCTGCGCTCCAGAACCTCCAGGACCGGCGTTTCCTCGAACTCCAGAATCACCTCGGCTCCGGGACCCGCCTGAACCACCCGGACGCGGGAGCCATCGGAAAGCCGGATCCGCGTCTCCCGGGGCGGGCGGCGCGCTGCCCGGAGCAGGCAGCGCCAGCATTCCACCCGATCCCCTGACCGTTCTCCCGCCGGAGACCGGACCGGAGAAAGCGCCAGGATCTCCACCCGCCCGCCGGTCTCCTTTCTCCCCCACAAGCGCGCCGGGATCACCCGCGTGTCGTTCAGAACCAGGAGGTCCCCGGGCCGCAGCAAGCGCGGCAGATCGGCGAAGCGATGATGCCCCAGCTCCTGGTCTTCCGGCGGCACCAGCAGAAGCCGCGAGGCGTCCCGGGGAGTGGCCGGATCCTGCGCGATGAGCCGGGCGGGGAGCTCGTAATCAAAGAGAGAGACCTCCACGGCTCAGGAGCCATCCTGCACGCGCCGCAGGAAAGCCCGGAGAGCCGCGATCTTCTTTTCCCGCGCCCCACGGCGATCCTGGCCGGGCGACGCGCCCTGCCGGCGGGCCGGCGATCCATCCGGCGCGGCGTACGGCAGAGGATCGGGCAGCCCCGCCCTGGCAAAGCCACGCAGACGGAGCCGGCAGGACTCACACGTTCCACACGCCCTCCCTTCATCCCGGTAGCAGGACCATGTCAGGTGAAAGGGCGTCGACAGCTTCTGTCCACGGAGGACGATCTCGGCCTTGCTCATTCCAATCACCGGCGCCAGGAGAGTGATGTGCGTCTCGGGCCGGGTCCCCAGATGGATGGATTGCTGAAACGCCTCCATGAAGGCCCGGCGGCAATCCGGATACCCGGATGAATCCTCCTCCACCGCGCCGATGACCACCGCGCTGGCCCGCAGGACCTCGGCCCAGGAAACCGCCGCCGCCAGCAGGTGGGCGTTCCGGAACGGAACATAGGTCGGCGGGACGCCGCCGGCGCCGGGAGGCGCATCGCCCACGGGAATGGAGGGGTCGGTGAGGGCCGACCCGCCAATGGCCGAGAGATGGGTCAGGGTCACCACCAGCTTGGCCACGGCGCCGAAGTGATGAGCCAGGGCGCCGAAGCAGACCCGCTCCCGGTTGGCCGTGCGCTGGCCGTAGGTCGCGTGAAGACAGGCCAGGCGATGGGACAGGGAAACCTCGGCCGCCGCCACGGCGGAATCCATGCCGCCCGACAGCAGCACCACAGCCAGCGGCCGCCCCTCCGGGCCACGGCTCACCTCAGACCCCGCGGGCCGCCTGGGGCCAGAGAATCTTGTGGAGCTGGAGATTGAGGCGCACCGGGAGCCGATCCTCCAGGATCCATGCCGCCAGCCGGGACGGCTCCATTTGCGGGTGCGCCGGAGAAAAGAGCACGGGGCAGTGTTCCGTGAGCGGCTTCCCTCCCACCCGGGAGGAGGCCAGCACCTGACGGGCCCAGAGGTAATCCTGCCGGTCCGTGAGCACGAATTTCACTTCGTCGGACGGTCGCAGCCGCGCCAGGTTGCTCCAAAGATTCCGCTCGCTCATGCCGCTGCCGGGAGTTTTCAGATCCAGCACCAGCGTGGCGGTTGCCGCCAGCGCCCGCCGGATGTCCACGTGGCCTCCGGTCTCCACCATGACGGTGGCGCCGTCAGCCTGCAAGGCTTCAAGAAGAGCGAAGGTGGCCTCCTGCTCCAGCGGTTCGCCGCCTGTGACCAGAACCAGGTCGTTCCCCAGCTCCCGCACGCGATCCAGGATGTGCGGAATACTCTGCCCATGGCCCTCGTGAAAGGCGTACCGGGTGTCGCAGTAAGTGCATCGCAGACCGCATCCGGTGAGGCGCACCAGGGTGCAAGGAAGACCTGCGCGGGTCGTCTCCCCCTGGAGGCTCCGGTAGATCTCGTTGACCACCAGCCGGTGGGGCCGCCTGGCGGACGATTCCGCGGCCGCACCGCTCAAGGGTGGCGCCCTTCCGCCAGCCGGCGCAGGAAGGCGAGGTTTCTCACGTCGGCGGCGAGAGTGTCGTCCTTGGGCGTTTCCAGCACCAGGGGCAGGTGCCGCGTCCGCTCATCGGTGACCAGACGAAAGAAGGGCACGAGCCCCATCTTGCCCTGCCCCAGGCCCTCATGCCGATCGACATGGCAACCGAGACCTTTCCTTGAATCATTGACATGGACGCACCGCAGGCGCCCCAGGCCGACGGTGCCATCAAAATCTTCCAGGGTGCGATCCCACCCCTCGTCGGTATGAATCGGATACCCGGCCGCAAAAACATGACAGGTATCCAGGCAGACCGCCGCCCGCTCCGGATAGCGGAGCTCGCCCAAGATCCGGGCCAGGTGCTCGAAACGATGCCCGATGGTGGTCCCCTGCCCGGCATGAGTCTCCAGCGCCGTGACCACCTCACAGCCGGAGGTCTCGGCATGGGCCCGGTTCAGGGCCTTGGCGATGCGCGCCATGCCCGCCTCCTCGCCGCTCCCCACGTGCGCTCCCGGATGGAAGACCAGGGTGGGGACTCCCAGGGCATGGCACCGGCGGATCTCGTCCACGAAGGAAGACACCGACCGCTCCCAGAGCTCCGCGCCGGGACTGGCCAGGTTGATGAGGTAGGAATCGTGCGCCATGACCGCCCCGATGCCGCTGCCGGACAGGCGGCTGCGAAACCGGGCGATCTCCTCGTCAGGGAGAACCCGGGCGCGCCATTGGTTGGATGACTTGGTGAAGATCTGGAGCGCCGTGCAACCGGCCTGCTCGGCGCGTTCCACCGCCTTGCCGATTCCGCCGGCGATGCTCATGTGCGCGCCAACGAGCAATCGATCGGCCCGGCTGGTGGATCGTGTCACCCGCCGTGCCGTACTCACGAGGCCCCTTGAACAATGACGTCATACGCCAGCACCTCGCCATCCTTGTTGATCACGACGCTGCGGGGCGCCTCGGGGACCTTGGCCCGGAAGCTGGTTTCAGGCCCGTTCACCACCAGGTTCTTGGGGTAGATCGTGTTCTTCTTGCCCCCGACCATCAGGCGGACCAGGGCGAGATAGTAGCGGTCTGGAATCTCGTGCTTTTCCTTGCCCACCAGAACCCGCTGCCGGATCGTGCCCTCCACCAGGTAGTTTCCGTCTTTCTGCCGGCTGCTCTTGTACTTCAGGGTGAACTCGGGGATCCCGACACCGCGGATCCACTGGTCGAAGAACCCCTCCATGTTGACGCCGAACGCTTTTTCCGCCTCTTTCTGGATATCCCGGGTGACGATCTCCCGGCCTTTGAGGTCCTGGGCCAGCATTTTCAGGAAGGCGAAGAATTTCTTGTCGCCGAAGGTGCTTCGCATGATATGGAAGACGTAGGGACCCTTGGCATACACCGCGGTCTGGTGGTTGCGTAGGCCGTAGAGCGTGGTGGCGTCCTGGACGCTGACATGAAGATCTCCGGCCAGGACCTCGTCGCGCCACCCTTTCACATGTTTCTGGTACGCCCTGGGGCCGCGGCTGGTCTCCAGAAAGAGGGCGGAGGCATATTCGGCCAGGCTCTCCACGAACCAGTAGTTCCTGGAGTTGGCGTTGGTGATCCGCGAGCCCCACCACTGATGCCCGACCTCGTGGGACACCAGCGACTTCACGAACTTGGTGATGCCGCTGCCGGCGCCGAAATCAGCCAGGGCCCCTTCCCCCCTGAAGGCCAGGTTGCCGATGTAAACGATGGAGGAAGGCGACTGTCCGTAGAGGAGGCCTCCGAAACCCGGGTCGTTGACCAGATCCAGCTTCCCGTAAGGATAATCAACGCCGAAGATCTCCCGGTAGAGATTGAGCGCGTTGGCCGCATCATTCACCAGGGGCTTGAGCTGCTTGGGGCGTATGGAGTTGTTCACGCTGACGCGATCCACGTGCATGGTGACCGGGATCTTCTCTCCCGTGCTCTTGGTGGCGTCGAAATCGGGGGTGGCCTCGACATAATCGCCGTAGATCACCGTAGGGAAACTCACCGGCGCATCGGCCACCCAGCGGGTGATGGAGACCTTGCCCTCCTTCTCATTTTCGACCTCTTGCCCGATTCCCAGGGTCTTGTACGTCGCGGGAACCTTCACCGTGAGGTCAAGAGCGTCGATCATGTCGTCCGGCCGGACAAACGGCAGCCAGCCGCCTCGATCCAGATACGAGTAGCTGGGGGTCAGCTTGTAGATGCAAGCCTTGTTCTCGAACTGCACATGCAGCGACAGCTTCGTTCCGGCCCTGGCGAGGGCCGGCAGGACCACCAGCCCACTCACAGGACCCGTCTTGACCCAGGTCAGTTCATGATCGTCCCCGTCCCGGATGGAGTTGATGATCATCCGGGGATGCTTGGCATCCTTCCCCGAGCTTGACCCGCGACTGAGCTGGGCGATGTGGAAGGGGATCTCGCGCAGATCCCGCTTGAGGGTGAGACCGAAATGGAGGTCTCCGGCCATGGCCTCGCTGTCCACCAGGGCCAGCTCCACTTCGCCCGTCAATGTGTCCAGCTCGTTATCCCTGGCATCGAGATCGTCACGCCGTTCCAGCTGGTACGGGGTCTGGTTTCCCTCCCGCGTCGCCTGGGAATAGTAGGCAAACAGCCGTCCCAGGCCGGTGGCGCCGAAGGACACCTCGCGAGGGGCCACGGAGTCGTAGCGAAAGAAGACGCGCTGATCGACGCCGTTCTTCTTGATCACCATGGTGAGGATCCGCCGGCCCTCCTCATAGGGGCGCTCGAACCCGGAGAATCCGTCCGTCTTCCGGCTCTCCCGCTGATCATTGATGAACTCGTCGTACGGTTTCCTGATCCGCGGGTCTGCCTCGTCGCTGGAGATGGGGGCCATGCCGTCGAAAGAGGTGGTCAGGATCTCCTGGCAGGTCGCCGGGGCACAGGCGATGAAAAGATATTCCGGATCGAAGATCAGATCACCGGGATGCTCCTCGGTGAAAACCGTGTAGAGACTTTGATCCAGCTTTCCGGGCGGCTGGTAGGCAAAGGCGAGATCTTCGGCGGCCACCAGCATGAGCTCGGTCTGGCCGCGACGGTAGTCCTGGACCAGCTCTCCATGGGTGGCCTGGACCGTGAGGCCCTCCCGTGAAAAATGAAACCCGCTGAAGGAGAAGAACTTCTCGTCGCCTGGCACGAGGCGGAACAGCCCCTCGTACGAGTCCTTCAACTCCGCGGACTGGACGGACCAGCCGGATTTCTCCGGATTCGGGACCAGCGTCAGAAGATTGCGCTCCGTGAGGAGCCTGTCCTTTTTGGCCGTATCCTGGTGGAACGACACCTGGTAGGTGGCATCATCGACCTTCAGAAAGTTCCTGGAATAGCTGCCCCGCTTGAACGAGGCCCCCTGCTGGTTTTTTTCCGCCAACAGGGCGGCGACACGCGCCTTCAACGGCTCTTCCAGACTGGCCTGCAAGGCATGGGGAAGCCTGGCGGCCGCGAAGGGACCCGGGCCGGCTGGAAGCACCCAGAGGACGAGAAGGATCGGCAAGAACCGCCGCATTGCACACCCGTACCGTGTCTGACCCGTCATGAATCCTCCCCTTTCTCCGGCCACCGGCTTGTCCCAGGTTTCTGCTGGACGATTCTACCCGCGGCGGGGAAGCTCCTTCAAGTCGAGTGTTTTCCAGCGCCGCCCGCCCGGCGGAACAGGCTCTGGATCTCATCCCGGTAACGGTCGGCCACCACGGCCCGGCGGATCTTCAGCGTCGGCGTCAAGGTCCCGTCCTCCACCGAGAAAGCCCGGTCCAGCAGGTGGAACCGCTTGACCACCTCCGCCCGGGGACCGCGGCAACCGGAGCCCGCGCGCCGCGCCAGCTGTTCTCTGAACAAGGCTTGAACCTCCGCGTGGCGTACCAACGTGCCGGCGGACTGGAAGGCGATGCGGCGCCGGCGCGCCCAAGCCTCCAGTTCGTCGAAGGCCGGCACCACCAGGGCCGCCAGGTACTCTTGATCCTGGCCCACGACCACGACCTGGTCCACGAAGGCGCTGGTGCGAATCCAGGCTTCGATCGATTCCGGCTCGACGTTCTCGCCGTTGGCCAGCACGATGGTGTCCTTCAACCTCCCGGTGATGACCACGTCTCCCGACGGCAGCTGCTTCCCCAGGTCTCCCGTCTCGAACCAGCCCTCCGCATCGAGGACCGCGCGGGTCGCCTCTTCATCCCGGTAGTACCCCGCCATCACCTGGGGTCCCTTCACCACGATGCGGCCGGTCCCTCCCGCCGGTTGCGGAGCTCCGCCGTCGTCCAGAAAGCGGACACGCGTGCCGGGCAACGGCCGACCCACGGTCCCCAGGATGTTGTGGCTCAAGCGCCGGCAGGTGAGCACCGGCGACGTTTCCGTGAGGCCGTACCCGTTGAGGAGTTTCACGCCGGCTGCTTCGAAGAATAGGTCGAGAGTCATGGGCAGGCTGGCGCCCCCCGAGAGGGCTCCCCGCAAACATCCACCGGTCGCGTGACGCACCCCCCGGAGAACCACTCCCCGGCACAGCAGCTTGAGGACAGGAAGGCAGGCGAGCCACTCCAGGGCGGCCCGGAACCGGCCCGGCCGGCGTGGGCCCAGGCCGGGATCCGGCTCTCCGGCCAGCACCTTCCTGGCCAGGAGCGCCCGGAAACCGAGGGAGATGGAGGTCCGCGCCAGGAGGCGCAACGGGAGCGGCGCCTCCGCCATCCGGGCGCAGGCGGCCTGGTGCAGCTTGGACCAGATGCGGGGAACCGATGCAAAAAAGGTCGGCCGCACCGTGCGCAGATCCTCCCTCAAGGCGCGCAGGGTGGTATAGGTGAGAACCGCGCCGGAGAACAGCGTCGCGTACTCGACGATCCGTTCGTACATGTGCCAGCTCGGCAGGATGGACAGGACACGATCCTCCGGCCTCACATGCATCACCTGGCGAATCGCCGCGACATTGGAGAGAATATTTCCGTGCGTCAGCATCACACCCTTGGGCCGGCCCGTGGTCCCGGATGTGTAGACAATGGTCGCCAGGTCGCCGGGCCCGGCGGCCTCCTGCGCCGGCCGGGACCCGCCGGTCTGAAGCTTTCGGCGCCCGGTGTCGCACACGTCAGCGAATCCCATGGTTCGCCCGGGCAGCCTGGACCCATTGGAGAGATCGATGATCCGCTCGAGATCGGGAAGGCTCTCCCCGAGCCGGCGCAACCTCTCCACTTCCGGCGCGCCGGCCGCCAGCACATACCGGCAGCCCGCGTGGCGGAGAGTCGCTGAAAGTTCCCGGTCGGTCAGCTGCGTGGACCGGGGAACGTCCACCGCGCCACAAGCCAGCACCGCCATGTCCGCCATCAACCAGCGCGGGGAATTCTCGGAGACCAGGGCCACGCAATCACCCTTCCTGAGCCCCAGAAGCGCCAGCCCGGCGGAAAAGTCCCGGACCCTCTCCGCCATCTCGCCATAGGTCAGGCGGGCCAGGCCGCCGCCCTGGCGATAGCGCAGGGCCGTCCGTTCAGGGTGTGCGGCCGCACGGGCGAAGAAGAGCTGGGAAAGATTGGCGGAGTCCGGCGGGGGGGCGGCCGACATGGTGGCGGGAGTATAGCGAAACGGTTTGACGCAGCAGAAGACGGGGCAGTACGGTGGCGGGATGCGTCACCCGATTCCGGCAGGAGCGCTTCTCGCGGCGGGCGCGATGCTCCTGGCCTGCTCTGCCCCGGCCCCATCGTCCGGCGAGCCCGGGCCCCTCCCTGCTGCGGACAGCGGCGCCGTGCCGCCCTCTCCGGACGATCTGAAGCCGCTGGTCAGGCCCGGCCGCACGCTCCGGTTTCGCGGCCGGTCGAGCCTGGAACAGTCAAGCACCACCCAGTGGACTCCACGGGTCGGTTACCTGCTCAGCTCGCTGAGACTCCGCGATGTTCCGGCCCGCGGCCCGCTCATCCTCGAGGACGAGAGCTATCTTTACGGCGCCGAAGGAAAGCTCATGGCGGCGATGTCCTCTCCCCTGGAACGGCGCACCCAGATCATCCAGGTGGACAGACCCTCTTTCCGTGCGTCGATCGAGACGAGACGGTCCGCCCCCCGGCGGGGAACCGGTTACGGCAAGGATGTGAAGATTTCATTCAGCTATGACGGCTTCGGACTCAATGGGCCGGCGCGCAGGGCGGCTCTTCTGTTCACCCTGGCGCTGCCCGCCGCCATGCTCCACGAGCTGAAAGCGGGCCGAGAGGTGCAGAAAGACCTGGACTTCTTCATGGTGCGGCGCGACCCTCTGGCGGATCGCCGGGTGGTTGAGGCGGCGGGCGCGAAGCCGGCCGTCCCCGAGGCGGCCGAGAAGCGGGTGCGCGGCCGCACCCGGCTGACCGCCCTGGGGGTGGAGCCATACGGGGTGGACTGGCGGTTCCCGCCGCCTCCGGAACCGGCTGATGCCGCGGCTCCCCCGGAGGAAGGGCGGCCGGACCAGCGAATCGAACTCGCCGCACTGCGGATCCAGCTGGACTCGCGCCTGGAGCTGGAGCGTCTGTTCCACGCACCGGGAGCGCCTCCCACGGTCAGGCGCCACGATCGCCTGACCCTCTGGGTGCTGGACGACGAGGAAGAGCCCTGGATCCTGGGTTGGGAAGGGATTGTCCGCACCGATTGGGACGAAGACGGACTGCCGGCCTGGAAGGAGTCGTTCGCGTCCCGGCGCCTCTACCGGATCGAGATCCCGCCCCTTGACGTTCCGCAGACCCGGCCGTAGACTTTGGCTTCAGGTGAAAGCGGTTGCTCTTGTTCGCGTGAGGTCTGAATGACACCCTGGATCCGCACACATCCTCGCCCGTTTCTGGCCCTGCTCCTGGTTCCCGCGCTGCTGGCGGGCCCCGCTTCCGGAGCCGGCGCGCCGGCAGCCTCCGAGCCCCGCACCACCGCCCCGGCGGCGGGCGCCGCCGGGAAGAAAACCACCAAGGACGCCAAGAAACCCCAGAGCC
This sequence comes from Acidobacteriota bacterium, assembly GCA_046757405.1. Lineage (GTDB taxonomy): Bacteria > Acidobacteriota > Polarisedimenticolia > SMYD01 > SMYD01 > JBHHYE01. The sequence goes on along the minus strand of JBHHYE010000044.1, from coordinate 7,127 downwards.
GGCCGGCCCAGACGCGCCCTGCCGAGGCCGTGGCCAGGAGCCTGCGCGAGAGCGGCCAGATCGTCTCCCAGTCAGGCGACCTGGATCTGTCGGTTCAGAGCAATGTCTTCACGGAGTTTCCCGGCTTCAATCTGGATCACCTGAGCAAGGACCAGCGCGACAAGCTGGTCAAGCGGGCGAACACGGTCTACTGCACCTGTGGGTGCCGGGGCGACACGGTCGCCCGGTGCGTGGTCCTCGACCCTGCCTGCCAGACGGCCCGGCGGATGATGAAGAGGATGCTCGACCAGGCCAGCGCCGCCGATGAGACTCATTCAGCCTCTCCCGACTCCCCGAAGGCACCCGGCGCCGCGCCGACGCCCGATCCGAAGCGGAAAGAATAAGGACTTCATTCCCCCGCCACCTTCCGCCTGATCCACCCTCCGGAGTGGCGGGGGCGTGGTAGCATGTCCCTTTGTCCCAAGCGCACTGTTGACGGGGGTGCTGTCCATGAGCATTTTCGAGACCTCTCACATCCGGAATGTGGGCCTGATCGGTCACGGCGACAGCGGCAAGACCACTCTGGCCTCATCTCTCCTTTTCCAATGCGGCACACTGAGCCGGCTCGGCCGTGTGGACGACGGGACCGCGGTCACGGATTTTGACCCGGAAGAAATCGATCGCAAGATGTCGATCGCCACGGCCCTGGCCCACGCCGAGTGGCGCAACCAACGGATCAACCTCATCGACACACCGGGAGCGGCGGCCTTCGTCCACGAGGCCAACGCCGCGCTCAAGGTTGCCGACACCGCCCTCTCGGTGGTGTGCGGCGTGTCGGCGGTGGAGGTCCAGACCGAGAGGACCTGGCGGTTCGCTCGCGAGCACGGCCTGGCGCAGGCCCTGGTCATCAACAAGCTTGACCGGGAACGGGCTGACTATGACCGCGTCCTGTCCGCCCTCAAGGAGAGGTTCGGCAGGCAGGTGGTGGCGGTGCACTTGCCGGTGGGGCGCGAGGCAAGCTTCACGGGTCTCGTGGATCTCCTCACCATGAAGGCTTACACCTATCCAGGGGACGGCTCCGGGAAGGGGACCGAGCAGGATATCCCGGAATCTCTCCAGGAGCAGGCGGCGGCAGCCCGCACGCAGCTGGTGGAGATGGTGGCCGAGTTGGATGAATCGCTCATGGAGCGGTTCTTCGACAAGGGCACGCTGACCGACGAGGAACTGATCTCCGGCTTGCGAGCGGGCATTCGAGACCGGAAGATTTTCCCCGTCCTGGCTCTCTCGGCCCTCAAGGGAATCGGCACGGACCGCCTGGCCGAGTTCATCGCCACGGCCCTTCCTGATCCGGCAGCCCGCGGAACGGTGGAGGGCAAGGATCCCGGCTCCCAGGAGCCGGTCGTCCGGGAAGTGACAGCCAGCGCTCCCCTCTCCCTGTTCGTGTTCAAGACGCTGGCGGATCCGTTCGCGGGCCGCATCTCGCTGTTCCGCGTGATGTCGGGAACGGCCCGCTCGGAGCAACAGGTCGAGAACTACAGCCGGGGGCACGGCGAGAAACTCGCCAACCTCTCGATCATGCAGGGGAAGGATCTGGAGAAGGTGGCCGAGCTCCGCGTGGGAGATCTGGGGAGCGTGGCCAAGCTCAAGGACACGACGACAGGCAACACCCTGGGCGACCCGGCGAACCCGATCCTCTACGAGCCGGTCCTGCCCCCCGAGGGAGCCATCTCCTTCGCCATCGAGCCCAAGACGCGCGGCGACGAGGACAAGCTGAGCAGTGCCATGGCGCGCATCATGGAGGAAGATCCCGGTCTCTCCAGCTCCCGCGATCCCCAGACCAAGGAGATCCTCCTCTCCGGGACTGGCGTGCAGCATGTGGAGGTGGCTCTGGCCAAGATGAAGAAGAAATTTGGCGTGGACTGCCTCCTCAATCCACCCAAGGTGCCCTACCGGGAGACCATCAAGCGCAAGGCCGAGGCAACCGCCCGGCACAAGAAGCAAACCGGCGGGCATGGCCAGTTTGCCGAGTGCAAGATCGTCATGGAGCCCCTGGAGAGAGGTTCCGGGTACGAGTTCGTGGACAAGATCTTCGGCGGGGCCATCTCACAGGGATACCGGCCCGCCGTGGACAAGGGCATCCAGGAAGCCGCCGCCCGCGGATTCGTGGCCGGATACCCCATGTCGGATTTCCGCGTGACCCTGGTGGATGGCAAGGAGCATCAGGTCGATTCCTCCGAGATGGCCTTCAAGATCGCCGCCTCCCTCGCCTTTAAGGAGTGCATGAACCAGGCCAGTCCCACCCTCCTGGAGCCCATCATGGACGTGGAGGTGCACACCACCGAGGAGTTCATGGGCGATATCATGGGCGACATGAACTCCCGCCGGGGACGGGTCCAGGGAATGGAGAACGCCGGCGGTCGGCAGGTGGTGCGCGCGCAGGTCCCCATGGCCGAAATGCTCACCTATGCCCAGACGCTGAAATCGATCACCGGCGGGCGCGGAACCTTCCACATGTCGCTCTCCCACTACGAGGAAGTGCCGGCCATGATCCAGAAGAAGATCGCGGCCGAGGCGGAAAGACAAAGAAAAGGGGTCGGCTGAGGTGGCGGCCGGCGCTCCCATCGCCTGGATCGAGGACATTCACGACCATGTGGGCCGCCAGGTCACCGTCCGGGGCTGGGTTTACCAGAAGCGCTCGTCCGGGAAGATCCGGTTCCTCGTCATCCGGGACGGCACCGGCTATCTCCAGGGGGTCGCCTCCATCAAGGATGTCTCCCCGGAGGACTGGGAGGCGCTGGACCGCCTGACCCAGGAGTCTTCCCTCCAGGTCACCGGGACCGTGCAGGCGGATCGCCGCGCGCCCGGCGGACACGAGATGGCCCTCAGCCAGGTAAAACCGATCGCCATGGCGGCGGACTACCCGATCCAGCCCAAGGAGCATGGGGTCGAGTTCCTTCTGGATCACCGCCATCTCTGGCTGCGCTCCCGCCGGCAGCACGCCATCCTGCGCATTCGCAGCGAGGTGGTGCGGGCCTGCCGCGACTACTTTCTTGAGCGCGGCTTCACCCTGATCGACTCTCCCATGTTCACCCCCGCCGCCTGCGAAGGCACCACCACCCTGTTCGAGACCGACTACTTTGGCCAGAAAGCGTACCTGACCCAGTCGGGCCAGCTCTATCTGGAGCCGGCCTGCATGGCCTTCGGCAAGGTCTTCTGCTTCGGGCCAACCTTTCGGGCCGAGAAATCCAAGACCCGGCGGCACCTGACCGAGTTCTGGATGGTGGAGCCGGAAGTGGCTTTCATGGATCTGGACGGTTTGCTCTCGCTGGCGGAAGATTTCGTTTCCGCGGTGGTGGCCCGAGTGCTGGACACCCGCCGGGAAGAGATGAAGGTCCTGGAACGGGATCTCTCCGTGCTGGAGGCCACTGCCCCGCCTTTTCCCCGCATCACATTCGCCGAGGCCGTCCGCGTCCTCCAGGACCAGGCCCGAATCCGCCCCGAGGCCCGAATCGAGCCCGGCGGGGACCTGGGGGCGCCCCACGAGGCTCTTCTGGTGGAGGGACGGAGCCAACCGCTCATGATCACTCACTTCCCCGCCAGCGCCAAGGCGTTTTACATGCAACCGGACGAGAACGATCCTTCAACGGTCAAGTGCGTCGACGTTCTGGCTCCCGAGGGTTACGGAGAGATCATCGGTGGCAGCCAGCGCATTCACGATTACAACCTGCTTCGCCGCCGGCTCCGGGAGCACCAGCTTTCCGAGGCGACCTTCGACTGGTACTTGGCCATCCGCCGCTACGGCACGGTGCCCCACTCCGGGTTCGGCATGGGAATCGAGCGCTTCATCACCTGGATCACAGGCATTCATCATCTGCGGGAAACCATCCCCTTCCCGCGCATGATTCACCGGCTGAATCCATGAGGCGCGGGCCGCGGGCAACACCGCGTGATCTGCGAGAGTATCACTCTGAGACGCTCCTAAGGACGTGGGCGTGGCCCAGGTCCGGGCCGGCCGCCCCATGACCGGGCTTGGCAGCCCGACGGCCCCGAGCGGTGGCACCGGGGGAGGCCCCATCCTCTGCCCGCGACCGGCCGTGTGATCAGGCCGGTGATCCAACCCACTGCATTTTGAGTGAGACGGAACCGCTTCCAGGCGCGTCATCCCTTGTGAGGCATTCGTGCCGACTTTCCAGAGCCGGCGACGTCCGGATGTAGGCGAGACCGAGGAGGATGAACATGGCCAGGATTTACAGAGACATCTCCAAATTGATCGGCAACACGCCGCTTGTCCGGCTCAACCGAATGGGCAAGAGTACCGGGGCCGAAATCCTTCTCAAGCTGGAGTTCTTCAACCCCTATGGCAGTGTCAAGGATCGGATTGGCCTCTCGTTGATCGAGGATGTCGAGCGCAAGGGGCTTCTAAAAGAATGCGATGTCATCGTGGAGGCGACCAGCGGCAATACGGGAATCAGCCTTGCCTTTGTGGCCGCGGTAAAATGATACGAGGTCATTCTGACCATGCCCGACACGATGACACTCGAACGGCGCAACCTACTCAAGGCCCTTGGAGCGAAGCTCGAGCTGACGCCGGGAGCGAAGGGGATGAAGGGCGCCGTGGAAAGGGCGGATGAAATCGCTCGAGACCTTCCCAACTCTTGGAAAGCCGAGCAGTTCGACAACCCGGCCAACTTGCAGGTTCATCTGGAAACCACCGGTCCCGAGATCTGGTTTGACACCGACGGCCTGGTCGATGTGCTGGTCTCCGGCGTCGGCACGGGTGGAACCGTAAGCGGTGCAGGTCGATTCCTCAAAGGCAAGAACCCGGATCTTCGCGTCGTTGCCGTGGAGCCTGTGGATTCTCCCGTTCTGTCGGGCGGGGAGCCAGGGCCGCACAAGATTCAGGGCATCGGCGCTGGTTTCATCCCTCGCATCTACGACCCGGAAGTCGTGGACGAGGTGATTCAAGTCACCAACCAGAACTCCATGGAAACCTCTCGCCGCCTCACGCGTGAGGAGGGTATCTTCGTTGGCATTTCCACCGGGGCAATTCTGTGGGCCGCAATGGAGGTGGCGTCGCGCCCGCAGTTCAAGGGCAAGACAATCGTTTCCATCGCCCCCGATTTCGGTGAAAGATACCTTTCCAATCCGATCTACTCGGAGATGCCGGCAAGCGCATGACCGGGCTGGCCGACATTTTCCAGGATCTGGCCCGCAGCCTTGATTCAAGAGCCCTGGGCCGCCAGCCATCCGAGAACCAGGCCTTTCCGTCTCGGGAGGCAGTGGTGGAGCTCCTGGCGAGTGCCGAATTGCTCCTCTTCCCACGCCACTTCGGGAGCCGGCCAGGCGCCCAGGATTCCTCCCTGGAGGAATTATTGACGCGGTTCCACGAAGGGATGGGCAGGTGTGCCGGGAGCTGTCGTTCGCGGGAGAGGACAAGGATACCGCAGCGGCGCGAGCTGAACAGATCGCGCGGGCATGGGTGGAAAGACTTCCCACGCTTCAGACCATGCTCGAGTTGGACGTGGAGGCAGCCTACAGGGGGGATCCGGCCCTGAAGTCCACTGACGAAGCCGTCCTCTGCTCTCCGGGAATCACAGCGGTCATCTGCTTCCGCCTAGCGCATGAGCTCTGTTCCCTTGGGGTGCCGCTCCTCGCACGCATGGTTACGGAGCATGCCCATTCGGTCACCGGCATCGATATTCACCCCGGCGCGCAGATCGGAGAGAGCTTTTTCATCGACCACGGCACCGGCGTAGTGATCGGTGAAACCGCCGTGGTCGGCAATCGCGTGCGGCTCTACCAGGGAGTGACTCTCGGGGCCAAGAGTTTCCCGGCCGATCCCGATGGGAAACTGCGGAAGGGGATCGCGCGTCATCCCATCCTCGAGGACGACGTGGTGGTTTACTCGTGGGCGAGCATCCTGGCCCCCATCACAATCGGCCGCGGCTCGATCATAGGCGGCAATGTGTGGGTGACGCAGGATGTCCCTCCCGGAAGCCTTGTCACTCAAGCCCAGCTCCGGCAGGCCGTGTTCTCGGATGGTGCAGGAATCTATTGAGTCTTGCATAACATAGTGACAGTCAAAACAACTGCGCCTGCTTCCAGAACGAACGGACCAGATTGGACCGACGCTGCATGCTCCGCAGCGCGCGACGCGCATGGGAGCTGAGTTGGCCAAAGTCTCGGGGGCAGAAGTTGGGGAGTTCGTGCCGCTTCCAGTACCCCCAGATGTACTCGACGGGATTCAGTTCGGGAGCGTAGGCCGGCAGGTATTCGAGTGCCAGACGTCCCTCCTGGGCCGTGACGAAGTCCTGGACCATTCGACTCCGGTGCTGCCGCAGGCCGTCCCAGATCACCAGGATGTCCCCTGGAATCTGGCGCAGCAGACGACGAAGGAAGTCCACGACCTGAGGGCTCCGAATCGTGCTGGGATACAGCCGGAAGTAAAACGTCCACCAAGTCACACCGGCGATCGCCGACAAGACTTTCCAATTGAAATGGTACTGAAGGACTGGAGTTTGGCCTCTCGGCGACCAGGTGCGGCAGCGATTCGGTTTCTGACTCAATCCGCTCTCGTCGATGAAGACGATCGTTTGCCCCTTGCGCTTGGCGTTTTTTTTAGAACAGGCCAACGCGTTTTCTTCCACCAGCGTATCGTCGCCTCGTTGCGCTCCAACGCTCGTCCGGTCGGACGCTGGCAGGTCCAACCGAGTTGTCGCAGGATGCGCCAGACATGGCTCGGGTGGTACCGAACGCCGCACTCGACTTCTATCAACTCGGCGACGCGACCGGATGTCCACAGCCCATTCTCAAAGCCGAGAGCCTCCGGCCCCCGTTTCAACCCTCGTTCGACCCGGCGCAGATCAGCCGCGTCGAGTCGAGATGGCCGCCCGACATTCTTGGCTTTGCGCAAAGACCGACGTCCACCCTGCTTCAACTGTCGTGCCCATCGACTGACCGACTGGCGATGGACACCGACCTGCCGGGCGGCTTCGGATTGGCTTGAACCCTTGCGCAAGAGATCCACTGCCATCATCCGGCGTTGCTCGAGCGCATCAAAGTCTCTCTTGACTCCAGCTGGGTTTCCCATGGCCGCAAGTATACACTGAACAGAGCCACTTGTCACTATGTTATGCAAGACTCAATAG
>JBHHYE010000043.1:0-18990 GCA_046757405.1 Acidobacteriota bacterium | reverse complement strand
ATTCTTTTTTTGTAGTGCTCCTTCCCTGAAAGAGTTCCTTCCTGGTGATCTCTCTTTCTGTGAGAACGGGAGCATTTTTTTTGGAGCCGCTCCATTCAGCGGCATTCGAAGACTCGCCAGTCCGTTGATCTGCGCAAGGGGAACGACGAGTGAAAGGCATGCGAGTGAATGAGAATCAGGGCCTCTTGGCGGGGCAGGACCGGTGCCGGAAGCTCAAGCAGGAATCGGTGGATCTTCCCTCATGGGACCTGACATTCCGGCAGGTCTGTGACCTGGAGCTCCTTTTGAACGGCGGTTTTTCCCCCCTGAGCGGGTACCTGACACGGGCCGATCACGAGGGTGTGTGCCAGGAAATGCGGCTGGCCGATGGCCGCCTCTGGCCGATTCCGATCACCCTGGATGTCACCCAATCCTTTGGGCGGGAGATCTCGGAGGGGGACCGCATCGCCCTCCGGCATCCCGAGGGGATAGTGCTGGCGATCCTGACCGTTCAGGAGGCGTGGGAACCGGATCTCATGGCCGAGGCCAAGGCGGTTTTCAGAACGGATCATGAGGATCACCCGGGCGTCTCCTACCTGCTCCACGAGTCGAATCCTTTCTATGTGGGCGGTTCCCTGGAGGGTGTCGAGCTCCCGCCCCACCATACTTTCAAGCACCTTCGCCATACTCCTTCCGAACTGCGGGGAGAGTTCCGGCGCCTGGGATGGAAGCGGATCGTGGCCTTTCAGACACGCAATCCCATGCACCGCGCCCACGTGGAGCTCACCCGCCGGGCCGCTGCCCACAACGAGGCCAACCTGCTGATTCATCCGGTGGTCGGGAGGACCAGCCCGGGAGACCTGGACTACTTTGCCCGGGTGAACTGTTACCGTGCCGTCATGCGCCACGCGCCGCCCGGCGCCAGCATGCTCAGCTTGTTGCCCCTGGCCATGCGGATGGCGGGACCGCGGGAAGCGGTGTGGCATGCCCTCATCCGGAAGAATTACGGTTGTACCCATTTCATCGTCGGCCGGGATCATGCAGGACCCCGGAAGAAGACCGGCGAGCCGTTCTATGACCCGGACGAGGCGAGGGCCCTGGCCGTGAGGCATGCCGCGGAGATCGGCCTCGAGATTGTTCCCTTCGAGGAGATGGTTTATTACGAGGATGGGGGGGACTACAGGCCGCGCTCCGACGTTCCCGCTGGCGGACGGATCCTCAGTCTTTCGGGCACCGACCTGCGGCGCCGGCTCCGGCAGGGGCATCAGATCCCGGAATGGTTCTCGTATCCGGAAGTCATCCGGGAGCTGCGCAAGCGGTATCCACCCCGCTCCCGGCAGGGTTACACGGTCTTCTTCACTGGCTTGTCGGGCGCGGGAAAATCCACCATCGCCAATATTCTCATGGCGAAGCTCATGGAGATCGACAACCGTCCCGTGACCCTTCTGGATGGCGACATCGTGAGGAAGAATCTGTCCAGCGAGCTCGGTTTCTCCAAGGAGCACCGGGTTCTCAACATTCGCCGGATCGGTTTCGTCGCCGGTGAAATCACCAAGAATCGCGGCGTCGCGATCTGCGCGCCCATTGCCCCCTATGCCAGGACGCGCAGGGCGGTTCGCCAGCTCATCGGCATGTATGGCGGGTTCGCGGAGATCTACGTTTCCACGCCCCTTGAGGTCTGTGAAAAGAGGGATCGGAAGGGATTGTACGCCAAGGCCAGGTCCGGGCTCATCAAGGAATTCACCGGGATCGACGATCCCTACGAAGCTCCCGAGTCTCCCGAGCTCTCCATCGATACCGCCGGGCTCAGCGCCGAGGAAGCAGCGCACCGGATTGTTCTCTTCCTGGAACATCAGGGATACATCGCCGCCAGCCAGCCGCAATCCGGGGGCGCGGAAGAATCAGCCACATGAGAGTCCGGACCCGGAGCGCCCGGACGGGCGGATCTCGCACCCGGAGGAGGCGGCTCTGAGCCGGAGACGCATTGTCATCACAGGGGGGGCTGGTTTCATCGGGTCCCACCTGTGCGAGCATTTCCTGAAGGCGGGAAGTGAGGTCGTCTGCCTGGATAACCTTTGCACCGGTTCGGCGGACAACATCGCCCACCTGCTGGGAGAACCCGGTTTTCGATTCACCAACCTCGACATCACGGACTATATCCACATCGCGGGAAATGTGGATGCCGTCCTGCACTTCGCCTCGCCCGCCAGTCCGCTGGACTATCTGGAGATGCCGATCCAGACCTTGAAAGTGGGGTCTCTGGGGACCCACAAGGCGCTGGGGTTGGCCCGGGAGAAGAAGTCCACCTTCCTTCTGGCTTCCACGTCCGAAGTGTACGGGGACCCCCTTCAACATCCTCAAAGCGAGGCCTACTGGGGGAATGTCAATCCCATCGGCCCGCGGGGCGTGTACGACGAAGCCAAACGGTTCGCCGAAGCGATGACCATGGCCTATCACCGCAGTCACGGGCTGAACACCAAGATTGCCCGCATTTTCAACACCTTCGGTCCCAGGATGCGGCTCGAGGATGGTCGCGCCATCCCCAACTTCATCCGCCAGGCCCTTCGGGGGGAGCCACTCACCGTTTACGGCGACGGCAGCCAGACCCGTTCCTTCGGCAATATTTCCGACCTGGTCCGGGGGATCGCTCTCCTCGTGGAGAGCGATTACCACGAGCCCGTGAACCTGGGCGATCCGGGGGAGATGACCGTGCTCGAGCTGGCGCGGATCATCCAGAAGCTGGCGGGCACCTCAAGCGAGATCCGGTTCCTCCCTCTCCCGGAGGACGACCCCAAGGTTCGCCAACCGGACATCACCCGGGCCAAGAAGATCCTCAAGTGGGCTCCCCAGGCTGACCTGGAGACGGGACTGCGGCAGACCATGGATGACTTCCGCTCCCGCCTTTCCGGAGCAGCCCCCGGCGACCGGCCGGCTGGAACGGGGCGCTAGGCGGCCAGGATGCCGGAGGCGCCCTGCGGATCGACTCGCAGGATGCGGACGCCCACCAGACGATTGCCGGGCGCGGCTCCGGCCGGCAAGGTCACTTCGAAGAAATTTCCCGTGAGCGCGCGGAGACCATGTTTCTTGCTCTCTGCTTCCAGGGTGATGGCCTCGAGCGACCGTCCCACGAACTGGCGCCGGAAGGCTTCCGCCTTGGCGGCGCCCAGTGCCCGGAGCCGCGCGGCGCGTTCTCTGATGACAGCGGCGGGAACGGTCTCGCCGCAGCCTGCAGCCGCCGTGCCGGGCCGGGGCGAGTAGGAGAAAACATGGAGGTAGGCCAGGGGCGACTCCCGGATGAGCGACTCGGTGAGAGCGAAATCCGCGTCCGTCTCTCCCGGAAAGCCCACCATGACGTCGGCCCCGAGGCCCACATCAGGAATGCGGGCCTCGAGGGATTCCAGGAGGTCGAGATAGAAACCGCGGCGGTAGTTCCGGCGCATGCGCTTCAGGATGCGGTCCGAACCACTCTGGAGCGGGATCTGGAGGTGGGGGGCGATTCGCTCGCTTGCGGCGAGGAAGCTCACCAGGTCCGGGTCGAGGCTGCGGGGCTCCAGGGAGTTGAGCCGCAACCGCCCCAGGCCGGCGACCCGGCACAGCTGCTCGAGCAGTGAGCGCAGGGACCCCCCTTCCGGGAGGTCCTTGCCATAGTCTCCCGTGTTGACGCCGGTCAGCACCACCTCGACGAAACCGGCATCGACCAGCCGCTGGAGGCTGGTCACCAGCCCCGCCAGGGGCAGGCTCCGGGAACGGCCCCGCACCACGGGAATGATGCAGTAGGAGCAGGTGAGATTGCAGCCGTCCTGGACCTTGAGGAAGGCGCGGGTGCGGCCAGTGGCAGCCGGCAGGGAGTGATAGGGATCCCGCACCGCGGTGAGCTCCGCGCCGAAGGCCCGTTCCGCCTCCGCCACCACCGGAGCGGCGCTGGATCCCGCCGAGACCAGGTCCACGCCAGGAATCTGCTCCAGGGCTCGGGGGTCCCGCCGCGCATAGCAACCCATGGCCACCAGCCGGGCCCCTGGGTTGAGCCGCCGCAACCGGCGGAGAAGCCGCCTGCCGTCGGCGTCGGCGCGATGGGTGACCGTACAGGTGTTCACCACCACCAGATCGGCCTCCTCCGGCCGGGTGGTGGCTTCGAGACCCCTCGCTTCCAGCTCGGAGGCCAGGAGCCCCGTGTCAGCCTGGTTGAGCTTGCAGCCCAGGGTCCGGAGAAAAAAACGCCGTTTCATGGAGATCCGCCGCTGGAGCTCAGTCGCCTGCCGGGTCACGCCGCATCGAGAGATTCCGGGAGCTCTTCTCGATATCGCGTGCGGTCTCCGCGCGCCAGGCCTCAAGACGGCCCGCCAGGCCGGGATCCGCCACCGCCAGGATGGCAGCCGCGAAGAAGGCAGCGTTGCGGGCGCCGGCCGCACCGATGGCCAGCGTGCCCACGGGTACGCCCGCCGGCATCTGTACGGTTGCCAGCAGGGCATCCAGCCCGCCCAGGGGGGTTGAGGCCAGCGGCACGCCGAGGACCGGGAGAGTCGTGAGAGCGGCGACGGATCCTGCCAGATGGGCTGCACCGCCGGCGCCGACGATGAAGACTTTCACGCCTCGCTCTGCGGCCGAGCGGACCAGATGCCGGGTGCGGTCCGGAGAACGATGGGCGGAGGTGACCTCGACCTCGAACGGTACCTGGAGCTTCTCCAGGACCTCCGCAGCTCCCCGCATGGCGGGGGAATCGGATCCGGAACCCATGAAGATCGACACCAGGGGGAAGGAAGGGGAGCTCACCTCAGGCTCCAGACGCCAGGGCCTGTGGACCGGGATCCGCGATATCAGTGCGGAAATGCATGCCCTCGAAATGAATCTTGCCGAGCGCCTGGTAGGAGCGCGCCCGCGCCTGAGCGCGGTCCGCGCCCCGGGCCGACACCGTCAGGACCCGGCCGCCAGCGGTCAGGATGACACGGCGGGGAGCCCGCCGGGTGCCGGAATGGAAGATCGCCACGCCTTCCACCTGTGCGGCCTCCTCCAGCCCCGTGATTTTCCGGCCGACCTGGGGCGGCCCCGGATATCCTTCCGAGCAGGCCACCACCCCGACCACCGTACCCTCGTGCCAGTCCATCATTCCGGGGGTCAGGCTCCCCTCGGCGATGGAAGCCATGTCCGCCAGCAGATCCCCGGAAAGAAGCGGAATCAGAACCTGCGCCTCCGGATCGCCGAAGCGGGCGTTGTACTCCAGGACCATGGGTCCTTCAGCCGTCATCATGATGCCCACGTAGAGCACTCCGCGGTAAGGCCTTCCCGCCGCGGCCAGGCCTCGCAGGGTTGGTTGCAGGATGCGGTCTTCGATGTCCCTCAGGGTGTTCTCATCGGCTCCTTCAACCGGGCCGTACGCTCCCATGCCCCCCGTGTTCGGACCCCGGTCGCCGTCCAGGGCGCGCTTGTAATCGCGGCACGTGGGAAGAATCTTCATGTCCAGGCCGTCGGTCAGGGCGAAGACCGACATCTCCACTCCCGCGAGCTGTTCCTCGATCACCACGCGGCGCCCGGCTTCGCCGAAGGCACCTTTCTCCATGATCTCATTGACGGCGGCCAGAGCCTCGTCCCGGTGGTTGCAAACCTTGACGCCCTTCCCCGCGGCCAGGCCGTCAGCCTTGACCACCAGAGGTCTGTCGGGCTGGTGGCGGAGGTAATCCTTGGCGGCGCGGGCCGAAGAGAAGACCTGGAACGGAGCGGTGGGGATGTCGTGATCGGCCATGAATTGCTTGGCAAACACCTTGGAAGACTCGATCTCGGCCGCCGCACGGGAGGGGCCGAAGACACGGTAACTTTCCTGCTCCAGGAGATCCGAAAGCCCCAGGGTGAGAGGCATTTCCGGCCCGATGATCGTCAGGTCGACGTGGTTGCGGCGCACATAGGCGAGGACGGCCGACGGGTCCCCGATCTTCAGGTTCGGGCAATCGGCTTCCCGGGCGATGCCGGCGTTTCCAGGCGCGCAGTAAAGACGCTGCACTGCTGGATTCCGGCGAACCGCCTGGACCAGTGCATGCTCGCGGCCGCCGCCGCCGATGATCAGGACATTCACCGGAAGCCTCCTCCATCACGATGCGGGCATTGTCTCAGACGTGCCGGGATACGTCAAGAAACAGGCGATTGGTCGCGCCCCCGGTAGAAGGTGAGAAGAGTGTGCAGCAGGGCATCGGCGATGCGATCGCGGTACTCGGGCCGGGACAGGAGGCGGGCCTCCGTCTGGTTGGCGATGTTGGCCACTTCCAGGAGAATCTTGATGGGCACCTCGTTCCCGCGCAAGACCGCCGGGAGCCAGGATCGACGGTGGCGCACCACATGATCACGTATCGGTTTTTGGGAGTGGATGGCGAGGCGCTCCTGCTTGAATGTTTTGAGCAGCGTACGGGCCAGTTGCCTGGACAGCCCCTCGGAGCGCAGACGCTGGGCCCGGGTGAACGAGACGTGGGGTTTCTCGCGCACTTCGCGATACTTTCGGTAAGCGGCGCCCGATGCTCCGTACCGCCCCCGGCGGTACCGTTCTCCCGGGACGTACACCATGGCGCCCCGGACCGAGCGGTGGAGTGCATCGGCATGGATGGAGAGGAAGATGATCTTCTCGTCTTTCGCCGGCTTCTTGCGCTGGGCGCGGTAGATGGAGTTGGCAAGGAAGACGCGCAGATTCACTCCCATGGCGCGTGTGGCGGAATCCACCGCCAGGTGGTGGGGATGGGTGAGAATGACCTCGTCGCGGTCGATTCTCCGGAACCGGAAATCGTAGGGTTGGTCCTTCTGGCTCGGATCGAGAAGAGTCATCTTGACCTGGGCAGCCGTGTGTTGGCGCAGTTTTTTTTGCAGCCGAACGGCGATATCGTAGACCGTGTCGTCTTCCCAGACCCCGTTCTGGCGGGTTCCGATGTCGACGCCTCCATGGCCGGGATCGAGGATCACAGTGATCCCCGAGAGGTCCTGACTGCGCACTTCCGATTGATACCGGGATGCGAGGAGGCGGTTCATCTCCAGCTCGACTCTGCGCGGATCGGTGGGTGGAAGAAACTCCTCGGCCAGATCGTCGAGGGGGATCTTCACGGAGAATCCGGCAGGAATGTCGGCCACATCGTCGATCCGCGAGCGAGCCACGATCCGTTGCAGCACTTGCTCGACCTCGTCCGGGTCGACACGTCCGGTGAACCGCAGGACAACGGCGGAATACAGCGCCTCGCCCCGCCGGAGTCGGTAGCTGGCGAACTTTCCCTGGGCATCGCGGCCATAGGTGACGGGCGCCGCCCTTGTTGGGGAGGGACGGAAGGCCTCCCTGAGGAGCTTGGCGGGGATGAAGATCTCCTGCCCGGGGTGGAGAGAGGGGTCTTGGAGCTGGTTGGCCTGGAGCAAGGAGCGGAAGTTCTCGCCGTCGCCCGTGAACCAGAACGCCAGCCGGTAGAGACTTTCTTCCTCGATGGGGAGGCGGGCGGTGCCCACGCGGTGGTGCCACCCCTCACGGGTCGCCCGGTCATCCGGAAAGAGAGAGGCGATTCCGAGGAAACGGTAGGTGTCGCTGAGCAGGGCGTACGGAATGCGGTAGTAACGGCCGCGGACAGGCTGTCCGCCGCCGTTGAGGGTCTGGAGGGCCTGCCAGTCGTCAGGTGACGTGGCGAAGCGGGCTGCAAGCTGGGACCACCCGTCGCCGGGCGCTGCCCGGACCTCGAAGAGCAGGTCGCCGCGGGAGTTGACCACCAGGCGGACGGCCGGATGGATTACGAGTGTGCGGTTCTCGGCCTTCGCGGCGGGCTGGTGAGGAGAACCGGCGGCCAGCAACGCCAGAAAGGCCACCACGGGGCGGATGAGGGGACCGGGTGCCGACTCAACCTCCCAGGGCGGCGTGGAACGGGGCCAGGTCGAGGGCCTTTTCGATTCCGCGTGCCGCTTGCAGGAGGCGTTCCTCGTGGAAGGGAGGAGCGATGATCTGCAGCCCCACCGGCAAACCTTCGGACGAGCCGCAGGGGAGCGACAGGGCTGGGAGGCCGGCAAGGCTGGCGGGCACGGTGAAAAGATCGGTTTGATAGAGGGACAGTGGATCGGCGACCTTTTCACCCAGGGCGAAGGCGACTCCGGGCGCCGTCGGCGTGAGAATCAGGTCCACCTTCTGGAAGGCGAGTGCGAAATCGTTCCGTATCAACGTCCTGACCCTCTGGGCCCGGCCATAAAAGGCTTCCTGGTACCCGGCCGAGAGGGCGAAGGTCCCCAGCATGATGCGCCGCTGGACCTCTTCTCCGAACCCCTCGGAGCGGCTGGCCTCGTACATGGCGGCCAGATCGTCGCCCGGTTGCTGGGGCCGGCGGCCATACCGCACCCCGTCATAACGGGCCAGGTTGGCTGATGCCTCCGCAGTGGCCAGGAGATAATAGGTGGGGATGGCCAGGTCCGTGTGGGGAAGGCGCAGGTGGGAAAGACGCCCCCCGGCCTCCTCGACCCTGGCCAGGGCGGACTGGTAGGCTCGCTCGACGCCCGGCTGCAAGCCGGCGGATTGCGCATACTCTCGCGGCAGGCCGAAGACCAGCCCGTTCAGCCTGGCGTTTCCGTCCGTCCTCGGGACCGTGCGGGAAGAGGTCGTGGCGTCACGGTGGTCGGGGCCCCAGACAGCGTCCAGGAGAATGGCCAGATCCTCGACCGACCGGGCCAGCGGACCGGCCTGATCCAGGGAAGAAGCAAACGCGACCATGCCATACCGGGAGATGCGGCCGTAGGTGGGTTTCAGCCCGACGATCCCGCAGAAGGCAGCGGGCTGCCGCACCGACCCGCCCGTGTCGGTGCCGTAGCTCCCTGGAATCTCCCGGGCGGCCACGGCGGCAGCCGACCCGCCCGAGGAGCCTCCCGGCACACGCGAGAGGTCCAGCGGATTATGGGTCGGGCCGAAGGCGGAGTTCTCGCAGGACGATCCCATGGCGAACTCGTCCATATTTGTCTTCCCCACCAGGATGGCTCCGGCCCGCCGCAGCCGCTGGACCAGGGTGGCGTCATAGGGAGGACAGTATCCCGCCAGCAGGCGTGAGCCACAGGTCGTCGGCATGTCCCGGGTGCAGAAGATGTCCTTCAGAGCCAGCGGGATGCCGGCGAGGGAGTTCCGGCGGCGGGCGGAGCCATGCGGCTTCCGCTGCTGGCCATCGAACGCCCGGGCCCTTTCCAGCGCGCCCTCGGCATCCACGTGGAGAAAAGCGTGCACCTTGTCATCGACCTGGTCGATCCGCTCCAGGTGCGCCCGGGTCAACTCCTCGCAGGAAAACTCTCCTGCTTCCAGGCCGGCGCGCATGTCCGCGATCGATTGGTGCGTGAGGGAGGGCATGCTCAGCCGATGACGCGCGGTACACGGAAGTGGCCCTGGGCGGAGTCGGCAGCCGGCGCCAGGACGCTGGCGCGAGGGAGACAGGGGCGCGGCTCATCCGCCCTCGTTCCGTTTCCCGGATCCTGAACGTGAGTCGTTGGCGCCACGCCCGAAACGTCGACGGCTTCGAGGGCCGAAAATGCCGCCAGGATGCGGGCAAGCTGCCGGCGCCAGCCCTCGAGGCTGCCTGGAGCGAGCCGGAGGTGGGCCAGGCGGGCTATGGATTGGACATCCCGGATGCCCAGTTCACGCATTGTGCAGAGCGTAGCCCAGGAACAGGCCCGAATCAAGGTGCGGGAGCGTCTCGGGATGCTGCCCTTGTGCTGCCCTTGCGTGCGGCGGTGGATCAGCTATCCTCACCCAGGACAGTGCGGTCCCACGCGGCGTGGATTGGGAAAGTCCCCTCGACCGGCGTGAACGATTCCGTGCCTGGCGCGGAGGGAATGCGGCGTGCGTCCTCTGGCCCGGAAGATCTTCCTCACGGAAGGTTTTGTCATCCTCATGGTCTTCGGCGTCAGCCTCTTCGGCTACCTGTCGCTGCGGGAGGCGCGCACGCGGGCATCTCACCTGCGCGCCGAGTACGAGCTGGGAATCGCCCATGAGAGCCTCCTGTCCGAGCTCCGCGATATCGGGCGCAGCCGGGTCTACTATTTTGTCGAGGAGCAGGGCGCCGGGCCGCTGACCGGGGCGTTCCGGAGATCGTTTCACGAGAGCCTCGAGCGGGTGGCTCAAGGGGTCGAGGAGCTGGCTCGAAGAGCGGGGAGCCGCGCCGATCTGGCGCCCCTGGTGGCTGATCTCCGCACCCAGCTTCAAGAGTACCGCCAGGCGGTGGCGGAGCAGGAGGTCGCCCGGGGGCTCGCCGACGAGGAACGGTTCAAGGCCGCTGCGCAGGTGTGCCAGGAGGCCCGGGAGAAAATGTCCGAACTGGCTCGGACGTCCAAATCCGAGCGCGAGGAGATCGTTTCCGGCGAGATTGATGCGTTGCGGCAGGCGGCGCACCGGGCCACCCTGGTGGCCCTGGCCCTGTCGGTGATGGCCGGTCTGGTGGGGAGTGTGGCCATTTTTTGGCTCATCCGAAGTATTCAGCGCCCGGTGGGGGACCTGCAGGCGGCCACGGAAGCGCTGGCCCGGGGAGAGTTCGATCGGCGCATCGAGGTTCAGAACGAGGATGAGCTGGGAGATCTGGCCCGTGCCTTCAACCAGATGGCGGCCCGTCTCCAGGAGCTGGACGAGCTCAAGAGCGGTTTCGTGTCCATGGTCAGCCATGATCTGAAAACGCCGCTCACCTCCATGAAGGAGGCCGTGGACCTGCTCTCGGAAGGCGTCGGAGGCGACCTCACCCCGAGGCAGGGGCGGCTGCTGTCCATCGCCAGCAAGGGAATGGAACGCCTCAATCATTATGTTCAAGGGATTCTGGACCTCTTTCGTTTCGAGGCAGGCCATGTCCGACTGGTTCGTGAACTCTTCCAGATCTCGGATGTGGTGCAAGCACAACTGGATATGGCCGAGGTGCGGTGCAGGGAATCGCGGATCACTCTGGAGAAGGATTTGGAGTCGGACTTGCCGCTGGTCGACGGAGATCGCTTCCGTCTCGGGCAGGTGGTCGCCAACCTGCTGGACAACGGGATCAAGTTCACGCCACCCGGGGGACGGATCCGGGTCAGGACGGGCGTCAACGCCTGGAAGGATGATCTGGCGGTCTACCTCGAGGTCTCCGACACCGGCATGGGGATCTCGGCACGCGACCAGAAGCATGTGTTCGAGAAGTTCTTCCAGGCGGCCGGAGGACGGCGGGTGGGACATGTCCGGGGAGCCGGGCTGGGGCTGGCCATCGTCCGGAGCCTCGTGGAGGCGCACGGCGGCCGGATCCGGCTCACCAGCAGCCCAGGGCGCGGAACCAGCTTCCGCGTGATTCTTCCCACGGCCAAGCGGATGGCCGGAGAGGAGGCACTGGCGGGATGAGGGAGCTGGGATCCGGTCCGGTCCTGGGACCGGTCTCCATCATGGTGATGATTCTGGTTCTCCCTAGCTGTACGCTGCTACGGCCCGGCTCGGCTCACCGGTCGTCTTCCGCCGGTCCGCTGGCGATCCCGGGCCCGCCGGCCCCTGTTCCCCAGCCGGCCCCGCCGCCCTTGCGGGCGGAACAAGGCCTGGCCACCGCTCGCGCGGCTCTGCTTCTGGGAATGGGCTGGGAGGCGGACGATCTCCTGGCCGCGGTGAGGCACCAGGCCGCCCTGGAATCCGACCCGGTGGTGGCGGCGCGTTCCCTGTATCTGCGGGGGGTGCTTGCCTTGGACCAGGGACGATCCGGCCGGGAACGGGCCAGGCGGTTTCTGGAGGAATCGGTGCGGGCGGATCCCGCCGGTTCTCTGTCCGCTCCCGCGCGACTGGCGCTTCGTTTGTTGGAGGACGTCATGCGGCGCGAGGCGGCGCTGGAACAGTTGCAACAAACTCTGGCCACCTCCGAGCGCCGCCGGCAAGATGACGAAGTCGAAGTGGAGGCGCTCCGTGCCCAGGTGGGCGCGTTGAAGGACCAGTTGGACCAGCTGAAAGAAGTTCACCTGCGCATTGAATCGGAAAAAAAAGATGCTCCTTCCTAGAAGCGCCGTCTCCATCTTGCCGGGAGCTGTCCCTTGAAGCGCCAGAACTGCATCCTGGTCGTCGATGATGATCCCAAGATTCTCGAGGTGCTTCAGACCCGGCTCGAAGCCCATGGTTTTCAGGTGGCCACCGCGCCGGATGGAGAGCGCGCCCTGGACCGGATGGCGTCGCAGCCGGTCCAGCTGGTCATCACGGACCTCAAGATGCCGGGAATGAGTGGTTTGGAGCTTCTCGAGAAAATCAGGTCCCGGAACCCGGCGCCCCCCGTCATTCTGCTCACGGCGCATGGATCGATTTCCGACGCTGTCCGCGGCATGAAGCTCGGCGCAGCCGATTTCATCGAGAAGCCGTACAGCGGCGCCGAGCTGGTCGGGGTTGTGAGACGGATGCTCAAAGGGTTCGACGCGTCCGCTTCCCGGCCCCCCATGGTCCGCGGACCGATGGAAATGGAGGAAATCACCGGCGTGGCACCCAGCATGAGGAGAATCCGGGACCTCGTCGACCGGGTGGCGCCGACTCCCTCGAATGTTCTGATCACGGGCGAGAGCGGGACCGGGAAGGAACTGGTCGCCAGCACCATGCACCGGAAAAGTCGCAGAGCGTCCATGCCGTTCGTGGTCATTGATTGCGGCGCTCTCCCCGACGCCCTGCTCGAAAGCGAGCTGTTCGGCCATCGCCGGGGGTCTTTCACTTCGGCCACCCAGGACAAGAAGGGCCTTCTGGAGGAAGCGGACGGCGGGACCATCTTCCTGGATGAGATCGGCAATGTCTCTCCTTCCATGCAGACGCGTCTCCTGCGTTTCCTTCAGAATGGCGAGGTTCGCCGGATCGGCGAGGTCACACCCCGACAGGTGGATGTCAGGGTGATCTCGGCCACCAACCGGGACCTGGTCAGAGGGACCTCCGACGGCACCTTCCGGGAGGATCTTTACTATCGGCTCAAGGTGGTCACCATTCACCTCCCGCCCTTGAGGGAACGGCTGGAAGATATCCGGGAGCTGACCCAACGTTTCCTGCATCTGGCGGCGGTCAAGCTCGATCTCCCGGTTCAGAGGATCAGCGACCGGGCGCTGGCCGTGCTCCAGCAGTACCGGTGGCCTGGGAATGTCCGGGAACTGAAGCATGCAGTCGAGGCGGCCATGGCCCTGAGCCGGAACAAGACGCTTGAGCCCGCCGATTTCAGCCAGTTCCTCCAGGTGGATCCGCACCAGGAAAGCGAGGAGGAAACCCTGACCACCCTGGAGAAGGGTGAGCGCGATCAGATTGTGAGAGCCCTGAAAGACCACGACTGGGTGCAGAAACGGGCGGCGGACGCGCTCGGCATCAGCGGCCGGGTCATCCATTACAAGATTCGCAAGTTCAATATCCAGATCCCGCGAACGTGAGGAGAGAACCTGGCGTTGTGGCGGGCGACTTATCGCGGGCCTGCCGCGCCGTGGCGCTGGCAATGTGCTGCACCGTTGCGGTCCTGGCCGCCTCGAGATCGCCCGGCCCGGAGCCTCCTGTGGCCGTCCAGTTGCAGGTCTTGGCGGTGGGGCAGGGAACCCGGAGCTTGTTCAGCCGCCGGATGGTCCTCGCGCCGTTCATGCAAGCGTCTCTGTCCGAGACGGTGCGGCGTCTCGATGCGGGGCGCTGGGTGTGGGATCGGGTCCGCTTGCAGGTGGGAAACGACCGGGGAGGGTCGGGGCAGGTGGCGTTGACCTGGAAGTCGCTGGTCCGGCGTGAGGACGGCCCGGATGCCGGGCCCTGGCGCCAGCAGGGCCGCACCGACCTGCGTCCGGGCACCAGTGCCATGGTCGAGGTGGCGCCGGCCTTGGCGCCTGGGGAACGGCTGGTTCTTTCCCTGACGGCCCGCTGGGCGGAGGGGGAAAGACCGACCGTGGCACCTGTTCCCGTGGAGATCCGCCTGGAGATTTACGGCGTGGGCGGGGATGAGGAGATTCTGATCCAGCGCCCCAGCCTGCGGACGGTGACCGGCCGTGCGGCCCTGTTCTCCTTCGATTATCCGGTTCCGTCAGCCTCAGGCGGAAGCTTCGACCATGCACGGCTGGAGTTCACCTTGACGCCTGAATACCCGCGCGGACCCCGCCTGCCCCTTCGCCTCGAGGTCGCCGGGGCCCTTCCTTCGCCCGGAGGACAGGTGCCCGTGAGCCGTGATGAGCGGGCCTGGCTCCGGGCGGGGGAACCCTGGATCCTGGATCTTGAGCCGCCGCCGGGAGAAACGGCCGGTTTTCGGCTGAGGGTCGCGGTGCTCTGGCGGACCCCGGCCTTTGACGGCGGCGGCGACGTTCCTCTATAGTGAGCCTTCCAAGACGCCATCGGCGTCCCCGGGAGTCGGGGCGAGATCCGCATCCATGCAAATGGAATGGCATTGACGTGTGGAGTGGTTGACCTGCCCGGCCCCCGTTGCGGAGGGTTCCCCTGTCAGCGGTGATTCCGGGAAAGTTGCCCCGACCCGTTTGGATCCGTTGATACGTGAGGCAAGACGGCATGAATCCCGACACGCTTGATCCACCTTCTGCCGCACCGGATGGCCACCACCCAGGCGCGTCGTCCATGCCCGCTTCCACATCGCGTGGCACCCGCAGCGGCCGTCGGTCTGGACAGGTGCAACGGTCGCGGAAGCGGACGGCTCTCCTCATCCTGGGTGCTCTCGCGGGGCTGGTTCTCCTCCTGGGAGTGCTCAACTTTTACGCCCGGGCTTCGGTTGCCTTTCCGGGAGCCGGACTGATCTGGAAAGATGCGGCCGGCCGTGTCGTGGCAAGCCGGGTGGATCCCACCGGTCCGGCCGCCCGCGCCGGTATCCGGGTCGGAGACCAGCTGGTGGGGGTCGACGGCCAGCAGCCTGCCTCGGCGCAGGAAGCACAAAACGCGGTGGGGCGCGCGGAGCCGGGGCATCCGGTGGCGCTCAAGGTCCTGCGCGCCCGGCGCGCCCTGCTGGTGACCCTGGAGCCAGATTTCCGGGATGTCGGCGGACAGCTCTATGCCTACCTGGCCACCGTGGGGCTCTTTTTCCTGGCGAGCGCCCTCTTTCTCCTCTACCGGCTCGGTGTCAGCCTGGTCACCTGGCACTACTACCTCCTGTCCCTGTCGGTCTTCGCGGTGCTGGTTTTCTCCCATACCGGAGCCGCCGGGTTTCTGGATGGCCTGTTCTATGGATTCGACCTCGCCGGACTTCTGCTCTTCCCGGCCCTGATGGTTCATTTTGTGCTGATCTTCCCGCGCCGCAGGCCCTGGAAGGTCCGGGATGCGCTCCTTTACGCGCCGGCGGTGACGCTGGGAGCGGCCATGGTCTGGCTCGTGCCCCTGGGTGGCGCGGAACGGGTTCGCGATCCGGCAGCGGCCCTGGGAAAAGTGGATGCTCTGGAGTTGCTGTACGTGGCGCTTTACCTGGCCGGGGGACTGGCTGTTCTGACCATCCGCTCTTCCCGAACGACGGTCCTCTCGGTCCGCCGGCAGCTGCGCTGGATGGCGTGGGGCATGGGAATCGGGTCCATGCCATTCGTCGTTTTTTACCTACTTCCCCGGGCTCTGCAGGTACAGACGCCCCCTGCGGCCAACCTCTCCGCCTTGCCGCTCATCGTGCTCCCGCTGGCCTTCTCCACGGCCATTCTCAAGTATCGACTCGCCGACCTGGGTCTGCTGGTGAAGAGCGGCGTGACGGTTCTGACGCTCACCTTCTTCTCCCTCGCCCTTTTCGTGGTCCTGAATCTTGCCTTGCGCGGCACCCTGGGGTTACCCGGGATCAACAACCGGATCTTCACGGTGCTGGCGGGGGTCCTGGTCTTTTTCCTCTATCCCAACCTCCAGCAGATCGTGGGCACGGTGGTGGACCGGGCCTTCTACATGGGGCGGTACGATTACCGGAGGAGACTGATCGAATTTGGACGGGAGCTCAACTCGGAAAGGGAGCTGCGCCCCCTTCTGGACAAGTTTCACGACCGCATTCTGAGGACCTTCCCTGTCTACACCTCCATTCTTCTTCTTCCGGACGAGGCCAGGGGAGGGCTGCGGCTCCTGGGAGAGAGCGGAGATCCCGGTCAGGGCGTCGGGGCTGGCTTGTTCTTTCCGGTTGATCCGCGCCTGCGCCAGCGCATCGAGACGGAGGACGTCATACATCTGGACCGGGCCGCCCGGCGCCTGCTGCCCCCCGGCGCCAGGCATCTGGATCTGCACGCCTTCTTCCCCATGCGGGTCAAGAGCAGACTGGTGGCCGTTCTGGGGATCGGCATGCGCGACGTTGAAGAAGAGATGAACAGCGAGGACCGGCAGCTCCTGGTAACCATGGCGGCCCATGCGGCTTCCGCCATCGAGGGAGCCCGGCTCTACGAGGAAAACCTCGAACGGATCCGGGAGGTCGAACTCCTCAAGGATTACAACGAGAGCATCGTCGAGTCGAGCCAGATCGGTATCCTGGTGCTGGACAGGGAGAATCGGATCCGGGTCTGGAACCGGGCCATGGAGGAGATGTTCGGCCGATCGCGGCAGGAAATGGTTGCGCTGCGCCCCGGAGATGTGTTTCCGGACGACCTGGTGGCGGTCCTCGAAGGCGGCAGTGCCGGCGGCACCAGACTGGATCGTTATCCGCTTTCCGGCCGGAAGGGCAGCCCCCGGTTCTTCAACCTTGCCCTCTCCGACCTGACCAGCAAGACAGGAGAACAGCGCGGCGTCGTGGCGGCCTTTGACGAGGTCACCGAGCAGGTACGGATGGAGCAGCACCTGGTGCAGAGCGAACGCCTTGCAGCCGTGGGCCTGCTGGCCTCGGGGGTGGCGCACGAGATCAACACACCACTCACGGGCATCTCCTCGTTTAC
This sequence comes from Acidobacteriota bacterium, assembly GCA_046757405.1. Lineage (GTDB taxonomy): Bacteria > Acidobacteriota > Polarisedimenticolia > SMYD01 > SMYD01 > JBHHYE01. The sequence goes on along the minus strand of JBHHYE010000043.1, from coordinate 2,232 downwards.
CGAGTTGCTCCTCGAAGAAACGCCTGAGAAGGAACCTGGCCATGCGATCCTCAAGAAGATACAGGCGCAGTCCCAGCGCGCTTCCCGGATTGCCAACAGCTTGTTGAACTTCTCCAGGGGAAGGCGAGAGGACATCGAAAAGGTGAATCTCAACGACACGGTGGAGGATACCCTTGCCGTGTTCGGCCCGCATTTGAAAGGCCGGCGCATCGAGATCCAGTTCGAGCCTGTCCGTGCGCCTGCCCCGGTGGTGCATGGCCATCGTGGACGCTTGCAGCAGGTCCTGCTCAACCTTCTCCTCAATGCGAGGGATGCCATGCCTGGAGGAGGACGGATCCAGATCTTCACTTCGGTCTCCGGCGGATCCGTGCAGCTGCGGGTGGTGGACACCGGGCACGGAATTGCACCGGAGGACCTGCACCGCATCTATGACCCGTTCTTCTCAACCAAGGGGCCGGCGGAGGGAACCGGCCTGGGGCTCTCGGTGACTTACGGCATTGTCCGGGATCATGGAGGAACCATCGAGGCGGATTCCGGTCCCGGAGGCGTCGGAACACAGTTCACGGTTCGCGTGCCCGCCTGGCGGGACGTGCAGGTTGCCGTATGAAAGGGGCGGTTGCCAGGGTGACGCCATCCGCGCAGGCAAGAGTGTTGGTGGTCGACGATGAGCCCGTGGTGCAGGATGTCCTGGGCACGTTGCTGGGCCGCGCGGGCTACCAGTCGGCCATGGCCACCAGCGCCGAGGAGGCGATTGTCCGCCTGGACAGCGAGGACCCTGACCTGGTGCTCCTGGATGTCATGCTGCCGGACCAGAGCGGCCTGGAGGTCTTGCGCGAGATCAAGAAGAGGGATCCGGACCGGTTGGTCATCATGATGACGGCGCATGGGTCGGTCGCCGACGCGGTGGCGGCCATGAAGGATGGCGCCTATGACTATCTGACCAAGCCTTTCGCCAACGAAGAGGTGCTCCTTCTAGTGGAGAAGGCCCTGGATGCGCGCCGGCTGCGGCGGGAGAACCGGCGGCTCCGATCCCTGCTCTCCCCGGAAACCAGCTTCGAGGGCATTGTGGGACGCAGCGAGACCATCCGCGCCGTCTTCCGGCTGGTAGAACAGGTGGCCCCGTCGCGTTCCACGGTTCTGATCGTGGGTGAGAGCGGAACCGGAAAGGAGCTGGTCGCACGCGCCGTTCATCATCGCAGCCGCCGGGCGGGATCGGCGTTTGTCACCGTGCATTCCGGCAGTATTCCCCCGGACCTGATGGAGTCCAATCTCTTTGGCCATGTCAAGGGAGCTTTCACGGGCGCCGTCTTCAATCGCGAGGGGCTCTTCAAGGCCGCCGACGGCGGAACCCTCTTCCTGGACGAGATCAGTACCCTGCGTCCCGACCTGCAGGCCAAGCTGCTGCGCGTGATGCAGGAGCGGGACTTCATGCCCGTGGGCACCAACGAGAGCGTTTCCGTCGATGTGCGTATTCTGGCGGCGACCAACGTGGACTTGAAGACCCTTGTGGAGCGGGGAGACTTCAGGGAAGACCTCTACTATCGCCTGAACGTCCTGAAGGTCGAAATTCCACCCTTGCGCCGGCGGAGCGAAGACATCCCGCTGCTGGTCAACCACTTCGTGACCAAGTACTCACTGGAGAACGAGAAGCAACTGGCCGGTGTCGAGCCGACCGCCCTGGCGGCCCTGACCGAGTACGACTGGCCCGGCAATGTGCGGGAGCTGGAGAACGCCATCATCCAGGCTGTCGTGCTGACACCCGGTCCGCGCCTCCGGCTCGAGGACCTACCCTCGGATCTGCTGGAGGGGGAGGGGATCAAACCCGACCCTGATGGGGAGAGGCCCCTTCCGGAGGCCCTGGCGGTTTACGAGCGCCACCTCATCCAGAAGGCTCTGCGCCGGGCAGGTGGTGTCCAGAGGCGTGCTGCCCGGCTCCTGGGAATCCGTCCGACCACCCTGAGCGAAAAAATAAAGCGGCTGGGCCTACGACCAGGGCCGCCCTGAGCGGCGCTGAGCGAACTCCGCGGAGTCCGGGACCCGGCGGTTGCCGGGGAGGCTTCTTGACCCGATAATGGCACCGTGGCCAGGGTGAGGTCGCAGCGCGCCTGGTCATGCTTGACGGGCCTCGAATTTCCCTGGTAGGATGGCTCAATCGGCTGTCCTGCGGACGATCCAAAGAGGAGGAAAGATGCGGCGTGCGACGAGGTCCCTGGCGCTGATCCTGGTGAGCCT
>JBHHYE010000042.1:0-20292 GCA_046757405.1 Acidobacteriota bacterium | reverse complement strand
TACTGAAATATCAACGACTTCGGTCCGCGGAGTGGGGTTTCCCCTGAAACTCCTGCTCAAGTCCCACACCCATAGTGACTTAAACGCTGGATGGCACCGAAAAGGCGGGGGAACTTTGGGCTAGCGGTGGGGCGGAGGCTGGGCCTTGCGGGCTGCTTCCCGGGCGCGCTGCTGCCGCTCCATCTGAGTCGATATCAGGCCGTAATTGGCAATCCTCCACATCCCATGATCATCCCGGCGAAAATCGACGCGTCCCTTCACCCGCGGGTCATGGTCGTAGACGAGAACGAACGCCACGAACCCTCCATCTCTTCCCCCGAAAGCCTTGTTGATCTGCTTCAGGCGGACCAACCGCAGCTTGCGCAGGGGGCCGAGAGCCTGCCGCATTCTCGAGATCTTTTCATTGAAGACTTCGGGAGGCACCTTGGACTTGAACGAGTCCTGAAAATAGTCCTGGTAGACGGCCTCCAGGCTCCCTTCGCTGAGCGCCTTGAAGAACGACTCGGCAAAAAGACGCGAATCGGTCGACGGGCTGAACTCGTCCGGGGAGGGGATCCCCGGATCATCCACCGAATGGACGGCCCGTTGATCCGACCGGGAGGCCGCGCCCGGGCGGGCGGACGGACGGCTCTGGGTCTGGGCCCATCCCCATCCCCCGCTCATTCCGAGAGTCAAGACGATGGCCAGCGCACGGCCCGGGAAATCGCCAGATTTCATGTTTCCCCTTCCGCCGGAGCCTGCCCCGCCTGGCCGCTTTCGCCAGGCAAGAGAGAGACCAGCTCGAGCCCGATATGCCGCGCGACACGGAGGCTCCGGGCATCGCGGTAGAACTCTCCGTAGTAGATACGGCGAACTCCGCTGTTGGCTATCATTTTGAAGCACTGCCAGCAAGGCGACGCCGTGGTGTACATCTCCCCCTGGTCGATGTTCACGCCGTTCTTGGCCGCCTGAAGAATCGCGTTGGCCTCCGCGTGGATGGTGGCGACACAATGTCCGCCTTCCATCTCGTGGCCCACGTCATCGCAGTGGGGCATCCCGCGAATGCTGCCGTTGTAACCGGTGGAGAGAATCGTGCGATCCCGCACAATCACGGCTCCGACATGCTTCCGGTCGCAGGTAGAGCGGGTCGCGGCCTGGCGGGCAATGTTCATGAAGTAGTCGTTCCAGCCGATCCGGTGCTTCTTCATGGCTCCGCATTCTAGCCCATGCCCCTTCCCTTGCGCATCCTACCGGCAGACCCTACGCTTGATGGGGGGACTCCTCTCATGCCCAATGTGAAGGGCAGCAACCTTCTCAGCCGACAAGCTTTCGTGATCGGCAAACACGGCGCGGCCGCCTGGACGACGCTCCTGGAGCAGATGCCTCCCGCCGATGTGAAGCTTCTCGCACCGCGGATCCTGGCCTCGGCGTGGTATCCGATGGAACTGTACAACCGTCTCGACCTGGCCATCTGCCAGGCCTTCGCCGCGGGCAATCTGGTTCTCTGCCGCGAGATAGGAGCCTTCTCCGCGCGGCGAGCCCTCTCGGGAACCTACCGGATCTACCTCAAGGACGGACCCACCGCGCTCCTTCACCGCCTGAGCGTGCTGCATGCCGCTTTCTACGACAAGGGCTCCATGCAGGTCACACCCGTCGATCGCGGCCACTGTCTCATCCGCAACGTGTATGTTCCCCGCTCCAGCCGGACCAACTGCCTGGTCGCGTCCGGCTTTTACCAGACGGTTGTTGAAATGTCGGGAGGAAAAAACGTCCGGGTGACCGAGGGCAACTGTTCAGCGAACGGCGCGCCGGTCTGTCTTTTCAACATTCTCTGGTCGCCCATCGCCGACGGCCCGTCTGGTTGACTCGGGGAGCCCCATTCGTTAGACTGGGCCCGGAATGGGGCTTTGCATCTACGTCAACGGGCGCTTCTTCGAGCGCCGTGAAGATGCAACCGTTTCTCTCTACGATCACGGGTTCCTGTACGGCGACGGCGTGTTCGAGGGCATTCGCTCCTATGCCGGCAGGATCTTCCGGCTGGACAAGCACCTCGATCGGCTGTATCGATCGGCGCGCGGTATTCAGCTCTCGATCCCGATGCCGGTCAGCGAAATGAAGTCCCTGGTGGTCGAGACGTGCCGGCGGACTGCCGAAGAGAACCTGTATGTTCGCCTGGTTGTTTCCCGCGGCATCGGCGACCTCGGCATCGACCCCGGAAAATGCTCCAGCGGGCCGGGGATCTTCATCATCGCCGGCACCATCCAGCTTTACCCGGAAGAAAAATATACCGAAGGGCTCTCCGTGGTCGCCGTGTCGACACGCAGTGTCCGCCCCGACGTTCTCCCGGCCCGGATCAAGAGCCTGAACTACCTCAACAACATTCTCGGCAAGGTGGAAGCCACCCGCCGGGGAGCCGACGAGGGCATCATGCTGGACGGCGCGGGCTATGTCACGGAGGCCACCGCCGATAACATCTTCATGGTGCGCGGCGGCCAGATCCTGACGCCAGCGGCTCATTACGCCCTGCTCCTCGGAATCACCAGGAGCGTGGTCATCGAGATCGCGCACAGCCTTGACCTGCCGCTGCGGGAAACGGGCCTCATCATCCACGACCTGGCGACCGCCGACGAGATCTTCCTGACCGGCACGGGCGCGGAGCTGATTCCCGTGGTCCGGTTTGACGGACATGCCGTGGGCGACGGCCGTCCCGGGCCGATCTTTCACCGGCTCCTGAGCGCATTCCGCGAGCGCTCACGGGGCGAGGGAGAACCGTACATCCAGGTGGCGGAACCCCATCTGGCGGGATAAACCGCCGTTGCCTCCGGCCGGTGAGATGCGTATATTCGGGGGATGAATCCCCACCGCCGCCTCCTCCTTTCTCTCCTGGCCTGTGCCCTGCTGTCCGCTCCCGAACCCCGGGCCGCCGCCCGGGATCCGGCCCTCCCGGTCCGCCAGGGCTGGGTTGACGCCGATCTGGGGACGGTCGTCCAACAGGCGGAGCGCACCGGCCATCCCATCTTGGTCCTGGTCCGGAGCCTCCGGTGCGGCCGCTGCGACATCGTCGAGGCATGGCTCACCGAGGATGCGGAGATCGCGGCACTCACCGGGCCTTTCCTGAAGCTGCGTGTTCTGACCGACGAGGCCAGGCCGGCCCCCGCGGCGGTGCTCTTCAAGGTTCAGGAGGTTCCCGCGGTCCTGCTCCTGGGCCCCGAGGGGCGCGTGGCCACCCGGCAGGAAGGGAATGTGGAACGTTCCTGGCTCAAGGAACAGCTCCAGGTTGTCTCCCGCCGGCACCAGCATCGGCCGCCGCCCCACGTCACCTCCAGCGAGCTGCAAGAGAGCTTCGCGCGCCTGCAGAGCTGGGGGGATCGGGACGGCATGGAGGCGCTGCGGCGAAAGCTCTCCGAGCAGGGCGTTTCCGGTGTGTCGCACCGGCATCCCCTCTCCTCCTGGAAGGGTCCCCAGGTCGAGACCCGCTCCGACCTGGAAGCCCTTTTCAGCTCCGTCGAGGAGCCGCCCCGCCTGCGCGACCTCTCGTTTCGCCTCTCCCTGGCCCTGGAGCAGGAAGACCGGACGGAGCTGGCCCTGGACGCCTTGTATCTGGTCGCCGACCGGCTGCGCGTCGATCCGGTCACGGAGGCGCGGGCCGCCTTTCTGGCTTCCCGACACAAGCTCTCCCTGGAATCCACGCGGCAGCGGCTGAAAAAGGTCCGGCAGCTGGTCCCCGATTCCGTCCCGGTCTTGCTGGCGCTGGCCAGGGTCGGAGAGGAGACAGGCCGTCTCTACGAGGCCTTTCACTCGGTCGAGGCGGCTGCCGTCTACCTCGATGAAGACGGCTGGATCCGCATGGAGCTGTACCGTCTCCGGCTCCTGGTCAAGCTGGGAAGCCGCAAGGTGAATCGCGATCCCGCCTGAAGCCGGCTCCCCGGGCTATAATCCATCCCAGCATGCGACCGCACCGGACCACTCTGATCGTCCCTGATGGGGATGCAGGATTGAGCGTGGATCGCTTTCTCATCCGGCATCTTGATGAGATGACCCGGGCCAAGATCCGATCCCTCCTGGATGCGGGCCGCCTCCGCATCAATCAGCAACCATCCTCGGGCCCGAAAGATCGGCTCCAGGCGGGGGATCAGGTCGAGATCTCTCCTCCGCGCCCGGCCCGGGACAGCGGGGCCAGGTTGCTCCATCAGGACCCGGCGATCCTGGTCCTCTGCAAGTCGCCGGGGCTCAGCATGACCGCCCAGCTCCTCCGGACCTACGGAAGCCCGGCACGCGTTGTTCTTGCCCCGTATCATCCGTTCTCGGGCGTGGTCCTGGCGGCCCGCCATCCGCAGGCCTCCCGCTTCCTCTCCGCCCAGTTCTCCGGCGGCCAGGGAGGCTGCCGCCTCACGACCCTGGTGAACCACCACCACACTCTCAGATCCCGCTTCGCGAAGCGGGCGTGCCATGGCTGGCATGTGAAGCTCCTGCGGCGATTCCGCTACCATGCGCTGCTGGGCCTGGTGCCCCCCCGCCCGCTGGACGCGGACCCCCGGCTCCTCTTGCGCGCCCTGGGTCTGACACCTGTGGTTCTGCCCGGGCGGACTCCGTCCCGGCTCGCGATCCATCTCACCGGCGTGCACTTCACTCATCCGCACTCAGGCCATACCTTGCGCTTCGACCCTCCCCTGCCCTCTCCCTATCGCCGTTATCTCGAACAGCTCCCCCCGGTTCCAACCCTGGCGGCTCCTTGCGCCGCGGCTCCGCCCCACCAGGCAGCGGCGGACCGGCGCCCGGGAGAGGGGCCCGAGCCGGCGCTCCGTTCGCCGCGCGATCTCATGAGACGTTCGCCGCGTCGGCGGGAACGGTCCGGTTAGGCTCCGGCCGCGTGGGCGGCCAGGGAGCGCAAGAGCCGGAACCCGTCGGTCGGCCCCAGGAGAGGATCACTGACCCGCTCGGGATGCGGCATCATTCCCATGACATTGCCCCTGGCGTTGACCAGGCCGGCAATGTTCCGTGCCGACCCGTTGGGGTTGTCCACGTAACGCAGGATCACCCGCTTCTCCGCCTCGATCTCATCGAGAACCTCGGCCGGGGCGCAGTAATTTCCGTCAAAATTCGCGATGGTCATGGCAACCGTCTCACCGGGGCTGTAGAGCGCGGTGAAGGGCTGGGCCGCGCGCTCGACCCGCATCGGAACATTCTTGCAAATGAACCGGAGACCCGCATTCCGCAGCAGCGCGCCCGGCAGCAAGCCGCTTTCGCAAAGGATCTGGAAGCCGTTGCAGATGCCGAGAACGGGAGCTCCGGCCTCGGCCAGGCGCCGCACCGCTCCCATGATCGGCGAGTGGGCTGCGATCGCACCGGACCTGAGGTAGTCGCCGTAGGAGAACCCGCCCGGAAGAATGACCGCATCGACCTGGGGCATCCGGGTCGCCTTGTGCCATACCAGCTCCACGTCCACGCCCAGTTGATGCTTGAAGACATGGTAGATGTCGTGATCACAGTTACTTCCCGGGAACACCACGACGCCCAGCTTCACTCGGGGCCCTCCACCCGGAAGTCTTCGATCACCGGGTTGGCGAGCAGCTGGCGGCACATCTCCTCGATTCGCGGCCGGGGATCGCTCCCGCCATCCTCGAGGTCCAGCTCGATGTAGCGGCCGATCCGCACGTCCCTGACCTCGTCAAAGCCCAGCTCGCGCAGCGACCGGCCGACGACTTTCCCCTGTGGATCCAGGATTCCCTCCTTCAAGGTCACATAGATCCGGATTTTCATTACCCGCCGGCCTCCTGGCCCAGGACTCGCTGGTAAATCCGGCCCACGTTGCGGAGCTGGCGGTCCAGGTCGAACAACCGATCCAGTTGCTCTCCGCTCAGAAGCTCACTCACCCTGGCATCTTGCTTCAGGAGCTCTTTCAATGTTCCCTGGCCCTCCCAGACCTTCATGGCGCCGCGCTGCACCAGCTCATAAGCTTCTTCCCGGCTGATCCCCGCCTGCACCAGCGCCAGCAGGATTCCGCCCGAGAAGGTCAACCCGTGCGTTCGCTCGAGGTTCTCCCGCATCCGCTGCGGGTACACCAGAAGGCCGTCCAGGATCCCGTCCAGACGATGAATCATGTAGTCGACCAGAATGGACGAGTCCGGCAGGATGATCCGTTCCACCGATGAGTGGCTGATGTCCCGCTCGTGCCACAGGGCGATGTTCTCCAGGCCGGCTTGCACATTGGAACGCACCACGCGGGCCACGCCGCAGATGTTCTCGCAGGCGACCGGATTCCGCTTGTGAGGCATCGCCGAGGAACCTTTCTGGCCGCCGGAAAACGGCTCTTCCACCTCCCGGATATCGGTGCGCTGGAGGTCGCGGATCTCCGTGGCAATCTTCTCCAGGTTGGCCGCCACGATCCCCAGGAGGGCCAGGTATTCCGCATGCCGATCCCGCTGCAGGACCTGGGTCGAGATGGGCGCCGGGCGCAGGCCGAGAAGCCGGCAGACCTCCTCCTCGAGGTCGGGGTCCAGGTGGGCGAAGGTGCCCACGGCCCCGGAAAGCTTTCCCACCCGGAGCCGTTCCCGCGCCGCCGCCAACCGCTCCATGGCGCGGCGCGTATCGGCGTGCCAGAGAAGAAACTTCATGCCCAGCACGGTGGGCTCGGCATGAACGCCGTGGGTGCGGCCGACCATCACCGTGTGCCGATGCGCCAGGGCTTGCTTGCGCGTGGTCCGCGCCAGTTGCCCTAGCCCCTCCAGGACCAGGTCCGTGGCCCGCAGCAACGCCAGGGAGAGCGCCGTGTCCACCACGTCGGAAGAGGTGAGGCCATAGTGAATGAAACGCGCTTCCGGGCCCACGTTCTCGCCGACGCTGGTCAGGAAGGCGATCACATCGTGCCGCACCTCGGCCTCGATCTCGGCAATGCGCGCCCCATCGAACCGGGCCTTCGCGCGGATCCGGCTCATGGCCTCTGGTGGAATCTCGCCGCGGCGCGCGCGCGCTTCACAGACCGCGATCTCCACCTCCAGCCAGCGCGAGAACATCGATTCGCGGCTGAAGATGGCCGCCATCTCGGGCCGGCTGTAGCGCTCGATCATCGGTTCCTTCAGAGGCGCCATGGCGACCCGGGCCTTCCCTGGCGGGCAACCTCCAGGGAGACCTCCGGGTTCCTGGTCTGCTGTATCGCGGAGCGCGCGCTCATGAGCGCGCGCTCCGGCGAGTTATTGATCTCGGAGAGGTGAGTCAGCAGCACCTGCCGGGTCTGCTGGCCCACCAGCCGGCCGAGAAGCGCTCCCGCCGCTTCGTTGGAGAGGTGCCCGGTGGACGCCAGGATCCGCTGCTTGAGAGCCCAGGGATACGGACCCTCCCGGATCATGTCCACATCGTGGTTCGCTTCCAGGGCCAGCAGATGGCATTCTTGCAGCGCCTCCTCCACTTCGGGAGTCACCTCGCCGAGATCCGTGGCGTATCCGGCGCGCATGCCCTCTCCCTCCAGAACGAAGCCCACGGTCTCCACCGCGTCATGGGACACGGGAAACGGCGTGACGCGCAGGTCTCCCAGGTCCAGCGTCCCCTCCGGAAGCGATCTGACCGCGGCAGCGCCCTGGTCCAGAAGCCGGGCCCGGCCGGCCACCTGCTGGCGGCAGATCACCGGAATCCGCCAGGTGCGCGAAATACGCGCCGCGCCGGCCACATGATCCGTATGTTCATGGGTGAGCAGGATGGCGCCGATCTCCTCCTTGCGCACACCCAGTGCTTCCAGCCGGCGGGCGGTCTGGCGCATGGAGAGACCGGCATCGACGAGGACCATGGTGCGCCCGGCGCCGACCACCGTGCAGTTGCCCCGGCTCCCGCTGCCCAGATTGTAGAATAAGAAGGCGATGCCCGGATCTCCTAGCTCCCGGTGTGGCCAAAACCCCCGCCGCCACGGCGGGTAGCGGGGAGCTCGGCGACCAGCCGGAAAGTAGCCCGGAGGATCGGGCTGACAATCATCTGAGCGATCCGATCTCCCCGGCGCACCTCGATCGGTTCCTGCCCCAGATTGACGACCAGAATCCGGAGCTCGCCGCGATAGTCCGCATCGATGGTGCCGGGAGAGTTGAGCAGCGTGAGACCATCCTGCCAGGCGCGGCCGCTCCGGGGACGGATCTGGGCCTCATATCCCGGCGGCAGCGCAAGACAGAATCCGGTGGGAACCAGGGCCCGTTCCCCGGGAGCCAGCCGGAGCGGTTCACGGAGGGCAGCATGCAGGTCTGCGCCGGCCGCACCGGCCGTGGCATAGGCCGGCAGCGGAAGGTCCTCGTGCCCGGCGAGCCGGAGGAGAGGAACCGGGATCCCGGCGACAGGGGCCCGCGCCATCAGGGAAAGACGTTCTCGAGGCGGAGATCGACGCCTGCCATGCGCCCCAGGGCCACCAGGTTCGCCGACTCCCGGCGGAAAGTCTGGCACGCCAGGCGCTGCAGGTCCTCGGCCGTGACGGCGTCGATCCCGGCAAGGATTTCCTCCGGCGTGAATTGCCGGCCGAAAACGATCTCCTTGCGGGCCAGGCTTGACATGCGGCTGTAGGAGGACTCCAGGTTCAGCATCACGCTGCCCTTGAGGTTCTCCTTGGACTCCTGGAGCTCCACTTCGCCCACCGGCCCGGCCTTGAGTGCGTTGAGCTCGTCGCCGATGATCTTCAGGACTTCCACCGCGGATTTCGGGCTGGTGGCCGCGTAGATCGACTGGAAGCCCGCATCGGAGTACGAGCTCACGGCCGAGTACACCGAGTAGGCCAGGCCCCGATCTTCCCGGATCTTCTGAAAGAGCCGGGATGACATGGTGCCGCCCAGGAGGTTGCTCAGAACCCTTAGCGCGTGACGATCCGGGTGGGCCTGGGGCAGGCTCTGCAGACCCAGGCACAGGTGGAGCTGCTCCATCTCGGTCTTGTTCCGCACCTTCACACCGGGGTGATCCACCGGGGCCGTCCCGTTGCTGGCAGCCGGAAGGACCGGCCGGGCCTCGAAGGCCCGGCGCACGCCGGCTTCCACCTCTCGCGCATCCAGCCGGCCGGCCGCGGCCAGCACCAGATCGGGGGGAATGTACGATTCCTGGAAGAATCTCTTCAGGACATCCCGCTCCAACTGGACGACGCTCTCGAAGGTGCCCTGGATGGGGCGTCCGAGAGGATGATCCGGCCACCGCTCTTCAAAGAGCATGTCGGACAGCAGCTCCTCGGGCGAATCCTCCACCATCCGGATCTCCTCGAAGATCACTTTCCGCTCTTTCTCGATATCCGGCGTCCTGAACCACGGATGAAGCACGATGTCCGAGAGAAGGTCCAGCGCCAGATCCAGATGCCGGTCGAGCACCCGGACATAAAAGCACGTGGATTCCTTGCCGGTGAAGGCATCCATCTGGCCGCCCACGGCGTCGATCTCCCGCGCGATCTCCAGGGCGGTGCGCCTCTCGGTGCCCTTGAAGACCAGATGTTCGATGAAGTGGGAGATACCGTTGAGCTCGGGCAATTCGTGGCGCGAGCCGCGGCGCAGCCACACGCCAATGGTCACCGAGCGGAGGTCCGGCATTTCCTCGGTGAGTAGAGTCATGCCATTGTCGAACCGACACTCGCTGATCACAGGGGAATGGTCTCCCGGGGCGGAACCGCCGTATGCCGCCGACGCCACGGCAGGCATCTTAGCACGGGCGACTGCCTACGAGCCGGGCTTCGCCGGCCGCTGCAACTCATATCTTTCTCCGCGCAGCCCGGTGTACCTGAGCAACTCGCGCTCTCCTCCGTGCCGGATGAAATAGCTCGTCGTGCCCTTGGGCGTGGTGAGGTCCACCCGGCGAACTTCCACTTCCTGCCCACCCCAGCTGATGGTTTGCAAGGGCCCTATCCGTCCATGGAGCTCGATCGATTTTGCCTTTCTGGGATCGATCGCCTTGAGCTCGAACTCGCGCCCTTCTTCCTCCGGCTGCGCGCGCACCACATAGGGAAGCACGGTCTGTTCAATGAGAGGATGCAGATCGTACTTGACATCGGTTTCCTCGGGCTCGAAATCGATCTCCTCGGCCGCCGCTTCAATGGTTCGCTTGACGCCGTCGGGAGTCCGAACGGCTTTCATACGCCCCTCCGCCTCTCCCGACGCGTAATGTTCGCGCTTTTCGATGAGATCCAGCGTCTTGGCCGCGAAGATGACCTCTGTATCGGAGGCCGCCTGGACCGGTTTCCCTCCCGGGGCGCCGATGGTCACCACGCGCTCCAGGGAGAGACGGAAGAGCGGTTGTCCTCCATGGCCCGTCTTCCCGTACAGCTTCATCTCGAACTGTCCGATCACCGTGCCGCTGCTCTCCATCACGATGTTGTAGTGGCGGGTTTCCAGCAGCCCCTCATGCCACTCCAACGGCATCTGGAAGACCGTCTCGGCCGGCATGGCCAGCCCGGACCACGTGAGAACGGCCATCATGGCCAGCGGACGCCCTCTCCCGGGGAGTAAACTCACTAATTTATGCAAATAGGCCATTTATCGCTCCTGATTTAGGTCCTGCTGTGCGGATACAGCAGCCATGGGCGAACCGAGTTGAATCGATCTGGACCTCAACCTATAAGTTTGAAGGTCGTGGTGGTTTCTCCTCGAGAGATCAGACCGAGGTTTCATCGCTTCCCTTCCAGGGGAGCAGCCCACAGAACCACTGATCGGTCCCAACCCCCTGAACCGGTCGGTGCCCCGCCCTTCGCCGGTCCCCCCCGGTGAAGGGCGTTTTTTGCCGGACGGGGCGTTCCCTCTCCCTCGCGGACCGTCAAGACGCGGTCCACACCCGGTACCTGGAAGGTCTCCTGGAGACCCGAGGGCCAGCGGACGGAGAGCCGGGTCACTTTCGTGGCCTCTCCCAGGCCGAAGTGCACCGTCGGATCCGACGACGACTGATACGAACATGCGGCATGGACCTCCCGAACCTGCTCCCGCCCCCCGGCCGAGATGGCGATCCGGGCCCCGAAACCATCCCGGTTACTCCGCGTGCCGCGAGACCTCACTCCCAGCCAGTGCCCCGCGCGGCTGCGGTTGAGAAAAATGCCCGGGCTCCCGTGGTTGCGGGTGATGATCAGATCCACACGGCCGTCCCCGTCCAGGTCCCCCACCGCCGAGCCCCTTCCCACATTCGGCTCGCCCAGACCCGCCGCCTGTCCCTCCTCCTGAAACATCCCGTTTCCCTGGTTAACGAAGAGCTGATTCGGTTGAGCATAGGACAGGGAATCGTTGTAGAGCCGGATGTTATCGATGATATGCCCGTTGGCCACCAGCAGGTCCAGATCCCCATCGTTGTCCACGTCGAGCCAGTTCGTCCCGAACCCCACCAGCCCCAGGCTCTTGGCGGCCACGCCGGATGGGTACCCGCTATGAACAAAGACCGTGCCGAGATTGCGGAGCACCGAGTTGGTCTCGTAGTCCAGGTTGGTGACCACCAGGTCGAGCCGCCCGTCGCCGTCGTAGTCGCCGGCATCGGTGCCCATGCCCGCCTCCGACGCGCCATCCTCGCTGTAGGCGATGCCGGCCAGCAACCCCACTTCCTTGAAGTGTCCGCTGCCGTCATTGCGCCACAACTGGTTGGGCGTCGAGTCGTTGGCCACGTGAAGGTCCACATCGCCGTCGTTGTCGTAATCCACCGGCACCACGCCGAGGCCTTTTCCGTTGCGATCCATGAGACCTGACTCCTCTGAAGCGACCACGAAATGCCCCTGCCCCTCGTTCCGGTAGAAGGTGTCCGGCTGGGCCTCGTAAACTTTCGGAGTGCAGTAGGCGCGCCATTTTTTTCCCGTGTCCTCGGCCGGCTGGCCGGCTGAGAGCTGCAGTCCCCGTCCACACCACTTGTGGTTCTCCACGGTCGCGTCGCAGTAGTTGACGACGTAAAGATCCAGGTCTCCGTCTCCATCGGCGTCGAAGAACGCAGCCGAGGAGCTCCACAGAGGATCGCCAACCCCTGCCGCCGCCGTCACATCTGTGAAGGTGCCATGGTCGTTGTTCCGGTAGAGAACATTCGGGCCGTGGTTGAGAACATAGAGATCCGGATCACCGTCGTTATCGTAATCGCCCACCGCCACACCCATCCCGTAGCCTGTGTCGCCGGCACCTCCAGCCGCCGGCACCGCCGTGAAACGGCCGTGCCCATCATTCCGGTAGAGAACATTGGCCGGAGCAGGGCCCTCTGCCGTGTATCCGGGCAAGGGCGCCCCGTTGACCAGATAGAGATCCAGGTCGCCATCGGCGTCGAAATCCAGCAGACCGACGCCGGCGCCCATGGATTCCTGCATGTACCGCTCGCCGGAGGCGCCGATGACATGCTGAAAGGTCACGCCCGACCGGGGCGTGATGTCCTTGAATCGAACCGCGGGAGAGGTCTCTCCCCGCGCCGGGACCACCCCCACCAGCGCCAGAAGGAGCAGTCTCCCGGCCACCGCCCCGCCGCCCCGCCGCCTCACGATCCTTTTCCTCCGGCGAGCATGAGGCGCAGCGCGATCTGATCCTGGCGGGAGGCCGCGATCCGGTCCCCCGCCCGCCGGAAGGCATCGGCCAGGGAAAGTTGCTCGCCTGGTTCCGTGGAATTGAGAGCCGCCGCATTGCGCAGGTACTTCAGGGCGGCCTGCTTCTGCCCCTGGGCGAGCAGGACCTCGCCCCTCAGCCGCAGCGCCAAGGCGCTGCCGGGCCAGCGGCTCTCCGCTTCCTGGAGCTGGCGCACGGCGCCGGGCAGGTCTCCATTCCGGATATTCATCTGCAGCCCGACGCTCAAGGACTTGCGGTTGGACTCCTCCGCCTCTCTCTGCTCCTGAGCTTCCTTGACGGCCGCGAACCGCTGGAGCGCCTCCTCGGCCTGGTCCGGGTGATGCAACCGTGCCAGAACGTTCCCCAGGTTGAACCAGGCATCAGCGTAGGCCGGGTCGACCCGGATGGCGCTCCTGAAAGCCTTCTCCGCTTCCTCGTCACGTCCCTGCCGCTGAGCATTCAGCCCCAGCACGTACCAGGCATCGGCGTTTCGCGGCTCGGTCGCCAACGACTGCCGCAGCTTCTCGTTGGCCTCTTCGTATTTCCCCAGATGCGACAGGACAAACCCCTGCTGGTAATCCAGATGCGGTCCACGGCCGTGCACCGCCTGCAGCCGCTCGAGCACATCCAGAGCTTCCTGGAAACGCCCCTGGCGAATGTAGATCTCGGAGAGATGCAGCCAGGCCTCGGCCATGCCCGGCTGCCGCTGCACCACGTTGCGGTAGACCTTTTCCGCCTCGCTGAGCTTGGTGCTTTTTTGCAGGGCCCGGCCGAGATGGAACATCACGACCGGGTCATCCGGCTGGTTCAGGAGAGCCTTCCGGAAAGCCTCCACCGCCATGAAGGGCTGCCCCTGTTTCATGCGAATCATGCCTTCGGTCAGGAGCTCCTCCTTGCTGCGCCGCGACCGCGAAGCCGGCACGGCCTGCGGCGGCGCGACGCGGTCCGCCGGGGCCGCCGCCGCCGAAGAAGAGCCTGCTCCCCCCGCCTCCGGACGACAGCTGGCGGCCGATGCCAGAAGGAGTCCCAGGATCGCCAGAACCGTTTCGCCGGGGAGATGCACCTCGAAAGGGTACCGCAAACGATCTTCGACGTCGCCGGCCGGTCCGGCCACGGAACCGCTTGACCGCCCCAAAAACCGAACCTAAATTCGACAGGGGAATGCAGCCAAGGCTTTTCTATCCAGTTACTTGGGGGCCGATCCGCGCATCGGAGTCTGGCCTTCCGCGCTCGAGCCGGCGCCGGATCCCGGTTCGCCGGCCTGCCGCGGCGGCGGTTCTTCTCATGGCCATCGCATTGCTGGCTCCTGTGCAGCATCGGTCTATGGCGGGAGAAAGAAACCGGACGGCGCTCCGCCCCCTTCCCTCCCGCCGCTCGGCTCATTTCATCCTGCAAACCATCGGTGAACAACCGTACGAGCGTCTCGAAAGAGAGGCGCTCCAGAGGCTTGAAAAATGGTACCGCCGTTACCGGATCCAGTTCGAGGTGCAGCCGCCGGATCCGATGGCCGTTCTGCTCTACCCGCGCCCCGCCTTCCACAACTTGACCGGCGCTCCGGCCTGGGCGGACGGCGAGTATGACGGCAAGGGCGTGCTGCGGGTGGCCACCTCGGGTGGCGCCCGCATGGATGACAATCTGGAGCGCATCCTGGCCCATGAGCTGGCGCACGCCTTCATCGAGGCCCGTTCCTCCGGCAAGGCGCCACGCTGGCTGCAGGAGGGACTGGCCCAGTATCTCGCTCCCCACACGGTGGCCTCGGCGGCGCCTCTCCCCGCCGGCATGACCCTGAACGCCCTGGATCATGCCGGCTCCCTGGGCTTCATCAGAGCGCTCATCCAGCGCCACGGTCTCGCCGCGCTCATGGACGTCCTGGCGGCCCTCTCCCAGGGCATGAGCCAGGACGAGGGATTCCGGAGGGTCACCGGTCTCACGGCCCGCGCCCAGTTCATCCGCTGGCGCGCCGGCCATCCGCTCGCGCCAGCGGCGGCCAGCGGGAAGGGAGGGCCCTGATGCGGGGTGAGCTGAGTCAGACGCCCTTGCTCCAGCTCGTCTGGGACCTGTTGAAGGAGAAGCGCTCCGGTCTCCTGGAGGTCAGACAGGGCAAGGTGACCGTGAACATCTGTCTTCTCAACGGCCAGGTGCAGTTCCTGTCCACGAACTTGAGGCGGTATCAGCCAGTCGCGTGGCTCGAAGAAGCGTGCCTCCTTCCCCCCGAAACCGCGGCGGCCCGGCAGAAACCGCCGGCCCAGACCCGCCGCCTGGTGGACCAGCTGGTCGCCGCCGGAGCCGCGGAGAGAGCCCGTCTGGTGGCCGGGCTCAGGCACCGCCTCCGTCTCATCCTTCGCGAGGCCCTCGCCTGGCGCAGCGGATCTTTTTGCTTCACGCCCGGCACGCCGGTCCTGAGGAATGAGATCGTCCTGGACGAACCCACCGCTCGGCTTCTCACGCAAGCCCCGGATCATTCCCCCGCCGGGGTCGCTCCGCAGGAGATCTCCGACAACCCGAAGGCGCCATCCTTGAAATCCGCCAGGGCCCCCATGGCGCGCCGCCGGAGAAAGAGCCCCGCGGCAACGGAACATCCGACGGGTTCGAACCGGGAACCGGACCAGGTGAACGGGGAAGCTGCGGTGCATCCGGAGGTCCGGGCCTTCCTCAGCCATGTCCAGGCCGCGGAAGGACGCAATTTTTACGGCCTCCTCGAGATCGACCGTACGGCGGACGAGGACACGATCCGGAACGCTTATTACGCCCTGGCCCGGAAGTTTCACCCGGACCGCTTGCGGGGGCCGGTCGCTGCAACCTGCAGGGACCATGCCGAGACCTATTTTGCCGGGGTCAGCGAGGCCTACAATACTCTTGCCCGTCCCGAACGGCGCGCCGAATATGACAAGGGCCTGCAAACAGGCCGGAGCCAGAGGGACACGCGCAAGTCAATCGACTCCGCCGCCCTGGCGCGCCAGAATTTCGAGGAGGGCCGCCGGGCGCTCGCCAAGGCCGACTTCCATCGCGCGGCGCAGTTCTTCGAGAATGCGGTGACGCTGGCCCCTGAACGGGCCGAGTACCACCGCGAACTGGGCATTGTCTGCATGCACAACCCGCGCTGGAAGAAAAAGGCGGAGGAATCTCTCTGCAAGGCCGTGGAGATTCAACCTGCCGACACACGCGCCCTGGTTCACCTGGGCACGCTGTACCGGAAGAATGGCCTCAAGCACCGCGCCATGGAAACCTTCCGGCGGGCTCTTCAGTGGGATCCCGAGAACGAGGTCGCACTCCAGGCCCTCGCGGACCAGGGTGACGACAAGGACGCGGGGAGCAGTCTGTTCAAGACACTGTTCGGACGCAGTTGAAGCGTCCCGGCGGCCAATCTCTCAGTGCAGCGATTCCCCGAGCGGTTCGCTGCAGGAGCAGTCATCCAGCGGCCGGTCGCAGCCGTAGCAGTGGCCATGCTCGCGATAAAAGGCCCGCAGCTCTTCCTGCCACGCATCGAGAATGCCGAGCTTCTCATCCAGGCGAAGAGTGGAGCTCTCCAGCCATTCGCGCATGTTCTCCAGGCTCTGTCGATAGATGGACATGATCTCGGCGGTTGTCTTTCTGCGGGGCATGATGAGAGCCTGGCTCATTCTAGCAGGACGCCCCCTGTGTCCCGTCGCGCCGGGCAACGGGCCT
This sequence comes from Acidobacteriota bacterium, assembly GCA_046757405.1. Lineage (GTDB taxonomy): Bacteria > Acidobacteriota > Polarisedimenticolia > SMYD01 > SMYD01 > JBHHYE01. The sequence continues at coordinate 4,156 of JBHHYE010000042.1, read as the reverse complement.
CCGGAGGACTCCGCCAGGAAAAAACATCCCGGCCGCCCGAATCTACCCGGCGGCCGGGATGCCCGATCGAGGAGAAAAAACCGCGGAAAAAGATATTCGCGCGCCGCTACCGGCGCCCGGGTTGAATCACCGGGCGCTACGGCGAGCTGCCCCAAAGAATGGCCTGCTCCTGCAGGTCGCCCCAGATGATCCCCTGCCCTTGCAGGTCGCCCCAGATGATTCCCTGCCCTCGCAGGTCGCCCCAGATGATTCCCTGCCCTTGCAGGTCGCCCCAGATGATTCCCTGCCCCTGCAGGTCGCCCCAGATGATCCCCTGCCCTTGCAGGTCGCCCCAGATGATTCCCTGCCCTCGCAGGTCGCCCCAGATGATTCCCTGCCCTTGCAGGTCGCCCCAGATGATTCCCTGCCCCTGCAGGTCGCCCCAGATGATCCCCTGCCCTTGCAGGTCGCCCCAGATGATTCCGCTCTCCCAGCTGTTTCCCGTACCCCAGAGCAAGGTGCAATCTCCAGCCGCACCAGGCGACTCGCAGCCGGAGCTCATGGCGACGCTGGCCCAAACGACGCTGCCTTCCTCGCCGGTGGGCGCCAGTCCGGACACCCACCCGGCGTCTCCCAGGAGCGGCTCGCCCGCTGCCTTCCCTGGCGCTCCCGCCGTGTCCCGTCCTCGCGCGTCGAGGCTGAAGAGCTCCTCGCTCCACTGACCGTCCTGCCAAGGCTGTCTTTCCCACAGGGCGCTGGACCACAGCGACGGACCGTGGAGAGGCCACCGGCGGTCAAAGAGCGCGGCGCCTCCCAGCCAGATTCGATTCACCAGGAGACCATTGCTCCACACCACCTGCTCGCCGTTCAGCTCCGAGACAGGCGCCGGAGCAGGCGCGCGGCGGAGGGGTGCTCCGTAAGGCAGGCGTCCAGCCGCCGGATCGAGGTTCGCGGCCAGGCGCACGGCCCCCTCGGCATTCAGGAGGCCCGCCCCTTGATCCAGGACCGAGGCATCGTCGAGACGCTGGGAGGTGGCCATCAGGGCGGCCTTCACCATCTCCGGCGTCAGAGAAGGATTGGCCTCCAGGACCAAGGCCGCCGCCCCTGCCACTAGAGGCGCGGAGACGGATGTTCCCGAGAGAACCATGTAGCTCCATTCGGTGCCGGAACCGTCATAGTGGATCTCGGGGTGCGCCAACACCAGGCTGTTATCCGGCGCCTCGGCCGAGATCAACGCCTGTCCGGGGGCCACCAGATCGGGCTTGACAATCCCGTCCGGCAGCGCCGGGCCCCGGCTGGAGAACACCGCCACCGAGTCGTCCGAGCGAATATCGGTGCCCCGGCTGCGCGCCGCTCCCACGGTGATCACACGCCGCTCATTGCCCGGCGCCGTGATCCCTCCGTAAAAACGCACACCCTGCACCTCGCCGAAGTTCCCGGCGGCCGCCACGACCACCAGCCCGGCGTCCACCAGGCGTGCCGCCGCACGGCAGAGAGGGTCGGTGGTCGCGGACTCCGCCGGTGGAGCCCCCAGCGAGAGATTCACCACCCGGATCCCCAGGGTCTCATGATGGGAGAGGATCCAGTCAAGGCCGGCGACCACCGTGCTGACCTGGCCGGTGCCCTCAGCATCCAGGACACGCACATCCACCAGATGGGCGCCTGGCGCGACCCCAGTGAAATTCATGCCCCGGCTCAGGCCGACCCGCCCGTCGCCCGCGGCCAGGGCCGCAACATGTGTCCCGTGTCCCCTTGGATCCAGGGACGACCCTTCTCCCGGCTCCACCAGGTCGATCCGGGCCACCACCCGATCCGTTTCTGCGGCGCTGCCGCCGAGATCAGGGAAATTCTCCTCGATTCCCGTATCCACCACGGCAATCCCGATACCCGCGCCATCCACTCCGCTTGCCACCACCTGGGTTGCCCCGGTGGTGGCCGCCACGTGGCTGGAGGCAGGCGCCATCATCCGCGTGACCGGTCGGTCCGGGGAGATCACCTCCACCTGGGCCAGACTCGCGACCGCGTCCAGCGCGGCCAGGGGAAGATCCACCAGCATCCCATCGATGCAGTGGAACCCACGCCGGACATGCACTCCCTGCCGGTTCAGGGCCGCCTGCAGCGCGCCCCGGTCCGCGCCGGGCCGTACCTGCAGGATGGCCGCCACGGTTCCGGTGGATGAGCCGGACGGGCCTCCGGAGGCCAGATCCCGAGCCACGCGGGCTCGCAGGGGCGGCTGAACGGTTCCAGCCGGGAGCGGCGGCACGCTCCCCAGGAGAAGCACCGGGAGGATCAGTGCGGCGCGAAGGAGGACATTCGGGACATGGAAGCGTACAGGTCCTGCATGGGCCGGGTAAGGTCTCATCTTGTTTGGTCCCTCCGCCAGTTTGCCGGGGAGAAGAGCAAGCCGAGTGCCACCCCCATTTCAAATCAGGACGCGCAGGCATGCCGCCGCAAGTGATTGAGTTTTTGATGGTTATCCACCCTGCTCTGGGGCGGAGCCACCCGCCGCCCGCGGGCATGGACAGATCCTGGACGCCGACCCTGTACAGACCGGAAGGATTCTGAACACCGATCCAGGCCGAGACCCGCCCGCTCCGAGGAGGACGTGCCGGGCTGTGTGGGCGTGAGAAAAGAGAGGGTGGAGGAGAGGGCTCAGGCGCGCTGGAGCCCGTAATCCTTGATCTTCTTGTAGAGGGTGACCCGCGAGATGCCCAGAACTTCGGAGGTCGCCTTGATGTTCCATCCCAGCACGCTCAGGGTGCGGGTCACGTGTTCTCGTTCCACCTCGCGAAGCGACTTGATCGATTCCTCGTCCCGGGCCGCCACGACGCCCGCCGACCGGCCAAGCACGAGGCGCAGGTTCTTGGAAGTGATCGGCTCCTCGCCGGCCATGACGGCCGCACGCTGGATCACGTTCTCCAGCTCGCGAATGTTCCCCGGCCAATCGTACTGGACCAGATCGGCCACCGCGCTGTCGGCAAGGCGGCGCGCGTCCTCGGGCAGTCCGTTTTCCCGGCAGAATTTGCGCAGGAATTCCTGGGCGAGAATCGGTATGTCGCCCACTCGCTCCCTCAAGGACGGCAATCGAATGGGAAAAACGTTGATGCGGTAAAAGAGATCTTCCCGAAATTCCCCGCGCACCACCATGTCTTCCAGCGATCGATGGGTGGCACAGACCAGGCGAAAGTCGGTGTTCAGCGTCTGGGTGCCGCCGATGCGCTCGAAGCTCCGCGTCTCCAGGACCCGCAGGAGCTTCACCTGCATCGCCAGGTTCAATTCTCCGATCTCGTCCAGGAACAGCGTCCCGCCGTCGGCCAGCTCGAGCCGGCCAATCTTGCGCCTGTGGGCCGACGTGAAAGCTCCCTTTTCGTAGCCAAACAGCTCCGCCTCGAACAGGGATTCCGGAAGCGAGGCGCAGTTGATGGCATGAAACTGCGAACTGGCTCGCGGGGAAAGATCATGAATGGCATGGGCGGCCAGCTCCTTCCCGGTGCCGGTGGCCCCCAGGATGAGCGCCGAGATGTCCGACTTGGCCAGTGTATGGATCATCTCGAACACCACCAGCATCTTTTCGTCCCGCCCGATCATTCCCTCGAAGTACTTCACGCCCGCCTCGGCGGCACGCTCCAGGTCTCCATGGTGTTGCTGGAGGCAGTTCTGCAGCAGGATCTCCAGGTCCTTCACCAGCGGCCGGTACCGGTAACCCAGACCGCCGAGTTTCGGAGAGAACGACACATCCACCAGGTCCAGCCCGATGAGCGGTTCCAGGCATTGCTCCACGTCCACCTTGAGACGGCCTGTCTTGCGGGAGAGCGTCTCCAGGTCAAACCGGGTGCCCGGCGCGTGCCGGAGAATGGCCACCAGCGCCAGCCGGAGCGGCGAACCGAGCAGGCGCAGCAGGTGATCGGCCTCGGTCATGCTCTTTGGGCTGGAAGGCGGCGAATCGCTCATGGCGGCCCTCGAGGGCCATGCAGCCGGCACGGCCTCTCCGGTTCAAGATAGGCCGGCCCGGGGGAGTGTCAAGAAACGGAACACTCGTTCCCCACGGCGGAAGCCCTGGGCCCGATCCGGCTGGAAAGCGTGTTGACACTGATTTGCGGCCTTTGTTAGAGTCCGGCCGCTGGCGCTATCGTCTAGGGGTCAGGACGGGTGGTTCTCAGCCATCAAACCGGGGTTC
>JBHHYE010000041.1:0-20996 GCA_046757405.1 Acidobacteriota bacterium | reverse complement strand
GGGTCCTGTGGAAACCTGCCGACGTGGCAGGGGAAAGTAGGATCTACCAATGCTGCGCCTGCTCGTCCTGGCTCTCATGCTGGAGCCGGTGGGAAGTCATCCTTCGACCCGGCCGGCGCCTCCGCCGGCTTTCTCGGCCAAGGAATCCGATGCCGGTTCGGCCGACAAGCCCCTCTTTCGCCAGATCCGGGAGGCAGTCACGTCGGAGGATGAAGCGACGCTCTTCACGCTGGTGCGGGAACAACCCTGGGCCTTCCGTGAGGTGACCCATCAACTGGCCGACCTGGCCGTCAAGCAGGGAGCGCAGGCAACGGCGGGCGAGGCTTTCACCCGGCTCGTGGTGGCCGGCCATCTTGCGGCGATCTACCTGCAGGAGACGGGGGATCGCTCACTGGCTGATCGCCTGCAGCGCATCATGAGCTGGACCGGCTACGATATGCGTGACCGGACGAAGGTCGACGATCTGCTCGATCGCCTGGGAACGGACTCTCCCCCCTCCATACACGAGCTCGAGAAGGGGGTGAAGGTTTGCAGGGAGCTTCAGGATCCCCGGGGCACGGGGCTGGCCGAAGCGGCCCTGGGCCAGATGTTTCAGCAGAAGCAGCAGACGGAGATGGCGTCGTTGCATTACCAGAGGGCTGCGGATGCTTTCCGCCGGGGCGGAGATCTCCGGCGGCTGCGCGACGCGCAACTGGCTCGCGGCCAGCTTCTCCTTGACGCGGGGCGTTCGAAAGCGGCGGTCGATCCTTTGGGCGGGGCTGCGGCAGTCTCGGAACAGGTCCGCGAGCCCGATGTGCAAGTCGGATGTCTCCTCCTGCTCGCCCAGGCGCTCGGAGATTCAGGAGAGCGAGAGCGTGCCTTCAGAATTCTTTCCCAGGCGCGGAAGATTTCTTTTGCCGCCGACCTCCCCCAGCTGGGCGCCCGGGCCATCATCCTGCGGGCCACTCTTCGAGATGGAAACGAGACGGCGCCCGCGTCAGCAAATGATTATGAGGCGGCGGCCCGCCTGGCGGAGCAGGCCATGGACCTGGGACTGGTCACTGAGGCCTATTTCCGCGCCGCGCGGATCCGTTTCCAGATCGGGGAGAACCATCAAGCGGCCGAGCTGGGCGAGAAGGCGCTGGCGGCGGCGCGGCTGGCCGGCCTGACGCATCGCATGGGTGCCCTGCTGTTGCTATCGGCCGAGATCTACGCTGATCTCGGTGAGTGGGAGCGGGCGCTGCGCCGCCTCCGGGAGGCTGAGAAAGTGTATGGCGACCTCGGCGAAGCGCGGGGGCGGGCCGAGGCGCTGGTGCAGCTCGGGACCACCTACTTTCAGGCCGGGCAGGCTGAACAGGCATCGGCCTCCTTGAAGGAAGCACTGGCTTTTGCCCGGGCCCAAGGCTTCAGAGACGTGGAGGGGCGGGCAGAAGGGGGCCTGGGAGCCGTGGCCCTGTCCGGGGGAGACCTGGCTCTGGCGCAGCAGCATTACGGGAGGTCGGCCATCCTCCTGGAAGCGGCGGGCGACCAATTCCAGTCCTTGCGGATGGAGAGGATCCGAAAGAATATCTCCCGGCGGTTGGAAGAAGAGGGTTCTTAACGGGATTTTCTGCTTCCCGGGAGCGCTCGGGCCAGGCGGCGGGCGGAGCGGCGGTCAAGGCGTCCAGCCTGCTCCATCATTTTGATGAGAACCAGCGAAAGTTCGGCATGAACTCTCGATGCGACCCCGCCGGGAGCGGCTGAGAAATGTTCACCGAGTGTGCGGCTATCTCCCCGCGCGACCGGGCCGGTGAGCACTCTTTCCGGTGGGGATTTCACCAGGGGGCGAACGGCCGTCAGGAGCAGGTGCGCCAGCGCGTTCCGTGCTTGCCGCGCGGTGAGACCGGCCCGGATGGCCTGATCCAGCGCCAGCTGAAAGAGCGCGACGGTATCGTTGGCGACGAGTGATGCAGCGAGGTGGTACCGGGCACGCTGAGGAGAAGACACCTGAAACGGAATCCCACCCAGGGAGCGGACCAATTTCCGGGCGACCTGGCACGCCGGCCGATCTCCGTTGATGGCGAAACCGGCCCCCACCAGCAGATCAGCGTGGGGAGCCGAGGGAGGGAACACGGCCAGGGGGTGAAGGCAGCCTGTGTGGGCGCCGGCGAGGCGGAGCGGGGAAAGAACCTCCGGGCCGAGGGAACCGGAGAGATGAAGCACCGCGGCGTGGGCAAGCCGGGTGCAATGCCGGGCCAGATGGGCGGCGACGGACGGGAGGGCTCCGTCAGGGGGCGCCAGGAGGACGATGGGGCCCCGGTCCGCGGCCAGGTGGGAGTGCGCCGGGCACTGCGGGCGCGATGGTGAGACCGCGGCGATCCGGCGGGCGATGTTTCGGGCCCGCGCGGGCCTGCGGGACCAGAGCGCCGTGATGGGCCAGCCGCGCCGGGCGAGAAGCTCTGCCATGGAGCCACCGGCACGCCCCGCGCCGATGATCGAGATTCCTCTCGCGCTTTCCGGGGGAGGATTTCGGCTCATGCTTCTGACGGGAAGATCGCTGCAATCAGGTGGGCAACATCGGACGGCATGGGCGCCTCGAAGCACAGGGGATGGCCCGTGACCGGGTGAGTGAAGCCAAGCCGTGAGGCATGAAGTGCCAGACGTCCAAATTGACTCGCCGCGGTCCGTGAAGATCCCTCGGGGAGTTGTTCCAGGCGCTGGACTCCGCCATAGAGCGGGTCTCCGACGATCGGGTGCCCCATGGCGGAGAGGTGCACCCGGATCTGATGGGTCCGTCCGCTGAGCGGGCGAAGGTTCAGGAGACACAGGTCCGCCGTGGAACGGAGGATGGCATAATGAGTCCGCGCAGGCCGGCCTGCATCGCGAACCGCCATGAGATTCCGATGGATCCGATGGCGGGCTATGGGCGCGTCGATCCAGCCGGAGCCGGGATGCGGATGCCCGAAGACCAGCGCGAGGTACTCCTTCTTGACTTGCCGATTCTTGAATTGCGCCGCCAGGTGCCGGTGAGCGGCATCGGTGCGGGCCACGACCAGGACGCCTGAAGTGTCCCGGTCCAGACGATGCACGATGCCCGGCCGGATCTGGCCTCCAATCGTGGACCAAGAACCTTCCCGGGCCAGGAGGCCGTGAACAAGAGTTCCGGAGCGGACGCCGGCGCCGGGATGAACAACCAGCCCGGCCGGCTTCACCAGCGCGAGAATGTGCTCGTCCTCATAGAGGATGTCGAGATCCATCGGCTCGGCTATCAGCCGGCTTGGGAGGATCTCCGGGGGCTGGACCCGGATGATATCTCCAGCCTGGAGTTGATGGGAGGGCCGCACGGAATGTCCGGCCAGGGTCACAGCTCCGGACCGGATCCAGCGTGAAAGCTCGGTTCGAGAGTGGAAAGGGAGTTGCCGGACCAAGAATCGATCCAGGCGCATTCCCTGATCATCGGTCGTGGCCCGGAACGCATAAATCCGGTCCCTGGCGCTGTCCATGAGGGTCTCAGGATGGCCGGGCAGCGTGACGACGCCACATCATGATGCCCAGCCCCGCAAGCACCGACACCATGCCGATGGCTTGGGACGTGGAGATAAGATCCGGGACGAGAAAACCGCGCACCGCGTCGCCGCGGAAAATTTCCCAGAAAGAGCGCGTGCCGCCGTAGAGCACGATGAACCAGAGAAACACCTGGCCATCGTACCTTTTTCGCCGGCGGATCCAGAAAAGGATGGCGGTCAGGAACAAGGCATTGAGGGAAAGATAAATCTGGGTGGGATGCAAGGGGACGTTCAGAGGGATTCCCGTGGTCTGCTGGGCCTTTTCGCTGGTGAAGATGATGGCCCAGGGGAGATGGCTGGGCTTCCCGTAACAGCATCCAGCGGCCAGGCACCCCATGCGGCCGAAAGCCGACCCGATGGGCAGGCAGATCCCCAGGATGTCTGCAACTTTCCAGAGCGGCAGGGCCCGGCGCCGCACATACCAGATACCGACCGGAATGGCCGTGAGGAGGCCGCCATAGAAAACACCCGCCGAGCGAATGGTGGACGCCAGAGCGCGCGGATTGGAGAGATAGTAAGGCAGGTCCAGAAGGATGAGGAGAAGCTTGGCACCCACGAGACCGGCGAGGAAAACCACGAAGCAGAGATCGAGCACATCCCGGGGATCGAGCCGCTCCTGGCGCGCAAGATGCGCGGCGACCTTGAGAACAATCAGAAAGGCCAGTGCGAGAAGAATGCCGTAAGTGGGAATGTCAAGCTGGGTGCCGAAGAGAGGAAGCGTGAAGAGAACCGGGTGCATGGATTATTTCCGGCTCCGCGCCCCGGGAAGGGGCGTTTCCTGCCCTCCGGCCATGGGGGTCTGTGCGGATTGGGGACGCGCGGCGCGGAGGAGGTCGAGGATGAGCAAGGCCACGCCCACGCAGATGGCGCTGTCTGCGACGTTGAAAGCGGGCCAGTGGTAGCGTCCGAGATAGACATCGAGAAAATCGACCACAGACTGAAAGCGAATGCGATCGGACAGATTCCCGAGAGCGCCTCCCAGGACCAGCCCGAAAGCAGAGAGAGGAAGGAATCGATGCGCGGGCGTGTGGTAAACCGCCACGAGGACAAAGACGAGGGCGGCCACGGGCACCAGTGTCAGCAGCGGAGCACGCCACAAGTCCGGGAGGTCGCGAAACAGGCCGAAGACGGCGCCGCGGTTGCGCACGTACGTCAGATCGAAGAGGCCGGGGATGACGGGGATCGACCCGCGCGAGGCGAGCAAATGCGTCATGAATGCCTTGCTGGCCTGGTCCACCACGAGAACCAGAGAAGCCAGCAGGAGAAAAATGAAACGCCCCTTCCGGATCACTCCGCGGCCTCCTTGCCCGACCAGGCGCCGGCGGCCAAACCCTCGGCCACCCGGGAGGCACACCGCGGGCAGATGCTGGAAAATTCGGCACTCTGGCCGATCTCCTCCGAATAATTCCAGCAGCGCGGGCACTTTGTTCCGGGATGCGGTTCCACGAGGATCGACAGCCCCGCCAGAGATCCCTGGCTGAGGAGCGTGGAACCCGCGGATGGTTCGGCGGCCAATCTGACCTCGGAGACAATGAAGAGAGCGGAGAACTGCGGGAGGAAGTGCTCGGCAAAGGCTTGCCATGTTCGGCCGAACTCCGCCTCGAAGGCCGGCAGGGGCCCCTGGGCGGCGAGGGTGATCCTCGCGTCCAGCGCCGAGCCGATGCGTTTCTGGCGGCGCGCCTCCTCCAGGCATCGCGCCACTTCTTCGCGGAGAGCCATGACCGCGCGCCAGCGCACCTCATCGAAGCCGCGGGCGGCCTCCAGTTCTTCAGGGAAGAGAGCGAGGTGGACCGAGGGGTGCTCACCGGCGGCGCCGGGAAGGAGTTGCCAGACCTCCTCGGCGGTGAAACACAGGATCGGGGCCATGAGCCGGCAAAGTCTTGACCCAAGCTGCCACAGCGCTGTCTGCGCCGATCGACGGCCGTGCGAAGCCGGGGCGGACGTATAGAGTCGGTCCTTGATGACATCCAGGTAAAAAGCGGAAAGAGTCACGCCGCAGAAATGATGCAGAGCATGGGCGACCACGTGGAATTCTCCTTGTTCATAGCCGGCCAGCATCTTTCTCTGGACGCGGTCCAGGCAGACAAGGATGTAACGGTCGATTTCCTCGAGGTCCCGCATGGGAAGCGCATCGGCGCCGGGAGTGAAATCGGTCAGGTTGCCGAGTATGTAGCGAAAAGTGTTGCGAATCTTTCGATACGCATCGGTGTGGCGCGTAAGAGATTCTTCGGAAACCCACATATCCTCGATGTAATCAACCATGGAGACCCATAACCTCAGGATGTCCGCGCCCCTTTTTGAAACCAGCTCCATGGGACTCATGGTGTTGCCAAGAGACTTGCTCATCTTGTGTCCCTTGCCGTCGAGAGTGAACCCATGGGTGATCACCTCTTTGTACGGAGCCTGGCCCTGGCGCGCTTGCATGGCGACCAGGAGGGAGGAGTGAAACCATCCGCGATACTGGTCATGGCCCTCGAGGTAGAGGTCGGCTGGCCACCTGAGACCGGGGCGGGAGAGCACGGATGCGTGGCTGGTCCCGGATTCGAACCAGACATCCACGATCTCGAAGCGCCGGGAAAGATGGTCGGCTCGGCCGCACTGGGGACAGGTGATTCCTCGAGGAAGCAACCGGGCCCGTGCCTCCGCCTCGCTTGCATAAGGGACCCACTGACTCCGGCTGTCCTTGCGGCCAAACCAGGCGTTGGAACCCTCCTCGGCGAAGACGGCCGCGACGTGACTGAAGAGACGCGGGCTCGACACGAAGACCAGACGATCGTCCCTGGAGCAACGGGTGCATGCGAGGACGGGAATCGGCACGCCCCAGGAGCGCTGCCGGGAGATGCACCAGTCCGGACGGTTTTCAACCATGCTGGAGATGCGCGTTTCACCCGACGCCGGTTTCCACGAGGTTCGATGAATGGCGCTGAGGGCCTTTTGCCTCAGGTGTGCGTGGTCCATGGCGATGAACCACTGGGGAGTCGCCCGGAAGACGATCGGCCCGCGGCAGCGCCAGCAATGGGGGTAATCGTGCTTGTGTTCCTGCGCGGCCAGGAGCAGGCCCCGGTGCTCGAGATCGGCCACGATGGCCGGGTTGGCGGAAAAAACGGACTGCCCGCCCCAGGAGGGAACCATGGAGGGAATGAACCGCCCATCGTCGTCGACCGGCACCCAGGGCTTGATTCCGTAGCGCGATGACACGTAGTAATCATCGGCACCGTGTCCCGGCGCCGTATGGACGATTCCCGTCCCCTGCTCCAGGGTGACATGTTGGCCCAGGATCAAGCGGCTCGGCGGGCCGCCTGTCTCCTGCCGGTAGGGTGGCTCGGCAACCACTCCAGGCGGGTCGGTCTCTCCGCCGCCCCGGGCAACCGGATCCCCGGCCAGCTGCCGTCCACGGAAGGAGGCCACGGGCCGGGGGGCTTCCCAGCCACACGCGTGGCTGGTCGGCTCGAGAAGATCACGGGCGACGATGAAGATTTTCGCGTCGATCTCGACGGCAACATAGGTGAAGTCAGGATGAAAACAAAGCGCGCGATTGGCCGGTAAGGTCCAGGGAGTGGTTGTCCAGATGACGGCGAAAACCTGCCGCCCTGCAAGGCGGGGAAACCGGCGCTCGAGGCCGGCCAGGGGAAAGGCCACATACACCGATGGGTCGGCCACCTGCATGTACTCCACCTCCGCCTCGGCCAGCGCGGTCCGGCATGTGGGACACCAGTGGACCGGTTTCTTTCCATAGTAGACATGCCCTGCCTCGAAGAACTCGCCGAGCTGACGCACGATGGTTGCTTCATAATCATGATCAAGGGTCCGGTAAATGGCGGAACGGCTGGCGTCGTGGGCCGCTTCCTGGGCGGCATCATTTTGCCAGTCCCAGAGAACGCCCAGGCGGCGAAACTCTTCCTTCTGGATGGAGATGTACTTCTCCGCATAACGCTGGCATAAACGGCGGAGCTCCAGCCTGGAGAGATCTTTTTTCCGGTCTTTCAGATCCCGGTCGACCCGGTTTTCGATGGGGAGGCCGTGGCAATCCCACCCCGGAATGAACGGCGAGTTCAGGTTCATCATGGACCGGGACCGGATGACCGTATCCTTGAGGATCTTGTTCAGAGCTTGGCCGAGGTGGATGTGGCCGTTGGCATAGGGCGGTCCATCATGGAGAATGAAGAGAGGTCGTGACGCGCGGGACGAGCGAAGCTGGGCATAGAGGTTGATGTCGCTCCAGAAAGAAAGCCAGCGTGGTTCGTTGGCCGCCAGATTCGCTTTCATGGGAAACGAGGTGCGTGGTAGGTTGACGGTTTTCTTGAGATCGGTGGCTGCCGCCAAGAGAGATTCTCCGGTCGCAGGAGAAAGCGGGCTAACTCCCGCTTAATAAAGGCCTTAATCTATCATCGCGCGCTCACGGGTGTCAACGGGATTCGCCGGCGCCCAGGAGGCTCGAGCGGTTGTGAAGCGGTTGATTGATCGGCTTCCGACGCGAGTGGTAGGGTCGCACCATGCGGCGCATCTACCTGGATCACAATGCCACCGCGCCGCCCCGGCCGGCAGCGCTGGCGGCGCTGGAAGCCATGGCACGCCGGGACTGGGCCAACCCGGCCAGTCCGCATCAGGAAGGGCGCCGCGCGCGCGAGCTCCTCGAGGGAGCGCGTCAGCGCGTGGCGCAGGCGCTGGACGTCAGCCCTGCCGCGATTCTCTTCACATCCGGTGGGACGGAGGCGGCGCATGCGGCCATCCGCGGCGCGGCGCATGTGCGCGCTCCCGGCGGCGCCGGGAGGATTGTGATCTCCGGCTTGGAGCATCCGTGTGTCCGGGCTGCGGTCCAGGCCCTGGAAACGCGGGGTTTCCACGCTGTTTTGGTTCCGCCGACTCCGCAAGGCGTCATCGATGCCGACCGGTTTCTGCGCGCCTGCGGCCCGGACACGGCCGTGGCAGCTCTCATGGCGGCCCACAACGAGTTCGGAACGCTCCAGCCGGTGGACCGCGTGGCGGAGGTCCTGGGGCAGCGGGAGGTTCCGCTGGTGGTGGATGCCGTCCAGGCCATCGGGCGGGTGCATCCGGCGCTGCCCCGCGGGTCCCATGTGCTCGGCCTGGTTTCAGCCCACAAGGTGGGCGGACTGGCCGGCGCCGGCGCCGTGGTGGTCGATCCAGACCGCTCCCTGGAGCCGGTCCTGGGCGGAGGCGAGCAGGAGCGCGGCCGCCGGGGTGGAACGCCGCCACTTGCCCTCCTGGTGGCCATGGGTGCAGCGGTTGAACAGGCAGGGGGCGAGGCGGAGGAATGCCGGAGTCTTGCTCGGCTGCGGGATGCCTTCGAAGCCGCCCTGCTGGACGGCGCGGACGGGGTGAGCATCATCGGCAAGGACCAGGCCCGGTTGCCGAACACCAGCGCCTTTCTGGTGGATGGAGTTCTGGGCGAAGACCTGGTGGCTGCCATGGACCTTGGGGGAATCGCGGTCTCAACCGGTTCCGCCTGCTCCACAGGGTCGTCCCGGCCTTCGGCTTCTCTCCTGGCCATGGGTCTTGATCCCTCGCGGGCGCGCGGCCTGGTGCGGGTCAGCCTGGGGCCCGGAAACAACGAGCTGGATGTCGAGACCGCGGCCGGGGTGGCGCTGGAAAGCATCAAGCGGCTCAGGCGGTACGCCGGAATCACGGCAGGGGAGCGCACATGAACGGGTGGACTGCGGTGGCCATGTCGGGCGGCGTGGATTCCTCCGCTGCCGCAGCGTTGGTCCTCGATGCAGGCGACGCGTCGTTTGGAGTGACGATGAGGCTATTTGGCCGGCACGGAGTGTCCGGGGCGGCGGGCGCTGCCCTTCCGCTGCGCAACCGGGGCGCCAGTGGCCGCTGCTGCGGAGGAGAGGACACGGAGATGGCGCGCCGTGCCGCCGCGCACCTGGGTATTCCCTTCTTTGTTCTCGATTTCGAGGATGATTTCCGGAATCGGGTCGTGAAAGATTTCGTCGATTCCTACCGGGCGGGACGTACCCCCGTTCCCTGTGCGCAGTGCAATCAGTCCATCAAGTTTGACCGACTCCTCCGGCGTGTTCTCGGACTGGGCGCCAAGAAGATGGTCACGGGACACTATGCCCGGCGAGGACGGGATAGGGCGACGGGGAGAATCACACTCCAGCGCGCTGTCGACGAGCGCAAGGATCAGACATATTTCCTTTTTGGCTTGACCCAAGAAATGCTGGCCAACGTCGACTTTCCTCTGGGCTCGCTTTCCAAGGCGGCCGTGAGGAATCTAGCCCGTCGCCGGGGACTGCCCAACGCGGAGAAGCCTGAGAGCCAGGATATTTGCTTCATTCCGGATGGCAATTACCGACGCTTCGTGGAGCGCCTGGCATCACACCGGGAAAAGGGGGGGAAGATCGTGGATGATTCCGGGCGTGTTCTCGGGTCTCACGATGGCCTCTCCCGCTTCACCGTCGGGCAGAGACATGGCCTGGGTCTGGGGCGCGAGAAGCGGCTCTACGTCACGAGGCTCGACACCGCCACGCGGCGTCTGGTGGTCGGAGAGAAAGAGAAGACGGTCTGCTGGAGTCTGACCACCGGTCCGGTCAACTGGGTCTCGCGGCCCTGTCCTCCGGGAAGAATCGAGTGCCAGGTCCAGGTCCGCCACCGGCAGCCGCCTGTTCCGGCGATGCTGCAACCGCTGGCCGCCGGTGGGGCGCGGGTTGTGCTTCGCCGGGGAATCGCCGGCGTGGCGCCGGGCCAGGCCGCGGTTTTCTACGAGGATCAGGTATTGCTCGGGGGAGGCTGGATCGACGCCACGGATCGATCCGCTGCGCCATCGATCGGCCGGCCTGGCAAAGGCGGAGGGTCTGATCAGGTGGACGACCGGGAGTGAGCACTGCTCTGACGGAGAGCGCGGGCGACGAGACGGCGCAGTTTGCGCTTGTAAGATTTAATCTCGCGGCGGATCTCGGCCAGCCCTTGCCGATCGTGAGCTTCCAGAATCTGCGCGCGCTTTCCTTGCAAGAGGCGGATCTTTTCTTTCATGGCTTGCCGGCCGATTCCCTTGGGAACATGGCGCTGGCGGTCGATGCTCAGCTTCTTGCACAGGAAATCGGTTAATTCCTCTTTCTTGAGCCCGGCGACGCCGGTGATGTCGTCGTAGCCCTTGGCCAGCTCTCTGAGTTCGTTGACGGTCTTCGACTCCAGTTCGTGCAAGTCCATGTTTTCTCCTCAGTGGATGAGGTTGAAGGTGCGGCTCCAGCGGGTGCGCGTGAAAAAGTTCACCATCTTTGACGCGATGGAGTGCAGCCGCTCGAAGAAATGAGTGTGGAGATAGTCCTGTCGATCTTCCTCGTAAGACCACCAGATGAAAATGGCTCGTCCTTGAAGATGATCCCGCGGCACAAAACCCCATTGCCTGGAGTCCGCGCTACGGTCCCGGTTGTCCCCGAGCATGAAGTAATGCCCCTCGGGAACACGCACGGGCCCATAGTTGTTTTCGGCGGCACCTCCCTTGTGAACAACGTAGGGCTCCTTCAGCGGGCGGCCGTTGATGAACACACGGCCGTCGCGAATCTCCAGAAGGTCTGCCGGCAAGCCGATGACGCGCTTGATGTAGTCCACTTCCACCTGCTTGGGATACTTGAAGACCACCACGTCTCCCCGGTGAACCGGGCGTTCGGGGAGGATGGCTTTCTCCCACGAGAAGAGAGCAGGGGCGAATTGAAACCGATTGACAAGGATGTAGTCCCCGACCAGGAGTGTGTTCTCCATGGAGCCTGTGGGGATCTTGGATTGCTGGAAAACGAAGGTTCTGGCGAAAAGCACGAAGATGACGCAGACCAGGATGGTCTCCAGGTTTTCACGCCAGAATCCCTTGGCTGGTGTCACGGGAGATTCTCCAGGAGAAGGCCGATTGCCGCGTCCGGCGCCTGTGTCAGCCGGGTGGTCTCGAGAATGGAGGGGTTCAGGAATCGGGTTTCTTGCAAGACTTTGACCACATCTTTCCAGACGTTTCCTACCAGGACGATCGGCCGGCTTCCCAAGCAGCCGGCGCGCCGCAGCGCCCAGAGAGTGCTGATCTCGGCCAGTGTCCCCGCCTGTCCCGGCAGCACCAGATAGCCGCATGCGTGAGCCACCAGGCTGCGTGTTCTCTGGAAAAGATCGCGTTCTTGCTGCTCGTGGCTGAGCCAGACATTTCCATCCCCTCTCCCCGGGCGTTGCTTCATCGTGATTCCCAGGGCCACTCCACCCGCGCTGCGAGCGCCCCGGCTCACGGCCTCCATCACGCCGCCATACCCTCCATTGATGACGACGAAGTCGGCGCGCGCCAGGCGGGCGCCTATCTGCAGAGCTTCATCATACAACGTTTCGCCGGGGCGAGGTTCGCTGGAGCCGAACACGGCGATGGCACGCCGCCCCGCCAGAAAGGCCTGGAGCGAGAAGCCCATGAGCGCGAGGCTCAATAGCCACGCGCCGCGCCGCCCCGGCGCGGATCGGCTGCCGCTGAAAGAGCGCCCCCACTCTCGACCCGAATGACCTGAACATCTCCTTGGGGCCAGGAGCGGGCGCGGAGCCGGTGGCCTCTGCGTTCGAGAGCGCTCCGGACATCCGGGGAGAGCGCGCCCGGTTCGTATTGAAGAAAATCGGGAATCCCCTGGTGGTGGATGCGAGGCGCATCCACAGCTTCCTGTATGTTCAGATCCAGGTCGAAGATGTTGAGGAGGACTTCCACGATGGTGGATGGAATGGTCGATCCCCCTGGCGAACCGAGGACCAGGGAGAGGTGTCCATCGCGCTCGACGATGGTCGGACTCATGGAGGAGAGCGGACGTTTGCCCGCCACGACCGCATTGGGCCGGGAACCGGGGATTCCGTAGGTGTTAGGGAGCCCTGGAGCAATCGCAAAGTCATCCATCTCGTTGTTCCAGAAGAGTCCCGTTCCCCGGGCTATCATGCCGGTGCCGAAGGAGGTGTTGAGTGTGGTGGTCTGGGAAACCGCGTTGCCCCAGTGGTCCACGATGGAGAAATGAGTGGTTTCCTCGCTCTCGGGCCGGCCGGGCCCTTTCCGCCGCTCCACTCCTGCGGAAAAGAGTTCGGCGGACGGAGTGACCCGGTCCAGAGAAATGGAACGACTCCACTCGTCGAGGCGCGTCGCATTCAGGAGGCGCGAGAGAGGGTCCTGGATGAAATCCGGATCTCCGAGCCACCGGAAGCGATCGGCGAATGTCCGGCGCAAGGTTTCGGCGAGAAGATGAAACAGACGGGAACCTCCGCGGTCCTCGGGAGTGATGCTGTAGTGGCGCAGGGTCCCGAGCGCCTGGGCCACCGCAACGCCTCCGGCGCTGGGAAGCGGCGGGGCCAGGACGCGCCAGCCGCGGTAATCGATGACGATGGGGCTGCGGACAATGGGACGGTATGAAGACAAGTCGGATCGGGTGACGGGAGCACCGCGCCGGGCAAGATCCTGCGCCAGCTGGGCGGCCACCTCGCCGCTCTGGAAGGTGGTCGGGCCGCCCTCCTGGAGGCGTTTGAGGGTGAGGGCGAGATCCTTCTGCACCAGGCGATCCCCGGTGGACGGGCTCGCGCCATGAGGGTAGAAGATGCGGGCAGCATCCGGATCCCGGCTCAGGATGGGGCGGGCGCGCCGGAGGGTGCCGGCAAGCTCCGAGCTGATGAAAAAACCGTCCGCGGCGAGACGTCTCGCCGGCTCCACCACGGTGGACCACGGGAGTTTTCCGTGGCGGGCGTGGAGGAGGGCAAGGGCCGGGACCGTGCCTGGCACGCCGATGGCGCGGGGCGAGCGCAGGGAAGCCCGCGGCTCCGGATGACCCTCAGCATCGAGAAAGAGCGAAGGATCCACTCCCGAGGGGGCCACTTCCCGGCCGTCGATGACCTCGGCATGGCCGTCCTGTCCCCGCCACATGGAAAAGTGGCCCCCTAGCAGATTGCCAGCCTGCGGATGGACCACTGCCAGAGCGAGGGCCGTGGCCACGGCTGCATCGGCCGCATTCCCCCCCCTTTCGAGGATGGAAACGCCCGCCAGGGATGCGAGGGAGTCTGTGGACACAACCACCCCGTGGGAGAACTGCTGCGGCGGGCGGCTGGCTCCGGTGGCCAGGGCCGGCAGGAGGGCCCCCAGCAGGAGCGCCGCCAGCACCCTCGGGAAGCCGGGGAAGCGACGGCGTGGAGAGCGCACGAGGTAACAGCCCCCTTTCAGGCGGGGTCGTCCCGGTGCGTCTCTTGACGCAGCGTCTCCACCTCGCGATGCAAGTGGCGGAGACGGTGGCCCAAGCGGAGCAAATAGGCGGCCAGAAGGCCCCAGATCAGGGTATAGGCCCAGAAGAGATATCCCAGATTCTGCCATTTGGATCCGTCCATGGTGGTCCTCAGGAAACAGGCGGCCAGCGGGGATGCGCCAGGCGCCTCCTCACCGGGAGCCAGCTTGTAGGCGGTTGGGCTGCAACGACTCGATCCGGTCCTCCAACCAGGCCAGGTGGGTACGGTGCCACAGAAGGAGAGCGTAGAGCAAGAGGAACAGCAGAATGGAGAGCGAGAAGACATGTTCCATGCGCGGTGCGAGGCCGCCTCCCTGCGGCCCGAAAACGATGGGATGAACGCCGCGCCACCACCTCACCGAGAAGTACACGATGGGCACATCCAGAAAAGCGACGATTCCCATGACGGCGCTGAAGCGAGCTTGCTGCTCGCGGTTTTCCGTATAGGTTCGCAGCAAGAGATAGGCGACGTACAGGAGCCAAAGGACCAGCGTGGTCGTGAGTCGCGGTTCCCACGTCCACCAGACTCCCCAGACGGGACGGGCCCAAATGGGGCCGGTGACCAGGACGATGGTACAAAAAAGGACTCCGACCTCGGTGGAGGCGGAAGCCAGATTATCCCAGAACAATCCCTTGGTGAACAGATAAAGGCCGCTGGCACAGAAGGTCACAAAGAAAGCCAGAAAGGAGACCATGGCGGCGGGGACATGAAAGTAGAAGATGCGCTGCACGATCCCCATCGTTGCCTCCGTGGGCACATAGGGAGTGAAGGGCAGCAACAGAGTGTCGCCAAAAATAGCGGCCAGGATTCCGACCATCAGCAGGGAGATGAGGATGAGAAGGAGGGTCGATATCCCGGCGCGCACCAGGGGCTCCTGAGGGTTCAATCCTGAATGAGAGGTTCGAACAGCATGGCGGAGACCGTGAAGAAAACCATATCATAGGCGATTCCGAGCCGGAGCCAGACTCCCGCTGCGGACAGGGAACCTTCCATGAGGACTCCCGCCGTGGCCTTGACCGCAGACATGAGGAGAGGGACCGTCACCGTGAACTGGAGCACCGGCAGGAGGAGGTATCCCCGGCGAACACGGAGCGCCATGGCGGCGAACAGAGTCCCCACGAAGCTCAAGCCGGCCGTGTGAATGGCGACCACGGTGAAGAGGGGGAGCGCCACGGGCCTCAGGTCAGCGTTGAAAAGGAGTGCGGCTGCCGGGAGAAAGATGACCTCCGCCACCAGAAGCGTGCATAACATGGCCAGGGCCTTGCCCGCGTAAATGGCGGCCGGGTCCATGGTGGAGAGAAGCAAGCCGGCCAGCCCGTTCTGTTCCCCCTCGCGCGCGAACGAGTTCTGGAGTCCCAGCATGCTCGCGAAGGTGATGGCAACCCAGAGAAGGCCGGGAGCAACCGTTGCAAAGGAAAGATTCACCAGATCGAATGCGAAATGGAAGATGACCAGAATCACCAGGGCGAAAAAGAGGACGCTGGCCAGATTCTGACCGGTGCGAAGTTCACTCCGAAGGTCCTTGCCCATGATGATGAAAACAGCCCAGAGGAAGGTCATCTCATGTCTCGTTATGTCTCGACCAAGCTTTCCAGGCTGACCAGGCGCCTCGAGGAGTCGAGCCGGAAGGGGGCCGTGGAGCGGCTGGTCCGGACCTGCCCGGCCTCCAGGAGAATATACCGATGGGCCAGCGCGAGCCCGCGAGGAAGATCGTGGCTGGAGAAGAGGGTGGCCCGGCCCGCCTGTTGGCCGTCTTGGAGGATTCCGGCCAGGCATTCCGAGCCCTGGGTGTCCAGTCCGGAGAATGGCTCATCCAGGAACAAGATGTCAGGGTTGCCCACAAGGGCTCGGGCCAGAGTGAGACGTTGCTGCATTCCCCTGGAGAAGTGGGCCACGCGCTCCATGCGTCGATCCCAGAGGCCAACTTGCCGGAGAAGATGGTCCACGTGGTCCCTGGGGGAGTCCACGGCCCTCAAGCGGGCGTGCAGCAGCAGATTCTCTTCGGCGGTGAGCTCGGTGTAAAGAAAAGAGGCGTGAGTGACAAGACCGATGCGCCGGCGGAGTTCGGAACGCGTGGCCCCGCGCACAACCCGGCCCTCTAATCGCAGGAGCCCCCGTGTCGGTGGAAGGAGAGTGGCGGCCAGGCGAAGAAGCGTTGTCTTGCCAGCCCCGTTGGGGCCGAAGAGAGCCACGGTTTCTCCGGCCCTGAGCTCCAGGTCGATATTCACCAGAGCATGAGTGCGGCCGAAGGTGCGGCTCACATGGTGAGCCGAAAAGAGGGGTGCGGCGCGGGGAATCAAGAACGGTTCTCGTGGTCACTTGCCTTCGTGGCGGCCGGCGAATCGTCGAGGAGAGCATCGAGGGCGCGGAGAGTTGCCGCAGCGTCTTTCTGGTAGATCTGCTTCAGGTCCCGGTAGTCCGTCTCCGAGAGTTTGCCCGCTGCGAAATCGATTTCCAGGTCGGCCAGATCCTCGTAGGTTGCATCGCGGCGCGCGGCGAGATCCGCCGAGGAGGATGGAAGATTCTCAGAGGGAGAGGGAGAAGGTTCGATATCCGCCCGCACCAAGGGCGGCAGGATGAATAAACCTGCCGCCATGATGACCAGGATCAGCAGAACGATTTCCACGGATGCTAGCTGCGCAGGCCGCGTACGCCGTCTTCTATACGCCGCAGGTACTGGCGATCATCAGTGGACAAAGGGGGTGAGACGACCTGGTGAGCGGGTTTCCGGCCACGCAGAAGAACGAAAAGGAGCCCGGCCAGCGCCAGGACCGTGACCAGAAACGGCATGATCCAACCGACCAGATTGAAACCCTTCCGGGTGGGAACCGCCAGGATCTGCTCTCCACGTTCTGCAACCCAGCTCGCGATGACCTGGTCGGATGACAGGCCTGACTCCAGTTGCTGGCGGATCCGGTCGCGGATGGACTCCGCCGTGCTGCAGGTGCAGGCCGCCGCCGTCTGCCCGGAACAGCCGCAATAGCAAACCAGCTGCCGGGCGATGGCGGTCACTTCCGGGGTCTCGTCGGCCGGCGCGGCGGAGGCCGGGAAAGCCACGCCTGCCAGCAGGACCAGGGCCCCGGTCAGCCAGACCCTAGGCCGCCACACGGTTTTCCTCCTGGGCGATCCGGGCCGCGAATTGCCTCTGTCTGGGATCGGGCATCATGGTCACCACTCCGCCGAGGAGAAGGACGATTCCGCCGAACCAGATCCAGGAGACCAAGGGGTTCAAGTATGCCTTGATGGTGGCCCGGCCATCGTCCGTGGTGCTGAGGAGCACGAGATAGAGATCCTCGGAGAAGGCATGATGAATGGCCACCTCGGAGGCCGGTTGGTTGCGGAATGAGGGAAAAAATTCCTTGCCTGGCACCAACCCCGGAAGAGCGCGGCCATGGCGCCGGAGATCCAGGCGGGCCAAATAGGTTTCAGCTCGCGGAGTTGAATGGAAATCCACCTGGCGGAAAGTCACCTGGTACGGGCCGATGGTAAAGGACTCTCCAGGCGCCAGGATCTGGGTCGTCTCTTTCTGAAAAGCGGAGGAACCCGTGATGCCGGCGAAGATCAACACCATGCCGATATGCACGACGTAGCCGCCCCACCGGCGCTTGTTGCTGTCCACCAGGCGGAACAGGGCCGTGGCGACATTCTCGGAGTACATCCTGATACGGCTGCGCATCCCGCGGTAGAACTCGAGACCTGTGCAGGCGACCACGAACACGCAGAAGGTGAACGAAATCACAGCGAGTGGAGAACGCAGGCCAAGGCCCACAAGAATGAGTGACGAGAGCACGGTGATGGCCACTGGCACCCGGAAGTTGCGCAGGAAATAGCGGCCGGTGCTCCGCCGCCAGGCCAGCAAGGGCCCGAGCCCCATGAGGACCAGGATGGCGAGACCCAGGGGAACATTGAACGTGTTGAACCATGTCTGGGTCACGCTGATCTTGGTCCCGCGTACCCATTCTGAGAGAATGGGAAAGAGGGTCCCCCAGAGAACCGCGAAGACCATGCCTGTGAACAGAACGTTGTTGAAGAGAAAGGCGCTCTCACGCGAAACGATCGACTCGATGCGCGTCTTGGCATGCAGCTCGGGCAAACGATAGAGGAGAAGAGCAAGAGTTCCACAGATGATGGCGATGAGAAAAAAGAGGAAGAAATAACCGACCTCTGATTGGGCGAAAGAGTGAACCGAGGAGATGATTCCGGACCGGGTGATGAAGGTTCCAAGGATGCTCAGGCTGAAGGCCGCCGCGATCAAGACGATATTCCAGATTTTCAGCATGCGCCGCCGCTCCTGGATCACCGCCGAATGCAGGAAAGCGGTCCCACAGAGCCATGGCATGAGGCTGGCGTTCTCCACCGGATCCCAGGCCCAGTATCCACCCCAGCCCAGCTCCAGGTAAGCCCACCAGGAGCCCAGTAGGATCCCCGTGCCCAGGACGAACCAGGTGAACAAGGTCCAGCGGCGGGTGGTACGGATCCACCGGTCATCCAGGTTCCCGGAGGCGAGTGCGGCGATGGCAAAGGCAAAGGGGACCGAAAATCCAACGTAGCCCAGGTAAAGGGTGGGCGGGTGGATGGCCATCATGGGGTTCTGCAGAAGCGGGTTTAGGCCCACCCCGTCGGCGGGGGCCTGCAGCGTACGAAGAAACGGGTTGGCGGCGAAGCACACCGTCACCAAGAAGAAGGCGGAGATGCCGCCCAGAACCGCTTGGACGAAAGGCATCAGGTGGCGGTCCTGCTTCCGGTGGGCCAGGGCCAGCACCCCGGCGTAGAGGGATTGCACCCAGACCCAGAGGAGGAGGGAGCCGGCCTGCCCCCCCCAGAGCGCGGTCACCTTGTAGAGAGGGGGGGTGCTCGAGCTCGAGTGTTCCGCCACGTACCGCACACTGACGTCATCAAGCCAGAAAAGGCGCGCCAGGAGAAAAATGATGAAAGTGAGCAGGAGCGAAAGCACGATGAGCGAACGGGCACCGCTCTCGACCAGGGAGGGGGAATGCAGGAGGCCTCCGGCCAGGGATGCCACCGTGGCCAGAGCGGCGATTCCCAGGGCGACCAGAAGAAGATAGAAGCCGACCTCCGCCATCGCCTAGGCGCCGGGGTCCGGAGGGGAGGACGTGGAGCCCGCCGGTTGTTCCTTCTCCTCCGCCAGGGCCTCATACTTGGAAGGGCACTTGGCGAGAAGCGTGTAGGCTTGGAAGGTTCCCTCGTGCATCTTTCCCTCGACGACCACCTCGGAGTCTTCCATGAAGGTGTCCGGAATCACACCGTGATAAGTGACGGAAAGCGTGGTGTTCTCGGCGGCCGGGTCGTAAATGGCAAAGGCCAGGTCCAGACCCTCGGGGCTCCGCGTCACACTTCCCGATTGGACCCGGCCGTTGATCCTGAATGGCTCGCCGGGTTTCAGGTCAGGAGCCTGGGACTCGTATTCGCCCACCGTCAGGTAGTAGACCTGCGATGCCTTCATGCCGGAAAAAAAAAGATAACCGAAGGCGCTGAGGACCACCCCGACACCGATGAAGCGCTTGATTCTCACTGCATCCATGGCCGATCTCCTATGCGGGAAGCCGCTACCGTAGCTCAGACTGGCTTCTGCCCGTAGGATATCCTATTCGCCTTCCTGGGGTGTCAAAGAGGGGAGTGTCCCGGGGAGACGGCCGCTTTGACGGAGACCGGTGAAACAGGTAGGCTCCTAAGGCAAGGGAGGTCGGAGCATGGGTGAGAAAGAACCTCGGGCAAGCAGCCCTCTTCTGGGCTCCCATATGCAGGCGTTCCGGCGGCTCCCGTACGGGACCCTGCTCTTCCGTTGCACCGCAGCGATGGATCTGAAGCTGGTGGAGCGTGGCCGCACCGATCTGGCGGATGAGCTGGCTTTGATGGAGGAACGCCTCGGTCGAACAGCCCGTTCCCTCGGCAAGGAAGCGGCCGCTCCCGGCGGTCTGGGCCGGGTGCTTGACGCGGCACCGGAGGCGCGCGAGCTGTTCGAGACCCTTCTCGCCCGCATCCTGCCTGTTCTGGGCGATCCCACTCCGCGGGACCTTCTGGGGGGCGTCAAGGTCTCTGCCGACTTGCATGCCACGCCATCCCGCCTTGCTCCCCTCCCCCTCTTCAAGAGGGGAGAGCTGGATCCCGGGCGGAACTAATCCTTGACGCGGCCAGCCGGGGTGGGCGCGTTTCTTGACACGGCTGCCGCTGGGCCTACATTGGCCATGGAAACTCATTCTTCATCCAGCCTCCCACTGATGAAGGCCAAACGAGGGGGGTCGCAGAATCGACCCCCCTCTCCTTATCTCAATCCGCTCCCGGCCGTCGCCCTGCAAGAGATGTTTGACGCAGGGGAGGGGCGTATCTAGCATTTTCTCGAGATCCCGGTGGAGGACCGAATACAGTGGAAAAGATCCGGAGGCGCCTGGAGGGTGACTTGAGGGCTCTGGAACGGGAGCTCCGGCAGGAGCTGCCCAAGGAAATCCAGAGAGCACGCGAACTGGGAGACCTCCGTGAGAATGCCGAGTACAAGGCTGCGCTGGAACGGCAGTCGTTTGTTCGGAGCCGGATCGGCCAGATCAGGCAGCGGCTGGAAAAACTGAGCCTCATGAAAGTGGATTCCCTGCCCACCGACCGCGCGCACCTGGGGTCGCGCTTGACGGTCCTGGATCTGAAGACGCAGGAGGAGACCATCTATGAACTGGTCATCGCCGAGGATGCCGATCCCGCCAATGGCCGCATTTCCATCGCCTCACCCATCGGCCGCAGCCTCGTGGGGAAAGAAGAAGGAGACGAGGTGAAGGTCAGGATTCCCAGTGGAACTCGCACGCTGGAGGTCCGCTCCCTCCGCACCGCGCACGATCTCCTGGAAGAAAACGAGAATCAGGGCGAATAAATGAAAAAAATGGCCCTTCCGGCCGCGGGGGGAAGCTCCGTGACCAGAAGGGCCGATGGTTCGGCAAGGAGGAGGTTTGAACCGCCCAAGGTAACAGCAAGTGTCATGCCAGCTCACGACTCCGGAGAACCGGCATGCATTGATTTCTCTCAAGACATTTACATACAATCACTTACATCAATGTTACGGGAAGAGGAGGAACCCCCCCCGAGGAGAGCGTGACAAAGGTCACATCCCTCATCCTGTGGCGAAATGACACGGACAGGATCCCCCTCCGTGCCAGTCTGGCACACGGCTCCACCTGCCTAGACCAAAGTTCCTGGGAAGGTTCTGATGGAAGGGCCTTGATTCGCTGTGAGTT
The DNA here is from genome assembly GCA_046757405.1 of Acidobacteriota bacterium. Classification (GTDB taxonomy): domain Bacteria; phylum Acidobacteriota; class Polarisedimenticolia; order SMYD01; family SMYD01; genus JBHHYE01. Next base: position 4 of record JBHHYE010000041.1, on the reverse strand, counting down.
GCGC
>JBHHYE010000040.1:0-21471 GCA_046757405.1 Acidobacteriota bacterium | reverse complement strand
GGGTCCTGTGGAAACCTGCCGACGTGGCAGGGGAAAGTAGGATCTACCAATGCGAAACCATGAGCTGAGTGGCCCCCCGGGCGGGCGGGCCCCCGCCTGGACGGAGTCGGCGTTCTTGAGGGCGTGCCGCCGGGAGCCGGCCCCCTTCACACCGGTCTGGCTGATGCGCCAGGCCGGACGTTACCTGCCCTCTTACCGCCGGCTTCGTTCCAAGGTCTCGATGCTGGAGCTCTGCAAGACTCCTGAGCTGGTGAGCGAGGTCACGGTCGGCGCCGTCGAACGGATCCAGGCGGATGCGGCCATCCTGTTTGCCGATCTTCTTCTCCTGGTCGAACCGCTGGGGCTGCGCCTCGAATACCCGGCGCAGGGAGGCCCGGTGATCACGCCCCCCGTCCGTGACGGCCGGGCCGTCGATTCCCTCCAGGAGATCCAGGCCGGGGCCCTGGGCTATGTCGAGCAGGCGGTGCGGCAGACGCGCAGGAACCTGCGCCGGGAGCTGCCCCTCATCGGCTTTGCGGGCGCCCCTTTCACCGTCGCTTCCTATCTCGTCGAGGGAGGAGTGTCCCGTGTGTTCGGCAGGACCAAGGCGCTCATGCACCGTGACCCGGGCGTGTGGCGGGCGCTCATGGAAAAGCTCGTGCGTGCCACCACCGCCTATCTGAAGGGACAGACCGCGGCGGGCGTGCAGGCGGTCCAGATCTTCGATAGCTGGGTCGGTTGCCTGTCGCCGGGCGATTACCGGCGCTTCGTGGCGCCCCACACCGCTCGGCTGATCCGGGGCCTGGCCGGAACGGTTCCCGTGATTCATTTCGGGACCGGAACCGCCGGGCTGCTGGAGGAGCTCTCCGGGGCCGGCGGGGAGGTGATCGGGATCGACTGGAGGATCGACCTGGACCGGGCGTGGGAGCGGATCGGCTCCGGACACGCCATCATGGGTAACCTGGATCCGTGGATCTTGCTCGCCGATGAGCCCACGCTCCGGCGGGAAGTGAAGCGGATCCTAGGGCAGGCGGCCGGCCGTCCCGGGCACATCTTCAACCTGGGGCACGGTGTGCTGCCGGACACGCCGGTGGAGAGCGTCTGCCGGCTGGTGGATCTGGTTCACGAGCTCAGCCGGGAGCCGGGAGGGAGCCATGAGGATGCCTGAGGCACCCGTCGACGCGGTGCTCATGGTGGGGTTTGGCGGACCCGCGTCGGCCGGAGAGATCATGCCGTTCCTGCGGGAGGTGGCCGAGGACCGGCGGATTCCGGAAGAACGGTTGCGGGAGGTGGAGCAGCATTACCTGCAGGTGGGAGGGTGTTCGCCCTATGTCCAGCGGACACAGGATCAGAAACGCGCGCTGGAACGCTGGCTCCAGGAGAACGGACGCAAGCTGCCGGTGTACCTGGGCATGCGCCATGGTCGTCCCCGCCTGAAGGACACCCTCGCCACTCTGCGCGACGATGCCCGCCGGCACGCCGTGGTGGTGGTCCTGTCCTCGCACCGCGCCGAGGCCTCGTGGGAGCGCTACCAGCGGAGTGTCGCGAAAGGAATTGAGGCGGCCGGCAGTGGAGGGCTGGAGGTCACCTACATGGATCCCTGGTTCGACGACCCGCGCTTCGTGGAGGCCCATGCCAGCCGCCTGGAGGAGGTGGTGGATACCGCGGACGGCGAGTGGCCCGAGGCCCTGCCCGTGATCTTCACGGCGCACTCCCTGCCGCGGGAGATGGCGGGAGTGGCCTCCTACGTGAAGGAGCTTCGGGCGTCCTGCCATGGCGTAGCGGACCTTCTGGAGATCCCCGACTGGGAGCTGGCCTATCAGAGTCGCAGCGGCCCCCCCGAGGCGGCGTGGCTGGAGCCCGATATCAACGATGTGCTCCGCCGGCGCGCGGCAGCGGGCGACCGCCGCGTGGTGGTGCAGGCCATCGGCTTCCTGGTGGACCATGTGGAGGTTCTCTACGACCTGGATATCCAGGCCCGGCGGACGGCCGCCGAGGCGGGGTTGACTTTCCTCCGCGCCGGCTGTGTGAACGAGCACCCGCAGTTCATCACGCTCCTCGGCGAGCGGATCCTCCAGGCGGCTGGCCGCGGTTCATGAGCGCTCCAGGAGGGAGCGTACGGGTGGCCGTCATCGGCGCCGGCATCAGCGGCCTGGCGGCGGCCCATCGTTTGCAAGAGCTCTTCGCCGGACGCGAAGCCGCCCTCCAGTTGAAGGTGTACGAGGCCGCCTCGCGGGCCGGGGGTGTGATGGCCACCTGCCGGCGGGACGGATTCCTGGTGGAGGAAGGCCCCGATTCGTTCATCACCGAGCGGCCCTGGGCCGTCCGCCTGGTGGAACGGCTGGGGCTGGGCGGGCATCTCATCGGGACCCGCAGTCAGTTCCGGCGCAGCTTCATTGTGGGCCGCGGCCGGCTCCATCCCACCCCCGATGGATTCTACCTCCTGTCGCCGGCGCGCATCCTGCCGCTCTTGGCGAGCCCTCTGCTGAGTCCCCTGGGGAAGCTGCGAGCCGGCCTCGACCTGGTGCTTCCCGCGTGCCGCGACCCGAGGGATGAGAGCCTGGGAGCCTTCGTGCGCCGGCGGCTCGGAAGGGAGGTGCTGGACCGGATGGCCCAGCCGATGATCAGCTCGATCTACGGCGCCGACCCCATGTCCCTGTCGTTGCTGGCGACCTTCCCGCGCTTCCGCCAGTGGGAAACAGACCATGGCAGCATCATCCGGGCCCTGCGGGCACGGGCGCGCCGCCGGGTCCCGGGAGCGGCCACCTCCAGGGCGGCCCCCGGTGCCGGGTCCCAGGCGGCCAGCGGACCACGCTACGGCCTGTTCGTCACGCTGGATGGGGGCCTCCAGCTGCTCACCGAAGCGCTGGTGTCGCGCCTTCCGGCCGGAGCGTTGCGCACCGGGGTGCGGATCGATGCGGTCCAGCGGGCGCGGGAGGGCCGCTGGATGGTGCGGGGGCCGGGCCTCGAGGAGCCGGCCGACAGGGTGATCGTGGCCCTTCCCGGCCCGGCGGCGGCGCGGGTCCTGCGCTCCACCGATGAGATCCTCTCCCGGTGCCTCTCCCAGATCGATTACGGGGCGGCGGCGATCATCGCCCTGGGCTACCGGGAGGCCGATGTGGACCACCCTCTGGACGGCTTCGGATTCGTCACCCCGGCCCGCGAAGGGCTCAGCCTGCTGGGATGCACCTTTGCCCACCGGAAATTCGCCGGGCGGGCCCCCGAGGGGCATGCTCTCCTGCGGGTCTTTCACGGCGATGCCTCCAGGTCCCTCTCCGATCAAGAGATCACCCAGGCCACCCTGAGGGACCTCCGGTGCGTTCTGGGGGCGCACGGGGAGCCGCGGTTCGTCACCGTGTGCCGGCACCCACGGGCGTTGCCTCGCTACGGCGTCGGGCACCTGGAGCGAGTGGATCGCATCGAGACCCGCCTCCGCGCGTGCGCCGGGCTGGCTCTGGCCGGAAACGCCTACCGTGGGATCGGACTGCCGGACTGCGTCCACAGCGGAGAAGAGGCGGCCGAGTCGGTTCTGGCCGCGGGACTTCCGGAGAACGGGGTGCCGGCCGCCTGAGACAGGGGAGGGCGCGCTGCCATGCGCCGCGGCGGGTGGGCAGCCGGCTTCTCCCGTGATAGGCTCGGCGTCGGTGCCCATGGGAAGACGGCTTCTCAAGTGGCTGGCCGCCCTCCTGGCGGCCGGTTTGCTGGCGATCCAGTTCCACCGGCCGCCGCGCACCAACCCTCCCGCGGATCCCGCCCTCGGCCTGGAAACACGGATGGCAGTACCAGCCGAGGTGCGAAGGATCCTGCGGCGTTCCTGCTACGACTGCCACTCGCAGGAGACCCGCTGGCCCTGGTACAGCCAGGTGGCGCCGGTCTCCTGGTTCCTGGCCGGCCATGTGCGGGACGCCCGTTCCCAGATGAACTTCTCGGTCTGGCCGGATCCGGCCGACCCGGGGGAGCGCATGGACGCCGACTACCTGCTGAAGAAGATCTGCGAGATGGTGAAAGAGGATCGCATGCCGCTTCCTTCTTACCGGTGGATGCACTGGAGTGCGCCCCTGTCGCCCGGGGAGGTCGACACCGTTTGCGCCTGGAGCCGGAAAGCGCGCGCCAGCCTGTACGGCGGAGGTTGAGCGCTTTCCTGAAACGTGACATGATTCCGGCGCATGGTTTCACCACCGAAGGGAGGGCGCGTGCCCGGGGTGAGCGCATCCAAGTTCAACCTGAAGGCGTGGATCGAGGCGCACCGCCACCTGCTGCAGCCTCCGGTGGGGAACGCCATCGTCTGGCGGGATACCGAGTTCATCGTCATGATCGTCGGCGGGCCCAACCGCCGCAACGATTACCACATTGATCCGGGTGAGGAGTTCTTCTACCAGATCGAGGGGGACATGGTCCTGAAGATCATGGACCAGGGGAAGCCGCGGGACATTCCCATCCGTGCGGGAGAGATCTTTCTCCTTCCGGCCGGCATTCCCCACTCTCCCCAGAGGCAGGCGGAGACGGTGGGCATGGTCATCGAGCGGACGCGCGCCCCGTCCGAGCGGGATCATCTGCGCTGGTATTGCGCGACATGCGGCGACGTTCTTCATGATGAGTCTTTCCATGCCCGGGATCTGGCAACCCAGTTGAAGCCGCTGATCGAGACGTTCTATGGTGACGCGTCGCTCCGCACATGCGGTCGCTGCGGGACGGTGATGGACCCGCCGGCGCCCGTGGCGGGGGCTTAGGTGGACGCCCCCGGGGACGGGGCGCCTGCCAAGATCGACCTGCATACCCATATCCTTCCCCCCGCTTTGCCGGATTTGAGGCAGCGATACGGCTACGGCGGCTTCCTGCGCCTGGAGCCCGGGCCGTCCGGGTCGGCCCGGATGATGATCGATGGCCATTTCTTCCGGGAGATCGATTCCAGATGCTGGGATCCCGGCCGCCGCCTGGAGGATTGTGACCGGGACGGCGTCGCGGTCCAGGTGCTCTCCACCGTGCCGGTGATGTTCAGCTACTGGGCAAAGCCGGCCGACGGCCTCGACCTGGCGCGCTTCCTCAATGACTCCATCGCCGGAACGGTGGCGGCCCACCCGAGGCGGTTTGTCGGGCTGGGAACTCTCCCCATGCAGGACCCGGATCTGGCCATCGCCGAGCTGGAGCGCTGCGTCTCGGAGCTGGAGATGGCCGGCGTACAGATTGCCACCCACGTGAACCGCTGGAACCTGGATCAGCCCGAGCTCTTCGCCGTGCTGGAGGCGGCGCAGGATCTGAGCGCCGCGGTGTTCATCCACCCATGGGACATGATGGGCCAGGAGCGCATGCCCGCCTACATGCTCCCCTGGCTGGTGGGCATGCCGGCCGAGACCTCTCTGGCCATCTGCTCCTTGATCTTCGGAGGCGTCCTGGAACGGCTGCCCCAGCTCCGGGTCGCCTTCGCCCATGGAGGGGGCGCCTTTCCGGGGACCATCGGACGGATCGAGCGCGGTTTTCACAAGCGTCCCGATCTGTGCGCGGCGCGCAACCCGGTCAATCCCCGCGCCTATCTGAATCAGCTCTACATGGATTCCCTGGTGCATGACCCGGGAGCCCTGCGCTACCTGGTGGACCTGGTCGGCGTCGACCGGGTGGTTCTGGGCTCCGACTATCCTTTTCCGCTGGGAGAACAGGCTCCCGGCGCGCTCATCGAATCCCTCTCCGAGCGGTCCGCCGCGGACCGATCCCGCATGCTGGCCGCCAACGCCCTGGCTTTTCTCGGCCTGGAGCGGGACGAGCTCTTCCCATGAGCGCGGCTCCGTGAGCGGCGCGCGCGTGACCGTGGTGGGGGCGGGCCTGGGCGGATCGCTCATGGCCATCACGCTGGGCCGGGCGGGACATGAGGTTGCCCTCTTCGAGCGCCGGCCGGATCCCCGTGAGGGCGTTCATTCCGGCGGCCGCTCCATCAACCTGGCGATCTCCACACGCGGCCTGCATGCCCTCGGGCAAGTCGGTCTGGAGCGGACCATCCTGGACATGTCCGTTCCGATGCGCGGGCGGATGATCCACAGGGCGGACGGCAGGCGGACGTTTCAGCCTTACGGCACGGCGCCGCACCATGCCATCCGTTCGGTGTCCCGGACCGATCTGAGCCTGGCGCTCCTCGGGGTGGCGGCGCAGGAACGGAACATCAGCTTGCATTTCGAAAAGAGATGCACCTCCGTCGACCTGGAGGTCCCTTCCGCCACCTTCGCCTGCGCAGCGGGCGGCCCTCCGCTCACCGTCCGGTCCCAGGTCATCGTGGGGGCCGACGGCGCCTTCTCCCGGGTGCGCCTGCAGATGCAGCGGAACGGCCGCTTCGATTACCAGCAAGCCTTCCTGGAGCATGGCTACAAGGAGCTGACCATTCCGCCCGCTCCCGGAGGCGGTTTCGCCCTGGAGGAGAACGCCCTGCACATCTGGCCGCGAGGCGGGTACATGATGATTGCCCTCCCCAACCTGGACCGGTCGTTCACCTGCACGTTGTTCTGGCCGTTTCACGGGCCGAACAGCTTTGCCGCGCTGCGCCGGCCGGCGGAGGTCCTGGATTTCTTCCAGCACCGCTTCCCGGATACGGTGCCCTTGATGCCGGACCTGGTGGAGGAGTATCTGGGACACGCCACCGGCTCGCTGGTCACGGTCCGCTGCCGGCCATGGCACCATGAAGACCGGGCCGTTCTCATCGGCGACGCCTGCCACGCAGTGGTTCCGTTCTACGGGCAAGGCGCCAATGCGGCGTTCGAGGACTGCGTGGTGCTGGGCGAGTGTCTGGCCCGCCACGGAACGGACTGGGAACACGCCTTCGCCGAGTTCGAGTCCCTGCGGCGGGGCCACGTCAACATCCTGGCGGATCTGGCCCTGTCCCATTTCGTGGAGATGCGGGATCGCACGGCGTCCCGTCTTTTCCTGGGGCGGAAGGCCCTGGAGCGCGGCCTGTACCGTCTCTTTCCCGGTTGGTTCATTCCGCTCTACAGTATGGTGACGTTCAGCAGGATTCCCTATGGCCTGGCGGTCCGGAAGGCGCGCCGGCAATGGAGGACGGTTGCCATGGTCCTGGCCGCCGGCCTGCTGGCGATGATGGTTCTCATGCTGGCGATGTTCCGGGCGCGCCGGCCATGAGAGGCGCCGCGCCATGAATTACAAGTCCTACCTGAAGCTCGATCACTTGCTGGCTCTCCAGGAGCCCCGCTCGGATCCTCCCGAGCATGACGAGACGCTTTTCATCATCATTCACCAGGTTTACGAGCTCTGGTTCAAGCTCCTTCTTCACGAGTTTGGCCGTATCAACACCGACCTGGGCGCCAACGACCTGTTCCGGGCCGTGGCCGGCTTCAAGCGCGCGCGCACGGTCATGAAGACCCTGGTCTCACAGCTCGATATCCTGGAGACCATGACTCCCATGTCGTTCACGGCGTTCCGGGAGCACCTGGAGACGGCGTCCGGCCTGCAATCGCGGCAGTTCCGGGAGCTGGAGTTCCTGCTCGGGCACAAGCGGGAGGAGGTTCTGGAAGACGGTGTGTTCGACCGCGACGATACCCGTATCCTGAAAGCGCGCCTGCGGCAGCCGTCGGTCCCCGATCACTTCCTCCGGTTCCTCCGGCAGCGGGGCGGATCGGTTTCGCCGGCCGCAGCCGGACAGAAGGCCGTCCTTGCCACCGGTCCGGATGAGGCGCTCCAGGAGGTGATTCTCAGGCTGTACCGGAGCCAGCCGGAGGTGGCCCTTCTCTTCGAGGTCATGACGGATTTCGACGAGGGGCTGCAGGAGTGGCGGTACCGGCACGTGAAGATGGTCGAGCGGACCATCGGCAACAAGCCGGGAACGGGGGGAAGCCGGGGGGTCGCCTTCCTGAAGAAGACCCTCTTCCGGCCGCTCTTCCCTGACCTCTGGGCGGTGCGGCACCGATTCTGAGGGGTGGGAGATGCTCTACGACATCAGTCCGGCCATCTCGCCCCGCCTGCAGGTCTGGCCCGGAGACACCCCGCCGTCCCGGGAGATTCTCATGGACATGGCGCGGGGCGACTCCCTGACCCTCTGCACCCTCCATTCCACGGTCCACGCCGGAGCCCATGCCGATGCCCCCAGTCACTACGGCCGCGGGCATCCGTCCATCGACGCGCGCAGCCTGGATTTCTACCTGGGGAGGTGCCAGGTGCTGCGGCTCCCGGTGCCTCGCGGCCATTGCATCACTTCCGCCGATCTTCCCGGCCCGGCCCGGGCCGAGCGGATCTTGCTCTCCACCGGCACCTTCCCGGATCCGCAGGTTTTCAACGAGGACTTCGCGGCTTGCACGGCCGGGCTGGTGGAGTCCCTGGGCTCGGCGGGGGTCCGGCTGATCGGGATCGACACCCCCAGCATCGACCCGTTCGCCTCGAAAGGTCTCCCGGCCCACGCGGCCTGCCTCAGGAACGACCTGGCGATCCTGGAGGGGGTGATGCTCGGCGAGGTGCCGGAGGGGATCTACGAGCTCATTGCGCTCCCCCTGAAACTGGTCGGTTTCGATGCGAGCCCGGTGCGCGCCGTGCTGCGCACCGTTTCGCCCGCCTCCTGAGAAAGGAGGCGATCTCTGGCGGCGGTTTCCACCGGGGAAGCGGCGCCGGTTACATGGAGAAGGTGAGTCCCAGCCCGATGTAGCGCACCCGGAGATCGATGAACTGCCCCTGGGGCGCGTGCCCGTTGTAGTACTCCAGGAGCACCTGGAGGCCGCGCCCGGTGCCGCGGGAGGGACTCCGGATCCGCAGGCCCGTCTTGATGCTGATGTCCACGTCCCAGCCGGTCTCCTGCCAGCTCTGCAGATCCGCGGCGACCACCGGTTGCACCCAGCCTCCCGCCAGCGGGACGCCGTAGTTTTCCAGGCCGGCCTGGAGTTTTTCCCGGTCGAACCCGGTGGTGGTGTTGAAGATGTGCATACCGCCGCCGTAAAGCCGCACTCCCTTGCTTTCCCACGCCCCCAGGATCTCCAGCGCCTCGTAGCTCAGGTTCAGCTGGCGGACGGGAAAATCGGGAAGTGGGTCGGCCAGAAAATCGTCGCCCAGGTGGGATGACTGGTGAAAGGGACGGATCCGGGCCGAGAAGGCGCCGTGCTTCCAGGTGAACGGAATGCCGAAGAAGAAGTCGGACACCAGGAGGTCCCGGGAGGAGCGGTTGAGATCGAAGATGGCCAGCACGGCACCGTCGAGGCTGATCTGCCACCCGTCGCCCTTCCGGGCGCCCCGCCGGCGAACCAGGCCGTACACCTTTCCCAGTCCGACGGCGCCGACGGTGAGATCCTGGTGGTCGGTGTCCCAGCGCTGGAGTGTGGTGTGAAACCGCGGCTGGCGCGGATCGGCCAGGAGCGGGCGGAACAGGTCTCCTTCCGGGAGGAACACCAGCCGCCGGCCCTGGGGCGGAACGTCCCAGCGGAACCACGGCTCCCAGGCATCCGCAGAAGACGCCGGCGGCGCGCCGGCCTCGGCGGCGCGCGCCGGGGCAGCGGCCAGCAGCAAGGCCAGCAGTCCCCCGGCCAGCCCGCACACGGACCGGACGGGAAAGCCGCGCAGGTTGAAGCCGTGTCCAGACAGAGAGCGTATGTCCTAGGCGAGGGTCGCGATGACCTTCAGCTCGATGGCGATCGGGGTGGGCAGGCAGTTGACCTCCACCGTGGTCCGGGAGGGCTGGTTGGAGGCGAACGCCTCGGCGTAGAGCCGGTTGAACGCCGCGAAGTCGTTGCGCATGTCGGTCAGGAAAACCGTCACGTCGACGATCTTCTCCCAGCTGGATCCGGCCTCTTCCAGGACCGTGCGCACGTTCTCGAAGACCGCGTGGCACTGGACCTCGATGTCGTGAGCGATCACCTTTCCGTTCCGATCCAGGGTCACCCCCGGGATCTGCCGGGAGCCGCGCGTCCGGGGGCCCATGCCGGAGAGAAACACCAGGTTGCCGACGCGGCGCGCGTGGGGAAAGGTACCCACCGGTTCCGGCGCCCGCCGGCTGATGATGCGCCCGCTCCCGCTGGGATCTTCCTTCATTCGTCCGCCGGACCGGAGGTGAGGCGGACGCAGATGTTCTTGGGTTCGGTGAAGAAGCGCAGGGCTTCCTCGCCTCCCTCGCGGCCCACGCCGCTGTTCTTCATCCCGCCGAACGGGACGCGGAGATCGCGGAGTAGCCAGCAGTTGATCCAGATCGTGCCGCAGGCGATACGGTCGGCCAGGCGGTGGGCGCGCCGCAGGTCGGAGGTCCACAGGCTCGCGGCCAGGCCATAGTCGGTGCCGTTGGCCTCAGCCACGGCTTGCTCCTCGTCCCTGAAGGGGGTGATGGTGACCACCGGTCCGAAGATCTCCTCCTGGTTGACCCGGCTGCCCAGCGGGAGGCCGGTGATCACCGTGGGAGAGACGAAAAAGCCGTTGCGACAGCGCTCGCTGACCGGCTCCGGCGCGTCTCCGCCGCAGAGAATCTGCCCCCCTTCACGGCGCGCCAGGTCGATGTACGAGAGAATCTTGTCGCGGTGGGCGGCGGAGACCACGGCCCCCTGGTCGGTGGATTCATGCAGGGGGTCGCCCAGGCTCAGCCGCCGGGCGCTGGCGACGAACCGCTCCGTGAAGGACGGGTAGAGGCGCTCCTGGACCAGGATGCGGGAGCCCGAGAGGCAGATCTGGCCCTGGTTGGCGAAGGCGCAGCGGAGGCTGGCGGGGATCACCTCGTCCAGGTCCGCGTCAGCGAAGACGAGATTGGGGTTCTTGCCTCCCAGCTCCAGGGCCAGTTTCTTGAAGAGAGGCGCGGCCGTCCGGGCCACAGCCGCCCCGGTGGCCGTGCCGCCGGTGAAGGAGACGATGGGAATGCGCGGATGTCCGGCGATGGCGGCGCCCACCCGGGGGCCGGTTCCATGCACCACGTTCAGAACTCCCGGGGGCAGGCCGGCCTCGCGGCCAATCTCCCCGAGCCGGAAGGCCGTCAGGGGAGTGACCTCCGACGGCTTGGCCACGGCCGTGTTGCCCGATGCCAGCGCCGGGGCGACCTTCCACGAAAGGAGATAGAGAGGAAGATTCCAGGGCGAGATGAGGCCGGCGATTCCCAGGGGCCGGCGCAGGGTGTAGTTGAGCGCCTCGTGGTCGGTGGCGTGTGACTCGGAGTGAAAGTGGAGGATGGCCGTGGCGAAGTGGCGGAAGTTGCTCACCGCCCGGGGAATGTCCACCGTGCGCGCCAGGCGGATCGGCTTGCCGGTGTCGACGCTTTCGTCCCGCGCCAGATCGTCCAGGCGGGCCTCCAGGAGATCGGCGATGCGCAGGAGGATGCGCGAGCGCTCGGCGGCCGGCGTGGCGGACCAGCCGGGGAAGGCGGCACCAGCGGCCTCCACCGCCCGCTCCACATCGCGCGCATCTCCGTCGGGAATCCGGGACATGACCCAGCCGGTGGCCGGCTCGATGTTCTCCAGCCAGCCGCCGGAGGCGGCGGGCAGCCACTGGCCGCCGATGTCATGATGGAGGGTGAGCATCGTCTGACCACTGTAGCAAAGTCCTCCTGCCGGAAACCCCGCTTCACTCCCAGATCTCCACTTCCCGCACCAGGTTCACTCCGAACCGCTCCCGGACCGCCGTCTCGATCCTCTCCATCAGCAGGATGGCGTCCCGCGCGCGGCCGTGGCCCAGATTGACCAGGAAGTTGGCATGCTTCGCGGAGACCCGGAGGCCGCCCACCTGGAGTCCCTTGAGCCCGGCAGCCTCGATGAGGCGGCCGGCAAAGTCTCCCGGCGGCTTGAAGTAGACCGAGCCGCAGGTCGCCTGGTCGACCGGCTGAGACTGCTTGCGGGCGGCCGCGTAGGCGGCCAGGGCGGCCTCGACCCGGGCCGGATCATCTGCGGGCAGGGCGAAGGTCGCGCCCAGCACCACGCCGCGCCGCCGGCGGAAGACGCTCTGCCGGTACCCGAAGCCACACTCCTGCCGCGCGTAACTCCGCACCCGCCCATCGGCCTCCAGATAGTCCACCCTCTCCACCACGTCTCCCGTCTCGTGCTCGTGCCATCCCGCGTTCATCACCACGGCCCCGCCGACCGTGCCGGGAATTCCGGCGGCGAATTCGAGGCCTGACAATCCACGCGCCGCGGCCAGGCGGGCCAGGGCGGGGTAGGAAGCACCGGCGCCGACGGCCAGCCTCCCTTCTTCCGCCACCTCCATCCGGTCCAGGACCTTGCGCACGCGCAGCACCAGTCCGCGCACCCCTTCATCCCGGATCAGGAGGTTGGAGCCGTTGCCGAGCACGCGCCAGGGGATGCCGCGCTCCGCGGCCCATTCCAGGGCCAGGATCAGGTCCTGGCGGTGCAGGGGAACGGCCAGGAGCTCCGCCGGTCCTCCCATCTGCCAGGTGGTGTAGGGGGCCAGCGGCTCCCCGGGCAGAAGCATCCCCCGGAAGCCGTGCCGGCGCAGCGATGCGGAGAGGCTCGGGCGGGGCCGGGTCATGCCTTGACGCTAACATACCCTCCCCTCAGGGAAAGAAGGTCCGCTGCACGGCCCAGTACAGACCGGTCAGGGCGATGGCGAGGGAGGCGGGAACGGTGAAGCGCCTCCGGTACCCGGCCCGGGAGCTCCACCAGCCGGAGACGGCGAAGGCCAGCCCGATGACGGCCAGCTGCCCCAGCTCCACGCCGGTGTTAAACGAAAGGAGTGCCGCCAGGAAATCGCGGCGGGGAAGGCCCAGTTGCTGGAGGACGCTGGCGAAGCCGAGCCCATGCAGCAGTCCAAAGCCGAAGACCACGGCCGGCCTCCAGGGGGTGAGCTTCCTGGTGGCCACATTCTCGAGAGCGACATAGGCGATGGACAGGGCGATGAGCGGCTCCACCACCGAGGAGGGCAGGGAGATGATGCCGTACATGGACAGGCCCAGGCTCATCGAGTGGGCCAGGGTGAAGGCGGTCACCTGGAAGAGCAGCGGCCGGAGGCGCGCGTTGAGCAGGTAGAGGCCGAGGACGAACAGGATATGGTCCAGCCCCTTGGGCAGGATGTGCTTGAAGCCGAGGCGCAGGTAACGGCCCACCACCGCCATCCCGCTCCGTGGCGGGGCGGCGCTGCCCAGGGAGAACGGGGCGCTTTCCTCGCCGGCCTCGAGCATGACCCGTTCCATGGGGCCCAGGTCCACCTGGAGCGTGAGGCCCAGGGAGCCGATCAGGGGCGAGGTCCGCAGCGTGAACCGTTCCGCCCCCGGTGGAATCTCCCCGGCGAGACGCAGGGTGTAACCGGGCAGGGGCATGGGCGGGGAAACGGCGGCCTTCCCCTCGCCCATCTCCGGGAAGAGGACCTGCGGGGTGGCCGGCCGGCCGTCGAACCGCACATGCAGGGAGTTCCCCATGAAGGTCCGGACGGCTTCGAGGGCGCGCTCCCGCTCGTCGGCCTCCATGGTGAGCAGGGATTGGGCTTCTTCTGGAGTCAGATGGCCCGGCCGGGCGCCGGCCATCAAGGCATTCAGATCATAGGCGAGGTCGAGGGTGTAGGTCCCGTCACGATGAAAGGCGGCCGCCGCCCAGGAGAGACCCAGCTGGTGGCCGGGGGCGGCGGCGGGCAGGGCGGCGAGCGAGAGGGCCAGCGCCACGGGAGGTGCCAGGCGCTTCAGGGAGATCATGCCGGCCCCCGCCGCAGGATCTCGGCCAGCGCCCGGGCCAGCACCCGGTACTGGTCCAGCTGGTTGTAAATCTGGGAGGAGATCCGGATCAGCCGCCGCGGCGGCTCGGGCCAGGCAATCACCGGGACCTGGATCCTGTACCGGGCCAGGAGCGCCTCCTGGAGCGGATCCTGATCGAGGGCGGATGCCCGCGGCGCGGGCGGGCCGTCCGGTAGAGGGAGCGAGGCCAGAGCACCGATCACGGCATCCGGCGCCGGGGGCGAGATCTCCAGGGTCTCGCAGAGAATCCGGCGAGCCGCCAGGGCCCGGGATCGGTTGGCGGCCATCAGCTCGGGCCAGCCGCCCGGCAGGAGGCTGCCCATGAAACGGATCGCCTCCCCCACCGACAGGATCGGGGTCGGGTCGAAGGTCCCGGTCCAGTCGAACTCCAGGTGAAAGCGCGACCGGTCCCGGCGGCTGGAGTTCGCGCCGTGGCTGATGGGGAGCGGACGGATTCGATCCTGGCGGTCCCGGCGGACCCAGAGAAACCCGGCCCCCTTGGGGCTGCACAGCCACTTGTGGCAGTTCCCGGTGTAATACGCCGCGTCCAGGGCGCCCAGATTCAGGGGCAGCATCCCGGGTGCGTGGGCGCCATCGATCAAGGTGTCGATGCCGCGCGCGTCCAGCTCCCGGACCAGCCGTTTCACGGGAAGGATGAGCCCTGTCTGGCTGGTGACGTGGTCCAGCAAGGCCAGGCGGGTCTTCGGGGTAGCCGCTCCGAGAACCGCTTCGATGACCTGGTCCGGGTCATGGAGCGGGAACGGCACCTGGGCCACCACCACCCGCGCGCCGGCCCGCCGGGCCACGAACTCCAGGGCGTTGTGTCCCGCGTTGTACTCGTGGTCGGTGGTGAGGAGCTCGTCGCCCGGATGGAACGGCAGGGAGCGCAGCACCGCGTTGACGCCGGCGGTGGCGTTCGGGACCCAGGCCAGGAGGGAAGGGTCCGCCCCGATCAGGTTCGCCAGGCGATCGCGGGCGGTGTCCAGGAGCGGCTCCAGCTCCGAGACGAAGAAGCGGACCGGTTCGCGCTCCAGGCGCTCCCTCCACTGCTGCTGCACCTGGAGAACGGCGCGGGGGCAAGCTCCGAACGATCCATGGTTGAGGAAGAGGACATCGGGCTCGAGGAGCCAATGACCGGAATAAGAAAGAGCGGCCGGCATCCGGGATCTCCTCTCAACGGGCCAGGGACGCCATGGCGAACAGGTAAAGGCCCAGCAGAACTCCCCCCTCGGCGCGCCAGCGCGGCACCGCCCGGCCCGGCTTCTGCCACGTTCCGGCCAGGAGCACGACCCCTGTCATGATGATGGCCGCCAGGGCCGTTCCCGCATGCTCGCCGCCGGCGGCGCCGTACAGGCTGGATCCCCTGTAGACCGCATCCATCGGCACCAGCACCAGGATGTTGAACAGATTGCTTCCCAGGAGGTTTCCCACCGCCATGTGCCCCCACCCCCGGCGGATGCAATGATAGGTGACCACCGCCTCCGGGGCCGACGTGACGGCGCCGACCAGGACGGTGCCGACCAGGCTGTAACTCAGCAGGAACTCCTGGGCGAGCTGTCCGGCCAGGACCGGCAGCCAGAGTCCGGGACCGATCACCAGGAGAGCGGCCAGGCCGAAACGGACCCAGAGGCGTCTCCGCAAGGCCGCGGTGGCCGCGCCGGCCGGGCCGGAAGCCGGTTCCTCGCCCCGGAGGGTCCGCATTCCCACCAGGTAGACGCCCACGATGACCAGGTCCAGGGGGAGATCCAGATGCCCGCCGGCGCCGGAAGCCAGGACTCCCAGAGCCGCCACGGCCAGAAGAATGATGCCGGTGGCGCTGCTGGAGGAGGCGTTGGCACCGCCGCCCCGGATGATCGGCGCCCGCGACAGGAGATCGGCGGCTCCCAGGATCGCCAGGTTGAAGACGCAGGAGCCCAGGACCTCGCCATAGGCCAGATTGGCCTGACCGCTCCACCCGGCGGCGCTGATCCCCGCCGCCAGCTCCGGCAGGGAGGTGACGGCCGCCAGGAAGATCATCCCCATCAGGTGATGTCCGAGGCGGGAGCTGGAGGCGATCTGGTCGCCCAGCGAGGTGAGGAGGCTCCCGCCAAAGAAGATCGTTCCAATGCAGAACAGCAGGCCGGCCGCCATCCAGACCATGGAGCTCATCATAACCGATTCCTTGTGGCCATCCATCGGTCCGGCTACCATTCTTGCGGAGCGCCATCGTGGGCCGAAAGAAGATCCTCGTCACCGGAGCGCTGGGCCAGATTGGCTCCGAGCTGGTTCCCACCCTCAGGAACCGGTACGGCGCCGACCGGGTGGTCGGTTCCGATATCCGGATGTGCCCCAGGTCCGAGGAGGAAGTGGCCGGCCTCTTTGAATACGTCGACTGCACCGATTTCCGCCAGCTTCATGACGTGGTGCGCCGGCACGACATCGGCGTCATCTACCATCTGGCGGCGCTCCTCTCGGTGGTGGCCGAAGAGAAGCCGCAGGTGGCCTGGGATGTCAACATGGGCGGCCTGTACCGGGTGCTGGAAGTGGCCCGGCAGAACCGCTGCGCGGTCTTCTACCCCAGCTCCATTGGCGCCTTCGGCCCGTCCACGCCGCGGGAAAAGACGCCGCAAGATACGGTCCAGCGCCCCACGACCATGTACGGCGTCACCAAGGTGAGCGGCGAGATTCTCTGCGACTACTACCACAGCCGGTTCGGGGTCGACACCCGGGGGCTGCGGTTTCCCGGCATCATCTCACACGTCACGCTCCCGGGCGGCGGCACCACCGACTATGCCGTGGAGATCTTCTACGAAGCGGTCCGCCACCGGCACTACACCTGTTTCCTGGGCCCCGAGACGTACCTGGACATGGTCTACATGCCGGACGCCGTGAAAGCCGCCATGGATCTCATGGACGCCGACGGTTCGCGCCTCGAGCACCGGAACGCCTTCAACCTGACCGCCATGAACATCAGCCCGGGCGATCTGGCCGCGGCCATCCGCGCCGTGATCCCCGGGTTCTCCATCGATTACCAGATCGATCCGGTTCGCCAGGCGATCGCCGATTCCTGGCCCCGGTCGGTGGATGACCGGGCCGCCCGGGCCGAATGGGGCTGGCAGCCGGCCTATGACCTCAAGCGGATGACCGACGACATGCTCACCATGCTGCGCCCGAAGCTCACTGTGTCGCCTGACCTCTGACCCGCCTTCCCTGGATGGAGCGAACATGCCCCTGGAACGCCTGCACACCGTCCTGTCCGCCCAGCTCGCCGATCTCGAAGAAAAGGGAACCCGCAAGGGAGCCGAAGATGTGATCACGAAGGTGATCCCGCCCGATGCCGGGAGCGGCCCGCGTTTCCTCCTGGAGGCGGCGGGGGAGAAGCGCTTCATCAAGATGAACTCCAACTCTTACCTGGGCATGTCCTTGCGGAAGGAGGTCATCGCGGCGGAGGAAGCGGCCGTCCGCGCTTTCGGAGTTGGTCCGGGAGCGGTGCGGTTCATCAGCGGGACCTACCGCCACCACGTCGACCTGGAGCACCAGCTCGCATCCTTTCATGACCGCGAGGCGGTCATGCTCTTCTCGTCGGCATACGCGGCCGTGTTGAGCGCGCTCGCGGCCCTGGTGACGCCGGAGACGGCGGTGATCAGCGACGCCTTGAACCACAACTGCATCATCAATGCGCTGCGCCTGGCCCGGCCCGGAGAGAAGCGCGTCTACAAGCATCTGGACCTGGCGGATCTGGCACGCCACCTGCGAGAGCTGTCCGGGGTCTCCCGCAGGGCCATCGTGGTCACCGACGGGGTCTTCAGCATGCGCGGGGATCACGCGCCCCTGGCGGCGCTGTCCGACGTGGTGCGGGAATTCGACGGACGCTTCCCGGAAAACATCCTGCTCCTGGTCGATGACTCCCACGGCGTCGGCGCGCTGGGGAAGACGGGGCGCGGGACCGAGGAATTCACCGGCGGCCGCGGCGTCGATCTTCTGGTGGCGACCCTGGGCAAGGCTCTGGGTGTGAATGGCGGCTACGCGGCCGGCAGCCGCACCGTGGTGGATTATCTGCGGGAGATGGCTCCCATGTACATCTACTCCAATCCGATCACCGTTCCCGAGGCGGCCGCGGCGCTCAAGGCGCTCCAGATCCTGGACAGTGATTTGGGCAGAGAATTGCTGGAAACGCTTCGTGGCCTCACGCAGCGCTTCCGGCAGGGGCTGGTGAAGGCGGGGTACGAGACCCTCCCCGGGGAGCACCCGGTGGTTCCACTCATGGTGCGCGATACCCAGAGGACACGGGCCCTGGTGGCCCACCTCAAGACCCACGGCGTGCTGGCCACCGGTCTGGCCTACCCGGTGGTTCCCCGGGGGGACGAGGAAATTCGCTTCCAGATCAACGCCGATCACACCACCGGGGACATCGACCAGGTGCTGGAGATTCTCTCGAGTTACCGGACCCACGCCTGACCGGCCGGCTTTCCATTTTTTTGATTTTCGGCCTCGCGGGCCTAGATTTTCTGCGTGGGGAAAGTCCCTGATCGGCTGGGGCCGTACCAGATCCGCGGCGCCATCGGCAGCGGCGGCATGGGGGTGGTCTACCTGGGTTGGGACAGCCGACTCAGGCGCAAGGTCGCCATCAAGACTCTCTGGCCCGAGCTGGCTCGCCAGGCCGAGGCGCGGGCCCGGTTCCTTCGCGAGGCTCGTTCCGCCGCGGCCCTCTCACATCCCCACCTGGTGTCAATCTATGACGTCGGCGAAGAACAGGGACAGGTCTTCTTCGCCATGGAGTACCTGGAGGGCCAGTCCCTGCAGCGGGTACTCCGCGATTGCGGCAAGATGGATCCCGCGCGGGCCGTTGCCCTGGTTCGGCAGGCGGCCGACGGTCTCGGCGCGGCGGCACGGCGGGGCATCGTGCACCGGGACATCAAGCCCGCCAACCTGGTTCTGGGAGCCGGCGGCATGCTCAAGGTCACCGACTTCGGGCTGGCCAGGCAGATGGCCGCCGATTCCGGTCTCACCTTGACCGGCCAGGTTCTCGGCAGCCCGCATTACATGGCGCCGGAGCTGGCCTTGGGCACTCCCGCCGGCGTGGCCAGCGATACTTACTCGCTGGGCGTCACCCTCTACGAGATGGTCACCGGTCGTCCGCCGTTCCAGGGCCCGACACCGGTGGCGGTCATCCTGAAGCATGTCAACGAGCCGCTGCGCCGCTTCAACCCGGACCTTCCTTACCCGGTGGTTTCCCTCCTCCAAAGGCTCCTGGCCAAGGATCCCCGCGCCCGGCCAGCCGATTACGACGCCCTGATCCAGGAGCTCGACCGGGTGGCGGCCGCCCTGGCCGGGGAGCGGAAGCTGCCCGGGGTCTTCCCGGCGCCGCCGCCGGCCCTCGGGTCCCGGCCGGCCCGGAAAAGCGCGCGGTCTCTCCTGCCGATGGTCGCCGGCCTCCTCGCCCTGGCGGTGGTGGCGGGATGGTGGAACGACCGGTCCAGGGCGCCGGCGGTGCCGGCGCGCTCCCTGAACGCGGTTTCGCCGGACGCCGAGACGCGCATGGCGCCGCCGGCCGCGAGCCCCCTCCCCCCCGCTCCCACAGCGCCTCCCGCAGGGACCCTTCCGGGTGAATCCCGGATCTCGCCCACGCCGGAGGAGGCCCCTTCCCGGCAGGCCCGGTTGCGCATCGACCACCACGAATACGAATTCCTGCCCACCGGGCAGGTGAGGGTTTTTGGCTCCGTCACCAACCAGGGAAGAATGCGCGCCAGCGGCAGCCGGGTCCGCGTGCGGCTGACCCAGAATGGCCGGGAGATCGGATCCCGGGAGGTCTCCGTGGCGCCCCCCCTTCTGGGTCCCGGCGACTCGGGAGAGTTCGAGGCGGTCTTTCCTCCGGTCCGTGGCGGGTTCAAGATCCACATGGAGCTCCACTGGCTCTACTGAACGGCGGTGTGACGGCCGGTCCCGACAAGCGGCGGGGTGGAGCCCGGCTCGGGCGCCTGCTACCTTGGCTCAGCAGAGCGACCGAGGGTCCGGGAGTCCGTGGTGAACCGCCTCATTCTCGAGAAAGCCCTGAGCCGGATGGGACTGGTGCTGGGATCCCTCGCGGTCTTCTGGATGATCTTCGAGGCCGCGGTGCGGCTCTGGGGGCCCGAGCTGGCGATTCCCCGCGCGGGGCGGCACTTCCAGTTCACCCAGAGCTTCGAGTTCCAGCTCCCGCACCATCTCCGCGACCCGGTCCTGGGGTGGCGCCTGCAGCCGGGCCGTTACGGCCGGATGCGGGTCAACAGCCGGGGATTTCGCGGGCCGGAATTCACCGGCGGGGAGGAGCCGGGAGAGCTCCGGATCGCTCTTCTGGGCGATTCGATCACCATGGGCTTCACCGTACCCGAAGATCGTGATGTCTATGGGCGCCAGCTGGAGATCCTCCTGGCCCGCCGGGGAATCGCCTCGCGTGTCTTCGACCTGGGCGTGGACGGTTACTCGTCCTACCAGGGGCGCCTCCTGGCCGGCCGCATCCTGCCGGAGGTCCATCCCGACGTGGTGACCTTCCTGTTCGGCTACAACGACCACCACTATGCGGACGCCCCCGATGCGGACACCTCCTTTGCCGTCTCGCCCCTCCGCAACGTCTTCGAGAAGAGCCACGCCTACCGTTTCCTGCGCCGCCAGATCCTCCTGTCCTTGCCCGTGAGGCCGCACCGGGAGAGGCCGCGGCGGCGGGTGGATCTGGACGCCTTCCAGGCGAACCTGGAAGCCATGGTGGACCAGGCCCGATCCCTCGGGGCCCGGCCCCTGCTCATGACCACGCCGCTCAGGGAGGGCCGTCCGCTGACGCAGAACGAGGTCCTGGCCGAGGTGGACGGGCAGGAGGAGTGGGTGACCCAGGACTGGTGGCTGGCCCACCAGCTCGAAGCCGGGGGGATCGACCCGGCCTTGGCCTCGGGAACCCAGGGACTGGCCCATATTCTGGACGCGGCCCTCGAGCGCCACCCGGACTGGCCGTATCTCCATTTCATCCAGGGGCTCGAGATGCGGCGCCGGGGCGAGGAAGAAGCCGCCCGGGCCGCCTTCCGGCGCGCCATGGAGACCGACGCGGAGCGCCGGCTGATGGAAGCGTACAACCGGCGAGTGCACCAGGTGGGCCAGGAGCGGAACGTCAAGGTGGTGGATCTGGCGCGGCTCTTCTCCGGGAGGCCCCAGGCGGAGCTGTTCAACGACGTGGTCCACCCCACCGCAGAAGGGCATCGGCTCATCGCCCGGGCCCTGGCGGAGGCAGTCCTCCAGGAGGTGGGTGGCGGCAGCCCAGATGATCCCGCCGCCGGACGGCGCTGACGCCGGCGCGCGGGTGACGCGCGGGATGAGCTGAGACGACGGCTGGGCGCGGAGCTGGCACCATGAAACGCATCAGTCGGGGCGGAGCCGAAGGCAAGCGATGGGGGCGATTGAGAGGGATGAGCGGTCTCTGGGGCAGTGGGATTCCGGCAGGCGCGGTGGTCATTGGACTCGGCCTCGCGGGGCTGGCGCATGGTGTCCCGGCAGCGGCCCGGCCGATGCCTGACTCAACGGATCAGGCGCTGCTGCTGGTGGTTGAGGCGGTCCTCGAGGGAGCGGCCCGGGGGCCGGCGCCCTGGCCCGGTTACGACGCGGCCGCGCGGCCACTGCTGGTCTACCGGGTGGGACGGTGGTCGCTCTTGCTGAATCCCTCCACGCCGGATCCGGTGGAAGGTTGGATCCGGTACCCCGCATCCTGGCCGCCGCTGTCCCGGCCGGCCTGGCTCGACCTGGACGGCGACCCGAACCTGGTCGGCCAGCTCTTTTTCGACTATGAGGTCCCGGGCGGGCGGGTGGTGGAGTGATGTCCCTCTGAGCGTTGAAGTTTGACGGTGGTCCCCAACCCCATGCCATCA
>JBHHYE010000039.1:0-22624 GCA_046757405.1 Acidobacteriota bacterium | reverse complement strand
CTGGAATACGTCGGTGTCAAATCTTAAGTACCAAGCTATGAATGCGGGCTAGAGGGTGCCGGTGATCGGCCGGCGGGCAGCGCCGCGCCGGCTGGAATCCTGGCCTGTTCCTGGCTGGAGTCCGTGTACCAGGCCCTGCTCGCGGGAGAGGAGAAAGAGCGCCGGCAAGCTCCCTGGCGCCAGGCGCTGGCCACGCTGGCGGAACACCGGGGCCAACTGGAACAGGGTCCCGGGTTGGAGCGGCAAGTTGGCCTGCTGCAGGAGCTGGTGGTCCTCCTGGAGCGGACCACGCTTCTCAACCGGTTTCCGGTGCGGCGGGTCGCGGAGGTTCACTCGGCGCTCCATTTGCTCCGTGCTTGCCAGCGCGCCGCCGCCCGCCGCCTGGCCATGGCCGCGCCGGGTGCCTGACGGCAGGCGCTCCTCAGCTTCCGGAATCGTCGCTGCCCAGGTCGGCCCCGCCCCCGTGCCGCGCTGCCGCCACGGCGGCCGCCACGAGACCGACCACTCCCGCCAGGAGAATCAATCCGGCCAGATGTAGCCAGCCCACCGCGTCTCCAGGATGCAGCAGCGCGGCCAGGGAGCCGCGGAGGTCCAGCGACGAGCCGGGTTCCTGGTAGAGCTTGGCCAGCGCGGACAGAGCGGCCGAGCCCAGTCCGGCGCCGGCCAGGCCCAGGAGGCCCGCGGCCAGGCCGCGTGCCACCACCGCGGCGGAGGAGAGGGTCTCGTGGCGGACGGGAAGCGTGGTCGTGAAGTGCGGCTCGCGGACTCCCAGGGGGGCGAAGCGCTGCAGAAGGATCATCCCCGGCACGCCAGCCAGCATGGTGCCCCAGAAGAACGGCTCCCAACCCACCGCGTGGACGGTGAATCCGCTGATCGGCCCGGAGACGATGCGTGGCAGGCTGAAAAGACTCGAAAAAAGGGCGTACTGCGTGGCCGAGAACCGCTTCTGGGTCATGCGGAGGAGAAGCACCGAGAAGGCCCCGGTTCCCAGGCCGGAGGTGAAATTCTCGAAGCCGGTGGCCCCGTACATGAGCAGACGATCTCCTCCGCCCCGTGCCACCAGCACATACCCCAGGTTGGACAGGATCTGCACGCAGCCGAAGGCCCAGAGGGAATGTCCCAGGCCCATGGCGGTGGTGAGGAGGCCGCCCAGGAAGGTGCCGGCGAGGGTGCTCACCAGGCCCACGGTGGACAGGGCGACTCCCCGGTCGAAATCGGAGTAACCCATGTCCACCAGGAACGGTCGAAGCAACGCCTGCGCCAGATTGTCGGCGATCTTGTAGAAGAAGACGAAGGCCAGGATCTCCAGCGCGCGGTCCCGCGCCAGAAAGCCCAGGAACGGGTGCCAGACCGCTTCGCGGAGGGTCCTGGGTGGTGAGAGGGTGTGCTCCGGGGCGGGGGCCAGGCGGGTGATCGCCATCATGGGCAGGAACAGGACGGCGAGCCCGGCGTTGACCCATGGCCAGGAAAACTGTCCAGCGAGTGTGATGCTCAAGCCACCTGCCACGTACATGGCAGCCCGGTAGACGGCAATGCGCGCCCCGACCGCCATCCCCTGTTCCGCCGGCCGGAGAACCTCGACGGCATAAGCATCGACGGCGATGTCCTGGCTGGCGGAGGCGAAGGCGATGGCGAAGGCCAGGGCCGCCACCACCCAGGGAGTGTCCGGGTGGTGGCCGAGGCCGGCCAGGCAAAGCAGAAGTGTGAAGAGCAGCAGCTGCGCCGCCAGGGCCCAACCCCTCCTCCGGCCCAGCCGCGGGGGATGGTAGCGGTCCATCAGCGGAGACCAGAGGACCTTGAAGCTCCAGGGGGCCTGGGCCAGTGTGATCAGGCCGACCACCCGGATATCCACGCCGGCGCTGCGCATCCAGTCCGGGATGGCGATCCAGACCAGGCCCAGCGGCAGACCGGATGAGAAAGAGAGAAGCACCACCGAGGCTGTCCGCCATGAAGCCATGGCGCGGCCCAGGCTCATCAGGGTTCCCGGGCGCGGCGCTGGTGCGGAGGAGGGCGCGCTCATCGGCGGGCGACGTTAGCACGCAGTCCGAACCGGCTCCGGATCGGTTCCAGGCGTTTCTCCAGCCGGTGGGCGTAGGCTCCGGGAAGAGAGGCGCCCCGCGCGAAGGCCCGCCGGTAGCGGGGCAGGAGGTGAGGGGCCTTCCGCCGGAGAAAATCATAGAGGAT
This sequence comes from Acidobacteriota bacterium, assembly GCA_046757405.1. Classification (GTDB taxonomy): domain Bacteria; phylum Acidobacteriota; class Polarisedimenticolia; order SMYD01; family SMYD01; genus JBHHYE01. Next base: position 20,440 of record JBHHYE010000039.1, on the reverse strand, counting down.
CGGTTTGATGCCGTCGCGCACGAAGAGAGGGCTGGCTGTCAGAAAGGTAGCGCCCGCTCCTGCCGCGGCCCGCGCCAGAGCGCTGAGAGACTCCCTGGAGTCGGTCAGGCCGGGCAGGACCGGCATGGCGAAAACGCCCGCCTCGATCCCTGCCTGGCGCAGGCGGGCCAGCGCCCTCAGGCGGAGATCCGGACGGGGAGCCTTGGGCTCCAGCTGCCGGGCGAGCTCCCGGTCCACGGTGACCACCGTGATGTTGACATGGAGGCGGTGCCGGCCGGACAGCAACGACAGCTGATCGAGATCGCGCAGGACCAGGTCCGACTTGGTAGTGAGTGACAGGTTCAGACCACGAACCTGGCCGAGGACTTCAAGAAGACGGCGCGTCACCTTCAGATGCCTCTCCGCGGGCTGGTAAGGATCGGTCACCGTGCCAATGGCCACCCGGCGCCCGGCCAGGGGCAGCCGGACCAGCTCCTGGCGCAGGCGCTCGGGTGCGCCGGTCTTGGCGAAGATGCGTGTCTCGAAGTCGCCCGGGTCGGCCAGTCCCAGGAACTCATGAGTGGTGCGGGCGTAGCAGTAGACGCAGCCCAGCTCGCAGCCGCGGTACGGGTTGAGCGTGAACTCGAACGGCATGCGGCCCGACTGACAGCGGTTGAGGGTGGAGCGGACCGGCAGTTGCTGCCAGGTGGCTTGCCGGCCGCGGCGGAGGAGATCGGCCCCCCTGGCCCAGGCCGCCAGTCCGCGGGCCCTGGGCCTCAACCCGGGAAGGGGAAGGAGCGGTTGAGGATGTTCCGCGGGACCCATGCGGGAGTCCTAGCGGAGGCTGAAGCGAAAGTCAAGCGGAAGTGATCGTTTCGTGCTTCCTTCTCAGCCGTTCAAAGAGCGTCCAGCAGCCGGCCGATACGGAGGTGCAGGATGGTGCGGGTCCGGCGAAAGGCGCGCCGGCGAGCCAGGCGGGAGCCGGTGGCGGAGGCCGGGTCCGCCAGGGGCCAGGAGATCGTCCGAGCCGCCCCCGGCAAGAGAGGGCAGGACGCCCCGTCGCAGAGGGTCACCACGGTCCCGATCCGCTGCACAGGAATGATTTCCAGGCCCTTCGCGGCCTGCCGGGAGATGTCGATGCCGATCTCTTTCATGACTTCCACGGCCAGGGGATTGAGCCAGGTGGGCTGCGAGCCGGCGCTGTAGATCTCGAGATCGGCCGGTGCCAGGGCACGGGCGAGGCCCTCCGCCATCTGGCTGCGAGCCGAGTTGGCAACGCACACGAACAGGATGGCCTTCATTTCGGCTCCAGCTCCCGGAGGCGCCCGCTGGATAATCTACCAGACTCGGGGCCGCCCGCCGGCTGCCTTGTGGCGTTCCCGCAGGCGTGCCAAGATGGTGGCCTATCCGGGAAGAGGGGAGCGGACAGTGGATCTCGGGCTCAGAGGTCGGGTGGCGCTGGTCGGAGGAGCTTCCCGGGGGCTCGGCTACGCCTGTGCCCGCCAGTTGGCCGGCGAGGGAGCATCCGTGGCTCTCTGCGCTCGCGATGCCTCCCAGGTGGATCGCGCCGTCCGCCGCATCCAGGCGGAGACAGGAGCGGATCTGTTCGGCTTCTCCTGTGACCTGGCGCGCCCGGAAGCCCCTGATGCCTGGGTCGCGGCGAGCCAGGCGCGTTTCGGACCTATCGATATCCTGGTGCACAATACCGGTGGTCCCCCGCCGGGCGATTTCGACGAGCTGGATGATGCGGCCTGGGAGCAGGCCTTCCAGCTCCTTCTGATGTCCGCGATCCGTCTCTACCGGGCGGTGATCCCCGGCATGCGCCGGCGGAAGTGGGGCCGCATCGTGGCCATCGAATCGATCTCGGTGCGGGAGCCCATCGACGGTCTCCTGCTGTCCAATGCGCTGCGGCCGGGCGTGGCCGCTGTGGGCAAGTCGCTGTCGCGCCGGCTGGCGGCGGACGGGATCCTGGTGAACTGTGTGGCGCCGGGGTCGTTCAACACCGCCAGGAGCCGGGGGCTGGCGGAGGCGCGGGCGCGCCGGGCCGGCATCCCGGTGGAGGAGCTGATGGCCCGGTCCGCGCGGGATTTTCCGCGCGGCCGCCCTGGCGAGCCGGCGGAGCTGGCGGCCCTGGTGAGCTTCCTCTGCTCGGAGAAGGCTGGGAATGTGAACGGCGCCACGGTGGTGGCCGATGGAGGGGTGAGCCGGTCCCTGGCCTGACATGAATCGAAGCGACCTGAATCGCATCCGCTCCCACCGGGGGTTCCCGGCGCTCTCGCTCCGGCTGCCGACGCACCGTCGCATGCCCGGGGCCAGGCAGGATCCCACCCGGTTGAAGAACCTGGTGCGCCGCGCCGGACTGGCTCTGCAGGAGAAAGGTGTCACCGGCGCGGTGGTGCAGGATTATCTGCGCCGCCTTGAAGCGTTCCAGCGCAACCTGGATTACCGGTACCTGGAGGAAGGTCTCTGTGTCTTCGTCTCCCCGGAACGGCTGGAGGCGGTGATGCTTCCTGAAAAGGTGGAAGAGGCGGTGGTGGTGGGGGAAACCTTCTTGACCCGGGATCTGGTGCGGTTACTCAATCGCCAGCCTCGCTACTCTCTCCTGGTGCTCTCCGAGAAGACGGCCCGCTGGTTCAAGGGCTGGGGGCGCCAGCTGGTCGAGGACACCGGGAGTCCTTTTCCCATGGCCGATACCGCGCATCCGGCTGCGCCCCCTGAAGGGTTCAATAAGGGCGTCGACCCGCAGACGCATAGCAACGAGCGTCTGCGGGTTTTCCTGCGGCGCGTGGCTGAGGCCGTGAGCACGCGCCAGGATGCCGAGAAGGACGCGGGATGGTTTCTGGCCGGCGTGGAACGCCTGCGCTCGTTCTACATCGCCGTGTCGGGCGGCACGCCGCCGTCCGGCCAGGTGGACGGAAACCTTGACCGTGCCGGCACCCACCAGTTATGGGAGGCCGTGGCGCCGGAGGTTGAAACCTGGCAACGCAGCCGGCGCCAGGACATTCTCGACCGTTTTGACGCCCTGAAGGGCACCCGAGAGGGAATCGCCGGGCTGGAGAAGGTCGGCGAGGCAGCGGTCATGGGGAAGGTGGAGATCCTGCTCCTGGAGAACAGCTACGTGATTCCCGGGACGTTCGACCGGCAAACCGGAAAGGTGCAGCGCCATGACGGGCCGCGGGAAGAGAGCGCCCAAGAAGATGTGGTCGACCAGGTTCTCGAGACGGTGATCGGGCGGGGGGGAGAGGTCGTCTTCTACCGGGATGGCCGCCTGGCCCTGGCCGGGGCGCCCATCGGAGCGATTCTGCGGTTTTGAGGGCATATCCGGATCGCCGTTGAGCAACCTGACCGTCATCATTCCGTGTCTTGACGAAGAACGCACGCTGCCGGATCTTCTGCCGCTGCTGGACCGCACCCTGGACCAGGTGGTGGTGGTGGATGGCGGCAGCCGGGATCGGACCGTGGAGGTCGCCGGCCAGGTCCCCGGGGTGGAGGTTCTCCAGACGGACTGCCCCCGGGCGCGCCAGATGAACGCAGGTGCGGCCGTGGCCCGCGAGGAGATCCTCTTCTTTCTTCACGCCGATGCCATCCCGCCGGTGGGATACGGACAGCACATCCGCGAGGCCTTGGTCGATCCGGAGAATGTGGGAGGCGCTTTCTCCCTGGAGATCGATTCACCGCGTCTGGTGGCGCGCGTGGTGTCGGCCGCCGCCAGGCTGCGCAGCCGGCTGACCGGGTATCCTTACGGAGACCAGGGCCTCTTCGTGCGGCGATCCGTCTTTCATGCCCTGGGCGGGTTCGCGCCACTCCCTTTCATGGAGGACCTGGACTTCAGCTACCGTCTGGCCAGGCGCGGCCGGGTGCGGCTGCTGGCGGATCGTATCCGGGTTTCCTCCCGCCGCTGGCAGGCCCAGGGTTATCTCCAGACAACCGTTCGCAATACCGTGCTGGCCGCATGCTTCTACCTGGGCATCGAGACCCGCTCTCTCGCGCACTGGGTCAAGCCGGAACGCGGCCCGTGATCGACCGGCAAGGAGGGAGGCCGGTTGAGCGCGGCGCGCCGGACGGACGCCCTGCCGCTTGATCCGGATACAGCCCTTTGTTAGGGTCTGCGGTCTCAGGCGGAGAGGATCCGAGCAGATGATTGGCAAGGGCCACTATGCCTTGATCGAGCCGGGGGATAGGCTGCTGACCCGCCTGTGGAAACGGATCTCCTCCCGGCGGGTGCCACGGTTTCCCCGTACGGTCCAGATCCAGACGCGAACCGGTTGCAACGCCGATTGCATCTGGTGTCCCTACGGAGCGACCTTCTCCACGCAGCCGCGGGGAGTGATGGACTGGGGCCTGTTCGAGCGCATCATCGAGGAATGCGCCCGCCACCGGGTGCGGCGGCTGAGTCCTTACCTGATGAACGAGCCGTTCCTGGACCGTGACCTGCCCCGCCGCATCCGCTTCATGCACCAGAAATGCCCCGGCGCCAAGATCGTGGTCACCACCAACGGATCGCGGCTCTTTCCGGACGTGATCAAGGAAATCGTCGACCTGGGGCCGGCCCTCCACGCCCTCTATATATCCTTCCAGGGCATCGAGAAGGAGGGATACGAACGGACCATGCGCGGCACGATGAATTTTGACCAGACCTTCGAGAACGTGAACCATCTCCTGGAGGCCCTCGAGGCCCGCGGTGCCGTCTCTCCCAAGGTCTGGATCACCATGGTGGACACCAATCTCGTCGACGCCAAGAAAGCCGTGGCCTACTGGCGGAAGCGCGGCGTGGCATCCAAGTACACCACCCTGGAGAACCGCGGCGGCAACATTGCCCAGGCGGAAGGGCTGGCTCATACGCGGATGGACTACTACACGACCTGCACCCGCCTCATGAAGCAGGGCTACATCTTGTTCAACGGCGACATGGTGATCTGCTGTACGGATTATTCCCGCCAGATGACGCTGGGCAATATCGCCAGCTCCTCGATTTCCCAGGTCTGGAACGGGGAGCGGGCCATGGCCTACCGGCGTGCGTACCTGGGCGGCCGGTTCGACGAGCTGCCCCTGTGCCGGGTTTGCAAGGTGGACCGGGTGCGCGAAGTTGAAGTCCTCCCCTGGAAGGGCGTGGAAGGCGGGGTCACCAACTGATCTGCTGCCGGTAAGCCCTGGGGCTCCGCATGAAGCCGCCCGGGCGCCGGCCCGGTCAGGAAGCGGCGGCTTCCGATTCCAGCCAGCGCTCCGCGTCGATGGCGGCCATGCATCCGGAGCCGGCGGCGGTGACAGCCTGGCGGTAAACGTGGTCCTGGACATCTCCCGCGGCGAACACGCCGGGGACGCTCGTGCGGGTCGAGCCTTTCTCGGTCAGGATGTACCCTCCTTCCATTTCCACCTGGCCTTTGAAGATCTCGGTGTTGGGCTGATGCCCGATGGCCACGAACAATCCGCCGCACTCATGCTCGGAGAAGGCGCCTGTCTTGACGTTGCGGAGCTTCACGCCGCGCACGGCCTTCTGCTCGACACCCAGGACCTCCTCCACCACGGAATCCCAGATGAACTCGATCTTCGGATTCTTGAAGGCCTTCTCCTGCATGATCTTCGAGGCACGGAGCTGATCACGTCGATGGACCACCACAATCTTGGACCCGAACTTGCTCAAAAAGGTGGCTTCCTCCAAGGCCGTGTCGCCGCCGCCCACCACGAAAATGATCTGGTTCTTGAAGAAGAACCCGTCGCAGGTGGCGCACATGGACACGCCGTGGCCTAGAAGACGCTGCTCGGAGTCCAGCCCCAGTTTCTTGGCGGTCGCTCCGGTGGAGATGATGATGCTGCGGGCGCGATACACCGCACCGCCTGACCAGACGCGGAACGGCCTCCGGGAGAAGTCCACACGGTCGGCATCCCGGGTGAGGAAGCGGGTCTCGAAGCGCGCCGCCTGCTTCCGCCAGAGATCCATCAGGTCGGGACCGAGAACACCGTCCGGGAAGCCGGGGTAGTTCTCCACGTCCGTGGTGATGGTGAGCTGTCCGCCGGCCTGGGCGCCTTCGATGCAGAGCGGCTCCAGGTTGGCCCTGGCCGCATAGATGGCGGCGGTGAGTCCCGCCGGGCCGGAGCCGATGATGATGAGGTTGTTCAGCTTGTCAGCTTCCTGGCCGGAGCTGTTCCCGGAACGGGTGGTCCCGGCCCCTCCCGAACCGCCATTGGGCGGCCGGGCGGCAAAATCGGCGAGAAGAGGGTCCAGCTGGCCGGACCACTCCAGTGAGTAGAGATCGTCGCATCCCCCCACGTGGGTTTCACCGATGAAGATCTGGGGAACGGTGAAGCGTCCGGTTCGCTGGATCATTTCTTCTTCCAGCCTCGCATCCGAGGCGACATCGACCTCCCGGTACTCCACCCCCTTCTCGGCCAGAAGGCGCTTGGCGCGCACGCAAAACGGGCACCAATCCTTGCTATAGATCACGATCTCCGGCATCTTCTCGATCTCTTTCAGACCCAGGGGCTTCCCGCTCTTCCGGAACAACGGCAGCGTGTCGGGTGTTCCCGGTAGCCTATCCGGCTGCCGCGAACCGATCAACCGGGTATTCTTCACCCGGGCGTGGAGAGGTCCATCCGGAGCCGCAGAAAGTGCATGATGTCGCGGCGGGTGAGCATACCCACCAGAACGCCCCGATCCAGCACCAGCATGCGTCCGCAGCCTGTCTGCAACATCCGCTCCAGCACGTCGACCACATCGTCATCGGGGCTGCTGGTGGCGGTGTCTTGCAGGAGGATCATGCAGTCGCCGACCCGGAGGCGGTCCCAGTGCTCACGGGGATAGCGCTTGATATCCTTGAGCGTGAGGACGCCCCGGACCATTCCAGCATCGGTCACCGGGTAGGCGACGAACTGATGGTGGAGGAAGGTATCCTCCACGGCCTGGGCCAGGGTCTGGGCCGGCGACACCGTCATCACCGGCCGGCTCATGATGCGGTGCACCGGCATGCCCCTGAGGGCCTCGCGAATGTGTGCGCGTTCCGCACTGGCGCCGGCGGCCTGGACGAGAAACAGGCCGATGACCACCCACCACAGACCAGCCAGGTTCCCGGTCGCCAGGACCAGCAGAACACCCAGGCTCATGAGAGTGAAGGCCAGCACCTTGCCCACCCTGGCCGCCGTGATGGTGGCGCGGGTGAAGGAGCCCTTGAGGTTCCAGAGGATGGCCCGCAAGACCCGCCCGCCATCCAGCGGAAAGGCGGGCACCAGGTTGAACAACCCGATGGTGAAGTTGACCAGGCACAGATAGGCCAGAACCGCGGTGAGGAGATCTGCTTCGGCAAGAAGGGCCGGCACCAAGGCACCCAGGCAGACGGCACTGATGGCAAACGAGGTCGCCGGGCCGGCGATGGCGATGAGAAACTCATCCATGGGACGCGCGGGATCGTGAGCCAGCCGCGAGACGCCTCCGAAGATGAAAAGGGTGATCCCCTGGACCGGGATCCCTTTGGCCCGGGCGACAAAGGAGTGGGAGAGCTCATGGAGGAGGACCGAGACGAACAGCAGGACCGCTGCAGCCAGGGATAGTCCCCACACGGTCGCCGGCCCCGAGGCAGGGAGGCGTGGCCCGAACCACCAGGTGTGGACACTCCAGGTCACCAGGAAGAAGACCACGAACCAGGAATAGTCGACCGAGAGACGGATCCCCGCCACCGAGAAAAGATCGAAACCGGAACCGCGGAGACGCGACCGGGTGCGCCGGGGCAAGGGCTCAGCCATCCGTCCAGGCCCCAGGAGGGCTCAGACGGCGATGGGGATCTTGGCCCAGTGGTCGTCCCACAATCCCTTGGCCCGGAGCGTGGGAGCGAAGCGGGGATCGGGAAAGACATTGCCGGCCACGCGGCGCAGGATCCCTTCCCCATGCAGGACGGCATCTCGCCGGGCCGAGGACGCGGCCCGGGCCAGCAGTCCACCCAGGGGCAGACAGGAAAGGCGGCGGTTTTTCTCCCGGACCTGCCACCAGTCGTTCCCCTTGCGGTAGAAGGCGAATCCGGGCATGGGGTTGTCGTCCAGGAGGGAGGAGGCAATCAGCTTGTCGTTCTTCATCACAGCCGCTGCCTCGAACAAGAAGAGCCTGGCTTCGTCGCGTCCCTTCTTGCAGGCGACCATCAGCCCTGTATGGCGGTAACCGTTCCGGACGCCGTCCTTCTTGAGCTGCTCCCAGGCATGCTCCACGGCCTCGCCCCAGCCGCATCGGCTGGGGGGACCTGCCAGCGCCCTGGCCATGAGCTCGATGGCTTCAGGGACGAGTGGTGGATCGGAGGCCACCATGGCGTCCACTCGTTCGTGGAGGCTCCGCGAACGCGCCATGACAGCGATGGAATGCCGCTCCCAGATGTGCCCCAGCAGAGAGTCCTGTCTCATCGGATCCCCTCGAAAAGAAATGGTTCCCATCCTAGCCTTGCCTTACTCCGGCAGCCGGTTGTAAAGCCAAGCGACTGCAACACCAAAGGTGAAACCACCTGCTGCTCCCCAGACTCCGCCCACGATGGACGCCAGCGGTCCCGCTCCGTAGCCGCGCAGAAGGGACGAGATCGTGTTGACCGTCTGGGCGCCGATTCCGGTAACCCAGGCCAGGCAACCGGCAAACACGAGGCTCGCACCCAGGGAGATCCCGAACGCTGCGCCGAGGCGAAACAGGCTCAATCGATCCATGGTCAATGCGGGAACCGGGCTATCGTCGTGGGCGAAAAAGCTACAAAAACGCCATTTGATGCTAGCACACCTCCGCGGGCGGTTTCTGACCCAGGAGGGTGGAGAGCTGATCGAGATCGATGTTGCCGCCCGACAGGATGGCGGCCACCCGGGTCGTGCCGGTCAGGCCGGGAATCCGGCCGGACAAGAGTGCGGCTGTCCCCGCCGCCCCCGCCGGTTCGGCGAGCAGCTTGCACCGTTCCAGGAGGAGGCGCATGGCCGCCACGATCTCCTCATCCGTGACCCGCACCACGTCGTCCAGATAGCGGCGGACATGGGCCAGGGTCAGTTCTCCCGCGAAGGGAGCCGAGAGACCGTCGGCGATCGTCTGGATCGTGTCAAGCTTTTCGGGATGGCCCGACTGCAAGGATCTCCACATGGAGTCGGCGCCGAACGGTTCCACGCCCACCACCCGGGTCGCGGGAGAGATGCTCTTCACCGCGACGCCGATGCCCGAGGCGAGGCCGCCGCCGCCAATGGGCACCACCACCACGTCCAGGTCCGGGAGATCCTCCATCAGCTCCAGGCCGACGGTTCCCTGTCCGGCGATGATCCCCGGGTGGTCGAACGGATGGATGAAGACCATCCCCCGCTCCTGCTCCACCTGCCGGACCCGGGCGAAGACCTGGGTCAAGTCGCCGTGCAAGATAACCTCGGCGCCATAGCCGCGGGTGGCCTCAACCTTGGAGCGGACCGCGCCGGAAGGCATGACGACCACGCATGGAATCTCGTGGATCCGGGCGGCCAGCGCCACACCCTGAGCATGATTCCCCGCCGAGACCGTACAGACTCCGTGGGTGCGCTCTTGGTCCGTGAGCAGGGCCAGGCGATTGAGAGCGCCCCTGATCTTGAACGCGCCGGTCCGCTGGAGCAATTCGGCCTTGAGGTGAAGACGGCAGCCGATCCGCGCTCCCAGCCCGGTGGCGGAGAGGACCGGCGTATGATGCACCCGGCTGGCTATTTGCTGGCGCGCGCGCCGGATCATCTCGAGATCCACGACATCGGATTTCTTCACGGCCTCCTCCCGGAAAGGGGAAGCCGGGGCGATCCTTTGCCTCCCGTCTTCCGCGGCTCTAGATTCAACCCCAGCCGCTCTCCACGGAGGCCCGCGTGACCCGTCGATACAAGGATCCCCTGCTGGCCGGCCTGCTCAGCCTGGTGCCGGGCGCCGGACACGTCTATGCGGGCTGCCCCGCCCGGGGCGCGACCTTTTTCATGGGCGTGCTGATCGGGTTGTTTCTTTTCGTGGTTCCCGGACTGCTCCTCTGGCTGGTGTCGATTCCTGACGTGGTCATCTGTGTGCGGAGCTCCAACCGCCACGCCGTTCCCCTGGATCTGGCCATGGTCACGGTGACGGATGGTCCGGCCCTGTTGCCGGCTCCGTCGTCCTGCCTGGAGGAGACCAGGGCCGCCCCTCCGACGGACCCATCGCCTGGATCCGGTTGGTGACCTCGGGATCATCCGGTAGCAGGCCGACGCCGACCAGCCGCGGGATCAGGATCAGCCAGGAGGGGTTCTTCAAGAAGGCGCGCCGGAACACCGGCAAGGCGTCGTCCAGCCGGTCAATGGTCGCCAGGGTGACCGCGTGCCAGAAAAGGAACTCGTCGTTGTCGGGGAAAAGGCGCTCGGCGGCGGCATAGGCCTGCAGGGCCTCGTCATAACGCTGAGCAGCGACATGCTCGTCGCCATCGTTCATGAGGGCATAGGCCCGGCTGAGGCGCACGAGCCGGCGCAACTCCTGGACGGGGTGGGGATGATCCTCGACGCGCAGGTCCAGAACGCGGTCCAGCCAGGGCTGCCCTGTGGGCTGTCCGCGGACCACCACGATGGCAGCCGACTGGCGTCCGCGAATGTCGCCTCCCGCCGCCTGTGCCGCCTCCAGAGCCGCCAGGAGCCGATCGGCCAGATTGCCCGAGTGGGTCTCGAAGGCCCGGGCCATGGCCGGCCAGACGCCCTCGTCCAGCATCAGGTTCGCCTGGACCGAATATCCCTCCCCCATGTGGTGGCCTGCCGCCGGAATGCAGAGCGAGCCGGTGTGCGCCGCCACATTCCCGCGCGCATCGACCATTGCGACCTGGCGCACCTGGGGCTGGCTGTCCTCGGCGAGGAGCCGGCGCAGGGCCTCGGGCGCAGGAACGCCGCGGGCCATCAGATCCAGCCCCTTGGGTCCATAGGAGGGGTCGACGAACGACTGGGTGGCCACGGCCCCGACGCCTGCCCGGGCCCAGGTGACCATGCTCCCCACGGAGAACCAGTGGGACTGCACCGCGACACCCAGCTCGCCGGTCTGGGGATCCCGCGCCACGATGGAGAAGGTATGAGCCAGGGGAGCACGCATGATCGCCGCTGCCTGAGCCGGCGTTTCGGCTGGTTCGTGGCCGGCGGCCACGCCGGAAAACATCATGCACCCCAGCAGCCACGAGGGAACTCTCGGCGCCCGCGGCCTTCTCTCCCGCTCCCGCGGATGGCCCCGGCCTGCGCCGCGGCTTCTCTTTCCTCCCGGGATCCGGGCGGCTGGCGGTGCATACGGCGATCGCTCTCCTCCGGCTGGACAGGCGATCATGGTAGCGCGGCGGTGGCGGGGTCGCGCCGCTTCAGGCGGTCCAGGCTCAGCGGGCCGGAGCCGTGCACCAGAATCATGAGGGCGCCGCCCATGAGGGCCAGGTTCTTCAGGGCCTGTGTGGCCTGCAGGGGATCGGAGAGAGGCCGGTGCATGACGAGGGTCACGGGGACCAGGAAGAGAAGCAGCAGCGCGGACCCCAGCCGCGCCCGGAACCCGAAGAGTACCGACAGGCCGCCGGCCAGGATGAGAAGGCCGCTTCCCATCACCGCCGCGTGCGGCAGGGGAACCCCCCTGGCCTGGGCGAACGCCGCCAGGCTGCCGGAGTTCTGGAAGTGCCAGATGCCGCTGACGACAAAGATCATCGAGTAGAGCACCCGGCCGGCCAGCACGATGTAGCTCTCCAATTCGGCCATCTCCTCGCCTCCCATCATACAAAGAGACGCGCCCGGATGCTTCCCCCTGGCCGGCCCGGGCCGGCGGATCAGGGTGCGTGGCCAGGCTGGCCTTGCGGACCGGGCGCGTTCTCCAGGAGATCGGTGGCAGACCGCAGGCGATGCGCTGTATCCCGCGCCGTCACGGCCAGGCGCAGCATCTCGATGGTCAGTGCCGAGCGGTCGCCGGCCTCCACGCTGGCCCGGGCGCGTGGAAAAGGACGGACCGCTTCACCGGCAGGATCAACGCACAGAAACAAGCTGTCGCAACCGTCCGCAACCGCGCCCGCTTCCCGATGGACCCAAGGCGCATCGATGGCCAGCACGGCCCGGCCGACTCGCGCGAGCCATTGCTGGAAGGGCGCGGTCTTCTGAGGCGCGGGGAAGAACTGGTCCAGGCGAGCCTGCGAAGCCTGGTTCCAGTCTTCGGCAGCATTCCGCAGGTCGATGAGCGCCCGGCGCGCCTGGTGGGGCGGGGGCGGATTCTTCTCGAACGCGGCGCCGGCCGCCTCCATCAGGCCTCCCAGATCGTCCAGGCGGCGGGCCGCGGTCACGGCGTAGTCGTAGGGCGGCCACAGACTCTCCGCCAGCCGGAGGAAGGCAAGACCCCACAGCAACGGACCGTCCTTCCTGGCTCGTCCCAGATGCAGGGTGGCTGTGGGCACGCCGCGGGAGATCAGGACGCCTGCCTCGCCAGCTCCCGCGGGGCGCGCCACCGGCGGAGGCATGCCAAGGGGATCGTCCAGCCTCTCCGCTGCCGTCATGGCGATGAAGGCCCGCAGTTCCCCGGTCGCCCTGAAGCGGGGCGCGGGCTCCGGGTCCGCGGTGTCCAGGTGAAGGTAGCCCACGGTTCCGGAACGCAGCCCCTCGCCCGCAGCATCGGCCCAGACGGTTGCCCCGGTGTGGCCAAACCTCGAGGCGCCCCAGCCGACCAGGAGCAGCGTCCGGCGTGGCCTCCAGCCGGAACGGAGCAGGTCTCCCACGCCGCGGCCGATGGCCTCCAGGGCGGCCATGCCGTCCCCGGAGTGGGGCGAATCAGACAGACCGTCATCCAGGCCTGCTCCCACGATGACCCGTTGCTCCGGCCAGTCGGAGCCGATCACACGGGCCAGGACGTTGGCGGCGGGGTGGCTCTCGGTGGTGTGAGAGACGCGAAGCTCGACGCGAGCTGGTCCCGGACCCACGTGCTGGGTTCCCGCCCCCTCGGCCTGCCAGGGGCCGGGGGCCACGCTCCCTTCGAGAGCGGCCAGGAGCCGCCGCGCCAGGACGCTTTCCAGCCACAGGGCCGGGATGGGAGCGGCCGGCAACGGAGACCAGCGGCCGGAGGAAGGAGGCTCAGGCGGCGAGGCCGGCCCGGATGGCGGTCCCATCCCGTGCGGAGAAAGGATGCCGGGCGGCGGATCCTCGCCTGCCGTCCCGGGGGCCAGCAAGACCGCCACGGCTCCATGAGCCGCAGCCAATCTGGCCTGGCCGAAGGGCGTCGAGGAGGGAGAGGTGATCAGCACCACGCGGCCCGCGATGCTCGTTCCCATTTCCTCCAGGGCGGCGTAATCCTCCAGGCTGCCTGCATGAGCGTAGACCAGGTCAGAGTCGACGTCGGCGGGTGGGGAAAAGGCGAAGACGGGCGCCGTCCTCTCCTCCGGATCCATACCAGGCTGCCGCAGGGTGAGACGCACCCAGGTTCGCGCCCGCACGCGCGCCTGGAACTCCCACTGCTGGGTTTCCCATCCCGCTTCCCGCAGCTGATCCTCGAGCCACGACGCGGCGTCCGGCCCGCTGCCCTGCGGCCCTCGGCCCGGGGGGCCGGCCTGCTTCAGGGCGGCCTCGAATCGCTTCTCCAGGCGCCTTTGACGGCGCGAGCCCGACGGCGTAAACCCTTTCAGCGTGGAGGTGGGCGCCGCGCGGGAGAACCCCGCGCCGCCGCTGCCGCCCTCCCTCCCTCCGTGCCTCGCGGGTGCGCAGGCGACACAGAGGACCGCCAGGCCCGCCAGCGCGGTCGTGGGCCACCCCGTCTTACCCGTGCGCGGCATGGCCCAGGGGGAGAGAGCTCCGGGATGCGTGCGTTGCCGCCGCCCCGGGTCGGTTCACGGCGAGGGGGGAAAACCCGAGGCCGTCCGGCTCCCGTCCCGGCCTGAGGCGCCCCGCGATGGTCCATGTTTCGAGATCGATGATGGAGACCACATCGGCGTTGGTGCTGGCCACGTAAGCCCAGCGGCCGTCGGGATGGACCAGGATCCCGATGGGCACGGGGCTGTCGCCGAAGCGGCCGCCGAAGAGCCGTCCTTCGGTGGCCCTGGCCGAAAGATTCATGGGGAGGCGGCGGACCTCCTCCAGGGTGTGTGCGTCGAACACCGCCAGCTCACCGGAGCGGGCGTTGGAGACCAGCAGGTGGTTGCCATCCGCGGTGGCCTTGACACGGATGGGGAATGACTTGCTTTCCATGACCTTGAGGATCTTCAGGGAGGCCGCGTCGATGACCGTCACCGTGTCGGCGGCACGATTGGTGACCCAGACCTGGGTCCCGTCCGGCGTGACCGTGATTCCCTCGGCCCCCTCTCCGGTGGGGATGTTGGCGAGTTGCGCCTGCCGTTCCAGATCGATGGCCGTGACCGAGCCGGAGCCGATGTTGGCCACGAAGGCCCGCGTCCCTTCCGGCGTCACCGCCACCATGTGGGAGATGTCCTGGCCCGTGCCCACCTTGCCGGTCACCTGGCCCGTGTCCATGTCGACGGTGAGCAGGGCCTGGCTTTCCTCGGACGTCACCAGGATGCGCCGGTTGTCGGCCAGCCACTGGATGCCGTGGGGGCGGTGGTAACCGTCCAGATCGATGGTCGCGAGCACCCTGGCCCTGGCAATGTCGATGACGGTCAGCGTGGATCCGGGCGCCTCCCGGGTGCCGTAGTTGGTGACCACCGCCCGGGTGCCGTCAGGAGAGACCCCCACCTCATGGGGACCCTGGCCGGTGGGGACCGTCGCTTGCACCTCTCCCGAGGGTAGGTCGACCAGGGAGACCGTGGCGTCGGACTTATTGGCCACGATCAGCGTTCCCCGGGCCGCGGTCGACTTATGGATTCCGGCAAGGACCCGGAGCAGCTCTCGGCTGGAGGGCCGTTTCTTGTAATTCTCGTCGGTTCGAAGGTAGCGGATGATCCCCCGCTTATCGACGACCAGCGCCGTCGGATGGGGAATGTGCCCTTGTTTCCGGTTGAGGATCCCGAAGCGCTCGATGGTCCGGGAGCCGGGATCCATCAGGTTGAGAAAGGTGAGGCCGAGCTTCTTCCGGGTCTTCCGCAGCTTCTCGGCCGGATCGATGCTGATGGCCCAGACTTCCGCTTCCATCTCAGTGAAGCGGGCGAGTTCTCTTTGCAGCTCGCCGAGCTGCATGCGGCAGAAGGGTCACCATGTCCCCCGGAAGAAGATGAGAACGAGATTCTTGCGCCCGCGCAGTTCCTCCGGCCCGTGCAGGGTGCCGTCCACAGCCGCGAGATGGAAATCAGGAAGCGGCTGGCCCACCTGGAGAGCGGCGGCCCCCTCCCCTGCGGGAGGAGGGGCCTGGGACAGGGCCTGGCGCGCCGGAAGAGCCGCCAGGCAGCCGGCCAGGAGACTGAGAAGCAGGGCGGATCCCCACCGGGAGGGCCTGGGCCTGGTTTGCCGCACCTGAAACGAGTTCAGCATGGAGCCTCCATCTGTCTGCATGTCCTCTCTCGGTTCATGGTCCGCCGGGGTGTTTCTCCGGCGTCCGTTGGCATGATAGAGGATCGAGGATCGAGGCGGGCGGGCCGCGCTCGACGGCCGCTGATCTTCCGGGTAAGCTCCGTCTGGAGTCGGCGTCACGATGGGGTTCGCCAAGCCGGTTGTCAGCGAGATGAGAGAGCGCCGCACACTCTATCCATGGGGAGAGCCGTTCGACGCGGGATGGTTGCCTGTGTCGGGTGGCCACGAGATTTACTACGAGCAGTGCGGGTGTCCCGAGGGCCAGCCAGCCCTCTTCCTCCACGGAGGACCGGGGGCCGGAATCCAGGACCACAACCGTGGATACTTCGACCCGGGTGCGTACCGGGTGATGCTCTTCGAGCAACGTGGCGCCGGCCGGAGCCGCCCATCCGGCAGCTGCCAAGAGAACACCACCTGGGACCTGGTGGACGACATGGAGCGCCTCCGGGAGCGTTTCCGGATCGAGCGCTGGTTGCTGTTCGGGGGCTCCTGGGGTTCCACGCTCGCCCTGGCTTATGCCGGGACGCACCCCCACCGTGTCACGGGGATGGTGCTGCGGGGCATCTTCCTGGGCACGGAGCGTGAGATCCGCTGGTTGTTCCGGAAAGACGGAGCAGCCCTCTTTTACCCGGAACGCTTCCAGGAATTTCTCCACCCGATCCCGGAAGTGGAACGGGATGACCTGCTGGCCGCTTATCACCGCCGCCTCCTGGCCCCGGATCCCGGCCTCCAATCCCGGTGCGCCCAGGCCTGGTCCCGCTGGGAGGCGGGCCTGAGCTGTCTCTTGCCTGACGAGGAAGAAGTGCAGCGCTCCGCCGGCCCGGAGGTGTCCCTGGCGCTGGCCCGCCTGGAAGCCCACTACCTGGTCCACCGCTGCTTTCTCGAGGAGCGGCCGATCCTGAGCCGCATGGATCGGATAGGCCGGATCCCGGCCATCCTGGTCCAGGGGCGCTACGACATGATCTGTCCGCCGGAGGCTGCCTGGGTCCTGCACCGCGCCTGGTCGGCGTCCCGCCTGGAGTGGGTCGCCGATGCCGGTCATTCCGCCTCGGAGCCGGGCATCCTCGATGCCCTGGTGCGGGCCACGGACTCTCTGAGAGCGTGACGGACCGGGAAGGGACCGGCCGTGCGGCCGGAGATCACCGGTGCGGGTGGGCTGGAGCGGTCCCCGGAAGGCGATCCGGCGGACGGGCCGCTGCCAGCAGAAGCTCGGCCAGACGGTGGGGATCCAGATCCGGGCCCCGGCCGGCGACCAGGGGCAGGTCCTCGATCTGGAGGCCCAGCCGCGCCAGGTTCCCGCTATCCAGCGGCAGGGTGTAGGCGCCGCTGCGGCTGTCCAGGAGAACGGTATCCAGGAAGGCATGCGCGGGGGAGTCCGCCCCGGCATCCTGCTTCAAGATGCCGACCAGGGCAGCCACGGCGTCCCCCAAGGTCATGCCGAGCTGCTCCGGATCGAGGCCCGTGCTGGGGATGTACATCTTGCGGCACGTCGCGGAACGAATGGCGCGGCCGATCCCGGCAGGGAGGAGGTTGGCGAGCAAGCTGGAGTAGAAACTACCCATCGGGTAACAGATGAGGTCCGCCCCGGCGATGAGGCGGAGAACCTCGCGCCCGGCGGGCGGCCTCACCCTCTCCGGAGCAGCGCGGGTGTCGACCAGATGGAGGTCTCTCACCGGCGAGGTGATGGCAGGCGCTTCCTTCCCGGTCAGGCGGTGCTGACCCACGAGATACCGGCCATCGGCGAGGCGGGCCGCCAGATGAAGGCTCTGATCCGTCACCGGACACACCACCCCCAGCGCGCCCAGCAGGCGGGAAAGGCGTGTGACCACCGGCCGCAGGCGGCCCTGGTCGCGGAGGGCTCCACCGGCGAGGATCAAGTTGCCCAGGTTCGCCCCCCGTAGATCGAACCGATGCGGTTTCCGCGCGGCCAGGAGTCTCAGGTGGGTGCGGGCCAGGTTACTCATCTCGCCGGGCAGCGCGCGCATCAGCGGATGCCTCCCGGCACACATTTCCTGCAGCTGCAACTCCAGCGAGTTGCGACCGGCCTTCCGCGAGAACCGGTGGCGGACAAGGCGGCGGATGGCGGCGAGCCTGGGAATCGTCTCATCAGCGAGATCCATGAGGCGACTGCGCAGGTCGCCCACCGACGGTATCCCGAATGCCTTGCGGAGCGACCCGGAGCTCCCGCCGGAGTCAAATGGAGTGATGATGTGGATGGAGTTGTGGGTCTGGATCTTCAGCACCCGGGCCAGGGCCCCCAGGGCGGTGCCACCGCTGAAGAACAGGATGCGCGGTCCCGCGGCCGGGCTCCCTCCCGCCTCCGGCCCCGCCGGGCGCGTCCGGGCGGTTTCTTCGGTCCGGTCCATGGCCCATGATGTATACCACCGACCCGGCGAGGTCCGGGCTCTGGTACACTTCGGGCGAGGTGTTTCCCCGGTGTGGTGGCCCCGGGAAGAAAGGGCCTGTGGTTTCCCAAACCGACACCCAGTCGGCGGCAGGGCCGCCCGAGCCGACGGCCGAGGAGGTCATCGACGTCCTGGAGGCACGCCTTGGCGAGGAAGGGTTGCAGAGGCTGGTGGCCGACTGCCTGCGGGCCGCTGACCGGCGGCAGGCGGTGGAGTTGATCCATGCATCCCTGGGGATGGTCCGGCTGTCGGCCGCCGCGGATCGCGGCCGCATGGGGCGCCTGCTGGTGGAGGGTTTGCGGCGCCGGCGCGCCGCGGTTCTCGACGTGGTCCAGTCGATCGCCCGCCAGCCGTTCGATCGGAAGGCGAGTCCGGAGCAGCGAAAGGAACTGGATGAAGCCGTAGACGGTCTGAACCAGGCGCGCGGCGACCAGGCTGAAAAAGGGGCAGCGAGGCGCCGGGAAACCGCCGGCCGGGTGGTGGCGGCCATCCGGGCGGTCCTGGAATTCGGAGAGGCGCGGCGACTGGTGCTGGTCAACGCTTTTCCCGATACCCTCGATCCGATGCTCGAGGCGCTGGGCGACGAGCCAGGGGCCTGAACCTGTCTCAGGCCGCCGGCGCCGTCCAGATGC
The DNA here is from genome assembly GCA_046757405.1 of Acidobacteriota bacterium. GTDB lineage: Bacteria > Acidobacteriota > Polarisedimenticolia > SMYD01 > SMYD01 > JBHHYE01. Next base: position 2,007 of record JBHHYE010000039.1, on the reverse strand, counting down.
CGGGCACCTCCGCATGGCAGGCCGCGCAGCGCGATCCGCTCAGGTTCCTGCCCAGGATGGTGTAGCCGCGGCGCTGGATGAGGAGCCCGGAGCAGCCGGGGCAATAGGTGTTCTCCGCGTCGCCCACGCGGCCGGGAAGGTTTCCGGCGTAGACGAAATGCAGCCCCGCTTCCCGGCCAATCGCCACGGCCCGTGCCAGATCATCGGCCGTGGTGTTGGACGGATCGGTCATGCGGTAGTCCCGGTGGTAGGCGGTCACATGCCAGGGAATGTCCGCCGAGAGGGATGCGAGAAACCGCGCGATGTCACGGAGCTCCTCGCTGGAGTCATTGAACCCGGGAACAACCAGGGTGACGACCTCCACCCAGAATTTCCTGGCCACCAGCTGCTCGAGAGTCTCCAGAACGCGGTGCAAGACGCCACCCAGATCCCGGTAGCGGGCCTGCCGGAAACTTTTCAAGTCCACCTTGTACAGGTCCGTGTGCGGGCGAATGTAGTCCAGGACGGCCGGGGTGGCGTTCCCGTTGGAAACATAGCCGGTGAGAAGGCCGCTCCGGCGCGCGGCCCGGAAGATGTGCATGGCCCATTCACTGGTGATCAATGGCTCGTTATAGGTCGAGATGACCGCGCGCGCGCCGCGCTCCAGGGCCAGGCCGGCGATCTGGGGGGCGTCGATCTCGGTGATGGGTGCGACCGCCTCCGGGTCCCGCAGCGCCTGGGACGTGATCCAGTTCTGGCAGTACCCACAGTGGTAGTCGCAGCCCAGCATTCCGACGGAGAGTGCCTCCGCTCCGGGGAGAACGTGAAAGAAAGGCTTCTTCTCGATAGGATCGCACTGGAGTGAGGCCGCGTATCCGTGCGGCACCATCAGGGTCCCGGCCTGGTTGTGCCGGACATGGCAGATTCCATCCCGGCCAGGAGGGATGCGGCAGTGGTGGCCGCAGGCGTAACAGTGGATCCATCCAGGTTTTCCCTGGATCGGCGCACAGAGTTCTCCCGGGACCGCATGAGAGAGAAGGGTGCGCGCCAGGGGAGATGGATGTGCGGCCAGCGTCGGCATGAGGGACCTCTCGCATCCATTGTACCAGTGTCCCGGCGAGCCGCTTGACGCTTGCCCGAGACCAGGATAGAAGGAGGACCCATGTCTCCTGCGGCCGCTCTCTGCCTTTCCGTTCTTCTCGCTGTCGGGACGGGGCCGGCCTCCGCCGGTCCGGAGCCTCCGGCATCCCCGCAGATGGAGCGGCTGGTCCGTCTGGCCCGGATCCCGGCTCCCACGGGGGAGGAATTCCCCCTGCGCGAGACGCTGAGGCAGGAGTTTCAGGCGGTCGGCGGGGTGCAGGATCTGGCGGTGGACGGTCTCGGCAACCTGCGGGTCAATCTGGCCGCGCTCCAGGATTGGAACCGCCCGGGGGTGCTCGTCCTGGCTCCCCTGGACGATCCCACCTACGCTGTGTCGGGCTTCGCCGAAGGGGGCTGGTTGCGGGTCGTGCCGCTGGGGAGTCCTGCCGGCGCGGCCGCCTTCCACCGCAGCATGGCAGGATCGCCTGTCTGGGTTCTCGCCGCGGGAGGGGTCCGCAGCGGAGCCTTCGCTCTTCCCTCGATTCACCTCCAGGCCGGCCGCCCCGGTTTCCCCGAGGTGGCCTCCGCGGCGCATCTCCTGGTCGATGTGGGTGATGACGATTCCCGGGGCTCTCCCTCGAGACAGCCGGCGCTCCTGGACCGGATCGTGCCGCAAGGGGAGGCGTCCATCCTGGCGGACGGCTCCGTCGTCGCCTTCGGCATCGGCCGACGAGCCATCGCCGCCGCCGTGGAGGCGGCCCGGCGAGGAGGCGCCTTGCCGGCGCTGGCGCTGGTGGCCCAGTCGCAGTTTCGTGGACGCGGCCTGCGAACGCTGCGGGATGTTCTGGATGAACTGGCCGAGCGGGGCGGACGGGTGATTCTTCTCGAGCCTGGACGTACATTCCGCACATCTCCGAGGCGATTCCACCGAATTTAAGTCTTGAGTTT
>JBHHYE010000038.1:0-26432 GCA_046757405.1 Acidobacteriota bacterium | reverse complement strand
TGAACCTGTACCCTGAGGCCATCAGATCTGCCCACACGAAACCCTGATGACCCGTAAGAAGAAAAGATCGACCTAACGGAACGAGGCTCCGGGGCCGCCGCCCAGCCGGGAGGCGGCCCCTTTCTCATGAGCAAGCCCGGCTAATCCTTGCCGAAGAAATCGCCCAGGGTGGCGAAGGCGCCAGCGCCCGATGCGGCGCTCTTCTTGTACTGCTCCAGCTGGCGGCGCTCCTCCCGGCGCTCCGCCCGCTTGATGGACAAGCGAACCCGCCGCTCACCCCGGTCCGAACCCAGGACCAGGGCACGGAGTTCTTTCCCCGGCGGGAAGAGCCGCCCGAGATCGGCATCCCGGGCGGCGCCGCTCTCCACTGCGGGAATCACGCCGCTCTGGCCGGGGCCGATCCGAACCAGGATTTCTTTCCGATCGGCCTCCTGGACCCGCGCCTCCACCAACCGGCCCGGCCGCAGCGACTGGAGCACCACCTTGTCGCCCGGCTTCAGCCCCTCGGGCGCCGGGGCGAGAGCCATTCTCTTCTTGTCCGGCTCGATCTTGAGAACCACCACATCAAGCGTCGCGCGCTTCTTCGCCTTCTCTTCCAGGGTGCCCTTCAACGCTTCCGGAATCTCGCTGATATGAATCAGCCCGTCAACCCCTGGAGCGACCTCGACGAAGGCGCCAAAGGCCGTCAACCGCAGGAGGCGGCCCGTGGCCACCGTGTGGAGAGGCAGCCGTGATGCGATGCCCTTCCAGGGATCCTCCTCGAGCGCCTTCATGCTCAGCGAGATTCTTCCCTTGTGCGGATCCGATTTCAAGACCCGCACGCGAGCCGTCTGTCCCACCTCCAGGCGCTCCGATGGATGCTGGATGCGGGCGTGGGTGATCTCCGAGAGATGGATCATTCCCTGCACCAGGCCGAGATCGACGAAGGCGCCGAATCGGGTCAGAGATGTCACCCGGGCGTCCATCTCCATGCCCGGCTTGATCCGGGCGCGGGCCTTTCGCTGGGCCTGCCGGGCCTTCCTTTCCAGCACCCGCCGCCGCGAGAGCACGACGCGCCGGCCGCCCCGCTTGCAGGAGGTGACCAGGAACTCGTAGGTCTGGTGCAGGTGGGCTAGCTGGTCGCCGGGCAGGCGAAGGTCGATCTGGCTGAACGGGCAGAGGGCGATGAGCCCGTGCACCGCAATTTCGTACCCGCCCCGGACGATGGCCACCACCTTTCCTTCCACCACGAGGCCCTTTCGATGCGCTCGGCTCAGGATGGACTCGGCCTGGGTCGCGCCGGTGGCTGGGGGGGACGGCGCCGGCGAGGAGAGGTCCGCTCCCCGGCCTGGCTTTGCTTCATCCCGGCCGGCAGAGGCCGGTGGGATCTTCACCTGGGGAGGCGCAGCGTGGATCTCCGGGGCCGGCGCGTGTGTCGCAGTGGTGGCGCCCATCTCGCCGGTTGAGTTTTGCTCCGATCCGTTCGCCATGCCGGACATCCTCGCTTGATAAAGAGATCCACTTTCGCTGGAACGGGGATACCCCCAAGGTACCGCGTCAACCCGCTTCCGGCAAGGGAAGATTTCCGGCCTCGCGTTGACACTCTTCGAGAGCCGCGGCTAGACTGGGTTCGTCATGACCGCCCGCGCCCTTCTGCAACTCCTGGCGGTGCTTCTCGTGACACTGGCCCTGGCGGTTGTGGTGATCGTGCTTGTTCCCCTGGCCCGGGGAACGTCGGTCTTTCCGATCCTGGCGCGGCTCTGGTCGCGGATGGTTCTACGCATCCTGGGGGTTCGCCTGGAGGTGGACGGAGTCGGGCGCGTCGATCCGTCCCGGGCCGGCGTCTTCATCTCCAACCACGAGAGCCTCCTGGATCCTCCCGCTCTTCTCCTGGCCATTCCCGCCGACGTCCGCGCCATCGCCAAGCGGTCGCTTTTTTTCATTCCGATCTTCGGCCAGGCGCTCTGGGCCGGCGGCATCATTCCCATCGATCGTTCCCATCGGGAACGAGCCATTGCCTCCATGCGCCGCGCCGCCCTCCGTGTCCGGAACGGCGCCTTTCTCCTGGTTTTTCCGGAAGGCACCCGACGGGAAGGCGGACAGACTCTTCGTCCCTTCAAGAAAGGCGCCTTTCTCCTGGCCATCGAGGCACAGGCCCCTATCTACCCGGTGGTGGTGCGCGGCGCCCGCCGGCTGCTGCCGCCGGGGGCGCTCTTCTGCCGCCCGGGCACGGTCCGCATCACCTTCTTGCCCGCCGTGGGAACCACGGGCCTGTCCTCCGCCGACCGGGATCGGCTCATCCAGGACGTCGCCCGCAGGATGCAGGAGTGTCTGACCGGCCGCTCTCCCGCACGGCAAGCGGCCCGATGAGAGCAAAGCCCCGAACCCTGGCCGACCTGGACTTTCACGCCGTCATCCGCGCCGACCCGGTTCTGGCCGATCTGGCCCGGGAAGCACGGACCACCTCGATCGATCTGCTCCTGGTGGGAGGAGCCGTCCGGGATCTCTTTCTGGGACGGACGCCGGAGGATCTGGATTTCGTCCTGGTGGCGGACTCCCAGCCGGCGCGGGACTTTCTCACCGGCCGCGCCCGGGCCTACGGGACGCGTCTCCTGGTCTTCGACCGCAAGGGGATCCGGGAACGCCGCCTCCCGCTGCCGGGAAGGGAGCTGGACTTCGTCATCGTCCCACCCGGCCGGCTGGAGCCGGAGCTGGCGCGGAGGGACTTCACGGTGAATACCCTGGCTGTCCGTCTGCCTGGCGGAATGCTGCTGGACCGGTTTCAGGCCCGAGAGGATCTCCGGCGAGGCATCTTGCGGCAGGTGGGACCGGATGGCTTCCTGCACGACCCGCTCCGGGCGTTGCGCGCGGTGCGTCTTCTGGCGTGGAGGACGGTGCATCGGATTGAAGCGGAGACGGCTGCCGAGCTACGCCGCCGGGCGCGCGGGCTGGCCTCCTGCGCCGCCGAGCGGATCGGCAAGGAGATGGACCGGATCGCCGGATCGAATCGGTTTGCCTTCGCGCTCAGGACCATGGGAGACCTGGGGCTCCTGGAGCCTCTCCTTCCGGAGGCGATCCCCATGTTCGGAGTGACCCAGAACGCCTTTCACCATCTGGATTGCTGGGAGCACACGCTGGCCGCCGTGGACCTGGCCGATGATCTTTCCACCCTCGCCGCGCCGCTCGACCAGGACGGCCTGCCGCCCTTCCCGCTTCCGGGCGGTGAGGATCTCCTGGTCCTGAAGTACGGGCTGCTCATGCATGATCTGGGCAAGCCGGCGACCCGCAGCATCGATGGCGCCGGGAGAGTGCATTTCTACGGCCACGAGAAGGTCTCCGTGAAACTGGCGCGGGGTGTGGCCCGGCGCTGGTGCTTCTCCCGCCGGCGGATGGACCGGGTGGCCACCCTGATCCGGAACCACCTGCGGCCGGGGGCGCTGGGAGGCCAGGCAACGGAGAAAGCCCTGCGCCGCCTCATTCATGATCTGGACGGAGAGCTGGACCTCCTTCTTCTCCTTTCGCTGGCGGATACGGGGGCGACCCGCGGCCAGGATGATCAGGCCCGCCGGGCCGGCCAGATCGCCGTCGGCCACCGCCTCCGGTCGCTGTGGGCCCGTCTGGGAGACGAACTGACCCGCCCCCGCCTGCTCCTGGACGGACATGAGGTGATGCACCTCCTGGGGCTGCCGCCCGGCCGCCAGGTCGGACGCATCCTGGCCGCGCTGGAACGGCTCCAGGTGGAAGGCCGCGTGATCCGCCGCGACCAAGCTGTGGTGGCGATCCGGCGGTTAGGAGCCAGCCTGCGGCGCCGGTGAACCGGCCGGGGCGCCGGGATGGTCCGCGCCCGGCCGGTGAGAGGGGCCGCTCACGGAAGCTGATTCCGCGAAGACCGGGGAGCCTGGCGCAGGCGGGCCGCCAGATCGAGGGTGTCCTCCCGGGACGGGTCCAGACTCAGGGAACGCTCCACCAGGGGCAACCCCTCCCGGACCATGCCATTGAGGAGACAGGCAAAGGCGGCGGCGTTGAGCAGAAGCGGAGTGTCGCGCCCCTCGGGACCGGCTTCCCGGAACACCTGGAGGGCCTGGGCAATCCGGCCGCTGCGGCCCAGCGCGAGAATCTGGTTGGCCCGCGCATTCCGCTGCTCGGGGTCTGCGGCGACCACCCGGCCGAAGGCGCGCGCCGCATCCGGAAAGCGACCGCTCCGGTAGTAGACCGAGCCCAGGTAGAGCTGAACTTCGGTCGCCTCCGGCGCGATCTCCTCGGCGCGGCTCAGATAGTCTCCAGCCGCGGCGAGATCCTTTTCGTGCAGCTCGATGTATCCCAGGGCGATGAGATGCGGGAGGGAGTACCCGCCGCGGGCCGCCAATCCGTGTCTCAGGAGTGGAACGGCCTCGCCGAGACGGTCCTCGGACTCGAAGAGCCGGAAGAGAGCCTCGGCCACCTCCCACGAGCCGGACTCTTTCTCCAGCCCGGCCCGGAAAAATCGCTCCGCCTCATCCAGGCGCCCCTCGGCCTGGGCAAGCAAGCCGGCCGCCAGCAGCGGCCCGGCGGCATCGGGGCGGGGAGGGAGGTCAGCCAGGACCTTCCGGCCATCTTCGATCCGCCCGTCGGCGATCCACTCTGCGGCCACCGCCCTGTACGATTCGGCGGAGGGAGAGGTCTCGGAGAGGAGCTGGCGCCCCGCCTCGAAGGCATCGGCGGCCTGCTGGCTCTGCGCCAGGAGATCGAAAAGACCCCGCCGGGCCACGATGGAACCGGGATCGGCCGCGATGGCTTCCTGGAACGCCGTCCGGGCCGCCTCGAGGCGCCCCTCCGCCGCGAGGACGGCGGCCAGATTCAAACGCGCCCCGGGCGTCGGCTCTCCGGCCGCCGCGCCGGAGGCCGCCGAGCCCCCGGCCTGCAGGTATCCCAGCGTCCGGAGTCTCGCCACCTGCTCCTCGGCATCCTGGCCGCCAGCCTCCCCGGGCGCCGCGAGACGCCGGACCGGCTTCCCGGCCGTCTCATAGGACGCGATGGTCCCCACGGGATGCGCGGCGAGAAAATCATCCCGGAGCGCCGCCATGAGCGGGCCTCCGTCCAGATCTTCCGCCACCGGCAGTCCCAGCACCGCAAGAATCGTGGGCGCCACGTCCACCAGCCGGGCTTCACCCAGCCGGGCGCGTGTGAACGGGTCGCCCGCCAGGACCAGGATCCCGGAACCCACGTGCCAGAGCGCGGCCCGCCCCGACAGGTCGGCCGGATCCTCGAGGGGGCGTTCCGCGCCCCGGGCAAACCCGTGGTCCGAGAGCAGCACCACGGTCGTCTTCGGGCCGGCCGCCTTGAGCAACCGGCCCACCACCTCGTCCTGGTAGCGGTAAAACGCATCCAGGACTCCTCCGTACCGCCGCGCCTCCAGCCGGCTCACTCCGGGCAGGGCCGGCGTCTCGTACCGGGCGAAACGGTGTCCCACCTCGTCGATCCCCTCGAAGTAGACGAGGGTGAGGTCCGGCGATCGGGAGGCCAGGATCCGGCTGGCCGCGGCCTCCACGCTCTGTGTGGCCGCCACGATACGCCGCAGGTGCAGCAACGGATGCTCCACGCCGGCCGCGCCGCTCTCGCCTCCTCCCTCGAGAAGGGCGCGCAGCTCCTGGTCCAGGGGAAGGAAGCGGCGGAGATCGGCGGCGGTCAGCGTGGCCGGGTCGACCCGCTCCGCATCGATTTCCGCCTGCATGGAAGGCGGGGAGATGATGCCTCCGGCCCTCAGGTCCTCCGGCAATGACACCAGGCTGTACGACCAGCGGTCGGAGACCATGACTCCCCGCACCTGTTCCGCCGGCCAGGTCGCCCACCAGCCGATCGTCGCACTCTCGAGCCCGGCATCGTCGACACAGTTCCACAGGGCCTTCACCCGGCGCCCCCGCCCGGTCACCGGAATGATCCGCCCGGTTGCCGGATCGCGCTCCACGAAATCCAGAATGCCGTGCCGGTCGGGGAATCGCCCGGTGGCAACCGTCGTCCAGAGCAACGGGGACAAAGGCGGCCGCTCGAGGGCGGTCCGTCCGCGTGCCGCACCCGAGACCAGGCCGGCGATGTTCGGCAGCCGCCCTTCCCGGATCATCGGGTCCATCCGGTCCCAGTCGGCGCCGTCGAGGCCGATGACCAGGACCCGGATCCCGGAGCGCACTCCCGGGAACTCGGTCCGGCTGCAACCCGTCCCGAAAAAAGCGAGAACGGCCAGCGTCAAGGCCGCCCGGACGGCGCCCCTCCGGACGGCGGGCCGGAATCGTTCTGGACAGGGCGCGCGCTGATGATCCATGGCTCTAGAATATCTTCAAGAGCAGGATCTCGAACTCCTGTTCCCCTTCCACGGCCGGGACATCAGAGTGCAACGCCACCCCGTAATCGACCTGAACGATCAGACCCCAGGGGCCCAGGAACTTCCCGGCCACACCAAACCCGGCGTGGGACTGATACCCGGTATCGGTCGCCTCGTCCACGACCCGCGCGTAATCCAGGCCTGCGTCGAAGGTGATCTGATCGGCCAGGTTGAAGGTGTACCGGGCCTTCAGGAGACCCCCTCGATCGAAGCGGATGCCGGAACCGGAGAACCCGCGCACCCGGTTCCGCTCATTGAAGAAAGAAAACTGGTAGCTGCTGAAGCGGTCCAGGTCGGCCCCGTCCAGCCACGTCGCTCCCAGACGCACCTTCTGGAACGCCTTGAAGAAGAGATCCTGATCCACCGAGACCGACCAGCGGGTGTATTCGCGAAATCGCCTGGAAAAATCGATTTGCCGCGAGCCCACCGCGTCGGAGGCCGGGTTGGGGTCTCCCCACAGCTTCCAGTTGGAACGGCGGAAGAAACCGCCCTCTCCCGTCGCCGTGAACCCGCGCCGGTTGAACTGGACCTCCCCGCCCAGCGAACTGGTGAAGGTATCCTCGGGAACCACGAATCCCGGGGCGGTGTCCTCTCCGAGCTGGTAGTTGTTGAAGGCGAGGCCGAAGATGCCGCGGAGCTTGAGGAACTCGCCGACGGGAAGTCCCAGGGACGCGGAGAACGACTGCTGGCGGCCTTTGACCTCGAGACCCTCCCGTTCGTCGCCGGCGACGAAAAACCGATCCTTGGTAGCGAAGCCGATGAGATTCAGATTGACGGCGGTGTCCAGGCGGGTCCCGCCGATGTCCGGGTCCGCCCAGGTCAGGAAATTGGCGGCGCCGGCGATGAAAAGATTGACCTGCTGGCCCTTCTTCCGGAAATCGTAATCGAACCAGTTGAGACCGATGAAGGGAATGGGAAAGTCCAGGGCCTCGTTGTAAAACACGCCGGCCAGTGCGAACCGGCTCCGGGTGTCCGGGTGCTCCTGGACCACCCGGTGTCCCTGGTCATCCTTGACCAGATAGCGCAGCCCCTGGTCCGTATCGCTCAGGATCTGATGGTCGGAGGCATGTGCCTCCCCGCGCTCCGCGTCGAACTCCGGCGCATTGATCCGCACGTTTTCGAAGCGTGTCTCCCGGCTGACCACCAGATTGATCCCGGCGGTGTTCCAGTTCTGCTGCCCCTTCACATGGCCCACCAGATTGGCGCGCCCGCCGCCCGGAAGGGGGAATTCCTGGAAGAAATCGGTCTCCTCGCTGGAAAGAACCGGCGCCTCCAGCCCGGTCTGGACCACGGACAGCTTCAACAACCGGTAGGTCTCCTGATCGATCCAGGCGGTGCCTGCGTAACGCGCCGCCTCCTTCTGGGTCGGGGTGAAATCGATCCGCCAGGCCGGCCGGCCGCCGACTCGATCGCGCCCCTTCAGCCGGTAGACATACTGGCGGCCCATGGTGATGGTCAGCGGGGGCAAGACCACCTTCTCCGGCTGGATCAGCGGCAGTTGAGGAAACTTCTTGCGATTCCACCGGGAGCCGTTGATCAACATTTCCAGCTGCTCGAATTCGGCTCCATCGGTCCGGTTCCAGAAATAACGGCTGCGATAAGCCACGTCGAAGGTCGCGCCGGATCCGGCCACCGTGTAATGAAACTCGATCAAGGCATCGGCGGTCACGGACTTCACCAGGGCGTCGCTGGCCGCGCGCGCCTCCTGGTGCCGCGCCAGGATCTCCTCGACGGTCGGCGTTCTCCGGGCTCCGACTTCCAGCTCCTCGCTGCTGAACCGCGCCGCGACAAATCGCTTGTACTCGAGGAGCACCGGCCCCTGCACGCCGGACACGGCGAGGGTCGCCCGGTTGGCGGCCGGATCGGCCACCACCCCAGCCAGGAAGCGATCGGTGCCCTTGGCCGGATCGAACAGCGCGGGTGAACTGACATCGAAGGTGTCCAGGACGACTTGGAAACGGTCCGGCGCACTGTCCTTCGGCACGAGGATCACCTCGACCAGCGCCTCCTTCGCGTTGAAGAAGCGCCAGGCCGAGATGCTCTCCAGCGGCACTCCATGACTGTCCCGGAAAGAGATCTTGCCGCTGGAGGTAGGGACGAAGGCGGCGGTGATCCGGCCATGGAACGCTTCCAGCCATGCCTTCTCCGCCTGCGAGGCACGGAACGTGATCCCTTCGACCCCCGCCATGGCCAGCCGGCCGTAGAGAGCGGGTGCGGAACCATCCCCTTGCCCATCCGCCGGCAAGCCGAACACCCAGAGCGTGGCACGGGGGTCCAGGCGGAGACGAACGGCTTGCATGGCCTCGACCCGCTCCGGCTCCGGGATGTTTCCGCCTTCAGGCAGGTGCCATGCCAGCCTATCCACGTACGGTTCCACCTCGTTCTCGTAGAGCTGATCGAGCCACCGGATCGCCTCCCGGGAATCATCCAGACCCACCATCACCTGGATCGTCTCCCGGACGGCCCGCAAGGTCACGGCTGCCTGCTTGAGCATGAAGGCATCCCGATCGGCATCCGCCTCCGGCCCGCTGAAGACCAACGGCTCGATGGCCACCACTTCAGGCCCCACTTGCCCGGCCAGGCGCCGGAGGAAGGCCAGCCAATCCTCCAGGTGCTCCGGATCGGCCGGCCGCGCCGCGCCTCCCTCCCCGTCGCCGGCCCGGACCGAGAGGGCCACCCGGTGGTGGGCGCGGCGCAAGGTTGCCAGGAGATGCAGAAAATCTTCCAGGTGATGGGAATCCGGCGGCGCTACCAGCCAGCCACGCGAAACCTCCAGATGGGAGGTCAACGGATTCTCTTCACTCCCCCCGTCCAGGATGGATGGCATCTCCAGCGTGCCGGGCCCGACCAGGATCTCCTGCCCCAGGGATGCGGCCGCCGGCGGCGGTCCACAAGGCAGAAAAAACCACATTCCGGCCAGGACCAGCGGGTAGACCTTGCCGCAAAAGCCCCGCCCCATTCGCCATGTCTCCAAGGGCCGGCCGGCGCATTCCCGGGCCGTGCCCAGCCCGGCGACCGTATCAGACTGGCTCGAAGGCAATCAACGCACCTCGTCTTGACGCGCCCGGTGGCCTCCGCTAGATTCGCCCCCTTCCACCGGGCCGCTGAGAATCGATCCGTTGAGCCGCTCCCGCCACCCCATCGTGACGTTGACCACAGACTTCGGCCACGCCGACTCCTACGCCGCCGAGGTGAAGGGGCGGCTGCTGGCGGGTTGCCCGGGAGCCGTCCTCGTGGACATCACCCACGACATCCCGGTCCATGACGTGGAGATGGGCCGCTATATCCTCTCCCGGGCCGTCCCCGCCTTTCCGGCCGGGGCCCTCCATCTGGCCGTGGTGGATCCCGGCGTCGGGAGCACCCGGCACGCCCTGGTGGTGGAGACAGCGACCGCCACGCTGCTGGGGCCGGACAACGGCCTGCTGGGGCCGTTCCTGGAGGGAGCCCGGATCCGGGCGCTGGATCCCGCCCGGGTCGGCGCGAAACCTCTTGCGCCCACTTTTCATGGCCGGGACCTCTTCGCACCCGCCGCGGCGCGGCTGGCCGCCGGAGAGCCGGCAGCCGCTTTCTCGACCCCCTTCGCCAATCCGGTCTTCCTTCCGGCCTCAGGGGCGAAGGCCCGGATCCTCCATGTCGACCGTTTCGGAAACTGCGTGACCAGCGTCACCTCGTCCGATCTCGAGGGACATCCCTGGCTCGGCCTGCGCGCCGGGTCGCGGACCGTCACCCGCCTCGTTCGCACCTACGCGGACGCTGCGGCCGATGAACCGGTGGCCCTGATCGGCTCCGCGGGATACCTGGAAATCGCCTTCAAGGGAGCCAGCGCCGCGGAACGCCTGGAGCTCTCACGGGGAACACCGGTCCACTTGCTCACCTGAGAGAGGGGAAGAGCCATGAGTTTCCATCAGCGGACCAGGGGACGCCGGCGCCCATTGCGCCTGCTGGTCATCTTCCTGCTGGCCGCCGGACTGGTGTATCTCGGAGCGGGCCTGCGTGTGGACTCCATCCTGCATTCCGGACAGGATGCGCTGCGGGAGGGCCGTCTGGACCAAGCCCGACGCCGGTTCCAGGACGCCCGTTTTTACCGTTTGCACCGGGGGCGGGTTCTCGAGGCGCTGGGAGCGGTGGAGCTGGCCCGGGACGATCTGGAAGCGGCACGAGGTCTCCTCAGGCGCGCGAGAGAAGCAGGCAACCGCCGCAGCGCGCTGGATCTGGATGCTCTGGCCGAGCTTCTCGCCAACGCGGCTCGCTACCAGGCGGTGGAGATTCTCGCCTCCCACCGGGATGCCGCGGGCGGAGCCGGCGTTGCCCCCCTGTGGAAAGGCGAGGCTGCTCTCGCTCTCGATCATCTGGGAGCGGCCGCGCGCTGGCTGGAAAGCCGGGAAGACACGCCGCCCTCCCGGTCCGGCCGCCGGAAACAGCTTCTGGACCTGCTCGAAAAGCGGCGCCGGGGGGGACGCGCCTACACCCTCTTCGACCGGCGCGGCCGTCCTCTCCTCGGACGCGCGCTCCCGGGCGGGGAGACGGTTCTCGAGACCCCGGAGCTCGAAGACATTCTCGCGGGAAAAAACGGCTTGCTGGGCCGCCTGAGCGCCCGGGACCGGGCAAGCCGCATCACACTCACCCTGGATCTGTCCTACCAGAAGGCGGCCCATGCCGCGCTGGGCCGATTCGGCGGAGCTTTTGTCGCGCTCGACCCGAGCAGCGGCGCCATCCTCGCCCTGGTGAACCACCCGGCTCGTGCTCCGGACGACCTGCCGGTGTACCGGCGGCCGTTCGAGCCCGGCTCCGTGCTCAAGATCGTCACCCTGGCCGCCGCACTGGAGGTCCCCCTCGATCTGGACAGGATCTTTCCGCTGATCTGCACGGGAAACATGACCCTGGACGGCAAGGTGTTCTATGACTGGACGGTTCATTCCACGATTCCCGACCTCGACACCGCCCTCGCCGCCTCCTGCAATCTCGCCTTCGCCGCCATCGGCCTGGATATGGGGCAGGCGCGCCTGGATGACGCTCTCGGCCGGTTCGGCTTCGGCAAGGTGGCCCCTGCGGGCGACTTGCCCCTGGACCTGGGGCAGCTCCAGGAGATCGACCCGGCAGCGCCCCGTCTGGGCCTGGCCAGCCGGGCGGTCGGCTTGAAGAATGTCACCGTGACGCCGATGCATCTGGCCCTTCTGGCTGCCGTCGTCGCCAACGGCGGCACCGCCATGCAGCCTTACCTGGTGGCCTCACGAGCGTCCCTGGGCGGCGGGGCGCCGTACCAGAAATCTTCCAGACAAGAGTTTCTCCGCGCGTGCCAGCCGTCCACCGCACAGCGCATCGGAGCAGCGATGCGGCAGGTGGTCCAGTCGCCCGCCGGGACGGGCCGTCGCGCCGCGGTTTCCGGGCTCGACTTCGCCATGAAGACCGGCACCGCCGGTTCCCGCAAGCCGCGGCTGAATGCCATCGTCGTGGGCTACGCGCCGGTGGACCATCCCGTGGTCGCCTTCGGCTTCGTCGCGGAGCACGCGGGAAAGGCAGAGCGGGAAGGAGCGCGGATCGTCCGGGATTTCCTGTCCACCGTCCGCAACGAGTTCGGCCGCTCTCCATGAGACGCGCCCCGCTCCTGCTCCTGATCCTCGCACTCCCCTCCAGCGGCTGCCTGTTTCACCGGGGCGCAAAGACCTCCGGGGCGGCGAAGACCGGGACGGCTCCCGTGGCCGATGTGGGAACCGCCACCGGTCGCCGGCAGGTTCTGGACGCCTTGATCGCAACCCTGGAGGAACAGTACGTCCCCGCAGTCGAGGGCATGCTTCTTCCCGCCGACCGGCTGCGGGAAGCACGGGAAAGCCTGACGGCGGCCGGCGAGCCCGCCCGGTTTTACGCGGCCGTGAACGCCCAGCTCCGGCTCTCGGGAAACCGGCACCTTTATCTCTACGCGCCCGGACACGACGTCTTCGATCGACCGGCCGGGGAGACCCGCCTGGTCGGCGCCACCAGCCGGACCGTGGACGGCTTCGTCTACGTCGACGACATCTGGGAAGGCGGCCCGGCCGATCGAGCCGGGTTGAAGTACGGGGATCAGCTTCTTCCCAGCGAAGACGAGGCACCCCGTCTGGATCCGCTTCCCGCCTCGGTGAAGCGGCTGACCTTGTGGGTGCGGCGCACGCGCGACGCGGAGCCGACCTTTCTGAGCATCGACTCCCTGGGCGGCGACACCCTCTGGTACCTGGCCGAGGCAACCCGATCGTCCATCCGGACCCTGAAGGCCGGCACCTGCCGCATCGGCGTGGTCCATGTCCGGACCCTGGCGGACAAGGATCTCGTGGAGGACCTGATCACGGGTGCGCAGTTCAACGACGTCGACGGCCTCATTCTCGATCTCCGGGGCAACGCGGGAGGGGAGATCCGGCTGGCCGGAGAGCTTCTGGACCTGGTCTCCCGCCAGCCATCGGTCTGGATCACCTACCGGGAACAGCGCTACCCGTTTCCGGCGACCTCCTGGAACCATCCCCTGGCGATCCTGGTCGATGAAAAAACCCGCAGTGCTGCGGAGATCTTCGCCGCGGCCATCCAGGTGCGGCATCTGGGCACGGTGATCGGGACCCCGACGGCCGGGCAGGTGCAGGGCAGCCGGCTCTTCCCTCTTCCGGACGGATCCCGGCTCCTGGTCCCGGTGACCCGGGTCAGCCTGCCGGATGGGCTCCCCATGGAAGGCCGCGGTGTCACGCCTGACATCATCGTCGAGCGCCCTCTGCCCTTCGCAGCGGGGAGGGATCCGGTCCTCGAACGGGCTCGCACGCTCCTCACCAACCAGGTCGCCTGCCCGGAAGACCTGCCCGCCGAGACCTTCCCTCAGGAGAAACTCTCCCCCGAGCGGAAACCCGACTCGCGTGGACCCTCCCGCGGCCAGATGCCATAATCCAGGGCCATGAGCCCGGTTCTCAGCTCCGATATCGTCCTGGCAGGCGCGGTTCGCACACCGATCGGCCGCTTCGGCGGCGCACTTTCTCGGCTGGCCGCTCCCGAGCTGGGAGCCATCGCCGTGCGGGCGAGCCTGAAACGGGGCGGGCTCGAGCCGCGCCAGGTCTCCGAGGTCATCTTCGGCAACGCCCGTTCGGCGGGTCTCGGCCCCAACCCGGCGCGCCAGGTCGCGCTGGCCGCCGGCCTCCCCGATACGGTGCCCGCGTTCACCATCAACCAGGCGTGCGGCTCCGGCATGCGCACCATTGTGAGCGCCGTCCAGGCCGTCGCTTTGGGAGACGCGGACGTGGTGGTCGCCGGTGGCTGCGAATCGATGAGCCGGGTGCCTTATCTGCTCCCGGAAGCCCGCTGGGGCAAACGACTGGGTCACACGCCCCTGGTCGATGGAATGTACCGCGACGGATTCCTCTGTCCACTCTGCGGGATGTTGATGGGAGAGACCGCCGAGAAGCTGGCCGATCGCTACCGCATTTCCCGGGATGAACAGGATACCTACGCCGCCCGATCCCAGAACCGGGCCGAGCGCGCACGCCGGGCGGGACTTTTTTCCGCCGAGATCGTTCCCGTGGCCCTTCCCGAAGGCGGCGGAGGCGAGGCGGCCAGCGTGGAGCAAGACGAGCATTCCCGTGAAGGGGTGACCGCCGCGACCCTGTCCAGGCTTCCCCCTGTCTTCCGTCCGGGGGGAACCGTCCATGCCGGCAACTCATCGGGGATCACTGACGCCGGCGCCGCCCTTCTGGTGCTCGAGGCGCAGGCGGCCCGGTCGCTGGGCGTCGTCCCCATGGGCCGGGTGGTCGGCTACCAGGCGGCCGGCGTGGATCCTTCGCTCATGGGCATCGGTCCGGTCCCGGCGGTTCGCCGCCTGCTCTCCGAGTGCGCGCTGAATCTGGATCAGATCGACCTGGTGGAGCTGAACGAGGCGTTCGCCGTCCAGACCCTGGCCTGTGTGCGCGACCTGGATCTGGCCCTGGAACGGGTCAATGTCAACGGAGGCGCCATTTCCCTGGGACACCCCATCGGCGCCACCGGCGCCCGGATCGTCGTGACGCTTCTGCACGAGATGGCCCGGCGGCGCGCCCGCCGCGGTCTCGCCACCCTCTGCGTGTCCGGCGGCCTGGGCCTGGCTCTTCTGCTGGAGTCCACCGCGTGACCGGGCGGGTCGCATCCCGCGTCCGGCTGGAACCCGGACGGGTGAGCCGCGTGATCCTTTCCCGCCCTCCGGTGAACGTTCTCGATCTGGCGATGATCCGGGACCTCCATTCCGCTTTCCAGCGGGCGGCTTCCTCCGACCCGGCCGTGATTGTTCTGGGCGCCGAAGGCCGGGCGTTCTCGGCGGGGGTCGATATCGCGGACCACACCGAGGATCGCGTGGCGGGCATGTTGGAATCCTTCCATGCGGTCTTCAAGATAATGGCCAGCCTTCCCGCCCCTCTGGTGGCGGCCGTGCAGGGAGCCGCCCTGGGAGGAGGATGCGAGCTGGTGGCCGCGTGCGACCTGGTGGTGGCGGCGGCCTCGGCGACCTTCGGCCAGCCGGAGATCCGCGTCGGTGTCTTCCCTCCGGTGGCCGCGGTGGAGCTCCAGGCTCTTCTGGGACCCCGTCGCGCCGCCGAAATGATCCTGACCGGCGAATCCCTGGATGCCCGGGAAGCCCTGGCCGCCGGACTTGTGAACCGGGTCTACCCGGACGAGACGTTCGCCGCCTGTGCGGAGGAGTTCATCGGCAGCGTGTCGCGGCACAGCCGTCCCGTCCTCGCCCTGGCCAAGCAGGCCTTGCGCCTAGGCCGGGGACGGCCGCTGGCGGCGGCCTTGCCTGATATCGAAGCCATCTACCTGCACCAACTCATGGCTCTTGCCGACGCCCGGGAAGGGCTCCAGGCCTTCATGGACAAACGCCCGCCCCGCTACCAGGACCGCTGAATGGAGTGTCATCTCCATGGTAGAATCGCGCGGCGCTTGCCTCACTGACAGGAGAACCGGATGTCCTACAAGGGGGTGGATTTTTACCTGGTAGACGAGCTGTTCTCCGAGGACGAACGCCTGATCAGAGACGCGGTCCGGAAGTTTGTCTCGCATCGGCTCCTGCCGGTCATCACCAAGCACAACCGCGAAGCCACCTTCCCGGTGGAGTTGACTCCTGATCTGGCAAAATTAGGCGTCTTTGGCGCCAACATTCAGGGGTATGGCTGCGCCGGCGTGAACAACGTGGCCTACGGACTCATGATGCAGGAACTGGAGCGGGGAGATTCCGGGCTCCGTTCGTTCGTCTCGGTTCAGGGCGCGCTCTGCATGTATCCCATCCATCGTTTCGGCACCGAGGAACAGAAACAGCGCTGGCTGCCCGCCATGGCCTCCGGGAAAGCGATCGGATGTTTCGGCCTCACCGAGGCTGATTTCGGGTCCGATCCGGGCGGCCTGAGGACCCGCGCCGAGAAGACCGCCGGAGGATTTCGGCTCGACGGCAGCAAGTACTGGATCACCAACGGAACACTGGCCGATGTGGCAGTGATCTGGGCGAAGCTGGACGGGGTCATCCGCGGTTTTCTGGTGGAGAAAGGAACACCGGGATTTTCCAGCCGGGATATCAAGGGAAAACACTCCTTGCGGGCTTCGGTGACCTCGGAACTGGTCCTGGACAAGACTCCGGTCTCCGAGGAGGCTCTCCTGCCTGGAACCGAGGGGCTCAAGAGCGCCCTGGCCTGCCTGAATCAGGCGCGATACGGGATCGCCTGGGGCGTCGTGGGGGCCGCGCAGGCCGTCTACGACGAGGCCTTGCACTACGCCCGCGAACGGATCCAGTTCGGGAAGGCGATCGCCGCCTTCCAGCTCCAGCAAGCCAAGCTCGCCGACATGCTCACCGAGATCACCAAGGCCCAGCTGGTCTGCGAGCGCCTGGGACGGCTCAAGGATGCCGGCAAGGCAACTCCCGCCATGGTCTCCCTGGCCAAGCGCAACAACGTGGCCATGGCTCTCGATGCGGCCCGGACGGCCCGCGAGATGCTGGGCGGCGTTGGGATCATGGATGAATACCAGGTGTTCCGCCACATGTGCAACCTGGAATCGGTCAAGACCTACGAGGGAACACACGACATCCACACCCTGATCCTGGGCGAGGCGATCACCGGGCTGAGCGCCTTCAAGTAGCCCGCCGGCCAGGCTTCCCGGCGGGGGGGCCGCTCCCTCCGGGATGCTCCCGGCCCGGAGCCAGCCCCGGCGGAGACAAAGGGTCTGCCCTTCGTTGCAGCGATTCCAGCGGAAACCTATATTCACCCTGGCGCGCTTTCAACTGGGCCGCGCAGAATGATCATGTTCTCTCCCGCGAGAGGGCGCAGCGTGTCGCTCACCGGTACTCTTTCCACCATGTCCCTTCCAGACGTCCTCCAGTGGCTGGCGACGTCCACCAAGACCGGCACCCTGCAGCTCACCAACGGGAAGTTCCAGAAGACCATCTTCTTCGAGAAGGGCGTGATCATCTCCTCCTCGTCCAACGACCCGCGCGAGTATCTCGGCCAGTTTCTGCTCTCCCGCGGCAAGATCACCGAGGAACTCCTCCGCAAGGCCATGGAAAGCCAGAGAGCCACCGGCGTCATGCTCGGCAAGATTCTGGTCATGGTCAACGCCCTGACCGAAAAAGAGCTCCTGGACATGCTCCGCGTCAAGGCCGAGGAATCCCTTTTTGATCTCTTCCTCTGGGCGGGCGGGAGTTTCGAATTCTCCGACAAGGCGCTGGATTCAAAGATGCCGTTCCCCCTCGCCCTCAAGGTCGAGGACGTGCTGCTGGAGGGGCTGCGAAGATACGACGAACTGCAGATGATCCTCAAGGTCTTCTCGCCAGGAGACAGCGTCCTGGTGCGCACCGACAAGCCGCTGCCGCCCGAATTGGCGCAAGACAGGGCGGTTCACCAGCTTCTGGCCATTGTGGACGGCCGGCGCTCGTTGACGGATCTGTGCCTGGAGCTACATGCTTCCGAGTTCGCGGTGAGCCGGATCGCCTACGAGCTCCATCGCCAGGGTTGTCTCGCCGTGCATGAGCGGCCTGATGGTCACGACCGCCCTTCACAAGACTCGACCGAAGAGCTCATCTCACAAGTCGACCGACTTCTGGCAACTCACAAGTTCGATGCCGCGCTGAAGACCCTGGAAAGCGCCGCCGAGCAGCGCCCAGGGGACCTCATCCTGCGCAAGAAGCTGGCCGACACGGAAGCGCTTTTCTTGGAGCGCGCCTACCGCCACTACCTCCCTCCCACCCACATACCGCGGCTCATGAAGGCCATCGAGGATTTGACCGACGAGACCCTGACCCCCCAGGAGGTCTTCCTGGTCAGCCGCATCAACGGCTCCTGGACCATCAAGGACATCGTGACCATCTCTCCCATGCGGGAAGCCGAAGCACTCCGTGTTCTCAAGGACTTGCGGCAACGAGGCATTATCCAGGTGACCGAAAACTAGAACTCCAGGCGCCCGCCCCCCCCTTTTTGTGGTACAATCTGATGGGATGTTTGGCCACTCTTCACCTGTGGAACGTGCCGCTTTCGAGGGAAGAATTCTGTGGTTCATTCCACTGCTTCTTCTGGCCCTGCCTTCCGGGCCGGTCCGCGCACAGAGCGTGACCTTCGATGACCTGATTCGCCTCCTGGAGGCGGATGTCAGCGTCTCCGTGATCCGCCAGCAGATCGAGAACACCGATTCCCATATCAACCTGGGGGTCGACGAGATTCTTCAACTGCGCGCGACCGGCGCCGAGGATACCTTCATTGCGTTCCTCCAGAGAAGAGCCCGTTCGGCGTCTCCCGGCCTGGAGAACAACGAAGCGCAGGAACAGGAAAGCGTGCGCATTTTTCGCATGCGAACCGAGTCGGGGCAGCAGGCCATCATGTTGACCAACCTCGACGGAGACGGCCACCGCCTGGCAGGAAGCCGTTCTGCGGCCGGCGCAGGAATCATCACCGCATCGGAACGCCGTCCCATGCCCGAGCCAGGATCGGCACCGGCGCCTTCGGAGCCTTCCAACACGGCTCTTCCATCCTTTCCGCCCCTGCCGCCACAGATCGAGATCACGGTTCGCCACGAAGGCGAGGGCTCCTTAGGCCAGGCCGAGAGCGAGCGCCTCGCCGAGCTGGAGGATCGGGTGGAGGCTCTCGGCGCAGAACCGGCGCGCCGGCCCGTCGGTGCGGATTTTCCCGCCCATCCGATCAACGACTTCACCGAGTATCCGATCCTCTCGTACCCTTACGGCCTGCCGGCCTTGGTCCCGTTCGCCTTCGAGCCGCAGGAGTTCCGGGTCACCCATTTCGGCTCCTTCCTGTCTTTCACCGGCGCCCGGGCCGCGGGAATCGATCCATTCCACCCCGCGGCTCCTTGCATCCCCGGCCAGGCGTGCTCGGTGCATCAACGCGTCATGAACGGACGCTGAAGACCTCACCTCCCCTCGCCTGATGCCGCGCCGCGGGCTTCCACGGATGCCGCCGGAGCAATCTCTTTCTCCGGCCGCAGCGTCCGGCGCACCACGAAGATCTGGAGGAGCGCCGGCAGGAGCGTGATCGAGGACAGCAAGCACATTCCAACGCCCAGGATCGCAAAGACCCCGGCTGTCCAAAGCCCCTTGTAGGAAGCGAACACCAGCGAGCCGAAGCCGACGATGGTGGTCAGGGACGTGATCACGACCGCCCGGCCTGCGAAGCGGAAAACTCCGGCCACGTCGCTTTCCCCCCGGTCGGCAAATCGATGCGCGATATGAATGCCGTCGTCGATTCCGATTCCAATGATGATGGGAACAATCCCCATGTTGACCATGTTGAGGTGGATTCCCAAGAGACTCATACCACCGATGGCTCCCAGTTCACCCAGAAGAAGCGGTATGGCCGTGAGCACAACATAACGGAACCGCCTGAAATGAATCCAGAGAAGGGAGAGCACGAGAAGAGACGCCAGGGCCGTTGCCTCCAGGGCTCCCTCCTGCAGGAGGCGTTTCAACTCCCTGCCCAGCACCCGGACGCCGATCAGGTGGGCGCCTTCCACGCCGGCCATGACGCGGCTCTCCAGGAGATTCATGATGCGGTACTGTCCGCCGGCGCCATCTGAACGCGGGTAAACATAGGTTGCCAGCTCGGTCTCGCCATCCTCCTGCCACAGGAACCGGCTGGCCTGTCGCCGGAGCACTGGAGCATCGAGATCGTGAGTGTCCAGCCTTCGATCCACAGACAGCGCTCGGCGGAGGGCCGCCACCGTTCGCTCATATTCCGGCCCGAGACGAAACCCTTCCGCCTTGAGCTCCCGCGCCAGGTCGGCGGCGATGCGCTCCGGATCGAGCTGTTCCGGATGGTCCCGCCTCTTCCGCCGGAGCCAGTCCAGGACCTGCTCCTGCCGTCCGGGGGAAGGAAAGATCTTGTCCAGGGAGAGATAGAAGACCACATCCCCGGTCTTGACCAGCTCGTCCAGGCGATTGGCAATGAGGTGATTTTTCTCCAGCGCCGCGTCCTCCGTCGGCGCCTTCACCAGGATCATGGAATAGGTGAGACCCGAACCAATCGCCCTGGTCAGCTCCCGCTGCAGAAGAACCGCCTGGCTGGCAGCCGGCCGCAGGGACCGCATGTCGGTGTCGATGCTTGCCCGGAGAGCTCCCCAGCCAAAGATCACCGAGAGCAGCACCCAGGCCACAACCACCGACACCGGATGGCGCACCACCACCCGGGACATACTCTCGAGCCCGAAATTGAAGGACGAGTCCTTGAAATCCTCCCGATGCTTGCGGCCTCCGCGCAGCTTCAGGAGCGCCGGCATGAGGAAGAAGTTCGCGGCCAAGCCCAGGAGCATGCCAGCGCCGCAGATGAGCCCGAGCTGGGCGAGACCCTTGATTCCCGCGATCATGCAGGCGCCGAAGGCCGCCACGCTGGTGAGAGCCGCTGTGAGGACGCCGTCGCCGGTCTCCACCACGGCGCGGCGAATCGCTTCATCGATGGGCTGGCCCAGATCCCGTTCGCTCACATAGCGGTTGAAGAGATGGATGGCGAAATCGATGGCCAGCCCCAGGAGAACGGCCGCAGCGGCGGCGGTGAAGAGATTCAGGCTGCCAACCGCGTAGCCGGCGAAGCCCATGGTCCACGACAGGCCAATGAGCAGGGGAACACCGACATAGAGCAAGGAGCCGATGCGGCGGAATGCCAGCAGGAAGAGGAGCATGACGCCCACGAAGGCCGTCAGGATCGTCCAGCCCAGGTCGCGCCGGAGAAGCTCGTTGTAATCGGCCGCAATGGGATAGCCTCCCGTCAGGCGCACCGCCACATGAGCGAGCGCATCCGTCCCGAACTCGTGCTCGACCTTGAAGCGGGCCGGTCCCACCATGGCCT
This sequence comes from Acidobacteriota bacterium, assembly GCA_046757405.1. Lineage (GTDB taxonomy): Bacteria > Acidobacteriota > Polarisedimenticolia > SMYD01 > SMYD01 > JBHHYE01. Next base: position 5,792 of record JBHHYE010000038.1, on the reverse strand, counting down.
TGACTTCCGCGAGAAGCCGCCCGGTGAAGGGAAGATTCTGCGGCGGCTCCACCGGCTTGACCATCATGAGCAACATCTTCTGGTCGTCGGAAAATGGATAGCCATCCTGGAAGCGCAGCTTCAGATTCCCCTTGAACTCCCGGAGTTTCCCGGCGAAGAGTGTGCTCAGACCCAGAGGATCCTGGGCCACAAGAGACTTCGCCACCAGAGACACCGGCGAGCGCATCAATTCCTTGTTGGCCTTGATGCGCTGGGCAATGACCTCCGGCTCCAGCAGGTGCACCAGTTGATCCAGGCCGTCGTCATCGAGGTAGAACAGCGCATAGTCCAGGAGAGGAGAGTGAAGCGGCTTGGCCAGGTCGTTGCCAAAACGGTAATCCACCGAAAGGACAAGATCGCTGGCCTCCAGGCGCCGGGCCAGGTCATCCGCCAGGGCCTTCCTCGCCTCTACATCTTCGGCCCCGCCTTCCAGCACGATGATGAGGTTCTGCGAGGTTCCATAGTGCTCAACAGCGCTGGTGAACAGGCGGACCACCGCGGAATCTTCCGGGAGATAATCGGCCAGGCCCGTCTCGAAGTGCAGCCTGAAAACTCCCATGAGCGACAGGACCGTCAACAACAGGCCGACGATGATCACCAGGGCGGGACGCTGGCACGCCGCCCTGGCAATGGCTGAGAGCACACGCTTGCGGAATTTCATGATCCGATGAACCACCGCCAGACCTTTCGTGGGACGACCGACGCCGGCGCCGGTCAGTGCACTTCACCTATCTCCTGGAAGTCGTCCGATTCAACCTGAATGGTGGTGTGGTCAATCTTGAACCGATCCCGGAGAACCCTCTTGATCCGATCCAGCACGGTATCGGTCCCCAGCATCCTGGCACGGGGAACAATGACATGTCCCGAGAGGGCGGGCATCCCCGTGGTGATACTCCACAGATGGAGATCATGAACGTCGGAGACGCCATCCACGGAGCGGATCGCCCGGGCGACCTCATCCCGGTCCAGATCCAAGGGCACCGATTCCAGGAGAATATCCGTCGCTTCCCGCACGATCCTCACCGCCCCGTAAACGATCACGAGGGAGATCCCCAGGGACATGACCGCATCGAGCTGCATGATCCCGGTCAAGGCCATGAGCACGCCGGAAAAGATCACGCCTACCGAGGACACCGTGTCTCCGACCAGGTGCCACATGGCGCTTCGCATATTCAGAGACCGGGACGCCCGGGAAAGGAACCAAACGCCCGCCAGATTGGCGAACAGGCCGATCATGGCCACGGCGATCATGCCCTGGATCCGGACAGGGCTGGGATGCTGGAGCCTTTGCACGCCCTCCCAGAAGATGACCCCGGCCAGAGCCAGGAGGAACAGGCCATTGAGAAGGGCGGAGAGTATCTCCAGGCGGTGGTAGCCCCACGTTCGGCGGCCGCTGGCCGGGCGGGAGGCGAACAGGAGGGCGAAGAACGCCATCAAGAGCGCGACGATGTCCGTCAACATGTGGCCGGCGTCGGCCAGGAGCGCCAGGGACCCGGTCCACAGTCCGCCCGCGACTTCAAGGAGCAGGATGGCCGAGCTGATCCCGCAGGCCAGGACCAGATAGCGTCGATCCCTGCGCTGCTGATCCTGCAGGTGCACGAGTCTCAAGGAGTCCTCCCCAACGATTCCAGGACCACCAGCGCGGCGGCCTGGCGTCGTTCATGGGTGAGGCTCACATGGCAGACGTCCACGCCGCGGGCGCGGGCCAGCCGACCGGCGACGCCGGTGAGACGGACACGGGGCGGCCCTTCCGGAGAGCGCAGGATCTCGACCTGCCGCCAGGTGACGCCTCGAGACCAGCCGGTCCCCAGAGCCTTGAAAACCGCCTCCTTGGCGGCAAAACGGGCGGCCCACCGGGCCGCGCCTCCTCCAGCCTGCTCACAACTGCTCTGTTCCTCCCCGGTGAAGACTCGATCGAGAAACCGCCTTCCCGACCGCACGAGCACCCTTTCCATCCGCGGTATCTCCAGCACATCGATGCCGATACCCACAATCATCATCGCTGGCAACCGCTACACACGGGGGTCGATGCTGGCGCCGAGCCCCGACCAGGCCGAGGAGGTACGGTCCAGGGAGAAGCCGTCACCCGTCTGGCCGGCGAAGAATCTGGCCGCTCCCAGCTCTCGCTGCACGAACTTGGCCATGGACCTGGCCCGGTTCTTCAGCTTCCGCCTGATGGAGTCCGGAAGATCGTGAAAGGTCGCGTATTTCAGGATGCCGTCACCACGATGTTCCCACGCCCCGCAGATCCTTCCACCCACGATCACGAAATGGTGCTGGGCGCCTGCGGGGCCGACCTCTCCGGCGGGAACCGCCTTGCCGCCCCAGACCATGACCGGACGCCTCCGGTTGCGCGGAGCGAGCAGATCCTCGAACGACCGGCGGGACGCGGTGAGAGCATCCCGGAAGGGAATCAGAGCCACCGCCGGCAGCTCGGGAGGGACGAAACTCAGGAGACCATCCCGATCGGCAGGCTGCAAGAACCACTCCCCTGCCAGCCCTTTCACCCGCACGGCCGCCAGCCCCATGGCATGGATGGCCCGGCGCGCTTCCGGAACCTTGACATCCGCCCACCAGGCAAAATCACGGGGCCGCGCCGGGCCGGCCCAGCGAAAATACCGGTCGGCCAGGGTGCCCAAAAAAACGTCTCTCTCACGCGCCCGGACATCGGCGGCCACGATCGGGCCAATCAGATCGCGCCGCAGGACGTATTCGAACCGGCTCCGGTCCAGGCGGCGGTCCACCTGCCGGCAGATGACTTCTCCCTTCGCCAGGAGATTCCACAGCGCCAGATCAACGGACGAGGCAAGGCCGTGCCGGCGCCCGGCCCGCCCCAGGTCGCGGACCAGACGGGTGGGGACCTTCCGCTCCACGACCGCGGCGGGAAACGAGCGCCCGGCGAGCACCGCCCGGACCACATCCTCCAGGGTCTGGAGCGCCGATCGGGCCATCAGGCGGTGCTTCCGCAACAGGTCGTCCACCCGGACCTGGTGACGCGCCTGGTAAGCCTGCAGGGCCAGCCACATGTCATCCACCGGCACGACCATGGTGGTCCCGCGCACCGCGGGCACCTCCGCAACCGTCCCCTCCTGGAAAACCGCCCGATCCAAATCGGCCCGGGTGAAGGATGTGTAGCGTGCCGCCAGCGCCAGATAGGGAGTCGCCCCGGAGGGCGAGTTGAGCCAGCCGGTCCGGGTCAGAAGCGCGGCCATGCTCTCAGGGGGCCGCAACCTGGGCGCGTCCAACCCCTGCTGGTGCATGCGCCAGGCCGCGACCCGAGACGCGAGAAGCTCTGGAACGGGGGCCTTCGCTCGCCGCGGAGCCGCTCGTCCGGCGGTGCTCCGAACCGTGCTCGCGCGCCCCCTCTTGGTCGCCTTCCGCGCCACGGGCCGGGTCGTGCGCCCGGCGGCGGCCCTGGACCGGCCGGCGCGCTCCGCCTTTTTCGCGGCTTTCCGAGCCTTGGTCCGGCTCCCGGCGGCCACGGCTTTCTTGGGCGCTCTGCTCTTCTTTCTCACGGAATCCACACCTTCCCCGCCGGGGTCATCGCATCCTCCGGATGTGCTTCATCCCGAAAGTTTCCGTATGATGACAGAAGCATACCTTGGTTTGTAGTCCGCGGTTGCCGCCCCTCCCCAGCCCATGGTAACTTGCGCCTTCCATGAGCGAGGTCGTCTGGCACAACGGTCGCGTCCTCTCCCGCCAGGAATCCTTGATTTCTGCCTACGATCACGGTTTTCTCTACGGCGATTCCATTTACGAGACCATCCGGACCTCCGGGGGCGTTCCATTTCTTCTGGACCGGCACCTCCGCCGGCTTCGCCGCTCGGCAGCCGCCATTCAGATGGTTCTGGATCGGGATGACGCAGAATACCGGGACGCCATCAAGGAAACCTTGCAGGCGGCGGCCAACCCTGAATCGGCCATCCGGATCGTGGTGACCCGCGGGATCGGGGACATCGGCTACGGCATTCATCTGTGCCCGGAGCGCCAGACACTCATCTATGTCCGCCCGCTTCGCCGGCTGCGTGATCCCCGGTTTCGCCGTGGCCTTCACCTGGCCATCCTCGACATCCGCCGCAACGACAAGCGGGCGGTCTCCCCCACCATCAAGTCTGGAAACCTGCTGAACAACATCCTAGGCGCCTTCGAGGCCGAGAAGAGGGGCGCTGACGAGGGTATCCTGCTCAACCAGGAGGGGTACGTCGCGGAGGGCACCATGACGAATGTCTTCCTCGTGGCTCAAGGCGTGATCCGCACTCCACCGGCCGCGGTCGGAATCCTGGAGGGCATCACGCGTGGTTTCGTCCTGGAGGTGGCCCGGGAAAACCACATGCCGGTGGAAGAAAGCGCCTTCCGGCCCGACGACCTGCTGCAAGCCGACGAGATCTTCGTCACCAGCACCACCAAGGGTATCCTCCCGGTTCTGTCGATCAATGGCCAACCCGTCGGGCAGAACGCCCCCGGGCCCGTCACCCTGAAGCTGACGGCGCTGTTTGACAAGGCCGAGGATGATCTGGTCCACCTGGCAACACCTGGCTAGAAGCCGACGAAACGTCCCTGCCCGTCGGGACCGAAGCGCAGGTACCGGCGGCCGGATCTCCAGTCCGGGAGCACCCACAGCGTTCCACCGTCCACCGGCATGGCGAGCTCCTGGTGGAAATGGCCCAGAACCACGCCCTGGTGCCCTGAGTCCAGCGCACGGCGGGCGTACTTCTTGAATTGCTCCTGCGGCAGAGAGGTCTTGTGGCGCTGGTTGGTGCCCCTGAGCTTGTGCTCCAGGCGGCTGGCCAGCCTCCGGCCCGTCACCGACGGAAGGAGCGAGAGGAAGAAACGGACCGGAAGGGAACGGCTGAGCGCCCTCCAGGCCCGGTAGGGCCGATCGGCCGCATTGATGAGGTCGCCATGGGCGACCAGAAGACGATTCGGGCCGGCCTGCTCGGTGAGCGTCGAGGTGGCCACCTGGACGAACGGATCTCCCTCCCAGTTCTCCGCCACGAAGTAATCCCGATTCCCTTCCACGTACTTGAAGCGGACACCGCGGGACGCCACGTCCCGCAGCACGTCCAGAAGGCGTGACTGGGAGGGGGACATGAAACGGGGTTTGGCCAGCCATACATTGAAGAGGTCTCCGACGATGACGCAGACCCGGGTATTGCCGGCCAGAGAGCGCAGGAATGCCGAGAACGGCTGGCTCTCCGGATCGGTCTCCTCGAGGTGAACGTCGGCGACAAAGACCAGATCATTCACGTTCACTCATGAACCCATGTCTTTCATGTCCTCCGGGGTCAGGTCCGGCACCCGTTTCTGCATCCGGGCAAAGACCTCGTTGATCTGGTTGTTGCCCCGGCGGAGTTCCCGCATCAAGATCGTTGTGTCGACATCTTCCTTTCTGAGAGCGAAGACCTGTGTGCGGCCGCGCATGAGTGCCCGGTTGAGGCGGATCAGAAGCTGCTTGACCGCCCCGGTATCGAGGGTGTCCGGCTCTGCCAGCGCGGACGAGGCGCTCTGGAGGACTTCCTTCTGCTGCTGCCGCGTGTCCAGAAATCCCCGGCGTGCGTCCTCACTGAGCTCGGAGAGGATTTTCTCCGCTTCCGGGGAAAGATCGGGCCCGGTCACCGTGTCGCCGCCGGCACAGGAGGCGACCAGCAGCACGCCGCACACGACCCACGCCACCAGGATCATGAGTTCCATGGGACCCCGCATTGGTAGATCCTACTTTCCCCTGCCACGTCGGCAGGTTTCCACAGGACCCC
>JBHHYE010000037.1:0-28639 GCA_046757405.1 Acidobacteriota bacterium | reverse complement strand
GGCGCTATCGTCTAGGGGTCAGGACGGGTGGTTCTCAGCCATCAAACCGGGGTTCGAATCCCCGTAGCGCTACCATGTCTTCCCGGCGGCATCTTCCTCATGAATTCACCGAACCCACCTCAACAACTCCCCGTGCATGACCTCCTGGGTTTTTCCATGCTGGAGCGCGAAACCGGGCATGTGGTCCTGGCCGCTGAGGTCCGCGCCGATCTCAAGAACCGGCGAGGAGTTCTTCACGGCGGCGTCGTTTCAGCGCTCCTGGACTCCGCACTGGGCGGCGCCGTGGTCGCAGGCATCGACCCGGAAGAGTGGTGCGCCACCCTGCAACTGTCCGTCCAGTTCGTGTCCGGGGCCCGGCATGGTCCCCTGCGCGCCGATGGGCGCCTCATCCGCCGCACGCGCCAGTGCGCTTTTGCCAGGGGCGAAGTGCATGATGCGGCGGGACAGCTGGTGGCGACGGGACAAGGAACCTGGCATATCTGGCCCGGGCGCCCCGCCGGAGCCTAGCGGCCCCGGTTGCGTCTTCTTGCCCGGAGAGACATCGCGCCACTTGCACTCGCCCCTGGAACATGAAACAACCGTGGGCGAGAGGAGTTGCCATGCGCCATCCCGGACTGGGGCCGATTTACGTTGGAGAGTACCTGAAGATCCTCGAGAAAACCGCGCAGGCCATGAAACATTTTCCCCTGGCGAAGATGTCACCGGAGGAGCGAAAGGCCGTCGTTCTCAGTTATGTGGAACTGGTGGACCGTTTCCAGCAACAGTTGAAGGAGGCGGGTATCACCCGGCTCCTGGATCTCTACGGCGAGGATGGCGACCGCCGGACCTCTCTCAGCGACGACGAACCAGAAGCCGATTGAACGCTCCGTCGAGACGCACCCGGTAGCCCGGCGCCGTCCCGCCACGCTCGCCGCTCGTCCAGCCCATAAGGCCGCTCGATGCCACCCGAACCGGAACGTTTTCCGGCACCACCAGCTCATAACGCGAAAAGGCGCTGTCGAGGGTCAGGAAGACCTCCCGCTCCGGCTCCCCGAGTCGGATGACCAGGTCGGTGAATGCCGCATCCAGGCTCAAGGAGGTGACCGGCACGGCGGCGAGATCCATCTCTCCCTTCAGCAGCGCCAGGTCCAGGTTGACGCTCAGGGGCAGGTCCTGTGCCACCTCCAGGCGCCATCGGTCCGGCTGCCACCGGACGGAGCCGAGACGCCAGCGGCGATCGGTCCCCGTGAAGCTCACCCGGGCCGAGCCGCTCCCCCGGGAAGATCGGATCGCCGGCCGGCCGCTCCCGGTGGTGGCTCCACCCTGGACCAGAAGGTCCGGCGCCAGGGTATGGGCTGCCAGGTCCAGTCGGGCGTAGGCGAGACCGCCGTCCAGCGCCCAACGGGTGATCCCGGCGGGCCGCTCCGCACGGACGGCCACCAGTCGTCCGGACGCGCACGGTGGCCCTCCCAACGCCACCCAGACCATGGTCCCCAGGATGAGCAGGGGCGAGAGCAGCACGCCCCAGGGCGCCCGCGACCGTTCGAACACCACGCGAAGACCCAGGGCCACCAGGGCCACCGGCCAGAAGCCGGCCAGATCCATCCAGAACGACCAGTCCAGGAGACCCATGGTGTTGCCGAGCAGAAACACCCCGAGGCCGATGAGCAGCAGTCCGCGTGCGGCGCGGCGCCAAGGTGTTCCGGGGCGGTTCAAGGCGCGTCTTCCTTCCGGGACTTGACCAGAAGAGCCACCCCGATGCCGATGAGAACCAGAGGCCAGAGATACCGGAACCGCAGCCAGTGGAGAGGCAGGAACTGGTCCATGAGCAGCAGTGCCCCCAGCAAGATCAGGAACAATCCTCCGATCAACCGGGCCCGGCCCGGCTCGGCCGTCGTGCGGCGGATACCGTCCATGACCCGCCCACCCGCTTCCCGCACCTCGTCCGCGAATTGCTGCCCCGGAGCCCTCGCGCTCGCCTCCTGCTCGTCATCTCGAGGCATGACCAGCCAGCAGACGATATAAAGGAGCAAGCCCGATCCGCCGGCCAGGCACAGAGTGATGAAGGCCAGCCGGATGAGCACCGGATCAATATCCAGATGGTCCCCCAGGCCGGCGGCGACGCCGCCGATCACGGAACGGCGCATGTTGCGCGTCAGGCGTCGAGCCATGGTCGCTCCCTCCCTCCCCAGTTTATACGCATGGCTCCACCCCCGGGTTCACCCGGCGCCCGAGCCACCATCCCTTGATTTCCCTCCCTGCTCCCGGCATGATGGGCGTATGCATTTGCAGCCCGATCCACGCCTCCGGGACGCCCCGCCGGGCTGGCTGCGCCAGACAGCGCCCGGCTACGTGATCCACTCCGAGCCCATGACGGATGTCCGCCTGGCTTTTGCCGAATCGGTGGCCCGCGGCCTCAGCGATCATCCTCGCTGGCTCTCCTGCACCTACCTCTACGACCGCCAGGGTTCCTCGATCTTCGAACAGATCACGCGGCAACCAGAGTACTACCAGACTCGCACCGAAAACGCGATCCTGGCAAGGTGCGCCGGGGCCCTCCGCCGGCGGACCGGCGGGGTCAGCCTTGTGGAACTAGGTTCGGGAAGTTCGGCCAAGACCCGCCACCTGCTTTCCGCCTGGTGCCGGGAGGGTCCAGCGAGGTACGTGCCGATCGATGTGAGCCGCAGCGCCCTGGAGCACGCTTGCCGGGAGCTCACCCGGGCCTTTCCCGGTCTCACGGTGGAAGGATTCGCTTCCACCTACGAGCAAGCTCTTCCCCTTGCGGCCCGTTTCTCGCCCTTCATGCTTCTCTTCCTGGGCTCGACCATCGGGAATTTCAACCGTCGCGAGCTCGACGGATTTCTGGACATGGTGGCCGGCCAGCTCGCCCCGGGCGATTTTCTGCTTCTCGGCGCCGACCAGGTCAAGAGTCCCGACCGACTCGAAAAGGCATACAACGATCAGGCCGGCTGGACCGCCCGGTTCGTCCTGAACCTCTTCACGCGCATGAACCGGGAGCTGGGTTGCCGGATTCCCCTGGAGGCCGTGGAGCATGTCGCTTACTACAACGATCGCCTGGAGCAGATCGAGATCTATGCGCGTTTCCGGCGCCAGGTTCGCCTGGACCTCCCCAGCATCGGCCGCCACTTTCGCCTGGCCGCCGGCGAGATGGTCCTCATCGAGATCAGCCGCAAGTTCCGGCCGTCCGACCTGGAGGCGACTCTGAACCGGTTCGGGTTCTCGCTGGAAAGCGCCCATGCCGATCCCGAGCGTCTCTTCAGCGTTCTTCTTTTCCGCCGGCGCCGGGACACTCCGTTCGCGGATAACCGGAAGCACCGGCTGGCGGCCCTCCTGCACCAGGTCGGCCATCACACCCTGCGGCTCCTGGATCCGTTGCCCGCCGGCCCCGGAAAGGACGATCCTGTTCCAGCGCTGGAAAAGGCAGCCCTGCCCCACCTGGACGCCGTGTCCCGCCGGGAGATGTCCTGGCTGGTCCAGTCCACCCAGCCCACGCACGGTTCCCCGAGCAAGGGGGAATCAGACGCCAAGCCGGCCTCTCCCGCCCCGGCGGCCCGCTCGTTGCGCGCGGCCCGCGCACGGCTGGCGCGCGCCCGCCAGGGCGCTCTGGCATCCCTGGCCAAGACGACTCTCGATCCCACGCGCGCCTTGACCACCGGCGGGCTGGTCTACTGGCTGGTGGCCGAGCGCGAGGCTCGCTGCCAGGAGAGAATCCTGGAGGAGTTCCAGAGGCTCCAGGACCAGGTCTACAAGCCGGCGGATCGCGCGGCACCGCCTCCCCGACCGGACCGCAATCCTTCCGCCGACAGCTTCTTGATCCCCGAGGGAGAGTTTCTCATGGGACTGGAGCGCGGCCGGCCAGGCCGCGACTGCGAACAGCCGCGGCACCGGGTGCGTCTCCAGGCGTTCCGGATCGATGCAACCCCGGTCACCAACGGGCAGTACCTGGATTTCATGCGGTCCGGAGGTTATCAAGACCGGGAGAGCTGGCTGGCCGAAGGGTGGGCCTGGAAGTGCCGGACGGATCGCCGGCACCCCACTCACTGGCGCCGGAAGAACGGGATCTGGGAAATCTGCCGCTTCGGCCGCTGGGAGGCGCTCGACTGCGACCGGCCGGTGGCCCAGGTCACCTGGTTCGAGGCGCGCGCCTATGCACGCTGGGCCGGCAAGCGGCTGCCCACCGAGGAAGAATGGGAGAAGGCCGCTGCCTGGAACCCCCAGCGCGGCCAGGCTCGCCCCTATCCCTGGGGAGAGACGGGGTCCACCGGCAACCATGCCAACCTGGATCAGACACAGTGGGAGCCCGTGGCCGTGGGCTCGTACCCCATGGGGCGCAGTTTCTACGGCTGTCACCAGATGATAGGCGATGTCTGGGAATGGACGGAAAGCGCCTTTCTTCCCTACCCTGGCTTTCAGCCGCTCCCCGGCCCGTGGTCGGCGCAGCGGCTCTTCGGAACCCACGCACGCGTCTTGCGCGGCGGGGCCTGGTCGAGCCTCTCCTTCGCGATTCGCAACACCACGCGCCGCTCCGCGGCCCCGGACGCGCAAGATCTTTTCGCCGGCTTTCGTTGCGCCAGCGATGCGTGACCCGTTTCCAGATGACCGCCTGTCTGGTGTCCCTAACGGGATTCGAACCCGTGTTGCCGCCTTGAAAGGGCGGTGTCCTAGGCCTGACTAGACGATAGGGACCGGAGAACCACTTGCGGCCGCTTTCCCGGGGCGACCACTCTACCACAGAGATCCGAGATCGATGGCGCGCGCCGGGCGCCGGGTAGGGCCCCGGCTCCCTAGTCGGTGCGCACGTACTGGAAACTCAGCGGTTTTCCGTTGATTCCCTTGAGGGGCGGGGCGATCCAGTGCGCCATCCGGCCGGGCTCGTAGACCGGCTTCATGAGGCTGGCGACGTAGGAACGGTCCGCGGGAGAGGGAAGCCACCGGTCGCGGCAACGGTCGAATTCCTCCTGTGAGATCAGCTCGCCTTCCGGAGTGAAGGTCTTGCCGGCATACATGCCGATGTTCCGGTGAAAGCGGCGTGAAGGCAGACGCAGGGTGAAATCGATGCCCGCGTCACGGATACTCTTGTTCCAGAGATCCACGCCGCGCTGGTTGTCTTCCACGTAGGCATCCCTGAGAACCTCGTTCATGGCATTGCGGAGCGGCACCTCCTGGTGTGTGAGCTTGCCGTCCTCGATGACCTGCATATCGTAGGAGTCCTCCAGCGCCAGATGATCGTCAAACTTCGCCTCATGGGCTCTTCCCTTGAGGCCCGCGGCGAAGAAACCGGCCGCGTTGGATGACACCTCGCCACCGAAGAGATCCAGCGAAATGGAGCACCAGAAATTGATATACCGCTGCACGGTTTCCAGATCAATGCCGCCGGCGGCGCGCACATCATCGCCGCCGGGGGAGGTCATGAGTTCGCAGGTTCTCTGAATGATCCTGCGGATCCCCGTCTCACCCACGAACATGTGGTGCGCCTCTTCCGTGAGCATGAACCGGGTGGTCCGGGCCAGCGGATCAAAACCGCTCTCGGCCAGGGCAAGGAGCTGGTATTTTCCATCGCGGTCCGTGAACATGGTGAACATGTAGAATGAAAGCCAGTCATCGATCGGAGCGTTGAACGCCTGGAGAATGCGCGGCCGATCGGCATCGCCGGAGCGCCGGGCCAGGAGCGCCTCGGCTTCCTCGCGGCCGTCGCGGCCGAAGAAGCCGTGCAGCAGGTAAACCATGGCCCAAAGATGGCGGCCCTCTTCCACGTTCACCTGGAAGAGATTGCGCAGATCGTAGAGGCTCGGCGCCGTTTGACCCAGGAGACGCTGCTGCTCCACCGAGGCAGGCTCGGTGTCCGCCTGGGTCACGATGAGCCGCCTCAGGTGGTTGCGGTATTCGCCGGGGATTTCCCGCCAGGCCGGCTCACCGGCATGGTCCCCGAAACCAATTCTGCGATCCTTCTCCGGGGCAGCCAGGAAGATTCCCCAGCGGTAGTCGGGCATCTTCACGTAATCGAAGTGCGCCCAGCCGCCGGTGTCCACCGAGATGGCCGTGCGGAGATAGACATCGCTGGACTGAAATCCCTCGGGCCCCATGTCCATCCACCAGTGCTGGAAGGAGGGTTGCCAGTGCTCCAGCGCCCGTTGGAGACGGCGATCGGAGGCCAGGTCCACGTTGTTGGGAATCTTTTCGGTGAGCTGCATCAGGTTCTCCTCCAATCAAACGCAGGGCGCTCCGGCTTCCCGTAAAGGGTCAAGGCACCTTGGGCCCCCACGGCGTTGGGTCTCTGGAAGATCCAGTTCTGCCAGGCGGAGAGGCGGCCGAACACCTTGGTCTCACTGGTTTCGTTCCCTGGGAAGCGCAGGGAGGCCTCCATCCCGGTCAGAGCATCCGGCGACAGGGAAGCCCGTTCCTCGATGGCGACGCGCACCTCGTCCTCGTAGTCGATCTCGTCCGCGGCAATGGTGACCAGACCGGCCTCCTCACCCGTGTCCGCATGGTAACGGAAGATCTCGCCGTCACGGCTGGCGGCGGCCAGCGCCTCATAGGCGGCGGGGTCATGCAGATAACGGACCTGAAGGCGGGCCAGACCGTGTCCCATGGGAAGGGCGCCAAAATTCACGGGAGAGACCACGAGGCTCACCGGCCGATCCGGTTCGTGTAGAGCATAGGTGCGGTCGGCGGCAAGAGCCGTCTCCAGGAGTGAACCGGCGAAGCAAGAGCCCGGTTCGGCCAGGGCGAAAAGGCTGCGCGCCGTGACGTCCAGCCGGCGGAGCGTGCGCGCCATCAGCAGCAAGACCTCGCGCGCGAACCAATCCTCCCCGGCCGCCGCCATCAGGGCGCGATCGTGAGCCAGGACCTGTTCCGGATCTCCGGTTGTCTTGATGAGCAACAGCCCGATCTCTGCCTCGATGAAGCGCAACCGGCACAGGGCGTCGTCAAGTTCCCGGAAGAGTCTCAGCGAGTAGAGGTCCGCCCCCTGGGCCCGCCGCTCTTCCACGCCAGCCGGCGGGGGCGAGCCGGGCCCATGGAGGAGCAGGGTGGCGGTGCGCTTCTCGCGCTCGAACTCGACGCGCAGGAAGCGGTACGAAAGACACCGATCGGTGACCTCGGGAGCGAGAGGAGAGAGGATCACAGCCGGCCCCTCGCGGCGCGGCGCCCCCGCCGCCAGAGCTTCCATGCGTTCGCGAATCAGATCCTCGAAGCGGCTGGTGGGGGCCACGGCATCCACGAGATTCCAGTCCCGGGCGCGCTCCCCCTTGACGCCCTCCGCCAGGGTGCAGAAGATATCCGCGCGGTCGCGGCGGACCCGGCGCTTGTCGACCACCCGGATCAGTCCGCCGGTGCCAGGCAGGACGCCCAGGAGCGGCACCTCGGGAAGACTGACCGCCGAGTGACCGTCATCCACCAGGAGAATCTGATCACAGGCCAGGGCCAGCTCGTACCCGCCGCCGGCCGTCACCCCGTTACAGGCTGCCAGGTACTTCTGTCCCGAGTGGGCGCCGGCGTCCTCGATGGCCAGCCGGGTCTCGTTGGTGAACTTGCAAAAATTGACCTTGAAGGCGTGGGAGGAGGTTGCCAGCATGTGGATGTTGGCTCCTGCCGAAAACACCCGGTCCTTGGCGGAGACAATCGCCACGGCTTGCACGCCGGGATGCTCGAAGCGCAGCCGCTGCACCGCGTCGGCCAGCTCGATATCGACGCCCAGGTCATACGAATTGAGCTTGAGCAGATATCCCGGCCGGAGGGGTTTGTTCTCCTGCACGTCCCAGACGAGGCGCGCCATCGTCCCGTCAACGACCAGGCGCCAGTGACGGTACGCATCGGGGTGGGTCTCGAAGGAAATCGGAGGGTCTTGGTCGCTCACGTCAGGGCCTTTCTGAAAGAAGCCGTTTCGTGCATTATACTTCTTCACGGAAGCTGGGTGGCCAGGAAAAGATGCACTATAATGCAACCATGGCCATCTCGCGCGGACTCCCCGGCTCGCCGCCACACCCGGCCGCCTCCCCATCCCGGACCGGGCGCCGCGCGCCATCCACCGTTCTCGGGCGCCACCCTGGAGACCCCGCCTCCCGGTTCCACGGGCAGGATCTCCTGGAGCGTGTCGGCCAGGCCATCCGCGAACAACGCCGGGTCCTGGGCCTCTCCCGCCAGGCGCTGGCTGACGCCTCCGGCGTCTCCACCCGGTTTCTGGCCCAGATCGAGTCAGGAACCGGCAACGTGTCCCTGCGGCGTCTCGACCACCTGGCGCGCGCTCTTGATGTGCCCCTTGTGAAGATCCTCGCCGGACCGTCCGCCGTGGCGGGCCGGCGGGTGGCGCTGGTGGGCCTGCGCGGCGCCGGCAAGACCACCCTGGGCTCCCGGCTTGCGGCGCGTCTCGAGATCCCATTCCTGGAGCTGGACGCTCTGATCGAGGCAGCGGCCGGCCTCACCCTCGGCCAGGTCTTCGAGCTCCATGGCGAGTTCTCCTTCCGCCGGCTGGAGCGCGAAACCCTGGCCCGCCTGCTCTCCGAGGCCCGGCCGGTTGTCCTGGCCACCGGCGGCGGCCTGGTCACGGCCCCCGAGACATACGCCCTGCTCCAGGAGGCATGCTTCACCATCTGGCTTTCGGCCCGTCCCGAGGATCATTACAACCGTGTCCTCGCCCAGGGGGACCGCCGTCCCATGGCCGACAACCCGCACGCCATGGCCGAGCTGCGCGCCCTCCTGGCTTCCCGCGAGCCCCTGTATCGAGAGGCTGACCTGGTCATCGACACATCGACCCTCACTCCGGGCCGGGCGGTCGAGCAGATCCTGGCGTCTCTCCCCGACGGATGAGCGCATCAGAGGTGGTGGTGGTGGCGGGCCGGAGAACGCCCTTCGCGAAGGCTGGAACGGCTCTCTCCCACCTCACCGCCCGGCAGCTGGCGGCGCATGCCGTCGCCGCCCTTCTGGAAGCCGTCCGGTTCCCGCCCGGCCAGGTGGAGGCTCTCTGCTGCGGGACGGTCGTCCTGGACCCGCGCACCCCCAACATGGCCCGGGAGGTCGTCTTCGACACGCCCCTGCCGGCCAGCGTGCCGGCTCACACCGTTTCCAACTACTGCATCAGCGGCCTGCGCGCCCTCACCGACATCGCCGGCCTCATCGCGGCAGGACGGATCACCGCCGGCATCGCCGCCGGCGCCGACTCCCTCTCCAATCCGCCCGTCCTCTTCCGCCCGGCCGCCGCTCGCCTCTTCACGCGACTGGCCGGCTCGCGCAGCACCGCGGCGCGGCTCCGGCTGCTGGGGCGGCTGCGTCCCCGGCACTTCCTGCCGGATACCGGCGGCGCCCGGGAGCCGTCCACGGGCCTCACCATGGGAGAGCACTGCGAGATCATGGCCAAGACCTGGTCCGTCTCCCGGGAGGCGCAGGACGAGATCGCGCTCATGAGCCACCAGCGCGCCACCCAGGCATGGGACGATGGCCGCCTGGCGGCGGAGGTGGCGCCCATCGCGGGGCTGGCGCGAGACACGCTCCCGCGCCGGGATACGTCCCCGGCGAAACTGGCGGCGTTGCGACCCGTCTTCGACCGCACACCGGCCGGCACCATCACCGCCGGCAATTCCAGCCCTCTGACCGACGGCGGCTCCGCCGTCCTGCTCATGTCCCGCGGGGGCGCCCGGAAGGCAGGTTACACCCCTCTGGCGATCCTGCGCGACTGGGAGTATGCCGCCATCTCCCCTGCCGACGGCCTTCTCATGGCGCCGGCCGTCGCCGTCCCGCGGCTGCTGGCGCGCCACCGCCTGACCCTGGACGAACTGGACCTGGTGGAAGTGCACGAGGCGTTCGGCGCCCAGGTGCGCGCCAACCTCATGGCCTGGGAGCGTGGTTGGAAGGCTCCGGTCATCGGGCGGGTCGATCCGCTGCGCCTCAACGTGTGTGGATCCTCCATCGCCGTGGGCCATCCGTTCGCGGCCACCGGGGGGCGCATCACGACGACGCTGGCCTACGAGATGAGCCGGAGAACCGCGCGGCGCGGACTGGTCAGCATCTGCGCGGCCGGAGCCATGGCTGGCGCCCTGCTCCTGGAAGGCTCCGGAGAGTAACCTGGAGAGGGACCGCCCCCGGGAGCGGACCGGTTGCGCCCCGCTCAGGCGGTCAAGCCGGTCGCCAGAGGATCCTTCGCCTCACCAGGGAGGGGCTTCCCGGGTTTTCCTTCCTTCAACCGCACCAGGAGCATGGTGGCGTCATCCTCGAGGGTGGGGTCGCCATGGTGTCCGGTCAACCTGCGGGCGACCCGGTCCATGACCTCCTCCAGCGGCTCGTCAGCCGCTTCCCGCACCACCTCTTCGAGACGCCGGGCCCCGAAGAACTCCTCCCCGTGGAGCGGGGTGCTTTCCACCACGCCGTCGGTGTACAGGCACAGGAGATCGCCGCAGCCCACCTCGACCCGCTCGGCCCGGATGGGCAGGTCTTCATACAAGCCCACCGGCCGGCAGTTTGGCGGCAATTCCACCACGTCTCCCTCCGCCGCCCGCAGAAGAAACGGCGGAGTCTGGCCGGCATTCACATAGGTCAGGATCCCCGCCTCCCAATCCAGAACGCCGAGGAACAGGGTCAGGTAGGCATTGGCCGGCTTGTTGCGCGTCACCTCGCCGTTGAGCAAGTCGACCACGCGTTCCACGTCATCGTCGTAACGGAGCAAGGTCCGGATGGTCGCCTGGACCTCCGCCATCATGAGGGCCGCGGGGACTCCCTTCCCTGAAACATCTCCGATGAGGAGAGCCACGCGCGCTGCTCCCAGGGGGAGAAAATTGAAGAAGTCGCCGCCGACCTCGTGGGACGGAATGGAGCGGCCGAAGACCTCCATCTCTTGGCCATGGAACGCGGCGCGCGGCAGACTGTTGCCCTGGATATGCCTGGCGATCTCCAGCTCTCTCTGGACGCGCTCCTGCACCACCATGCGACGCCGGGAGGCAGCCAGATCCGCCGCCATGTTGTTGAAAGCCACCGCGAGCTCCCCGATCTCATCCTTGCCGGCCGCTCTGATCCGGTGGTCCAGGTCGCCGGCTGCCAGGCGGCCGGCTCCGCGGGAAAGGGCCTCCAGGCCTCGGGTCATCCGCCCGGAGAAGACCAGGATCCCCGAACCGGCCAGACCGATGAAGATGAACCCGAGCGTGAGGTTGAGCAGGGTGGCACGCCGGATCGACCGCAATTCCCCGGAGACCTGCCGCACCACGCCGAAGCTGTAACCGGTCTCGTCGTTCTTCTGGATGACCGTGATCCAGTCGGGCTCATTCATGCACCGCGCCAGAGCCTGCGCGTCGGTCTCCGCCGCCATCGGCGGTCCCTGAGCCGGCTCCCCGCGCACCAGACCGAGCCGGCGCAGCCGGTCCAGGTCTGCGGCCTCCCGGGCATACACCCGGCCTTCCGGGTCGACCGCAAAGGCAATTTCACTTTCTCCCAGAGGGAATCCCTCGAAGACCCGGGAGAGAACACGGTCTGGCCGGAGGCGCGCGACCACCTCTCCCACCACCCCCGTGGCGCTGTGAACCGGTAGGGCGATGGCCCGGCTTCCTTTTTCGGCGAGCTCATCCAGCCGCTTCAGCATGGCGGCAGGCCGGGTCCCGGCACTCGCGGGAGAGGGCCCGGTCCGCCCGGCGGATCCGGTCGGGGACCGGGGCGCTGCCCGGCTCGCTTCTTCCTGGGCCGAGGTGTCTACGAACTCACGCGTGACCTCCTGGCCCAGGTTCCGCAGCGTGATGCGGTGTCCGGACACACCGGTCTGCACCAGGAACCCGGGCAGGCGCACCAGGTTTTCCATCACTTCACCCGCCAGCACCTCCAGCGTCTTCTCGGTGGGGACCCCCTCCACGAAGTCGAGGCTGTAGACCTTCACCTTCAGATCTTCGGCTGGACCTTCCCCGGGCGTTCCCGCTCGCGCCAGCCGGGAGAAATCCGGCAGAATGAGGCGGACCGACGAGGGCCCCGGCTCGCCGGATCGTTCCCGGCCCGGGGGCGGATCCGCTTTCCCCGCCGGAGCATCTCCGCGCGCCGGGAGAAACTCCAGGCCGGAAAAGAGGCTCCACCGGTCCCGCACCTGGCCCTGCATCTCCTCCGCGATCTCGGTGGTTTCCTCCGGGCTCATCGGTCGATCCAGATCCAGGGACCGGAGCGCCGGCAAGCGGGTGATGGCGGCGATCCGCCGCTCGATCTCGCCGTTCAGGTTCGACAGCCGGTGCTGCAAATCGCGGGCGGCGGCGCCATCGTCCCGCTCGACTAGGTCCCGCAACGAGCGAATGGAGTTGGAATAGGAAAGGAAGGTCAGGGCGGCAAGAGGCACCACGGAAACACTGAGGAAGATCAGGATCAACTTGTTCCGGACACTCATCTTCATCATCAGTGGCTATTACGAGGACGCGGGCGCGAAGGTTCGGTTTTTCCGGGCCTGCCGCTGCGGAGGAAATCGAGACGTTTCATGGGCTCATGGGGCGCCGGGAACGTTCTTGAACGCCTGCGAGAAGGACCACACGTCCTGAAAGGTATTGTACAAAGGCGTGGGGGCGACCCGGAGAATGTCCGGTGGTCTGGCATCGCAGATAAAGCCCCGGGTCTCCAGCTCCCGGACCCGCTCCTGCGCCCGGTCGACCGCCACGGAGATCTGGCAGCCGCGGCGCGCCGGCTCCGCCGGCGTGAGGACACGGAAGGGGACGCCGGCTTCCACCGTGAGCTGTTCCTGCAGGAACCCGGTCAGACGCTCGGAGCGCGAGCGCAGCGCTTCCATGCCGACCTCCTGAAAGAGATCCAGGGACGCCTTGAGCGCCGCCAACCCCAGAACCAGCGGGTTGCTCAGCTGCCATCCGGCGGCACCCACCTGCGGGCGGAAGGTGGGGTCCATCCGGAACCGGGTCGCAGGATCGGTGCCCCACCATCCGGCCAGGCGAGGCAGGGAGCGGTCCCGCCCATGCCGCTGGTGGACAAAACAGCCTCCGGGAGCGCCGGGCCCCCCGTTCAGGTACTTGTATCCACACCAGACGGCGAAATCGGCCTCCCACTCGTGAAGCCGCAGGGACACGTTCCCCACGGCATGCGCGAGATCCAGACCGACCACGGCGCCGATCTCCCGGCCCACGCGGCACACTCTCTCCAGGTCGAACACCTGGCCGGTGAGATACTGGACCCCGCCCAGGAGGATCAACGCGATCGAATCGTTCTCCTGGCGGAGGGCCTGTTCCATGTCGTCATCCCGCAAGGTGTCTTCGCCAGGGCGCGGCTCCAGGAGCAGGAGAGAGGTCCGGGGTTCCAGGCCGTGGAGGCGGATCTGGCTCTCGGCGGCGTACCGGTCGGAGGAAAAAGCCTGCGCCTCCATGACGATCCGGTGGCGGGAGGGTGTGGGACGGTAAAAAGAGGTCAGCATGAGATGGAGGTTCGCGGTGAGAGAGTTCATGGCCACCACTTCATCAGGCTGCGCGCCGACCAGCCGCGCCAGCGGCCCGGCCAGGGCCTGGTGGTAGGAGTACCACGGAATGCCGGCCTGAAAATGACCGCGGACCGCCAGCCGCTCCCAGTCGTCCAGGACCGCCTCGACCTCGGCTCGCGCCCGCCGCGGCGCCAGGCCGAGGGAGTTCCCGCTCAGATAGACCAGCGGCCGGCCCTCAGGGGAGCGCGGCAGAACAAAGCGCTCCCGCAGCCGGGTCAGAGGTTCGTTTTCATCCAGGTGAACGGCCCGTTCCCGGCCGGCCGGCGGCGCGGGGCCGCGAGGCTCTCTCACGGAAGAAAGATGCCCTGGAGGAGATCGCCGTCCGGCACGCTGCGGCGGCGCGCCCCCGGACCCTGGCCGCCGCGCCCGGCCAGGAGCTCGTTCCATGCTGCCCCCGACTCATGCCGCGAAGCGGCCAGACCAGGGGGCTGGGGAACCATCCGGAACCGGTCCGGGCGGCCCGGCGGCGGGACCTCGGGGACGAACCGGCAGGCATCCGACTGGCGATCGGCCACCGGGAGGGCGGCCTCGCTCACCACGACATCATCAACCCAGATGCCTGGCCGGTTGTCCGACCCATCACTCGCATAGGTGAACACGATGCGGATCTCCCTCCCGGCCCAGGGGCTGAGATCGAAGGTGGACACGGCAAAAGGCGCCAGATCGGCGGCCCAGCCCGCCTCCCGATCGATGCGGCAGATGGGAGCGAGGCCGGTGGCGGCTGGATCGACATTGTACCTCAGCCCGGCGGCGGGCTCCAGGAGGACCTCGGCGCCGGTGTCCTCCTCGAGAAGGTGCACGTTGGCGCGATCCCGCCACTGGCCAGCCGAGAAAGGCTGCACATCAACCCAGATTTGCGCGTTCATGGACGGATGGCTCCCCGGGGCCAGGCGGATCACCGGGGAGGTCAGGCGCTGGCACAACCAGGGCTGCCTCCTGCGGCCGCCCCGGAAACTTTGTAGGCCGGAGGCGGCGTGGACGCGCGAGAGGCGGAATCCATCGGCGCTCCAGCCCTGGGCGCCGCTCTCGAAGTCAAAGACCAGATCACCATAGGTGACGGGATCTTCCTCCGGCCGCACCTGGAACTCCACGACGGCGGCGCCGGGGCGGGCCGCGGCCTCCGCCGCCACCCGGAAGGTCAGTGCCTGCCCGCTCAGCGCACCGGCCACGCCGGCCTTGAAGACAGCCGTGAACTCCTCTCCGGGATCGAGGCTGGGCACCGTCACGACGGCCCCCGATGAGACGCGTGCCGCCCCGTTCCGCGACGCCACCGTCGCGGTGACCGGCCCCGATGGAGCCTGGCCCACGTTGGCCAGGCGGTAAGAGAACGTGGTGATTTCGCAGTTATCGGGGATGCCATCGCCATCACCGGAATCAGCGCGTCCTCTCAGGCTTCCGGGGACCGGCCGGACAAAAGCGCCGGGGAACGTGTCGCACGGAGCGCCGCCCACCGGCAGGAGGAGGCCGTCGCTCCAGCAGTCGTGGTCTCCGGTGATCGCCAGGGAAAGGAACCGCGGGCCGCCGCAGGCGGCGTCTGGGGCCAGAGTGACCTGGAAGGAGCCCGCCGCACTCACCGTCCCTCCGGGTTCGAGGTCGCCGTAAGACAGCGGCCCGGCGAAGGCCACCGACACGAACGGATCCAGACTCTCCAGGGTCGCGGCCAGGCCCGTGCCGCCGGCTCTGCCGCCCGTCTCGCCCAGAGCGACCTCGACCGCCGCGGTCTCGCCAGGCTCCAGCTGGCCGTCGCCGTCTCCGCCCGCCGCATCATTCAGGACCATGCCGGCGACACGGACCTCCGGCAGGTCGATGGCGACCGTGGCCAGGTTCTCGCCCGGCGAGATCATGGCGCAGGATGCGGCAGGCACCGCGGCCACGAAATAGGACCATGTCTCTCCCACCCGGACGTTCTCGTCCAGGACCGGACCTGCATCGACTCCGCGAATGACAGGGAGAAAAGCATCACCGTCCCTGGAGGTCCGGAACACGTCGTAGTGAACATCAAGAGGAGCGGCCCGTTCCGGACGGGCCCGGGTCCGTCCCGCTCCGTGTCCGACCGGGCGGCCCCAATCGAGGCGCACCCGGGGCCGCCCGCTTTCAGGATTGCGCTCGACCCTGGCGGTCACGACCGGGTCAGGCGGCGGGATGCAATCGGGCGAATCGCCGATGAGCACGTTCTCGGCCAGCCCATGATGGAGGAAGGCCGCGTTGATGTACGCTCCATAAGGCGCTCCATTGCCGAGATCGAGGTCGTCGTCGTGAGCCACCATCACGGCATCATAGACCGAGACCCCGGTGGCGGCCGGGTTCCAGTGGGTCATCGGCGGACCGCCGGCCAGGAGGAGCTTCTCCAGGAGCCAACGGGCCTGGGCCGCGGACAGCCCCGGGTTGTCCCCGGCCAAGGGCAGGCCGGTGATGCCATCGGTCCCGGTGCGCAGGTTGCGCAACAGGTGCCACACCGCCTGCCCCGGGATCTCTCCCACACAGTGGGGATCGCCGGCGCAGGATGCCTCGTCGGCCGCGGTCAAGGTCGCGCACGTCGCGCATTCCCCGGGCGTCGGGGGATGGTCGGTACGCCCGGCCGCCTTCTCATCCACATCACGCAGACCGCTGCAAGCCGCCGTCGGCCAGGTGGCGGGGTCGAGACGAAACGAGCCTCCGATACACGAATCCCCGCTCATGAGAAGGGCCAGCATGTCGGCCTTCCATTCGGACAGCGAGTCAGGAAACGTGCCGTTGCCATCGAACCGATCCCACGCATGCCCCAGCTCATGCTGGATCAGGCCGCGGACTTCTCCCGGGTTCCGGCAGGTGGCATCGGCCTGGAAAAACCGGAGCCAGTACTCCCCCGAGAGAGCGTTGCAAGTCTGGTTGACGTTCGTCTGCACGCGGATGGTGGGAAGGTTGGCCACATTCCATTTCTCCAGGAGCCGGCGTGCTTCTTCCAGGTGAAAAAAGGACGTGCGCTCCGCCGGTGTCGAGGTGCCGTTGCCCGAAACCGGATCGCCGGCGCTCCCGCCCCCGGTGCCGAACGCGATCCGCCCGCCGCCGTCCGCGGCCGCCCTGGGAAGCGGATCGCAGGGACAGCAACGGGCGCAGGTCAGATCGAAATCCACGCCGCCCAGACTGGATGAAGCCGGCCCCCGCCCGAAGGGAAAGGAGCCGTTCCGATCCGTCGTCTTGACCCCCTCTCCGTCGACCACCTTCGCCGCGGGGAAACCCCGCACCACCTCGGCGTCATCCGCCCCGTTGGGACGGATCCCCCCGGAGACCACTCCCTGGAGTCTCGCGGGATCGCTCCGGCAGCCTCCTGCGTCCAGCGCCTCCGGATACAAGGCCACCACCTCGCCGGTCCGGCCATCCACCCAGGCGTGATGCGCCTCCGCCTCCGGCGCCCCCTGGGGACGCAGGAGAAAGGCCCACACCAGCCGGTGGCGAAGATGTTGCCCGCCCGCGGCCGGGACGGCCTCCACCACGTACGCCAGATGGGGGGGCTCGAGATCCTGCAAGACCGTTCCCCCGCCGAGGAAGGCGGCCACCGCGGACCGTGCAGCGGCCGCTCCCAGGGCGGCAACCGGCGACGCCGTCACCTTGGCCAGGGCCTGGCTTGCCAGGTAGACGATTCGCTGGTCCCGGACGGCCACCGAGAGTCCCGCCCCGAGCACGGGAAGACCGGCATGATGCTGCTCCACCTCCAGCCAGGTCACCGCCCCCTCCCCGGCCGGCCCGGCCAGGCGGTGGGCATGTCCCAGCTCCGCCAGCGGCGGGCCCAGCAGATCCGGATGGGCCGCCAGCCAGAGGTCCAGCCGTTCCTCCGGCGGGAGGCTCCGGAGACCGGGCAGCCCGAGCCCCGGCCCGAAGGCCCGGGCGACGCTTCCGGTGAGAGGACTGGAGGCGCACCACCAGCGCGGATGCTCCGTCACGAACGATCCCAGATGCGGATCGGCCGGGGTGGCCCGGGTCAAGGAAACCGCCGGGACCACGACCGGCGGCCGCCGGATCGTCCCGGCTCCCGGCGGCCAGCCAGCCGTTCTCGTTTGCGGGGGGAACGCGGGCGCCGGCGGAGCGGACAGGGGCCACGACAACCCCGCGCACAGGAAGGCCGCCAGCCCGGCCGCGACCCGGCCCGGAAGTCGGCGGCGGGATACCTTCATGGCGGCTTTCAAGACAAACCTCGCGTGATCGGGGTGTGAATCTCTGAAGTATACGATCCGGATACCGTCTTGCCATCTTCTTCGCTCCTGGTCATAGTGGTCCCCCATGCCGCCGTGGATGACCCGTTCGGGAGCCTGGTACACGCGCCTGCACTACCAGATCGCAGGAGCCATGGTCCTGGGAGTGGTCTTCGGTCTCACCCTGGGGCCGGCGGCCACCGGCTGGCTGGGCGGGCTGGGATCCGTCTTCGTCCGCCTGCTCCGCATGGTGATCGTTCCCCTGGTGATCACCAGCATCGTCACCGGAGTGGTGTCGGTGGGGAGTGGCCGCAACCTGGGCCGCCTGGGCCTGAAGACGCTTTTCTACTACCTGTTCACCAGCATGGCCGCCATCCTGGTTGGCCTGGTGCTGGTCAATCTCCTGCACCCTGGAGCCTCCGCCCGGCTCACCGCAGCACCCAAGGCGGACCTTCCCGCTCTCGAGACGGCCCAGGGAGTCGGGGATATCCTGGTCCGGCTCATCCCCACCAACCCGGTCCATGCCGCGGCCGAGGGCGACATGCTGGGGATCATCTTCTTTTCCATCCTGCTGGGGATCAGTCTCAACCAGGTCGCGTCGGGTCCCCGCCAGCGCCTGGCCGATCTCCTTGCCAGCGGCTTCGACGTGATGATGGTCCTGACCTCGGGCGTCATTCGGCTGGTGCCTCTGGGCGTGCTGGGCCTCATCACCCGGGCGGTCGCCAGCACCGGACTCCAGACCTTCCGCGCCCTGGGGGTGTACATGTTCACGGTCGCTGCCGGCCTCACCATTCACCTGATGATCACCTTGCCTCTCATCCTCCTGCTGGTGGGCCGCATTCATCCACGCATCCATTTCCGGAACATGGCGGACACGCTCCTCACGGCTTTCTCAACCAGCAGCTCGTCCGCGACCCTGCCGGTCACCATGCGGGACGTGGAGCACCGCGCCGGAGTGAGTAACAAGGTCACCAGTTTCGTCCTCCCCATGGGCGCCACCATCAACATGGACGGAACGGCCCTCTACGAATGCGTGGCCGTCATCTTCATCTGCCAGGTCCTGGGCTTCGGATTGACCCTCCAGGCGCAGGTGGTGGTGGTCATCACGGCCCTCCTGGCCTCCATCGGTGCCGCCGGCATTCCCTCCGCTGGCCTGGTGATGATCTTCATCATCACCGACGCCATCAACCTGCGCGGGCCGGAGGTCGCCACCATCGTGGGCATGCTGCTGGCCATCGACCGGCCCCTGGACATGTACCGCACCATGGTGAATGTCTTCAGCGATTCGTGCGGCGCCGCCATCATCGCCCGCAGCGAGGGAGAATCGACGGTCGACGCCGCCTAGGGAGCCCGGCCCATGCGATTGTGCCTCCATCCTGACCCCCACGTCCTGGAGGACAGGCTGCTCCGGGCGGTGGAGAAGGCGCAAGAGAACGATCCCCTGGCAGCGGTGCTCATTCTCGTTCCCACCCGCCGCCTGGCCGATCAGATCAGCCGCCGCCTGGCCGGCCGCCTGCAAGCCGTGCTGGCGGTCGAGATCCTTCCCCATCAGGGTTTGATCCAGCGCATCTTGAGCGTCCGCTCGGCCGCGACGCCCCGGCCCGCCGGGCAGCGCCTCCTGGAGGCGCTCCTGGCCCGGGTCCTCGCGGCCCACCCCCGGAACCCGCTCGCCTCATTCGTTCGCCGCCGGCCCGGCGCCCGTGCCGCGCTCCTGGGAACCCTGGTGGATCTCCGGGAGGCCGGCCTGCCGGCCCGTCTGGTCCGGGAGGTCCTGATCGCCTCCCCGCGAGAGCGGTCCCTGGCGGCGCTCTACTCGGCCTATGAGCGGGCCCTCGAGGAACGGGCCGCCCGGGGTCTGGTGGATGAAGCCGGTCTGGCGCGCGCCGCGCTTGAAGGCGCTGCCACGGCGGCCCGCTCCTATCGGTCTCTGTTTCATTACGGCGCCTACGAGCTCATCGGCATCCACCTGGATCTGGTGCGCGCCCTGGACCGGGCCAATCCCGTCACCGTCTTTCTTCCAGTGGCGCCCGGCCGGCCCGCCACGCAATTCGCCGAAGGCTTCGCCCGCCGCCACCTCCTGGAGGAGGGGGAGCCGCTCGTCGCCGAGCCCTCCCCTGCCGGCATGCGCGGCAGCCTCCTGGGCGGCCGGCTGGAGTCACTCTACGACGAGAGCCGGGAGCCCCCGGCGCCCCTGAGAAGCGGCCCCATCCGTTTCCGCCACGCCCAGGGGCCCGGAGCCGAGGTCCGGGCCGCCGTCCGCCACGCCCTGCGCGCCGTGGCGGACGGCACGCCGCCGGAGGAGATTGCCCTGGTGGCGCGCGACCTCGGCCGGTATGCTGCCGCGTTCGAAACGCTCTGCGAGGACGAGTCTCTCCCCTGGACCACCTCCGCCGACGCCCCGCTCTGCCGCGACCCCGGAGTCCGCGACCTTCTCGAATTCCTGCGGATCCTGGCGCGGGATCTCCCCCGGGCCGCCACCGCGGCGTGGCTCGCCTCCGCCAGCATCTCCTGGCCGGCCCTGCTGCCCGGCGAGCCGCCTCCCCCCACCCATCAGGCGGAGCGATGGAGCCGTCAAGCCAGGCTCGCGGGCGGCGTCCAGGAGTGGGTCGAGACCTGGCCCGCCTGGGCGGCGGCCGAAGCGGCCTCTCCCGGCCCCGAGCCGCATGGTGAAGGCCCGGCTATGCTACGGCGGCGGGCGGAAGGAGTGGCGCAGATGGCGCGCGCCCTTCAACATCTGGTGGAGAGAGTGGAACCGGGCCGGCGGCGGCGGTGGTCCGGGTTCGCCCGGATGCTCCGCCGCCTGGTCCGCGAGGTGCTTCCCGGGGGAGGGCCGGACCAGGCTCCCTCCCCGGCCGCGGAACAGCTCGGGGAGATCCTCGACGATCTGGATCGGCTGGAGACCCAGGTAGGTAAGACCAGGCAGGTCTCCTTCGCCGAGATGGTGGACTGGCTGGAGGGAAGCATCGCCCGGGCCCGCCTGCCGCTGCACCCCGAGGATGACGGCGGGTTCCGGGTGCTGGACGCCATGCAAGCGCGGTCTCTGCGCTTCCGGCGCCTCTTCCTCCTGGGTCTGAACGCCGGCGTCTTCCCCCGTCCGCCGCGGGAAGATCCTTTTCTCGCCGATGACGCGCGGCGCCGCCTTGGCCGGCGGAGTGGGCGGCCTCTTCCCGTGAAAGGCGAGGCCGAAGCCGAGGAGCGCCTGCTCCTGACGATGTTGCTGGGAGCGGCCACCGAGGCGATCGATGTCTCCTGGCAACGCGCCGCCGACACCGGACGGGCCGAGATGCCTTCCCTGGCCCTCCGGGAAATCGGCCGCATCGTCCTGGGGACCGCCGATCTCCATGCCGTGGAGGAACACGCGGATCACGTGCCGCGGGATCCGCGGGAGAGCCTCGAGGATCTGCTCTCCCGGCCGGGCGTCGTCTCGCCCGCCGAGGCGCGCCTGCTGGAAGCGTTCCGCGTTCCCTCCCCGGCGGCGGCCCTCGAGGCGCTCCGGAAAGACCATCCGCACCTGCTCCCCGGCTTGCGCCTCCTGGCGGCCACCGAATCGTTCGCGCCCCGGGAGATGGTGTTCGATGCCCGGGTGGGCTCGCCTCCGGACGCTCCCGACGGTCTCTCCATCTCGGCCCTCCAGGACCTCGCCCGCTGTCCGCTCCAGTTTTTCTTCGCCCGCCGATTGAGGATCCCCGAGGCAGAGCCGGAACCGGCCGCGGACCGGATAGCGCCCCGCGACGCGGGTCTGGCCATCCACTGGCTCCTGGAAAACCTCTACCGGAACCTCCTCGATGAAGGTCCCGCGCCAGGCGGCCCGCGCGCTCTCCTGGACCGGTCCCGCCGCCGGCTCCACGAACTGTGGCCCCGGGTGGAAGCGCTCCTCGCCCCCAGGGGCGCCCGGCGCCTGCCCGTCCTCTGGGACTGGCTCCTGAGACGGTGGCGCCAGTCGGTGGAGCGCTTCCTCGAGGAAGACCTGGAGCGCTGGCCGACGGCCGGGAACGTCCAGGCGGCCTTCGAGGAAAGACGCCAGCAGGTCCTGGATCTCGGCGAACAAGTGGTTCTCCAGGTAGTGGGCCGGTTCGATCGCCGTCTGGGAGGCCCGGAGCAACCGGTGGTGGGCGAGTACAAGACATCCGGCTCCCTCTCCGAGAAGGTGAAGCCGGCTTCGATGCTGGCGGGCAGGAGTCTCCAGGCGCCGCTCTACCGCCTGCTGGCCGGCGCCCGGGCCCGGGTGGAGCTGCTGGGGGTCGGGCCCGAGTACCAGGAAGACGGCGCGGCGCGGCGCGACGACCGCCGTGCGGTCTTCGATGGCTGGAAGAAACCCGGCCAGGAAGAGAGCTTCCGGCGCACCTTGCGCATCCTGGCCCGCCTCCTGCAGGAGGGGGCCTTTCCGCTGGCCCCGGGCCGCCACTGCTCCTGGTGTTCCTACCGTCTTGCCTGCCGGCGGCTCCACCCCCCCACCCGCCAGCGCGAGCAGGCCGCCCCTGATGCCTCAGACTACCGGAATCTTTCGCGGCAGAGCAGCCAGCCCTCTCCCGAGCCGCCGCCGCACTCATGAGCCTGGCAGGGTCCAGCCTTCTTCCTGACGCGCCGGCACGGCGGGAGGCGGCCCAGGGGCGTGATGCCAACTTCGTGGTCCTGGCCGGGGCCGGCACCGGGAAGACCAGCTTGCTGGTGGAACGGGTCCTGGCGGCTCTCGGCGAGGGCCGCATCCAGGTGGACCAGATCGCGGCCATCACCTTCACCCGCAAGGCGGCCGGCGAGCTCAAGGTGCGCCTGGCGCACGGGCTCGAGTCTCTTCGCGCGCTCGGCCGGCAGACCGGCGAACCCTCGGAACAGGACGGCGCCGCCGGACGGGCGTACGCTTTTCTCACCGGCGAACAGGGCCATTCTCCGGGCCAGGTGGCCGGCCGCGCGCTCAGAAGCCTGGAACGTCTCGACCGGCTCACCGTCTCCACCATCCACGCCTTCTGCGACGACCTCCTACGGGCTCATCCGGTGGAGGCGGGAGTCGATCCCCGCTTCGTTCTGGACGAAGGAGACCGGCGCTTGCGGCTGTTCCAGGAAGAGTGGGACGCGTTCCGCGCCGCAGAGCTCGGTCCCGCG
Organism: Acidobacteriota bacterium; assembly: GCA_046757405.1. Taxonomy (GTDB): domain Bacteria; phylum Acidobacteriota; class Polarisedimenticolia; order SMYD01; family SMYD01; genus JBHHYE01. The sequence goes on along the minus strand of JBHHYE010000037.1, from coordinate 5,941 downwards.
GCCTCGAGGATCCCCCTCTGGCACCGGCTTCTCTCCCGCGTCCCCCTGCGCCTGATCCGGGAGGCGGCCCTGGCCCTGGCATCCCTCGAGGCGCCGGCGCGAGCGGCCCGGGTCGCGCCGCCCGACCTGCGCCGCCTGCTGGCCGGCGAGCTCCAGCGCCTCGACGGCGATCTCACGGAACTCCAGCGGCGGCTGGCCGAGATGACGACGGCCACCCGCGGCCTGCTCGAGAGCCTCACACGGGTCGTACGGGCCATGACCCGGGGAGGGAGGGAGGCCATGCTGGAAGCCCTGCGCTCCGAGCCCGACCTGGCCAGACGCCTGGATCGGTCGGCGCCCCGCCCCTCCAAGAAAGGGGATGCCGCCTTTTCCTCCCTCATGCAAAAGGTCTTCCGCGAAGGGTTCGCCCTGCTGCGGGCGGTGCGCCGCGTGGACGAGGAGCTGTTCGAGGATCTCCTGGAGACGGTGGCTCCTTTCGCCCGCGCGGCCCGCGAGCGCGCCCTGTCCCGCGGCCTGGTCGGCTTCCATGACCTGCTGCTCCTCACCCGGGATCTGCTCCGGGACCACCCCCGGGTCAGGAACGGGATCAAGCAACGTTACCGGATGCTGCTGGTGGATGAGTTCCAGGACACGGATCCTCTCCAGTACGAGATCATTTTTTACATCACGGAAGAGATCGAGGCGGCGCATGCCGATCCGTTCACGGCTCCCCTCGCCCCCGGCCGGCTGTTCATCGTCGGGGATCCCAAGCAGTCGATCTATCGTTTCCGCGGGGCCGACCACCACGCCTTCCAGCGGGCCACCGAGCGGATCGTCGCCGTGGGAGGGCGATCGTTGAGCCTGAGCGCGAACTTCCGCAGCCGGCCGGGAATCATCGAGGCGGTCAATATCCTCTTCGCCCCCGGCTCTCCGGCAAGCGGCTGGGCGGCCTCCTCCAGCCAGCCTCCCTACGCGCTCCTCCACGCCGCGCGTCCCGCGGCCTCCGGCTCCCCGGATGTGGAGCTCTGGACCATCCAGTGTGCCGGGGAGAAGAGCGCCGCCCTGCGGCGGCAGGCTGAGGGCCGTGTCCTGGCGCGGGAGATCGCCTGGCTGGTCCACGAGAAAAAGACCTTTCACTACGGCGACATCACGGTTCTCTTCCGCGCCACCGGAAACCTGTCGTTCTACCTCCAGCCTCTCCGGGAAGCCGGCATCCGCTTCGTGGTGGACGGCGGCCGCGAGTTTCTGGGCCGCACCGAGGTCACTCAGTTCCTCGCCCTCCTGCGCTGCCTGGCCCAGCCCGGCGATGCAGCCGCCTTTCTGGGCTTTCTCCGCTCCCCGGCCGGAGCCGTCCCGGATACCGAGCTGGCGGCCTACGCCGCGACCGGCGCGTCCTGGGAATGGCCTGCGGACCTCTCCATCTCTCCAGCATCGTTTCCCAACCTGGCCCGCGCCGTCGATCATCTGCGCCGGATGGCCCAGGCCATCCGCGCCCTGCCGGCCGACCGCGCCATCCGCCATGTCCTGACCCACAGCCGCATCCTTCCCCTCAGCGCCTGCGCTCACGACGGCGCCCAGCAGGTGGCCAATCTGCAGAAGCTGGCCGACCTGGGCCAGGAGCTGACGCGCGATGGCAGCCTCCCCCTCGCGGAGGTTCTCGATCTTCTCGAGCAGCGGCAAGGTGGCCTTCAAGAAGCCGATTCTCCCCTGGCCGACGAGGCCACGGATGCCGTGAAGGTGATGACCATCCACAAGGCGAAAGGTCTGCAGAACCGCGTGGTGATCCTGCCGGACCTGGCGCGCGAGAGCCGGCCGCCGGCCCCGCGCGAGACCGCGTCCGTGGCCCGGCCGACCCTTCCCCACGGCGCGCCCGCCTACGCTCTCGGGATGGGCGCGCCGGTCGAGCGCATGAACGGCGTCCGTGTCTGGTATGAGCTGACCCAGGCACGGGAGCAATCCGCCGAGGAAATGCGGGTTTTCTACGTGGCGTTGACCCGGGCTCAAGATCGACTGGTCCTCATGGCCGGACCGCCCCGGGGGAACACTCCCTGGCTGGACGCCCTCCGCGCCTGGGATTACCGGTGGGCTCCCCCACCGGCCCATGGCGCCCTCCTGGCCGGAGGGCGGGTCCTGCACCGCCTGTTCCCTCCTGCCGCCGCGTGGCGGCGGGAAGCTCCGCCCGAAGGTTCGCGGCAGATGGCCCCCGCCGCCGCCACATACGCGCGCGCGCTCGAGATCCTGCACGCCTCCAGGACTCCCCCCCTGAGAGCGCCCAGCACTCTCGAGGTCCCGCATGACAAACAGGCAGGTGACCGGAGCCGCGAGCCGATCCCCGCCGCCCACCGCCAGGGCGCACGGGAAGCGGGGCTCTGGATGCACCGGCTCCTGCAGACCTGGAGTGGAACCGACCCCGGCGAGCTCCTCCAGGCCGGCGAGACCGCGGCCCGCGCCCTGGCCGGCGAGACCGGCCTGCCGGCGGCGCGGATCCTCGCCATGGGACGGCCGGTCCTGGATGCGTTTCTCGCCTCGCCCCTGGCGGCCCACTTCACCGCGGTCCACCGGCTTGGCCGGGAGGTCCCGGTCCTGGTGCAGACCGAGGACGGCGCCCACTGGCGCGGCCGTATCGATCTTCTCTATCAGGACCGGGACCGTTCCCTGGTGGTTGCCGACTACAAGACCGACCTGGATGAAGACGCCCGGCGCCTGAGGCGGCGGTACGGCCCCCAGCTCCGGCTCTACGCCCGGGCGGTGGACCGGGCCTTCGGCCGCTCCCGGCCGGTGCGCGCCGAGCTCTGGATGCTGAGAAGCGGGCGGCGCATCCCAATCTGAAATGGTATCTTGCTCTTCCGCTCAGCAGGCCAAAGGGGGAAGACAACATGGATCCGAAAAAGACAGGTGCTTTCGTTGACGGGGTCTGGGAGAACAGCATCCTTCCCGCCCTGCAGGAGTACATCACCATACCCAACCAGTCTCCGGCCTTCGACGCGGAGTGGAGCCGGAACGGCTACCTCGATCAGGCCGTGGATCTGGCCGCCCGATGGGCGCGCTCACGCGCCATTCCCGGGCTCGAGATGGAGATCCTGCGCCTCGAGGGGAGGACCCCCCTTCTCTACATCGAAATCCCCGGCACCGGAGAAGACACGGTCCTGCTCTACGGGCACCTGGACAAGCAACCGCCAATGGAGCCGTGGAACCAAGGCCTGCATCCGTACCAGCCGGTGCTCCGCGACGGCCGGCTCTACGGAAGGGGGGGCGCGGATGACGGCTACGCGGTCTTCGGCTCCCTGACCGCCATCCAGGCTCTCGGGGAGCAGAACATCCCCCACGCGCGGTGCGTGGTGATCATCGAAGCCTGCGAGGAGAGCGGCAGCACCGATCTCCCCACTTACATCGAGACCCTCAAGGACCGCATTGGCACGCCGAGCCTGGTAGTGTGCCTGGATTCCGGATGCGGCAATTACGACCAGCTCTGGGTCACCACTTCATTGCGCGGGATGGTCGGCGGCAACCTCGAAGTGGTCGTTCTCGAGGAGGGAGTTCATTCGGGCGATGCCAGCGGCATCGTCGCCTCCAGCTTCCGCATTCTCCGCCACCTTCTCAGCCGGCTGGAGGATCCCGCCACCGGCCGGATCCTGCCTCGAGAGCTTCATGTCCCGGTGCCTCCTGCCCGCCTCGAGCAGGCCAGCCGGGCGGCCCAGGTCCTGGGGAAGGATATCTACGCGAAATTTCCGTTCATCGACGGAATGCAACCGGTGACCACCGACCCCGAGGAGCTCCTTCTCAACCGCACCTGGCGCCCGCAGCTGGCGATCACCGGGATCGACGGCCTGCCGCCCCTCATCAGTGCCGGCAACGTGCTCCGACCCTGCACGGCGGTGAAGGTCTCCCTGCGCATCCCGCCCCACACCGATCCCGCCAAGGCCGCCCGGGTGGTCAAGAATCTGCTGGAAAAGGACCCGCCCTACGGCGCCCGGGTCACCTTCACACCGGAGCAAGGAGCGGCCGGCTGGGAGGCGCCGCGCCTGGCTGCATGGCTCGAGAAGAGCGCTCGCCAGGCCTCCACCGATTTCTTCGGCCACGACGTCTGCTACATGGGAGAAGGGGGCTCGATCCCGTTCATGGGGATGCTGGGCGCCCGGTTCCCCGAGGCCCAGTTCATGATCACGGGAGTCCTGGGCCCCCAGTCCAACGCCCATGGGCCCAACGAGTTTCTCGAGATCGCCACCGGGAAGGCGCTGACCTGCTGCATCGCGCGGGTGCTCATGGATCACCACGCGGCCGGCCGCGCCTAGCGCCCCGTCCCATCCGGGCCGCCGGCCTCCAGCCGCCGGCGGCGGTCGATGGTGTCCACCGCGCGGACCGCGTATTCCTGCGCCGTATAAATTTGCTTCATGATCGGCCGGGTCGCTTCCCGGGTCATGTCGCCCACGGCAAACAGATTCGCCACGCTGGTCTCGCCCTCCGCGCTGATGAGGACATGGCGGAGATCCTCCGGCTCCGGAGAGGATTCGAGCTCCGCCCCCAGCTGGCGGGCGAGATCGTTGTAGACCCGGTGAAGACCCATGGCCACCAGCGCCAGATCGACCGAGATCCGGGATCCATCCGCGAAGAGAAAGCCTCGCAGCTGGTCGCCCCGGGCCTCGCCCTCGATGTCCCGCAGGCAGCCGTCGAGGACCTGGACGCCCGCCTGGTCGAGCCTGGCTTGCAGCGGGTCGCTCCAGGTGCGCGGCTCGCCTGTGGTGAGCACCGAAACCTGGATCCCGTAGCGCTCCCTGGCCATGAGGGCCACATGGGCGGCGGCCGGTCCGCTCCCGAGGACCGCGAGCCTCTGCCCCGCGGTCAGGTGGCCCTCACAGCGGATGCAGTAGAGAAGCGTCTCCCGGTTGGCATACGGAAAGACCCAGTGGATCCCGGCCTGGGATTTCTCCCCCTTGACCTTGTGGATGACCGGCTGTCGATCCATCACGCCCGTCGCCAGAACCAGGAATGGAGCCACCCAGGTGGATCCGTCGCCGCCTTCCACCTGGAATCCGGCCTCCACACGCGCTGCCTTGACGGCGCGAACATCACGGAACTGCACCCAGCTGGGAAACTGCTTCTCGACCCGGGCGCGGGCGTTGTCGATCAGATCCTCGGCGGAGATATGAAGATGGGCCTCGGCAACGCGCCGGGCCGCCTCGGGATGGGATTCCTGTAACAACGCAACCACCTTGTCCCGGACCATCCAGGGATGCACACCGATCATGTTGTCGATGTTGCGCACGTAGGCAGCCCTGCTGGCCCGCCGCGTCCGCCGGTCACCCCGCAGCCAGAGGGTCGGGAGATGGTACTGACCGGCGCGCAGGACCACCGCCGAGCCCGCGATCCCTCCGCCGACCACAATGAGCCTGGGCTGGAATGGGGCGTCGCTCGCAGCCATGCGCGCTAGTATACTGCGGCCGGGAGGAATCTCATGACACGGTACGTGACAGGGCAGCGGATGGCGGTGGGGGCCATGCTCTGCGCGGCATGGACCCTGATAGCACCCCCACTGGGCCGGACTCAGGAGAACGATCCAGCTCCCGGAGCCACCAGCGCTCCCACCGTCGCCGAAGCGATCGCTTTCACGCGCCGGGCCGAGACGCGCCTGGCGCTCCTCGCCGAGAAGTCCGGCCGCGCCGGGTGGGTGCAGGCCAACTTTATCACCCAGGACACCGAACGGATAGCCGCGGATGCCTACGAGAAGCTCCTCGCCGCCACGGCCGAGCTGGCCTCGGAAGCCACGCGCTTCCAGGGGCTGGACTTGCCGCCTGACGTGGCGCGCAAGCTCCAGCGGCTCCGGGTCTCCCTCCCTCTCGCCTCGCCCAGCGACCCCGGCCGGCGGCAAGAGCTGGCCCGGGTGGCAGCCTCCATGGAGAGCCTTTACGGGAAGGGACGCTACTGCCCCGGCGGAAAAGGCGGCGACTGCCTGGCTCTCGAAGAC
>JBHHYE010000036.1:0-32026 GCA_046757405.1 Acidobacteriota bacterium | reverse complement strand
TCTCCTTTGTCGATAAGTGATCTGTTTTCAACGGTTGATAAGATCTTACCTATGAGCCTACAATAAGTCCGCCGTTTGCCGTGCCCGAAGCAACCAGGGTACAGGCCTCGTGGAGCATTGCGTCAACCTTCCTCAGACTCGCGTCCAGGTACTCCGCGATGGCCTTCTGCTCGGCGAGAGTAATCATGGGCCACGGAAGGTTCCCAATCTCTATCGCATTGATTGCCGGTAACTGACACCAACGGAGCGGGCACAGATCTCGTCGACAATTAGTGACGAGCGGACCCAATAGAAGAGGAACTTCGGCCACATGACGCGTGTAGGACGAAGTACGGCAAACCCCGTTGAACAGATCAGATCTGGATCGTCCTGCCCGATGTAGGCGATGGCCTTGAGGTAGGTCCGGACCGTCGAAATGATCGTATCGCCACGCCGAACGACCCGACGTGGACGCGTAGGTGCATCGTCAAACGTCATCGGCTCCGAGGGCTCAATGTGGCCGGTGGCCGTGACAGCGCTGATGTCGATGTATCTGAATTCGTAGCGGCCCGGCGTCGATTCCAGTAGGACCTGTGGATTGATCGCGACGCCGTACTTGAGCGGCCTGACCTTCCACGACGACGGCAGTGTGTCCAACCACGGCACGAATCGGTCACCAGGCGTAACCGGCGTCACTTTTCCACCTCCACCTCAGCAAGCATGCGATGGAGAGATCCGATGGTTCGCTCGATGCCAGACTCGATTTCAGTCAGGTCATCAACTGGTGCATACTTGAAGAAGTACCGCGTCATCGGAATCTCGTAGCCGACCTTGGTCTTCGATTCGTCCACCCAGGCGTCGGGGACGTGCGGGAGGACCTCGCGCTTCATGTAGGCGTCGACATCCTCCTTTAGCGGGACGTTCTCGTAGTCGCGGAGCGACGGATCGGGCTCGACGTTACCCTTCGCATCCTTGCAGACGCCAGCCGTCTCGTCGCGTTCGGCCAAGGCCAGCAGGACCTTGCCGAATAGAGCCGCCGGGACTTTGACCGCGGCCTGCTTGAAGGCTGCCTTCACCTTCTCCGCGAACGCATCCCGGCTCTTCAGGACCCCGCCCTTGGCTAGGCCCTTTAGCGCATCCAGGATCGCCTGCTGCTGCTTCCGTCCGGCTGCGATCTCGGCTTCGGCGGCCTTCTTGTCCTTCCGCTTCTTGCTGGTCGCCAGACTCTGGAAGGCCGAGTCCGCCTGGAGGACGGTGAGTCGCTCGTCCGTGACGGCGAAGTTCAGCCGTAGGGGGCGCTCGACCGTTATGCGGCGGAAGCCGAAGTCCTCGTTGTCGAAGATGCGGACGTGCTCGCCCTCCTTGAACTCGCCGTAGAGCTGCGTGATCTCATCGCGCTGGGGTTCGCAGATCTCGTGGCGCTTGTTCCCGAGGCTCCGTCGCATCTTCTTGAAGAAGCTTGTGGCGTTGACGAGCTGCACCTTGCCCCGGCGCTCCTTTGCCTTCCGGTTCGTGACGATCCAGAGGAACGTGTAAATGCCGGTGTTGTAGAAGAGCTGATCGGGGAGCGCGACGATCCCTTCGAGCCAGTCGTTCTCGACGATCCAGCGCCGGATCTCACTCTCGCCGGCACCGGCGGAGCCGGTGAACAGCGGCGAGCCGTTGAAGACGATGGCGAGGCGCGTTCCGCCCTCCTTGGGCTCCTTCATCTTGCTGATCATGTGCTGAAGGAAGAGCAGGGAGCCGTCGTTGATGCGTGGCACGCCGGCGCCGAACCGCCCGCCGAAGCCCTGCTCGTCGCGCTCGCGCTTGATGAAGTCGGCCTGGGCCTCCCACTTCACCCCGAAGGGGGGGTTGGCGAGCATGTAGTTGAACTTCTTCCCGGCCAAGTGGTCGTCCGTGAAGCTGTCGCCGAAGCGGATGTTGTTGATGTCGTGGCCCTTGATCATCATGTCGGAGCCGCAGATGGCGTACGCCTGGGAGTTGTAGTCCTGGCCGAAGACCTCCAACCGCGCGTCCGGGTTGAGCTCCCGCACGTATCCCTCGGCGACGGACAGCATGCCGCCCGTGCCGCACGCGGGGTCGTAGAGCGTCTTCACGATCCCCTTGGTCGTCAGGATCTCGCTGTCGGGGAGGAAGAGCAGGTTCACCATGAGGCGGATGACCTCGCGGGGCGTGAAGTGGTCGCCCGCCTCCTCGTTCGACGCCTCGTTGAAGCGCCGGATGAGTTCCTCGAAGATGTAGCCCATCTCGATGTTCGAGACCGTGTCGGGATGGAGGTCGATCTCGCAGAACTTCGAGATGAGGAGAAAAAGGCGGTCCGACTTGTCGAGCTTGGCGATGTGCTCCTCGAAGCCGAAGTGCTCGATGATCTCGCGGGCCCGGCTGGAGAAGCCTTTGATGTAGTTCGTCAGGTTGGCCGCGATGTTGTTGGGGTCGCCCTTGAGCTTCTCGAAGGTGTAGCGGCTCGTGTTGTAGAAGGGAGCGCCGGCGGCCCGGATCAGCTTCGCATCGAGGACGCCCTTCCCCTTGCCGCTCCACTTCTTGTTGGCCTCGAGGATCTTCTCCTTCGTCGGCTCCAGGACGCAGTCGAGGCGCCGCAGGACCGTCATCGGGAGCATGACGTCCTTGTACTGGTTCGGCCGGTAGGGACCGCGCAGCAGGTCGGCGACCGACCAGATGAAGCTGACCTTCTCGCCGAAGTTGTTCACCGGACCTTCCTCTTCGTGTCCCCGTGCTCCGGGTGCTGCCGCAGCCACTCGTCGATGGCCTCCTTGTGGAACCGCCAATGCTTGCCCACCTTCTGGCAGGGGACGGAGCCCTCCCGCACCAGCTTGTAGAGCGTGGACTTCGGGATCTTCAGGTACTCCGAGAGCTCCTCGATGGTGAGAACCTCCCCGGTGGGTTCAGCCATCGCGCGCATCTCCAGCCACAGACTGACGGCGTTCAAGGGTTCTCATTGACGGAACGTTATTACCTATTTCTGCTCGTTCCTGTCAAGGGCGGATCGGCGTCCAAAGAGAGAGGCCCGACGCTGGGGCACGCAGGGACTTCGTGGCGCGGCCGGATGGTCCAGGGACTCACCGAAGAGAGGCCCGGTCAGCGTTCGACCGGGCCTGGCCTGCCTGCCGCGCGGCGGCGAAGGCAGGTGACGCGAGCTACGCCTGGAGGACGGCGCGGAGGCGGTTCGAGAGGGAGCCGCTCTTGTTGCCGACCGAGCCGCGTAGGGCGGGGGTCAACCTCAAAATGCTTATAACTTCTTGATTGTAAAATACTTATAAGACTATGCGGTTTAAGGTTGACCCCGCGCGCGAAAAATTCGGGCCACCCTGAAAGTAAGGCGCGAGCTGAGTTTCGCGGTGAACGCGTTGAGGGGTCCTCGGGGGTCAACCTCAGGGGGTGAACCTATATAACTACTTGTATGTCAACGAGTTGTACAAATTTCGAGGTTGACCCCCTCGGTCTTGGATGGCGCGGACGCGTGTGCTCGGTAGGAAAGGCCCCTCCTTACCCCACATGTACGGGCCATATCTCAGGACAGTAGATAGATTTATTCTTGCGAACATTTGACAGCTTCCAACGTTTGCCGTATAGTGACGAATCGGAGTGCGCGTAGATCGAGACACGCAAAAGTTGGAATTCGTCCAATGAGTGCTGGACAGAATCTAAAGAAGTCCCAGGTCGGCATCGAGCTCGTTCGGCTCCTCGCCAACGAGGGAGACCGTGTCTTCTCCACGGATCGGGCCCGCGAGCTGGCGTCCCGGGTGGGCCTCAAGGACGCCTACCTGTGGGAGGCCCTTTACCACCTCCGGCGAAACGGCTGGATCGTGTCGCTCCGCCGGGGGCTCTACGCGCTCTCCTCGACCGTGCCCGGCGTCACGCCGGCTCACGAGTTCGAGATCGCGATGGCCCTGGTCGATCCGGCGGCCATCTCGCACTGGTCGGCCCTGCACCACCACGGGCTCACGGAACAGGCGCCCAGGAAGGTGTTCGTCCTGACGACGACCGAGGCGTCCGTTCCCCGCACCCGCGGCGCCAAGGCCAAGCGCGCTCGCGACGGCTTCACCGTCGCGGGGACATCTTACCGGTTCGTCCAGGTGAAGCCCGACCGGTTCTTCGGAACGGAGAAGTCATGGATCGGCGAGGCGCGGGTGACGATCACCGAGCCTGAACGCACATTGCTGGACGGCCTCTTGATGCCGCAGTATTTCGGCGACTTCTCCGAGGTGCTCCACGCGTTCGATGTGCGCGGCGCAGACCTCGACCTCCAACGGATCATCGAGCACGCGCTCAAGCTTGACGCGGCCACGGCCAAGCGCCTGGGCTGGGTCCTCGAACACCAGGACATCGACGCTACGAAGCTTGAACGATTGATCGCGGTCCCGATCAAGGGCTACCGTAAGCTCGATCCCACGGGTCCGCGGAAGGGACCGTGCAACGCCCGCTGGATGATCCAGGAAAACCTTCCGGGAAGGGTCAACGCATGAAGCCGCTCCGCACCCGCCTGCAGGAAGCGCGCAAGCGCCTCGGCGTTCCGTAGGACGTCCTCGAACGCGACTACCTGCTCTCCTGGGTTCTGGCCGGCATCGGGCAAGTGGATTCGCTTCGGGAGACGCTCGTCTTCAAGGGCGGGACCGCCCTCAAGAAGTGCTACTTCGGCGACTACCGCTTCTCCGAGGACCTGGACTTCTCCGGCCTGGAAGGCGTGCCCACCGGCGAGACGATGGAGCGCGCCGTCCGGGAAGCCTGCAGCGCGGCGTCGAAGTTGCTGGACGAGTACGCCCCCGTGGAGATTGCCTGCGAGCGCTACACGGAGAAAGGCCCTCATCCGGGGGGCCAGGAGGCCTTCACGATCCACGCGCGCCTGCCGTGGCAGAAGCAACCGCAGACGCGAGTCATGATCGAGACGGCGGTGGACGAGAAGATCCTCAAGCCCTCGCCGAACCGGAAGATCATCCACGAGTACGGTGAGCCGCTCAAAGTGGAGGTCCGAGTCTATTCCCTGGAGGAGATCGTCGCGGAGAAGCTGCGCGCGATCCTGCAACACGTCGAGAAGCTCGAAGAACGGGGCTGGAGCCGGTCGCGCGCCCGAGACTACTACGACCTTTGGCGAGTGCTCGGGGCCTACCGGAAACAGATGGACCTTTCCGACTTCGCCTCCTTCCTGCGGGAGAAGTGCGCTGTGCGGAACGTGACCTTCGCGGGGCCGGATGATTTCTTCCAGGAGAAGATGCTCGCCTACGTCGAGAAGACCTGGGACCAGTGGCTCGGCCCGCTGGTACCCGAACTGCCCGGCTTCCAGACCGTGATGGGCGAATTGCGGCCCGGGATCGCAAGACTCGTCCGGGTGAGTTCGTAATCGAGACCCTTTCACGTAAACGAAGCTGTAGAGCGGGCGAACTTCGGGTTCATTTCCCCGAACGGCAGCGTCCGGCTTTGCCCGCGCGGCCTTCGATTCGGCCCAGTTCCCGACACGGCCATACGCGGCGTCTTTGCCCATGGGGTCGGCGCTCCGTAACTCCGCACACGTCAAATAGTTACGCGGTCAGAAATCCGCGCCGTGGGCCGCCCAGCGCCCCGGCCCGACCTCCTGGCGCTGTGCGCCGACGGAGCGGCCCAGGGCGGCCGTAACCGCCTGTCCGCGAGCGCCTTGCGGCCAATGTCCGGTGGACCCGACATTCGCGAGCCTACCGCCCGAACTGCCCGTTGAATTCCCTCCCGGCCGGAAGATCGAGTTGACTTCCGTGCACCCCCACGCCCTCATGTCCAAGGCATGGAGCCGCCCAACATGTTGTGGGAAAACAGCTTACAGCTTGCGGCATCGCCTTGGACCAGGACGCCAGGGCCGGCGGGATCGTCCCGGAGGGAGGCGCGCGGTGGCCGGTGACCCCAGACGCGCCGCGGGCTACATCCGCGTCTCCCAGGAACGGGCGGCGAGGAACGGGTACGGCCTCGGCGCGCAGGAGACGGACATCAAGCGCTTCGCCCTGTTCAAGCAGTGGGAGCTCGTCGGGATCTACCGGGAGGAAGGGGTATCCGGCTACCTGAAGGAGCGCCCCGCCCTGAACAAGCTCCTGGTCGAGGCGAAGGGACTCGGGCTGGGCGCGGTCATCTTCCCCTCGATCGACCGCGCCGGCCGGTCCGTCAAGGACGTCATCGACATCGACCGCGCCCTTCGTGCCGAGGGCGTCAACACGGTGTTCCTGCGCGAGAACATCGACACCTCCACGCCCACGGGCCAACTCTTCCGAAACATCATGGCGTCCCTGGCCCAGTTCGAGGGCCGCGTGATCTGCGAGCGGCTGCACAAGGGCCTCAAGCGCAAGGGCTCCGAGGGCAAGTACCGGGGCGGGTGGATCGCCTACGGCTACCGGCGCACCCACGACGGGACCATCACCGTCGTGCCCGAGGAGGCGGCCGTCGTCGAGCGCATCTTCCGCCGGGCGGCCGAGGGCCGGAGCCTGCCCGCCATCGCCAAGGCCCTGCGCGAGGAGAAGGCCCCGACGCGGAACGGCGGCGGGTGGCGGCCGTCCACGATCCAGGGGATGCTGCGAAACCGTTTCTACACGGGTCGCGTGGAGTTGGACGGCGACCTCGTCCGGGCCCGGCACGACGCCATCGTCTCGAACGTCCTCTTTCGGAGGTCCAGAAAACAGGATGCATGACGAACGGCGCAACTACCGTTGCCGCGGGACAAGTCCGCATCGGCCTGTCTCCGTCGCGCGGCTCCAGGGGCCTTTACCGAGTAGAGGAGACTCGCTCGGTGAAAGCCACGTGCGACGGAACCATGCGACGAAGACGCCGTCCCGAACTGCACTACGAGGTGTGCATTGTCCCCTCGCTAGACGGCGCCCCGCCGGGAGACATACACCCCTATCGCTAGATGGACGAAGAGGAGCGGCAAGCGATTCTCCTCGACGCCTTTCTGCGCATCTTGCGGGAATCGGCCGCAACGGAATCGGCGCAGCCGATCCCCAGCCCGCCTTCCGAATCGAGTTGATCCTTCGGCGACGCCATGCCCTCATGTGCCCGCCAGGATTGCCCGAGCGAGGTGGGGCATCGTTATGAAGTCGAACGGCGAAGCGTCGAAAATCCAGCGGGTTACCCTCTACTGCCGCGTCTCGACAGACAAGCAGGCCTCCAAGGAAGACTCGTCGCTCGACACCCAGCGGGATCGCCTGGTCCGATACATCGAGGACAAGCAGCGCGCCGGGCAGAACTGGACGCTCGCTTATGAGTTCGTCGAGGGCGAGGAGAAGGACGGCAGGGCAAAGGGTCGCTCGGGGAAGGATCTGGATCGTCCGGGATTCTCCCAGCTCATGGCGAAGGTCCGGGCCCGGCTCGTGGACGTCGTTGTCTTCACCAAGATCGACCGCATCTCGCGCAACGTTGTCGACTTCCTGACGCTCGTCGAGGAGTTCGAGCGGTACGACGTCAAGCTCGTGTCCCTCAAGGAGGAGATCAACACCGCTTCCGCGTCGGGGCGGGTCATGACCACGATCATGATTGCGCTGGCCCAGTTCGAGCGCGAACAGATCTCGGAGCGGACTCGCGAGAAGATGGCGTGGCGCGCGGGCAAGGGGCTGCCCATCGGGCCACCGCCCATCGGGTACGAGATGCACGAGAAGCGGTATCGGCTGGTGCCGAAGGAGGTGGAGTGGGTCCGCTTCCTGGATGCCGCCTACCTCGACACTCGCAGCCTGAACAAGGTGGCGAAGCTCGCGTACCAGAATGGCATCCGTTCCCGCAAGGGGCGCACGCTCACCAAGGACGCCATCTCCCGGGTCCTGCGGAACCCGATCTACGTGGGCCTCATCTCCTACAACGGGGAGACGTTCAAGGGCAGCCACGACGCGATCCGCGACCAGGCGACGTACCGGCGGATTCTCGAGTCGCTCGAGCAGAACAACCGGCGGAACGGGAACGGGAAGAGCAACGCGAGGCAGTACGACTACCTGCTCCAGGGCCTGGTTCTGTGCGGATACTGCAGGGGGAAGATGGTGCCCCGGACGAGCATGGGCCGGGGCGGCAACCCGTACCACTACTACATCTGCAGCCGCGCCGACAAGACGGCCGGCCTCGACTGCAGGCAGAACTACCTGGACGCCGTCGAGGCGGACCGGCACGTCTTCGAATACGTCAAGCAGCTGGCCCTCCGGGACGACCTCGTGCGGAAGCTGTGCGAGGACCGCGACGCCTCCTTCGCCGAGTCGCTCCGGTCGCTGCGGCGGGAGCGGGACCAAGTCAAAGAACAACTGGCCGAGAACCGGCGGCAGGCCACGAATCTCGTGAAGCTGATGGCCCGCATGGAGGGGGAGCCTCCCGAGGCCATGCTGCTCCGGTGCCGGGAGTTCGAACGGGAGAAGAAGGACCTCGAGGAGACCCTGTCACGGATGGGCGAGGAGAACTCCAAGCTGGAGCAGACCTCGATGCGGGTGGACCTGGCCGAGAGGACGATCCGCTACCTCTCCGGCATCCTGGACCACCCGGAGGTGACGCCCGATCTCCTGAAGGACTGCCTCCCGAAGTTCATCAACCACGCCACCTGGAAGAAGGACGCGGACGCCCACAAGGGCCCCGGTTCGAGGTGGCGCTCTTCGAGCGCCCGTTCAGGGCCGACCGGGACTGGTGGGAACGGAACGAAAGGCCACACGCCGCCCGATCCGGCGCGGCGTGTGGCTCAGGCTGCGCTGGGTGCGCAGCCGGGTATGGTATGGGGTGAGTAGTGGGATTTGAACCCACGACACCCGGGGCCACAACCCGGTGCTCTACCGACTGAGCTATACCCACCATCGGCGCCAGTGAAGAGCCGGATCTAAGCACATCAAGGGTCGGCCCGGAAGAAAGGCCCCGTCCCGCTAGCGCATCCGGCCGTCCTCTCTCTCCTCGACCCCGGCCGGAACGATCCCGGACGCCTCGAGGTATCCGCGCCCTCGACGCAGGGCATACCTGGCACACTCCCGGATCTTTTTCAGCAGCATGGAGCATGCCGGTCCCTCCCCCGCCCGGGTCGCGGCGCGGATGATCACCGCGCCGCAGCACGCCAGAAACTCCAGCAGCTCCTCGACGCGGCCCGGTGGAACATAACCTCCCACATCGCCTGGCCGGCGCACGTCCATGGTGAGCGCTTCCTGAAGCCGGGGAAAGGTCTCGCAGGCCGCTGGAAACAGGCACCACGCGGGGATCAGGCAGTCGGGGCTTTCCACGCCGGCGGCGCGACATAACTCCCCCAGCCCGTCCACATCCCTGGCGATCCAGAAGGGGGCGGCGCGGCTGTGCAAGGAGACCGCGCGCCATGGAAGCTCCCGGGAAAGGACTTCGCGGGCCGCCTCCGGCCGGCCGCCCCGGTCCGACCATGTCTCTCCGACCAAGGCGGCCCTGGCCAGGTCCCGCACGCCCCGGAGACGGTCGAGCAGAGCGGCCCGGTCGGCGCCGTCCCAGCCGCTGCCCTGATCCGCGTCGAGCCGCACCTGCTCGGCAAGATCCGGGTCCAGGCGGGAGAGCTGGCCCCGCACCAGCAGATCCACCGCCGCGGGAGTGCCGGCGCCCAGGTAGTCATCCACCACCGAGGCCACCTTCTCGGGAGAGTCCTCCGTGACAAAGAACGGTCTTCCGCGCAGGTGCAGATCGGGATCGACGGCCCGGGCGACCGCCTTCACCAGCGGGCCGGGGCGGTGATCGATGCGCTCCATCCAGGCGCGCGCCTTCTGCCAGCGGGAGGCGTCGGGGGCCGGCGGCGGCGGACTCATCTCCAGGCGCAGCGATTCCAGGAGATGGACGTACTGGCTGGTGCGCCACGCCGGCACGCGGCAGGCCCGGGCCGCATCGAGATACTCTTCCGGGTTCACCTTGCGGCCGGCCACCAGGGGCTCGATCAATCCCTGGAAAAAATCAGGGTCCACGGGATGAAACGACAGAATTCCCTGCACCGGCTGAGCTCCGAGCACGGCCAATATAGGTTCCGCGTCCCGCTCGGTCGACTTTCACCGGCCCCGCCTTAGCCGGCCAGGACCTTGCGGTAGACCGCCAGGGTTTGCTCCGCCAAGCGCTCGGGGGTGTACCCCTCGCGGACGGTGCGCCGCCCTTCCTCCGCCAGGCGTTTCGCCAGGCCGGGCTCCAGGAGCAGCCGGGCACAGGCGTCCGCCAAGGCGGCCGGGTCGCGCACCGGGCACAACAGGCCGTTTCGTCCATCCTCCACCACCTCGGGAATACCCCCCGCCCGGGTGGCCACCGCGGGGCGCCCGGCCGCCATCGCCTCCAGGATGCTGCCGCCGATTCCCTCCATGTGGCTGGAGAGACAGAAGACATCGGCGGCAGCCAGGAACCTGGGAATGTCCCAGCGAAAGCCCGCGAAGAGGACACGTCCGGCCCGCCCGGTCGCCTGCGCCCGCGCCTTGAGATCCGCCTCCAGTTCCCCTCCCCCCACGATCACCACGTAGGCTCGCGGCACCTGCTGGAGCAGGCGAGGCACCGCCTCCACCAAGTACCGCTGGCCCTTGTGATCGGTCAGGTGCCCGACGTTGAGAACCATGGGCGCATCCGGCGGGATCCCCAGCTCCTCCCGTAGCCCAGCGGGATCCACCGCCTCGAACCGGCGCGGGTCGGTGGCGCTGTGGACGACCTCGATCCCCCGCGCCGGGATTCCATCGCGCACCATCACCTGCTTGATGAAACCGCTGGTGGTCACGAAGCGATCCGCCAGGTGAATGTATTTCCACCGGTTGAGACCCAGAAAGGAATGGCGGTAGATGGAGAAATCGACCCGGCGATGCACGATCCGGGGCAGGCCTTGGGGCGCCGCCAGGCCGGTGAGTGTGTGGGCATGACTCGTATGGCTGTGCACCAGATCGAACGCCTCCCTGGTCATGAGCCGGCGCAAGCGCCAGACGGCGCCCAGGTCGCCTTCCCCGCGCATGGGAATCTTCCGTACATCGTGCCTTGCCTCGAGCAGCCGTTCCGCGAGACGGCCGTCCGGCTGGCAGGCCACCGTCACCCGGTGGCCGCGCTCCCTGAGGGCATTGACCAGGTAGAACATCTGCTGCTCGCCTCCACGCCAGGTGGGTTCGGTGTTGACATGAAGGGTCCTGAGCGGCCGGTTCACGGCAGGCATTCTGGCCCATGCGCCTGACGCCGGCAACCAGAGCGGGGCGAGCGCGGGGCGCCCTGCCTTCCCCGCCGCCGCCCAGCCGCTACTGCGGGGAAGCGGGCCGCGAGGTAAGCGGCGCGCCGTCCTCCAGGCGGACCTGCCGGTAGGTGGAGCCTGCCGGCGCCTGCAGGCGCGCCACCCTCCCGCCCTCCCCTCCTAGGGTCAGGGTGCCTTGCCAGGCCGCATCGCCGCGCAGGGAGACCGCATGCCCGCCCGGCTCCAGCAGGTAATAGCCCCGTTCATCCCGGGTGACCCGTGTCCAGCGCCCCGGCACCATCGCCGAGGGCCCGACGTAAACCTCTCCGAGGCGTGTGGCGACCACGAGCCGCGAGGGACGCTCGACCCGCAGGCAGAGCACCGAGTCCGGCGCCCCGTCTTCCCGCTCCAGGCGAACCGGAGTGGAGGGGGCGACCGCGGCAAAGCGCAACCCCTCCGGACAGAACCGATCCAGAGCGGGAGGGGAGACCAGCCGGCGGTCCTCTTCCAGAAAGCGCGCGAAGGTCGGCTCTGGAAGATCAAAGAGGATGTACGTATGGCGGAAATGTCCCACCGGCTCGAGATTTTCGCGCAGCCACTGGTAACGCCGGGGGTCGCCGAAGATCCCCACCAGCCGGTTGAGATCCACGGCATTCAGGCCCGGCTGCGGGTGGGGCGGGTTGACCTCTGCCGCGGCGAACCGCGACATGCGGATGAGATGATGATCCCGGTCGGCATTCTGCCCCCAGTCGATGTTGGAGTCGGCGATGAGCCGGTAGACCTTCGCCTTGGGCCAGACCGCCAGATTGGTATAGGCCAGCGGGTTGCCCAGGAAGAGAAGGTTGCCCACCAGGAGGGTGCCGGCGCCGGCCGCGAGGCCCGCCCGACCCAGGGGTCGCTCCAGCCATCGCCTCCAGGCGGGAGCAGCGAGCACCGCGGCCACCGGCATACAGATGAGCACGAAGCGCAAGCCGATCTGGGCCCGGAAGAAGAACGAGAAGTAAGTCAGCAGAACAATCCAGGCGGCGAACAGGTAGCGCTGCAGCGGAAGACGCCAGAGCCGCCCGGAGCGCAGGCCATCCAGGAGGCCGAGAACGATCCCGGCAGCCACCAGGACCGGAGTCTTCAGGGCCCAGACTACGGGGAAGTAGTACCAGACCGAGTCCGGGCGGACATGCCCCAGAAGGTAGACGTGCCAGCTCCGAGTCCGCTCATCGGCCAGCACCTGATCGAGACCGGTCAGAAAATCACGGGGAAGGGGCAGCCGCAGGCGCGGGGCCGCGGCCGCCAGGCGCTGGAACACCGCCGAGCGCGGGTGCAGGTCCGCCAGGGGCAAGGCCACATGCTGAAAGAGATAGAAGCTGCAGATCACCCCGGCGGCCACGCCGGCGACCAGCACCAGCCCCGGAACGACGCGCCTCAGCCAGGGGAACAGGCCCGGCCGCCAGTCTTCCACGGCGAGCGGCATCAGCACCAGCGGCCCAAGCAACAGGACGGCGCTGAACTTGGCGCTGAATGCCAGGCCCAGGGCGAGGCCCACCAGAGCCGCACGGGCCACGGTCGGCCGCTCGGCGAACCGGGCGAGGGCAACCACAGTCAGGAGAGCGCTGGCGGCAAAGGCGACATCCACCGTGGCCAGGCTCCCGTGAGCAATGAAATTGAGGTCCAGGGCCACCGGAAGAACGGCCAGGGAAGCTCCTTTCCGATCGGTGACCCGCCGCGCCAGCCTGTAGGTGACCAGCACCACGCAGACCAGCCAGCCCAGGGTCGGCAGGCGCGCCGCGAAGCGCGCCCGCCCTCCCCACGCCGCCGCCGCCTCGCGGGCCGCCGCGTTTGCCAGGCAGATCGGGGTCTTGGAGTTGAAGGTCATCCGGCTGAACCGTTCCGTCTCTCCGGTGTCCAGGAGACGCTGCGACCACTCCAGGTGGCGGGACTCGTCGTACGTGTCGTATTCGATCCAGGCCGCGCGCAGGGTGAAAATCGCGGCCAGCGCCAGGACGGCGGCCAGAAACGCCGGAGCCGAGATCCACTCCATCTTCGTTCCGGACGTCACCCGCTTCCCTTCCCCGGGTCGGCCCCGATCCATCCGGCCGCCGGACCGGGCCGGCTGTCTTTCCGGCGCAGCCGGACCAGGGCCACCGAGGCCCAGATCAACGAGGCCAGGAGAAACGCGGCCGCCGAGGAGCCGAGCCAGACGAAAAAACGAGCCTGGTCGAACTCCATCAGGGCGCGCAGGATCATGGCTCCCAGGAGGAGAAGGGTGTAGGCCGGCACCTGCCAGGGCCGGCCCAGGATCATCTCCCGGTACCCGCCATGAGCCAGGGTGACATGGAGCCCCACGGACCAGGCCATGAGGGCGAAGCCGCCCAGGAAGACCACATGAAGCCCCGCCTTGCTCTGCGCCGGGAAGAGGGCGCCCAGGAAATACCCCGCCGGTATCAGCCAGGCGGACAACCAGACCGCGCGGCGATGCCAGCCAGCCACCCGGGGACGATGGGCCAGGCCGGCGGACACCAGAAGCAGCGTCAAGATGACGGCTCCGCGCAGGGCGTACCCGGCGCGCAGGGAGCGCGTGTTCTCGACCCAGAAGCTGGCCGCCAGGGTCACGGCGGCCGCGCCGTGTCCGGCGCGGGCAAGCCACTCTCCGCGCCGCGCGTCCGGCGGCGCCATTCCCCGGGTGATCAAAGGGAGGATCATGCCGCCGATTCCAACGACCAGTCCCAGGAACAATCCCTGGAAAAGCAGTCCCTTGCCCAGGTTGTGCAGCCAGAACGCTTGCGGTCCGAGGAGTCCCAGCGACGAGGTGAGGAGCGAGCCGGCCACGCCCATGGCGAAGGAGAACGGGATCCAGAGAAAGCTGGTGGGCGGCCGGCGCGCCGCGGCCGCCGAATGGAACCGCCGGACGATGAACTGGATCAGCATCAGCACCAGCACCAACCAGCAGAGCTGCGAGAGGGCCCAGCGCTGATACCAGGCGGCCATGGCACAGCCGACCGGAAGCGCCAGGCCGGCCCCCAGCTCCCAGGCGGAGGGCGGCGCCGTTCCGGTCCGGCGCGGGATGGCGGTGAAGAGGAATCCCAGGGCAAAACAGGTCATGAACCCCTGGATCTGGACGATGGAGTGAAACACCGGCCGGTAATCGGGCAGCACTCCGAGCGCATGAAGCAGCCAGTGCAGGACGCCGGCCCAGGCCAGAGCCATGCCGAGAGGAAAGAAGAGGCGGTACGGTTCCTGTCTCAACCTGATCCGTTGGCCTCCTGGCCGCCCGATCCGGGGAGCGCCGGAAGCCGACCCCCTTGACATTTCAGGCCAGTCCATGTTATATGAACCAAGTCCTAAGTAGTCACATCTTGATAGGTATGTCCATGGGGGGCAGTCGTGTTCTTCCCATCCCATGAGCCAGGGGCGGGTGTCTCTACCGCCTGCCGGTGAATTCCTTCTGAAAGGAAGGAAACGGACTGTGTGGGACGCGGCTCAGGAGGCAACATGAACAGATCGGGCAAGCGGGCAAGCAGTGGGACAACCAAGAGGGTTATTCGATCGCCGCAGAGTGCAAAGCACACCCGGGTGCGACGGTACGAGACACCGGTGATCTTCTCATACGCGGCAAAACGGCTTCTCACCCACGAAGAGCAGTCGGCCTTCATGGCCGGCGCGGTGATGTCCGAGGATTGTTCCTGACCTGGAGACGTGCCTGTTCCAGAAGCGGCTGCACCAGCGGGTCGGCTGGATCCATCACTCTCGCCTGCTCCAGGACGTCCAGCGCCTCGCCGGCGCGCCCCATCTGCAAGAGGAGCCCGCCCCGGCGGCGTTGTGAGACGGCGTCCTCCGGATCGAACCGAACCGCTCGTTCATAGGCGGCCGCGGCCTTCCCGACCTGGCCTTCCCGCTCGTAGGCCGCGGCTAGTCGCCGGTAAGCCTCGGCACTGCCGGGCCATTGCCGGACCAACTCCTCCAGCTTCCGGCGCCAGTCCGTCGGGTCGCCGCCGGCATGGATCCCGATGCCCTGGAGAGCCTGCATCTCCTCCGTCCGTCGACGGCGATCTTCCTTTTCCAGGCCAGCGTACGCCTTCATTTCCGCCTCCGCCTCCACCTCCCGCCCGGCGGCCCGCAAGGCCTGGCCCAGCACATACCCTGCCGGCCGGATCCAGGGGGCATGCTCCATCACCCAGCGGAGATCCGCGATCGCCCCTTCGGGGTCGCCCGACCGTTTCCGGATGAGGCCGCGCTGGTAAACTAGCTGGGGGTTGCGGGGATGCGCCGCCAGCACCCGGTCCAGAACCTCCAGGGCTTCCGGAAATCGGGCCTGGAGATCGAGGATCTGAGCCCGGGTCCGGGCAATATCCGCCCGTTCCGGGCGGGCCAGCCAGGCCCGTTCGAGCCATGGATCGGCCGCTTCCAGCTCCCCCGCCTTGAAGTAGTGGAGCCCCAGGCGCAGCAGGGCGTCCGGGTCTCCGGGCCGCTGCCGGACGGCGCGCTCGAGCAGCGCCTCCGCCTCCTCATGGCGGCCCAGGACCTCGAGATAGACGCCGGCGCGCAGGGCGTACTGTCCATTCCGGGGACGGAGGCGGGCCAGGCGGGTGTAGACCACCGCGGCCTGGCGGAGCCGCTCCTGCTCCGCATAGATCTGACCCAGAACAACGAGAACGTCGACGTCGTCCGGCGATTCTGAGAGGACCGCCTGGATCCATTTTTCCGCCTCATCCAGGCGTCCGTCGGCCAGGGCGCCGACCGCCCGGGCGGCGGGCTGGGGCGCGTCCACCGGGACCTGTCCGGGACTCCCGCAGGCCAGGCAGACCAGCACTCCCGAGAAAATCGTCTCCCTCGAACCTCTCCGCCATCCGGCCCATGCCGCGCCCAAATCCGGCTCCGCCTCCCTTCCGGCGCTGGAAGACGCCGGCGAGCCCCCACACCCAGACCCAGCCGTCCGGCCGGAAACAGCTCCCGCCGGACGGAGCCGACCGGACCGATCAGCAGGGAACCCGAGGCACCGAGAGGCCGGGCGGGAGCTGGTACGCCAGAAGGGATTCGAACCCCCGACCTCTTGCTCCGGAGGCAAGCGCTCTATCCAGCTGAGCTACTGGCGCATCCGGGCCGAATGTTAGTAGCGCGGTTCGCGGACTGTCAAGGAAGCCCGCGGGCAGACGGCCGGCGCCAGGCCCCGCGTTCCCGCGGGGACCCGGCCTCTTCATGCCGAACGATCGAGCTTGCTCTTACCGTTCTTCGACTTCTTTCCTCTCGCGAACCACGACCACGTGGGGGCCATCCCCCGACCATACGCAGCGGCGCACCTCCACATTGACGTTCTTCTCTCCCTCGGCATCGCCGTCGGTGTTCACGGTGACAAACTGGAAGCCATGCCCCGGAGAGGCGAAACGGATCTCCTTCTCGATCCCGGCGGACCGTAAGGCGTCGATGATTTCATCCTTCCGGGCGTCGTCCAGGTCGCCAAGACCGGAGAGAGTCACCACGTCTTCATCCGCCCCCGGGCGGCCGATGCAGATGCTCCGGGCGGACAGGCCGATCACCTGGTCGCCATCCGCCTCAGCCGTGTCCGCGCCCCCCACGAAGAGACGGGTGCCCGGTTCATCATCCATCTGGATGTGCATTTCCTTCCCGTCGATCTCCAGGAAAAGGCCGTCTTCCTCCCGGGTCACGGCGATCTCCTTCCCCGAGTCCGTGGTGAGAAAGCGCGTCTCCCCGATCTCCAGATCACCGATGTCCACGGACTCGAGGCCCGTAGTCGCCGCATCTGCGCCGGAAGCCACCACGATCCGCATCTCGCGGCGTTCGGTGCTCTCATCAGCCGCCCGGGCGGTGGAGACCAGCAGACCCGCGCCGGCCAGGGCCAGGCCGGCGGTGGCCAGCCACCGCTGCCAGGGAAGGAGACGTTCTGAAGCTTGCGTGAGCGATGTCATCGAGGTTCCTCCCATCTATCCGCATCTGGCGGCGAACCGTTCGCCCGCCGCCCCATTCTGAAGCAAGAGCCGCGCCAGCCTCCCACGAGGCCTGGCACGGCCGGCGCATCCCCGGATGGGGAGATCGTTCCTCAAATCAGGCACCGCCTTCCGCCGCCCGGTGCTTGCCCAGGCGGTAGAGAAATGCCTTGTAAGGCATTCCCAGCAGTCGTGCCGCCCGGGCGCGGTTCCCCCCTGCCATCTCCAGCGCCTGGCCGAGGCAATCACGCTCGTGCTCGTCCCAGACCAGGCCGCCGGGAGGAAGACGGAACCCGTGATGCACCGGCGGATGGCCAGCCATGCCTTCAGAGAAATCCTCTTCCCTGACCCGCCCATCGTCGGCCAGGAGCACCAATCGCTCCACCGCATTCTCCAGCTCCCGCACGTTTCCCGGCCAGGGATAATCCACCAGGCGCCGCATCACCGACGGCGGGAAGCGCGTCACCGGCACGCCGTGCCGGCGGCTGGCCCGGTCCAGGAAATGCTGGACCAGGCGGGGGATGTCCTCCCTCCGCCGGCGCAGCGGGGGCATCTGCACCGGGACCACGTTGAGGCGGTAATAGAGGTCCTCCCGGAAGCGTCCCGAGGCCACATCGGCGCCCAGGTCGCGGCTGGTTGCGGCAATGAGACGCACGTCGGCGGCCTTCTCCTCCGTGCCCCCGACCCGGGTGAAGCGGCCGCCCTGCAGCGCCCTGAGCAGCTTCGGCTGGATCGGGCCGGGCAGCTCGCCGATTTCATCGAGAAAAAGCGTCCCGCCGTCCGCGGCCTCGAACCGGCCGGGCCGGGCCCGATCGGCGCCGGTGTAAGCTCCCTTTTCTGAGCCGAAAAACTCGGCTTCCAACAATCCCTCCGGGATGGCCGCGCAGTTCACCACGACGAACGGACGGCAGGCCCGCGCGGAGAGCGAGTGGAGCGCCCGGGCGGCCAGCTCCTTGCCGGTTCCACTCTCACCGGTGATGAGAACCGTGGCGGCGGTGTCCGCCACCTTTTCGACGCGGCGGAACAACTTCTGCATCACCGGGGCCTTCCCGACCAGGTCGATGAGCCGATCGCGCTCGCCCAGGGCCTCGGCGAGCCGGCGGTTCTCGACCTCCAGGCGGCGCTTGCTCAGCGTCCGCTCGATGGCCAGGAGCAACGCCTGGCGCTCGAACGGCTTGGCCAGATAGTCATCGGCTCCGGCGCGCACCGCCTCCACCGCGTGGGAAATCGTGCCGTAGGCGGTGACCATGATGAAGGCGGTCCCGGAGTAGAGGCGGCGGACCTCCCCCAGGAGCTGAAGCCCGTCCCGGTCGGGGAGCTTCCAGTCCGAGATCACCAGGTCGAACGGCCGGCGGGACAGTCTCCGCAGCGCCGTCTCCATCGACTCCGCCTGGTCCACGCCGTACGACTCGGCGGCGAGAAGCCCCGCCATCAGGCCGCGCTGATCCTCCTCGTCCTCGACCAGGAGAATGCGGCGCTCAGACATGGCCGTCCTGGTCGAGCTCCGCGCCCCGCCGGTCGGAGAGATCCAGAACCGCCCGGGTTCCCGAGGGGTCTCGATCCTCCAGCGCCAGGCCCCCGCCGTAGCGGGTCGAGGCGATGCGCTGCGCCAGGAAAAGCCCCATCCCGGATCCGTTGGCCTTGGTCGTCACGTGGGGGGTGAAGAGCCGCCGCCGCACCTCGGGCGCGATCCCCGGTCCTTCATCCTCGATGACCAACCGCGTCCGGCAGCCGGGAGGGGGGCTGGCAAAATGAATGCGCACGGTCCCCCCGGCCGGGGTGGCTTCCACGGCATTGATCAGCAGGGCCTGGATCGCCGCACGCAGCTCCGGCGCCGCTCCCCGGATCACCGGACCCTCCCCGGGCTCCTCGATCACCACCGCGGCGCGTCCCGGGTTGCCCTGGATGGCTTCCAGGACCACGTCCTGGACCAGCGGCAGCAGCGGCATCTCCTCGACCTGCCCCCCGCTCTCGCTGGCCAGGGCAAGAAACGACCGGATGGCCTGGTCGGCGCGCCGGATCTGGCGGCGGGCTCCCTCGAGAAGATCCGCGCTCCGGGCGCTCCCGGAGGCGCCGGCGACCAGCTCCTCGAGAGCCAGACCCAGGGCATTCAAGTGGTTGCGCAGCGAGTGGGCCAGCCCCCGGCCGACCTCGCCAATCTCCGACAGGTGCCTCCGGGCACGCAGCTCGCGGGCGGCCGCCTCTAGCTCCTTGAGTCGAAGGGACATGCGATTGAACGACGCGAGGGCGCTCCCGACCTCGCCGCCGCCGCGCACCGGCGCCTGCGCGCCGAGCTGCCCTTCCCCCACCAGCCGGGCCGCCGTCGCCAGGCCCCGAAGCGGCGCCGAGACCCGGTGCGCCACCACCCCCGCCGCCAGCAGTCCCAGGATCAGAATGGTCATCGAGCCGAAGAAGAAACGGCCGAAGGTCCGGTCAACGGCCTCGGCCATTCCCAGGCGCGGGATGGGGATCTCCCGCCTCTCCGAGTCAGGACCTTGCACGATCAGGATCCGCGCATCGGAAGGGCGATCCACGGATAATTCGACCCGGTCGAGCACCACCGATCGGAGCTCGCCCCGGCCCGACAGGTTCATGACCTTCACGTCCGCGTCCCGGGTCACCAAGGTGTGATTCCCCTTGCCGCTCCCGGATGGGGCGGTTCCCTCCGCCGCGCTTTCGCTCCCGGAGGACTGGAAGGTGAAGCGGCAGATCCCCGCTCCCCCGTCCCCGCTGGAGAAGGTGCCCGCCAGGAGCACCTCCCGCCCCACGGAGACGGCCAGCGGACCCACCTCCGCCTGCAGATCGCGTGTCAGGGTGCGGATGAGAAACCACTGGCCCACCACCAGGACGGCCACCAGCCCCCCGAAAAGCAGGAAGAGTTTCGCCCGCAGAGACATGCCGCTGGTATTCTAGCAAGACACATGCCGCTGCCGCCCGCCCCGCGCGGGCCCGATCAGTGCTCCCGCTGCTCCATTCCCAGATTCTTGACCAGAAAGGCCCACTGGTCGGCTGCTTCTTCTATCTGCTTCTGGGTCGGCTTGCCGCCGCCATGCCCCGCCCGGGTCTCGATACGGATCAACACCGGTGCGGCCCCGGCCTGGTCGTGCTGGAGGGCGCTGGCGAACTTGAAGCTGTGGCCGGGAATCACCCGGTCATCGGTATCCGCCGTGGTGATCAACGTCGCCGGGTAGCGGGTCCCCGGACGCAGGTTGTGGTACGGGGAGTAGGAATACAGCACCTTGAACTGCTCCGGATCGTCCGAGCTGCCGTAATCATCCACCCAGAAGCGACCGGCCGTGAACTTCTGGAAACGCAGCATATCCATGACACCCACGGCCGGCAGGACCGCCCCGAACAGATCGGGCCGCTGCGTCATGACGGCGCCGATCAGCAGGCCTCCGTTGCTGCCGCCTTGAACGGCCAGGCGTGACGGGCGGGTGTAACGGTTGGCAATCAGCCACTCGGCGGCCGCAATGAAATCATCGAAGACATTCTGCTTGTTGCCAAGCTTGCCGGCCTCGTGCCACTCCTCGCCGTACTCGCCGCCGCCGCGCAGGTTGGCCATGGCGAAGACTCCCCCCATCTCCATCCAGGCGAGGCGGGTCACCGAGAAACGCGGCTGCAGGGAAATCCCGAAACCGCCATAGCCGTACAGGAGGGTGGCACGATTGCCGTCGAGGGGCAGATTCTTCCGGTGGGCGATGAACATGGGAATCCGCGTGCCGTCCTTGCTCTTGTAAAAGACCTGCTCGACCGCGAAATCATCCGGATGAAACAGCACGCGGGCCCGGCGCCAGGCGGTGCTCTTGCCCGTGATCAGGTCGTAATGGTAAATGGTGCCGGGCACGTTGAAGCTGCTGTAGGAGTAAAACGTTTCCTCGTCGGCGCGCTTCCCGCCGAATCCGGCCACACTGCCGATGCCCGGGAGCTCCACCTCGCGCACGGGCGTGCCGTCGAGGCGATAGATCCGCACGCGCGGGAGCACATCCTCGAGATAGATGGCGATCAGCAGGTTCCCGGTGGCCGTGACACGCTGCAGCGCCCCGTCCGCCTGGGGAAGAATCTCTCTCCAGCGTTCCGGCCCGGGAGTCCTGATATCCACGGCAATGACCTTCCCCCGCGGGGCGCCGCGATCGGTCTTGATATAGAAGAGAGGTCCGTCATTGGCCACGAACGTGTACTCGTTGTCGAAGCCTCCCATCACCTCCACCGGCATGCCGTACGGCTCCTGGAGATCCTTGACCAGCAAGCGGTTCTTGGGGTCCGTGCCTTTCCACACCCCGATCACGAGATAACGCCCATCCTCGGTGACCTGGGCGCCGAAACCCCAGTCGGGATGGTCCGGGCGCTGGTAGACCAGGACGTCGTCGTCCTGGGGCATTCCCACGCGGTGGTAGAATAGCTTCTGATTGTTGTTCAACGCCTTGTATTTCTCACCCGGGGGAGGAGCAGCGTAGCGGCTGTAGAAAAACCCCTTGCCGTCCTTGGTCCACGCGGCGCTGGTGAACTTGATCCAGCGCAGGTGATCCGGCATCTCCCGGCCCGCCCTGAGATCGCGCACGAACCATTCCTGCCAGTCGGATCCCGCGGCGGCCCGGGCATAGGCCATGTAGCGCCCATCATCGCTCACCGAGAGGCCGGCCAGGGCCACGGTGCCATCCTCGGACCAGGTGTTGGGGTCCAGGACCAGGACGGGCTTGCCCTCCAGCGAGTCCACCGCATACAGGGCCGACTGGTTCTGGAGACCGTCATTCTTGAAGTAGTAGTAACGGCCCGCCACCTTGAAGGGAGACGCATACCGTTCGTAGTTCCAGAGCTCGGTCAGGCGCTGGCGGATGGCCTCCCTCTCGGGAATGGTCTCCAGGTAGGTGCGCGTGACCTTGTTCTCCGCCTGGATCCAGCGGCTCACCTCTTCCGATTCCCTGGCGTCCTGCTCCAGCCAGCGGTAAGGGTCGGCGATCTTCGTTCCGTGGTAATCATCGACGGTCTTCCCCCTCCGGGTCTCCGGATAAACGAGCTTGTCCGCCGCCGCGGCCTCCAGGGTGACCAGGCTCAGGAAGACAGCGGACAGGGTCAGCACGCGGAACAGACGCATGGGGATCTCCTTTTTTTCAAGAGCGGCAAACATTTTAGTCTCCTTCACGCCATGCGCACCCAGCGGACGAGAGTGGCCAGGTTCGGCGGCTTCCCGTACATGAGCAGACCCACGCGGAAGACCTTGGCAGCAAACCAGACCGAAAAGTAAACCGAGGCCACGCCGATGCCGATGGAGAGCCAGACCTCCCACCAGGGCGGCGGAACGGTCGAGGTCATGCGCAGCAAGATCACGAAGCTGTTGATCGGAGGCAGGAAGCTGGTCACGGTGGCAAAGATCGAGGACGGGTCGCGAGTGATGGGCAGCCAGAGCAGCCACGGAACCATGACCGTGAGCATGATGGGCGTCATGAGGGTCTGGGCCTCGTGCAGCTCGTTGACCGCCGCGCCCACCGCCGCCATGAAGGAGGCCAGGGTGAAGTAAGCAATGAGATAGAAGATGAGGAGATAGGGAAGGAGCCAGAGGTCGATGAATCCCAGCAGGGCGAAGGAGACCAGGGCCGCGATCCCCATCCCCGCATAGAGCGCCAGGATCACCAGCCCCACGCACATCTGGCCGATGATCTTTCCGCCCATCAGCTCCAGGGGCGAGACCGCCGAGAGCAGGACCTCGACCACCCGGCTGGATTTCTCCTCGATGGTGGAGGTCATGATGTGCTGCCTCCCGGTCGTAACCCCGGGCGCGGACCCGGGCGCCCACCAGGGCGTGAGCCACGCCATCCTGCAGCACGTCCTCGATCCGGTCATCGAGCTTCTCCCGGACATAGATGTCGTAGGCGCCGCCCTCCGCCCGCGGCTTGTTCTTCTCGACCGCATCCGCATGGATCACCACCAGCGCCAGCCGCCGGTCCCGCCCGGCGGCGTCCCCCGCCAGAAGCTTTTCCTTCTCCCGCTCCAGATCGGCCGTCTCCGGCAACTCCTTGACCTGCAGCTCCGGAACCTGGCCCAGCACCGCCTCCACGCCTGGTCGGCGGCTCCCTGCGGCCCGGCGGCGCCGGCCAGGCGGCGGAGAGACGCCGGCGTCCGGTCCGTCGCCGTCTTCAGGAGGCTCGGACGGTGCAGCTCGACCCTGGCGGGAGCCACCGCTGCCACGATGTCGCGCGTCCCCTGCGCCACATCCACGTTTTCAAGCAGAGCGATCCGCCAGCCCCTCCCGGAGGTCTCGACCCTCTCCACGCCCGGCACGGAACGCAGCGGCTCCGGGCTCGCCGCGGCGTCCAGGGGCTCGAAATGAACCACCCTGGGGTCGTAACGCGCCCGGAGGCTGGAGAGCGGCTCGTCCAGCACTTTCTTCCCCTGGTGAATCATCACCACGCGATCGCACAGCTCCTCCGCCTGGATCATGACGTGCGTGGAAAAAATGATGGTCGCGCCGCGCCGGTGCTCCTCGAGGATGAGCTCGCGGAGCAGGCGCATGTTGATGGGGTCCAGCCCGGAAAACGGTTCGTCCAGGATCAGCAGGGACGGCTGGTGAATGACCGCGGCGAGGAACTGCATCTTCTGCTGCATCCCCTTGGAGAGCTCCTCGCACTTCTTGCCTTCCACATCCCCCAGCCCGAGCCGTTCCAGGCTTTCCCGGATGCGGCGCTTCAAGCCGCGCTCCTCCGCCCCCTTGAGGCGCGCCATGTACAGCAGGAAGGCGCCCCCCTTCATCTTCTTGTAGACGCCGCGTTCCTCCGGCAGGTAGCCGATCCGGTCCTTGGCCTCCAGGGCGGAGGAATGACCGAGGACCGAGATGCGTCCTCGATCCGGAAAGAGGATCGACATGATCATCCGTATGGCGGTGGTCTTCCCCGCCCCGTTGGGACCGATCAACCCGTAGAGGGAGCCGGAGGGGACCACCAGGTTCAGGCCGCAGACGGCGGTCTTTGCCCCGAAGGTCTTGGTCACATCCTGGACTGCGACGGCTGCAGACACGGATCCTGATCTCCCCGCGGGACCCGGGATCTTGCGCTCAACCGGGCGCCGGCCACCCTGGCTGCCGTACCCCCTGCTGGTACGCCTGGCAGGACTCGAACCTGCGACCCACGGCTTAGAAGGCCGTTGCTCTATCCAGCTGAGCTACAGGCGCCCGGACGATCTGCGTGGCGGCATTCTAGTCCGACCCTCCGGCCGGCCGCCAGAGACGCCGGCCGGAGGCCTTCCCACCGTGGAGCCCGCCGGCGGAACCGCCCGGCTTCCTGGACCGCTCCCGGACAATCTTCTAGACTGGATCGCCTCCCTTCGAGCGCGAGAGAACCCGAGAGACCCGGTGAGACATCAAGGAGCACTCCTGGTGGCGGTCCTCCTGGTTGCGGCCGGCTGCGCTCGAGACCACACGCGGGACGGGGAAGAGCCCGCCGCTTCGACTCCTTCCCCTCCGGCGGCCGCACCTTCCGGCCCGGTCTCCGCCGGGAATCCCTCCCCGCCGGCCAGGCCGCCCGCCCGGACGGATCCGCTGGCCGTTCGCCGCCGCCAGAAGGCCCGGATCGCCTCTCTGGAGCAGGCGGCCCAGCGCGACTCCAGCCTCCCGGTCCTGCTCCAGCTGGCGGATGCCTACACCGGAGCGTACCGCTTCGATGAGGCGGATGTGGTCCTCCAGCGGGCGCTGGCGGCCGCGCCCGACCAGCCGGTGGCGCTGCGCCGGCGGGCGCTGATCTGGATCCAGCGCGGCGAGGTGGATCAGGCCATTCAATGGCTCCAGACCGCCATCCAGGCCCGGCCGGCCTATCTCGGCGCTTACTACGATCTGGGCCGGGCGCTGAAGTTCAAGGGACTCCTGGGCCCGGCCTACACCGCCTTCGAGAAAGTTCTCCAGCTCCGCCCGGCCAGCTCCGCCGAGGCGATGGATCAGGCCGACGCCCTCTATCAGATCGCCACCATCGATAACGCGGGCGGCGACTACGAGCGGGCCGAGGCGCACCTTCGCCGCCTGCTGCAGAGGGTCCCGGAGCATCCCCGGGCCCATTACGCCCGCGCCCAGGCCTTGATCCATCTGGGCCGGGTCCAGGAAGCCCAGCGCGAGCTCACGATCCACTCCCAGCTCCTCGCCCAGCAGGCGCGCACCGGCGCCATGGCCCCCTCCCCATGAGGAACAGGCTGCTCTTCACCGGCGCCGCGCTGGCGGCGCCCTTCTTCACGCTCGCCGGCCCCGCTCCCTTCCTGTTCGTGGATGCCACCCCCGCCTCCGGGATCCGCTACCACAACCTGTGCGGCGCCCAGCGGGCCGAATGGATCACCGAGACCCTGGGCGCCGGCGCCGCCTGGCTCGACGCCGACGGGGACGGCAACCTGGACCTTTACCTGGTCAACGGTTCGACCCTGGAGCGGCCTCCAGGACAAGGAGAACCGAACCGCTTGTTCCTGGGGGACGGCCACGGGACGTTCCACGACGCGACCGAGGCGGCGGGAGTGGGGCACCGCGGCTGGGGCTACGGCGTCACCGTGGGCGACTACGACAACGACGGGGATCCGGATCTGTACGTGACCAACCTCGGGCTGGACGTTCTGTATCGCAATCGCGGCGACGGGACCTTCGAGGACGTCACCCGGGCCGCCGGGCTCGACAACCGGAGCTGGGGAACCTCGGCCGCCTTCTTCGACATGGATGCGGACGGCGACCTGGACCTCTACGTGGGCAATTACGTCATCTTCGACCGGAAGACCGTCCCCCGCCGGGGCACCGAGGCCGCCAAGCGGCAAGGCTGCACCTACTGGGGCCTGGACGTCATGTGCGGACCCCACGGACTGCAGCCGGCCCAGGACATTCTCTACCGCAACCAGGGCGACGGCACCTTCGAGGACGTCACCCGGTCCGCCGGTGTCTGGCTGCAGGTTCCCCGGTACACGCTGGGCGTGGTGGCCGCCGACTATGACAACGATGGGGACACGGATCTCTATGTGGCCAACGACGGCGTGGTGAACTCCTTGTGGCAGAACCGCGGCCGGGGCCGATTCACCGACATGGGCATGCCCTCCCTGACGGCTCTCAGCGGCGAGGGGGCGCCCCAGGCGGGGATGGGCGCCGACTTCGGGGATTTCACCGGAGACGGCTGGCTCGACCTGGTGGTCACCAACTTTTCGCACGATCTCAACACTCTCTACCGGAACATGAGGGGGCGCTTCTTCCAGGATGAATCCCACGAGGACGGGATGTACCCGACGGCCATGTCCCTCTCCTGGGGCACCGGCTTCCACGATTTCGATCGGGACGGAGACCTGGACCTCTTCATCGCCAACGGCCACGTCTATCCGGAAGTGGACGACCAGGACATCGGGACGCACTACCGGCAGCACAATCATCTCTTTCTCAACGTGAACCGGAAATTCCAGGAGGTCGCGGCCCGCTCCGGCCCCGGCCTGGCCCTGGCCCGATCCTTCCGCGGCGCCGCCTTCGCCGACTACGACAACGACGGCGACATGGATATCCTGGTCACCGCCCTCAACGACGACGCCGTTCTCCTGCGCAACGACACCCCGCCGGCGGGGCACTTCCTCCAGGTCCACCTGGTCGGGACCCGATCCAACCGGGACGGGGTCGGGGCGCGGGCCACCCTCACCACCAAGAGCCATGGGAAGCTCATCCGCGAGCGCAAGGGTGGAGGCTCTTTCATGTCGGCCTCCGACCCCAGGCTCCACTTCGGGCTGGGCGCCGATACCCGGGCCGAGGTGCTGGAGATCCAGTGGCCCAGCGGCCTGAGAACCACCCTGCGCAACGTGCCGGCGGATCAGGCCCTGACCCTCCGGGAGGGGGCCGCGCCGCCGGCATCCGCTCACCCGCCGGACCCCCCGGCCGTCCCCCGTTGACAACGCCCGCGAAGGGGGTTATTTTGCCGGTCTTGCCGTCATTCAAGGCGGGGGTCACGGCAGTGCTCCGGGGCACTGCTGCTTGCGGGAAGAGTGAGTCTGCGCTCGTTGGGCCGGAGTGGTGGGGCAGTGCCTTGAAGACCATCGGACGTCACCTGATCGCCGAGTTTTACGGCTGCGACGTCGAACACCTGGATGATCTGGCCCAGGTGCGGCTGGACATGCTGGCCGCCGCCCAGATCATCGGCGCCACGGTGCGCGGCGACTCCTTTCACCGTTTCAGCCCCCAGGGGGTCAGCGGCACGGTGGTGATCTCCGAATCCCATCTGTCCATCCACACCTGGCCCGAGTACGGCTACGTGGCCGTGGACATCTTCACCTGCGGCGGCCTCGACCCTCGCCGCGGCTTCGAGCACCTGCGCCGGCAGCTCGGCGCTGAAAGTTGCAGGGTCCAGGAGATCCTGCGCGGCCTTCCCGACCATCTTGCCTCGCATGGATTCCCCAAGGCCGGGGATGTGACCATCGTCTCGCAAACGGCTTCCCTCGGTGAGATGACCCCGCACACCTGAGCGACGTCTGACGGAGGCGATGCCATGACCCGGGGCGTATTCCAGGAGATCGCGGCCACCCGGGGCTTCTACGATGGCCGGTGGCTCACCGAAGAAGACGCCGAGACCAGCCGTCTGTCCCTCCGCATCCGCCGGCGGCTCCACCACGAGGTCTCCGCCTACCAGGAGATCGCCGTCTACGAAAGCCACTTCTTCGGCCGCGTCCTCACCCTGGACAACATCCTCATGCTCACCGAACGGGATGAATTCGTCTACCACGAGATGATGGTCCACGTGCCGCTCTGCAGCCTGCCCGCGCCCCGCTCGGTGCTCATCATCGGCGGCGGCGACTGCGGCTGCCTGAGGGAGGTCCTGCGGCATGCCGAAGTCGAGCGGGTGGTGCAGTGCGAGCTCGACGAGCGGGTGACCCGCGTCTGCGAGAAATGGTTCGCGTGGGTCCCGCCCGCCCTGGCCGACCCCCGGGTCGAGCTGGTCTTCCACGATGGGGTCCGGTACATCCGCGACCTGAAGGAGTTCTTCGACCTGGTCATCGTCGACAGCACCGACCCGGTCGGCCCGGCCCTGCAGCTCTTCCAGGCCGATTTCTACCGGCAGGTGGCCGCCGTCCTGAAGCCGGACGGGGTCATGACCGCCCAGACCGGCTCGCCGCACTGGAGCGCGCCTTTGGTGGGCGCCATCCATGACGAGCAGCGCCGCGCCTTCCGCCACGTGGCGGCCTACATCGGCTGTATCCCCACCTACCAGGGCGGCACCTGGTGCTGGTCGTACGCCTCCCGGGAGCGCCGGCCGATGGATTTCCTGGCCGAGGACCGGATCACGGCCCTGGAGCCGGATTGCCGTTACTACAATGCCGCCATCCACCGGGCCGCCTTCGCGCTGCCGACCTTCGCCCGCCAGGCGGCCGCGGGGCAGGCGTCGGTTCGCCCGCGAAGCCGGGCGGCGCCCGGCACGGCCCCGCGCGGCGAGTGACGCCGCCGCCGGCCGGCCGGCCAGCTCAGGAGGCGTCCTTCGCTCCCAGGCGGACCGCCGGGAGATGCCCCGCCGGCCGGCGCGGATAAAAATAGATGGGATTGCTGCAGACCACGGCTTGACCGCCGCCGTCGTGGATACAGAAGCGCACCACCTGCGTCTCGTCGGTGCGGATGCTCCGGGTGGCGCGGAACCAGGAGCGGCGCACCGGGACCGACTCGAACACCGCGCCGTTCCGGACCAGCCGCGCTTCCCAGCCCGGTTGCAGGCCGTCGCAAAGAAAGGTCACCTCCTGCCGGGGCGGCCCGCCGATGACCACGTCCCCCATCCGCCGGCCGTCTGCGGTGAGGAGATCCATCTGCCCGTCCCACCGGGCCGGGTTGCCGAAGAAACAGGCCCCCGACCGGATGCCCGCCATCAGATCTTCCTGGCCGGCCGACCCCGCCCAGATCCAGGTCACCCAGTTATTCCCGTCTTTCCATCCCCTCCGGTTGGCATGGCTGTCGCTGCTCCCCAGCCCGGTGATGACGAACCCCGCCATACCCACCCGGTCCCATGCCTCCAAATGAGCCGAGAGCGGCATGGCCCCCCGCACGGGATACCCCACCTCCAGCGCATCCGCCCCGAAGCAGCCATGCGCCAGGAGACTTCCGGTGATCGTGTCGATCTCCGCGCGCACCGCCCCCGCGTCATCGGGATCGGACAGGGCGGGACGCACCCCGTACATATGATTGACCACCGCGATATTGCCGTGGCGATGGATGAAGGCGACCGCCTCCCCGCCGTCCAGGCCGGCGGGGTGACCGCGGTAATCGACCATGGCCAGGTCGGGCCCCAGATCATTGATGTGCACCCCGTAAGAGATCTCCTGCCCCACGTAGAGGCGAAGTCCCTCCCCGGCCAGCGGGGCGATCAGGTCGCGGGCGCGGGCCAGGAGCGCTTCCCCGTCGACGGCATGCTCGATACGAAGATCGTCGAACACCGCGGCCACCGAGGCGCCGGCCCGCGCTTCCACGCCGATCAAGATTCCGGTCATGGAGTTGTCGAGCCCCCCGAGCCCGTCCGCCACGGCGTCCCGGCTCACCTCGAAGGTCAAATCATTCCACTGCCCGGGCACGAAATCGACCAGATGGTCGCTGATCATCTTCTTTCTGCGCTCCCGGGAGTCCTCCGGCGCCGCCCGCGCCAGCCAGTAGTCCAGCTCCGCCCGCTGATCGGGCGCCTGCTCCGAGAGGAGGAACCGGATCAGGATCCGCCCGTCCGGCCCGGGATCGCCGACCGGGTAGACGGCAAGCCGGACGCGCACCTCGGCCGCCAGCGGGCGCACGTCCCGGTTCTCGTCCACCTGGAAGCGGAGCTGGTAGCGGCCGAAGGCGCGAGCCTCCGGGTCGGCCGCGGCTTCCAGCCGCAGGGCTCCCCGGCCCTCGAAGACGGGCGCCCGGACCGGGTGGCTCGCGCCGCGGGCCACCGCCGGGAAGGTCTTGCGGTAGGGGCGGGCGATCTTCCGGCCGCCGTCCTCGACCCATTGCATCTTGTAGGCCTCCCGGGTCACGGGATGGGTCCGGTGCTTGGGCCACAGGAAGGTCTCGACGCCGGCACCCGCCTCGAAGCGGAACCGCCGGGCGTAGCCGTAGGTCTGCACCCTCCAGTCATGGTCGGTGAACCAGATCACATCCACCGTGCCGAGAGCCCTGGCCTGGGCCACATGGCCGCGGAAGGAGCCGATCGACTCGCTCATGGGGCCATGAATATGGAGCTGGGCCGCGTACGGCTCCCGGCCGGCTCGCGCGATATCCGGCGGTCGCTCGGCCGTGCAGCCGCCCAGGAGGAGCAGTCCGCCGAGCCCTCCGCGCACCGCCACCCGGCCGATCCCGATTCCCATGCCCATGATGAAGCAGCACCCTATCATGGCCTCAGCCCGTGCCCGCGCCTCCCGCCCCCCTCACCTGTCCCGGCCGCCGGGCGAGGGTGAAGCACCGTTCCGGGGCGCGCTCTCCCAGCAGGCAGGCCGCGGCCTGCTCCCCCAGGGCCGGCCCGTGCTTGAACCCGTGCCCGGAGCCCCCGCCCAGCAACCACAGGTTCCCGGCTTGCGGATGCCGGTCCAGGATGAAGTGGGAATCGGGCGTGCTGGCATACTGGCACACCCGGGAGTCCATGAGCGGTGCATCCTGGAGCGCCGGGAAGCGCAGCCGGAGGTAATCCCGGGTCCGCCGCAGGCCGTCCGCCGATGGCTCCCTCCGGCCGGCGGTCGGGTCGAACGCCGGCCCGAGCGTATCGTCCGCCACCTTGAAGCTCCGGGTGGCGGCCGCCGGAATCCCGTACCAGAACCGTGTTCCGTGGTCCGCCCACACGGGAAACCGGGGCTCGCCCAGAGGGCGGCTCGCTTCCGGCAGCCGGAAGGTGAACACCTCCTGGCGGCTGACCCGGAGGAGGCTGCCCAGCAGATCCGGAAAGAGCTTCCCCAGCCAGGCGCCGCAGGCAAACAGGTAAAGGTCCGCGCGCAGGAGACTGCCATCGCCCAGGCGCAGCTCCCGCAGCTCCCCCCGCGCGACCGCCCCGGGAGCCGCACGCTCCCTCCGGTAAGCGCCTCCCTCCCTGACGAAGTGTTCGACCACGGCCGCACAGGCGGCCCGGGCCAGAAGATAACCCGCCTCTTCCTCGTAGATGGCCCAGCGGATTCCGCCGGGGTCTACCAGGGGAAAGCGCCGCCTCACCTCCTCCGCCCCGAGAACCTGGTGCTTCACGTCCGCGGCGCGCAGGTTCTCCAGCGCCTCCCGCTCCAGGCTTCCGTCATCGCGCGAGACCATCCACAGCAATCCCGTCTGCCGGTAGAGGGGGCGCCGCCACTGGCGGCAATACTTCTTCCACAGGTGGAGAGACCGGCCGGCCAGATCCACGTAAAGACGGCCCCCCGGATAGATGTGGCGGATGACCCGGGTCTCCCCCGCCGACGCGGCCAGCGGGCTGGGCGGCTCCGCGGCATCGAGGAGGGTCACCTGCGCTCCCCGATGGAGCAGATGGAGCGCGGTCCAGCCTCCGAAGGCGCCGGCTCCCACGACGGCCACGTGCGGCTTGCCGCCGGCCGGCCTCACCCGGTGGGTTCCATCATCGGACCGCTCCCGGGGCGCTTCCCCCACTCCCGATTCCTTGAAACACCAAGGAATTCAGGGCCTTTCCCCTCTCCCCACCCCTCCTCACCGCTCCTCACCGGACACAATTTCGGACACATTTTACCGAACGTTGATGGAAGGGGTCGTTGCGCGTCGCTCTGGAACGGGGTACGCCGTCCCAGGATGAACCACCTGGCGAGGTTCGCATAAACTTTCCGGAAGAATTGTACTATCGAAGTCAGCAAGCTTCAGGAATGCTGGCGCCAGTCAACTGTCCGGGTCGCCGGAATACCCGGAGCGGTTCAGGCCGCGAATGCCAGGATCATCATAAAGGCTGCGATATTATTACCTCGGCAATATACTACTTGACTTATGCGGGCCATCATGCCATCATGGTTGGGTGAAATGTCACGATCGCCGCCGCGCCAGTACGGAAGCTCGGGCAGAACTCCGGGCGCAGGT
>JBHHYE010000035.1:0-33756 GCA_046757405.1 Acidobacteriota bacterium | reverse complement strand
TTGGGACTTTTTCCTATCTTTCCCGGCCTTTATGGTGACTTTTTCATGAAAGATTGGCCTGATCCGAAGTCTTCCGCTCTTGGAAACAACCGGCAGGAAGTTCATCCCTACATTTAATGGGCGGACCTGGTCGATGAGCAGCACCAGCGGCATGTCCTCTCCGGTCGGCTCGGGGTCAACCGGTCTACTGGAGAACATATTGGTGCTCCGGTCGGCGAAGACCTCGCGCGAGCTCCTCCCCTGTGTCACCTGGGTCGCGGTGAAGCTCCGCGTGAGGCGTCGGACCTGGCTCGTTTGCCCCTTGGAAGCGGCGAAGACCACGGCTGCCATCCACGCGTTCGCCCGGGCGCCGGTCGCCAGGGGATCGGTTCCGCCGACGCGGAACAAGCCCAGGGGATCGGTGGCGGTGGCCGGCTGATCCGAGACGTAGGCGTAGAGGTTCGGGCCGCCCCGGGCGCCGATCGGGTCGCGCTCCAGGAAGCGGCCGAGACCGGGGTCGTATTGCCGGTAGCGGGCGAAGGCGAGCTGCTTGTTGATGCTGAAATAGGTCTCTGTCCGGTAGCCCGTGTAGCCGATGGTGTAGTCGTGGGCGCTGGCCGGTTCTGATTGCCCCTGGCGCCAGACCGACGCCTCGCCGTACGGCGTGTACTCGTACCGCTCGAGGGTGCTGCCCGAGGTGTCGAGGATCCGCTCGGTGGAGCCCCGAAGGTCGGTCACCGGCAGCAGCCGCTCCTCCAGCACCCCGTCGGCGGCACCCAGGGCGAGGCCATTCACGTCCCGGTCGGTGGCCACCACCTCGTCGAGCCCGGTGCCGTAGTAGGTGCGGGCGACGACCCGGTCGGGCGGAGCGGCGGGGTCGGACTGGAGCGCGGCGCTGGAGTAGCCCAGCTCGTCCAGGATGCGCCAGCCGTCGTAGACCCAGACGCGCCGGTCGCCGCCTGTCACCTGCCGCTCGATGCGGCGCCCCAGGGGGTCGTAGGCGAAGTCCGCCACCCGGGTGAGGCTGAGGTCGCTGTTTTCTCTTTCGATGCGCACCAGCCGGCCCATGGCATCATGATAATAGATGATGGCGAAGCCGTCCTGCTCCTCCCGGCGCACGTTCCCCAGGAGGTCCCGGGTCAGCGCCCGGCCCGGGCCCCAGCTCGTCCCGTCAAACTGGCGATCGACCTGGTCGTAGAAGTTCATGGCGGAAGGGGAGGTTCGCCGGGTGATCTGCCCCTTCCGGTACTCCGCCCAGTTCCCCAGCCCGTCCAGGGTGTAGCTCCACGACGCCTCCGGCACGGGGATGGTGGCGTTTCCGGAGGCATCGGTCGAGAGCCCCCCTTCCTGGACGGAGGTCAGCCGGCCGGCCGGGTCATGGGTGAACAGCCGGCCCAGGTCCAGGCCGCTGCCGTTCTGCCGGTGGAGCATCTTCTCGAAGAGAGGCCGGCCGGCCGGGTCGAAGGCCCGCTGGAAGCCGGCCAGGAGCACCGGCGTGGCGTCCTCGTAGTCGAGCTCCGTCAGCCGGCCCAGAGGGTCGTACCGGTAGGTCTTCTTCATGACGAGGCCGGCGCTGGTCTCCCGCTCCTCCACCCGCCCCGCACCGGAATAGCGGTAGGCGATGGAGAACGGCTGCGGCGCACCGTAGGAAATGCTCTTGACCCGGCCCAGGCCGTCCGGCGTCACGGTTTCCCGGAGCGGAGCCATGCCGCTCAAGCCGGCGTGCTGGAGGCCGGTCCGGAGGCCGCCATTGAGATAGGTCGAGGCGACCGTGAGGGTCAGCCCCAGGTAGGTTTGCTCCTCCTTCACCACCCGGCCCAGGGAGTTGTAGGTGCGCCGGGTCTCGGCGGCGCCATGGAGACCGCCGTTGTCGTCACGCGCATAGGTCAACCGCCCCATTCCGTCGTACTCGAAGGTCTCGACCGGGGCGCCCAGCAGGCCGGTGGAGGGGTCGGCGGCGGTGGAGACCTGGATCACGCGGTTCGCGGCATCGTAGGTGGCCAGCCGGCGCAGCGGCGCCGTGGCCGCCTGGGAACAGTCGCCTCCCCCGGCGGGCAGGACCGCCTCCTGGAGCAAGTTGCCGTCCGGGGAGAACTCCCGGCACCAGGTGGTGGCGTCCGCGTGCACCGTCCGGATGGGCCGGCCGATCCCATCGTAGGTCGTCGTGGTCGCCTGGCCGCGGTCATCGGTTTGCACCGTTGGCAGACCGTCCCGGTCATACTCCAGGAAGGTGGTGATCACCCCGTCCGGGTTGGCAAAGTTGGCGTCGAGGCCGGCCGCGGGGGTCTTCAGCAGCAGCTCGCGCTTCACGGGACGGTCGTAGGCGTCGTAGGAGGAGAGCGTCTCCGCCCCGGAGGGGTGGACCACCCGGGTGACGTTCCCCCGGACATCGCGCTCGAGGACGGTCGTGACGGCGTCGCTTCCCGTCCCCACGGTCCGGCTCAGGAGGCGCCCCAGGGCATCGTAGGTGGCCGATTCCTCGAACAGGCGCACACTTCCCCCCGGGCCGGTCTCGGCCCGCACGACCCGCGTGGGGGAGTCCCCCTGGTTGTACTCGATCTGGGTGACCTCCGAGTCGATCCAGCTGCCCGGGGCCGCGGGGTCTTCCACCTGGGGCAGCCGCACCTCGATGCGCCGCCCCGCGCCGTCGTAGAGGTAGGTGGTGGCCCGGCCCTTGTCGTCCACCACCTGGGCCGGCAGCCCGCGCTCGTTGTAGGAGGCGCTGCGCACCGCCGAGAGGTCGTCGGCGGGGTTGGGAACGGTGAGGAACGGGTCGAGCGGATCATGCTCATAATCCTCGGTGATCGACTGGTCGGGCCGCCCCTGCTCGTCGTAGGCGAGGGTGCCGCGGGCGAGCAACGGCTGCGGCTCGACACACCCGGACGGGGCCGCCGGAGTGGGGCCTCCCACCGGGCCGGAGACTTCCCGCCGGACGGGTCTTCCCGGCGCCTCGTGGTAGGTGTCGATCAGGGTGCACCCCGGCGTGCGCACCCGGGCCAGCTCGTCGAATCCATTGTACGAGGAGAGCGTCTCGCTCCACTGGACCGGTCCTCCCAGCTGGGCGAGATGTTTTCTCAGGAGCGACGTCCGGTTGTCATTGCCGTCGTAGGTGAAGGTCGCCACGTCGTCGTGGAGGGGGTCGGGCGCCGGGCTCCCGGACGGATCGAGAACGGGAAGCGCCAGGCGCGCCGCGAACCGCGTCACCTTGACGGGACGGTTCAGGCCGTCATAGACCGCCTCGGCGACCCTTCCTTCCGGGCTGATGGTCCGCACCAGGTTCTCGGCCGCGTCGTAGACCATCCAGGTGACATCGAGGTTGGTGGCCAGGGGGCCGTACTGGACCGATTTCTTCAGGGGACGGTTGAGGAGGTCGTACTCATAGGTCGTGACGACCTCCGGAAAGGCCCCTCCCAGGAACGCGCCGGTGGTGTCGCTGGCGGATTGCCGCTCCTGGAGGATATTGAGGTTCTCGTCATAGACGAACCGCTTGGTGAAGGGGATCGGCTGCAGGCCCGGCTCCCCCCGGCCGGGGTCGATGGCGGCGGCCGGCTCGAGGCGCAGGGGCTTGTTGAACGTGTTGACCAGGAGGGTGCTGACCACCCCTCTCGGATCGGTGGTCTGGATCTGGTTTCCGACGGGATCGTAACGGTAGTCGGTCTCGAGCTCCAGGGGCGGGGGGCTCGCGGCCTGGGAGCGGCCCAGCCCGGCATCGACCGCATCGACGACCCGGGCCTGGAGATAACCGCCGGTGGTCGTGTCCAGCACCCGGTCCTCGGGAGGGGCGGTGAGGTCGACGCCATTGGCCGGCCGGTCTTCCGGGTAGTAGAGCAGGTGGGTGACGAACCCGGCCGGATCGACCTGGGTGGTGAGCTGTCCGTGATCATTGAACTGAGCCTTGGAGACCGCGGGGGGGTGCTGGATGACCGTGTTCGGGTCGAGGAGGCTGGCGGGATCGGTGAAGGCGGGCGCTTCCTTGCGGATCAGGTTCCCCTGGATGGCATTTTGCAGGCCGTCGTCGTTGAGATCACCCTGGTCGCAGGCGGGATTCTGTTTGCCGCTGATGTCGATCCTCCAGTAGGCCGCGTAATCCTCCAGGGCGGTCCGTTCCGGGCTGGAACACCCCACCTCCTCGTAGTCGAACCGGTGGATCCATTCCGATGTCTGGATAGCGTACGGTCCCCAGGAGACCCGGCGCAGGCGCAGCTGGTTGTAGATCGGGTCGTATTCAAAGTCCTCCTGTCGATACGCCACAAAAGAGGAGGACGGCATTCCGTGACCATCCGTTCGCGGCCCGGGTCTCTGGACGATTGTCCTCACATTGTTGCTCCGGTAAAAACCGTCCTCATAGGAGTAGCTCGTTTCATTTCCCTCCGGTGAGATCACCGAGGCGAGCCGGCCGTCTGAGGAGTACGAATAGCTCGTGACCTGGCGCGGTGCGCCGGGATCACCCAGGGGACCGTCGACCTCGGTTTTCCTGGTCAGCCGTCCCGCCAGGTCATACTCCCGCTTGCTGCCGTTTCCCCTGCGGTCGGTCATCCGGGTGATGGTTCCCGTCGGCGTCTCCTCGTAGCTGTAGGTGATCTCCTGGACACCGGGCGTCTGGTCGCCGTATTTTTGCCTCACCACCCGGTCGTAGTCGAAAGCCTGGTCATCGACCCCGTATTCCATCGACAGGAACGTCTGGCCCTTGCGGTCGGTGATGGCGGTGAGATTGTCGGAGAGCCTGGACGCGATCGCGGCGGAATAGCCGTAGGTGGTGGTCAGGGACTGGGGCGGTTGACCTTCCTCGAGGACCACTCCCGGGACCACCACCGTGGTCAAGCGGGACCCCTCATAGCTGAACTCCACCCGCCGCCCCGAGAAGTCCTCCACGGCCACCAGGCGGCCCGAGCCGGTGGTTTCGTAGAAGAAGTCGATCCTGCGTCCCATGGTGTCGATCACGTAGCTCAACCGGGCTGAGGCATCGTAGAAGAACGACATGGAATTTCCGGCGCGGTCGGTGATCTTGAGGAGCTGCCCGCTCTCCTTGGCGTACTGCCGGATGGTGCCGTCCGGCAGGCGGAGCTGGACACCCTCCGGGGTGTTTTTCGCCAGGCCCGCGAAGCCGACGAGAGAGATGTAGTCGCCCGAGGCACTGGTATCATGGACGAGAGTGCTGGTCCAGCTGTCGCCGCGAACCCACTGGATCGGGACGGAGGGGCCATCGACCATCATGCGCTCGTTGTAGTTGAAGTTCCATCCTCGTCCCAGGGTCGTCTCGATCTCGTTTCGGGAGCGGTACGTCCGGGTGAAGGCAAAATCGAAGCCGCGGCCCGGAATGCGCAGGTCGGTCGTCTGGTAAACGAACTCGCCGCTGGAGAGCACCACCCCGAGCTCGCCGATGTCCGGGTTTCTGAACGGTTCCTGGTCCGGGCTCTTGAGAATGGTCAGCAGGGGGTCGGTCGGTGGCGTGGTGAGGACCACACCTCCAGCACCAGGCTGGCCGCCGGTACCATCGCAGTCGGAGCTTCCCTCTTGCGCGGTGCCGTCGTGGAAGAGGACCTCTGGGGTGCTATCCGGATCGGTACATTGGGGAAAAGCGCCTACAGGAACCAACCAGCCCGCCACCAGGCAGCCCAGGAGCGGTACAGGCCGGATGGTGTGGCGAACGCCGGGCCGGACCTTCCGGGCAGACTGCATCAAGCTGAAGAGAACACCAAGAATCGGCCGACTGTGCATACCTGTCCCTTCTCTTGACACCCTGGGCGAGTCCTGGGCGCGCCACCCGGGACGACCCGGGAGCGGCCTCGTGGGAAGGCGGGCTTGACCCGTCCACGGCAAGAACTCTTGTAACAGGGAAAACAGGAATTCAGTCAGGCAGGAACAAGAGTATTCGGTGAATGGCTCCGCGTGTCAAGGAGAAAATCGACGCAGAGGAAAACCCACCCCCTGTCAAGCGAAACAGACCCGGGAGCTGTGTTGTCCTGAGAAGTGAGCTGCTACCGGGAATGCCGGAGCAGGGCGGCCAGAAGGCGGGCCTGG
This sequence comes from Acidobacteriota bacterium, assembly GCA_046757405.1. GTDB lineage: Bacteria > Acidobacteriota > Polarisedimenticolia > SMYD01 > SMYD01 > JBHHYE01. Next base: position 27,756 of record JBHHYE010000035.1, on the reverse strand, counting down.
TAGAGAGCATCGTAGTCGGCGCGGTGTTTCTGCGACAGGTCTTCGGGGCCGACGCCCGGAAGGAGCCGGGCCAGGTTTTCCTTGGACGTTTCCAGGAACGGGATCCCCAGCGCGCCGGCGGCCATGGACTTGGTGTCCAGCGCTTTCCAGCCGAACGGGTTTTCGACCTGTGTGCGGTTGAAGTAATGGTTGATGAACGCCCAGTCGAAGACGGCGTTGTGGCCGACGAAAACAGGCCGGCCGCCGCGCCCGCCGGCCCACTGGCCGAACCGTTCCATGGCGGCTCGCGGCGCGGTGCCGTTGCGCTCCAGATGCTGGCGCGAAAGACCGTGAATGGCCATGGCGCCGGGATCGAATCCTGGGTAGAGCGGCTGCAGCTCGATGTAGAACAGGTCGCCCTCATCCACACTCCAACTCTCTTCGCCGGCGGCGTTGGCCTGGCGCAACGGCACGGCGCCGATGGAGACCAGATTGTAAGGGTTGGGGATCGGGCCGGACGCCTCCACGTCCACGCAGACGTAGACCGTCGGCTCCCCATGACCTGGGGCGCTCTCAGACATCGAGGCCGTAATCCTTTATTTTCCGGAAGACCGTTGCGCGGCCCACCCTGAGCAACCGGGCCGCGCGTGTCCGGTCGCCACCGGTCTCCTCGAGGGCCCGCAGGATGTGGCGCTTCTCCATCTCCTTGAGAGAGATGACGTCCTCGGGCGGCTCGGCGCGATCCGGGGCGACAGGAACCCCCTCCGGAGCGATGAGCCGTACGTCTTCGGCCGTGATGACCTTCCCCTGGCGAAACACCGTGAGCCGGCTGATCTCGTTGCGGAGCTGGCGAACATTGCCGGGCCAATCGCGGGCGCAGAGGAGTTCCAGGGCGCTGTCCTCGATCCCCGGGATGGAAGTGCCGTTCTCCTGGGCAAGCTCTTCGAGAAAGTGGGAGACCAGCAGCGGTATGTCGTCCTTGCGCTCCCTGAGGGGTGGGAGCTCGATGGTGATCACGTTGAGCCGAAAGAGAAGGTCATGGCGGAACTGCCCCTCGCGGGTCATTTCATCGAGATCCCGGTGGGTGGCGGCAATGATGCGGACATCGACGCGCACCGGTTGAGAGCGTCCCACTGGACGCACCTCGCCGGTTTCGAGGACGCGGGTCAGCCGGGCCTGCAGGCCGGCGGACATCTCGCCGATCTCATCGAGGAACAGCGTTCCGCCGTTGGCTTCCAGAAAAAGGCCGCGCTGCTGCCTGGCAGCCCCCGTGAATGCGCCGCGGGCATGACCGAAGAGCTGGCTTTCCAGGAGCTGTTCAGGGAAGGCGGCGCAGTTCTCGGTCAGGAAAGGACCGTTCTTTCGCAGTCCGTTGAAGTGCAGAGCCCGCGCGACCAGTTCTTTCCCGGTTCCGGATTCACCCAGCACCAGGACCGGAAGGGAGGAGGTCTTGATCGACCTGAGCGTGGCGAAGACCTCCTGCATCACAGGAGTCCGGCCGACGATATGGGCGAAGGAATACCGCTCCAGGAGGGCGCGGCGCAGGGTCAGGTTCTCACGTTCCAGGGCGCGCAGCATCCGGCTGTTGTCCAGAGTCGTGGCGGCGTGCTGGGCGAACGCTTCGAGAAAGTGGAGGTCGTCCTCGTCAAAGCCGATGATGCGCGAGCGTGAATCGAGATAAACGGTCCCGATGACGCGCTCGCGGGCCTGCATGGGGACACACAGGATGGAACGGATCTGGAGCTGGCTCACGCTGGCAAAATCCTTGAGGCGTGGATCCTGGCGGGCATCGGCGGAGGCCAGGGAGCGTCCCAGCCGCCCCTGATCGACCACGGTACAGCTGTAGGTGATGGCGTCCGCAATGGTCTGTTCCTCGACGTTGCGGCACGCCGCCACGCGCGGCTTGGAGCCGTCCTCGGGGAACAGAAGAATCAAGCCGCGCTCGGCTCCCAGGAGCTCCAGTGCCAGATCCATCACTTGCTGCAGCATCGCTTCCGTGTCACGGAGAGACGTGAGCGCCTCGATGACGTGATGCATCGTGTCCAGGATCCGTGACGGCGCCACCCGGGCGGTCTCCGACCCGCCGCTGGCCACGCGCAGGCGCACGGCCGCCGGCGAAGCTTCCAGGGGGGCGCGGAATTCAGGGGGGAGGGCGGACACCAGCCGGGCGAAAGCCTCCACGGCTTCCTCCGCCACCCGGTGCGCCTCCTGCGGCCGGCCGGCGCCATCCAGGCAGTGAGCCTTGAGGCGGAGCAGCTCCCAGGATCGGGCGGGGTAAGCCGCCCGCATCTCCGGCGCCAGCAACCCCTCCAGCTGCAGGAGGGCTTCCTTGAAGCGGCCCAGGATGATCAGCGCGCGCGTGTGAAGAAGCTGAACTTCAATGGTCTCGACCTGATCGGTCTCTCCGTTGGTTCGGTCCAGGAGATCCCGCGCCTGCTGGAGCGCCTGCTTGCCATCTCCCAGGGCCAGGGCGGTTCGGGCGCGCACCCGCAAGAGACGGCGTCCGCTGCGACTCCCGGGAGGAGCGCTGGCCTTTTCCATGACGGCCCGGCTGGCACGGGTCTCGCCCGCCGCCAGGTGATCCAGGGCCAGCGAACAGAGAGCGAAGGTGACTTGCGAGTTGTCGCCGGCCCGCCGGGAGCGGGCGAGCCCGCGCTCGTGCGCCTCCAGCGCCGCTTCGACCCGGCCGCTTTCCCTGTAGGCGTCGCCTTCAACCTCCTGGCAGCTGGCGATCTCCGAGTGCATGCCCAGGCGGCGGTAAATCTCGGCGCCCAGGGCGGCCTGCCGGGCGGCGTGGTGAAAGGCGCCGGTCCGGATGGCCACCCGCCCCAGATTGACCAGGCACTGGGCGCGGTGGCGCACCGCGCCCAGCCGCTCGTAGATCTTCTCAGCTTCTTGGAGGTGCGCCTGGGCCGGCTCCAGCCGTCCCTGGTCGGTGAGGATGGAGCCGAGGTTGTTCAGCACCAGGGCGATGTTGGCGTCATCGCCATCCGCTCGTACAAGGTCCAGGGCTTCTTCCATCAGCTTTCGCCCTTCATCGGCGCGTCCCTGGAAGCAAACCACGGTTCCCAGATTCACCAGGCTCATGGCGGTATCGGCGGGAGACTCGAGGGTGCGCCGGAGCGCCAGCGCCCGGCGGTAATGCGCCTCGGCCTGGACGTGGTCGCCGCGCCGCGCGCTGGAGACGCCGAGCGCATTTTCACAGGCACCGATACCGGCCCGGTCGTTGGTCTTCTCGTACAGCTCCTGGGCCTGCACCAGAAGGCCCCGGGCGGACGCGAAGTCGCCTGCGGAGTTGAGGGTCGTGCCGCGCTTCCAGAGCAGGAGAGCCCGGGACCGATCGGATCGCCCGGGCACATCAAGGGCCAGAGCCTGCTGGAAGGCGCGGTCGGCTGCTTCGGGATGGTAGCCAGAGCGGTGCAGATCGCCCAGCAACTCCCAGATCTCCGCAAGGCGGGCAGGTGCCTCGCCGGCGCCCTGGAGGAGGTCCAGGGCCCGCCGGTAGTGGTGAGCGGCAGCCCTCAGTGCGAAGCGGCGCTGCTGGCGCCGCGCGGCACGCAGGTGAAATCCCGCCGCTTCCTCAGGCCGGCTCGCAGCTTCGAAGTGGGTGGCCAGCTCTGCGGCCAGGTTGTCAATCCGTTCGCCCGCATGCGCGGCCAGGTCCTGGGCCACCGATTGGTGCAGGGCGGCGCGGCGCTTGCTGTCCACTGCGCCCATCCTGTGATAGAGGGCATCACGGAAGAAGGCATGAGCGAAGCGGTAAGAAAGGAGCCGGCCGGGGGCGTTGGTCCGGGTCACCATCTGGCGCTCCAGCAGAAGAGCCAGGCCGCGTGCGGTCTCTCCGGACGGTTTCTGGGCCAGGCGGCTCAACGCCGGTTCATCGAGTTCGCCTCCCGCCACGGCGAAGATTTCGAGGAGCGCGACCGCATCGTCTGGCAGGTTGTCGACGCGGCGAAGAGCCGCGGCGCCCACCGCCTCCGGCAGCCGCTGGCGGGTCGCGCGGTGGAGGTCGAGCTGCCAGCCGGCCCCCGGAGCCCGCTCCAGAGCCTTCCCGTCCAGAAGCGCCTGGACCGTCTCGCCCAGCAAGTACGGGTTCCCCCGGGTCTCCTGATGAAGGAAGTCCACGGCTGCCTCTCCGAGGGTCCCGCCGCCGAGGAAAGAAGCCACGAGCGTTCCGGCCTCTTCTCGGTTGAGGGGTGGCAGCACCATGGCCGTGGCGCCCGGCTCGTCCCTCATCTCCGCGAGGAAATGCTGAAATGGCTCGGCCGCGTCATCCTCACGCCCGGTCAGCACCACGAGGACCGGTTTCTGGGCCGTGGAGCGCAGCAGATACGTCACCAGGTCCAGAAGGTCTTCATTGGCGTGTTGCAGATCCTCGAACGTGAGAACCAGGGGCAAGGTCGAGGACACGTCGCGCACCAGACCGGCGGCAGCTTCCATCAGGAGCGCCCGGTCCGGAGAGGCCCCGTCCGGGGCGCCGGGCAGTCCCGGGAGGAGGCGGGAAAGGACATCACCGGGAGGGGTGGAGGCCAGCGGCAGGAGGTCGGAAAGAACATCGGTGGCTGCCATCAATGGGTCGCCGCCGCCGGCGCCGCAGCAGGTTCCACCGGCCACGGTGAGTCCTTCCATCTGTGCCCGGACCCGGATCTCCCCCACCAGGCGTGTCTTGCCGATGCCGGCCGCGCCGGTGAGGATGACCGCGCCGCCGTGCTCTTCTCCATGTAGCCGGGAGAGGATCGTATCGACCAGGGCCAGTTCGCTCGCGCGCCCTACCAGCGTTCCCCGCTTGATGGTGGCGGTCTGGGTCGCGCCGGTCTCGACCTGGAAGCGGGTCCCGGACAGGTCGTTGATCGCCGCGATCACCTCCGCCCCGGATACTGGGCGGGAGGCCGGATCCTTGGCCAGCAGGTGGCGCAGGATGGTGGAGAACCCGCGGGGCCATGAACGGGTGAGCTCCTCCGGAAACGGTGGATTCAGACGGAGGTGGCCCTCGATGATGGTCTCCGGGTCAGGCGCGTCGAAGGGGGACCGGCCCGCGGCGGCATGGTACAGGCTGGCGCCCAGCGAATAGAGATCGGAGGATACTCCCGGTGGATCACCGCGGAAGACTTCGGGGGCGGTGTAGGGGATGCTCCCTCGCAAGGTGCCGGCCCTGCCCAGCACTCCGGCCAGCCCGAAGTCGACGATCTTGGGTTCGCCGCCGCCCGCGGGGAGTAGAATGTTTTCCGGCTTGATGTCCGCATGGACAAAGCCGCGTTGATGGATGAAGTCGAGGCCGCGCAGGAGGGGCACTGCCAGGTCGACCAGCCCGGGCCGCTGGCCCGGTTTCCAGTCCGCCAGCGTCTGTCCGGCCACGTACTCGAGAGTCAGGAACCAGCGTCCGGTCTCGCCGTCGACACCCAGATCGTGGACGGCCACCAGGTTCGGATGATGCAGCCGGGTGAGCGTGTAAAACTCCGCCCGCAGACCGTCCCGGTTCTCCTGCCGGGAGCGCTCCGGGGAGAGAAGTTTGAGCGCGATCAGCCGGCCGCCGCGGAGCTGGTCCCGGGCTCGGTAGACCTCTCCCATGCCCCCCTCGCCCAGTTGGGCTTCCAGAAGGTAGCGCCGGTTCACCAGCCGCTGGCGTGGTTTTCGGACCACGAAGAGGCTCCCTCGCGCAATGTCTCTCTTTTTGATCTTCGCTGGACTGACTGAAGAGCCGGGCCCGTCGAAATCAGGGAGAGGAAAGCGTTCCTCATTATAAGGGGCACTCTTCGGGCCGGCAATGAAAAATCGTCTGGCCCTGGGAGGACGCCCTCCGTCCAGCGGCGGAATCCCGGGCATGGGCGGATCTCTCCGGCTGGCTGGCGGTGTACGATGGAGGGAGAATGCGTCGATTGACTATCGAGGTTCCACCTCTTCCCGCGCGCGGCTACCCGGTGGTCGTCGGACAGGGGCTGCTGGACCCGCTTGGCGATTTCCTGGAAGGGCAGGCCGGTTACCACCGGCTGGCCCTGGTGGCCGATGACACCGTCGCCCGACTGCACGCCCCGCCGCTCGCGAGCGCCCTCGAGAAGCGCGGCCACCGGGTGGATCTGGTCTCATTCCCTGCCGGAGAGGCTGCCAAGACCCGGGCCACCAAGGAGCGGCTGGAGGACCGGCTGCTGGCCGCCGGGCTCGGCCGGGATTCGTTGATCCTGGCCCTGGGAGGCGGAGTCAGTCTCGATCTGGCTGGTTTTCTCGCTTCGACCTTCATGCGTGGAGTTCCGTTCGTTGCCCTGCCCACTTCCGTTCTCGCCGTGGTGGACAGCAGCATTGGAGGGAAGACCGGCGTGGATACGCCAGCGGGGAAGAACATGATAGGAGCTTTTCATCCCCCAAGGGCGGTGTTCGCCGACCTGGCATACCTGAACACCTTGCCGGTGGCGGAGATCCGGCATGGCATGGCCGAAGCGATCAAGCACGGTCTCATCGCCTCGGCGCCGCATCTGGAAGAGCTGGAGGCCCATGCCGGAAAGATCCTGGGCCGGGATCTGGACATCCTGGAGGGCGTGTTGCTCCGGTCGGTGTCCATCAAGGCACGGTTCGTGCAGCTGGATGAGCGCGAAGCCGGGGCGCGCAAGGCGCTGAACTTCGGCCATACCTTCGCCCATGCGCTGGAACGGCTCTCCGGCTGGCGGATTCCGCACGGCGCCGCCGTGGCCCGCGGGCTGGTGGCCGAGTGTGAGCTATCGGCCCGCCTGGGGCTGCTGCAGGGCGGGGTGGTGCGCCGGGTGAAGGAGATTCTTTCTCGCTTCGGGCTGCCGGCGGCGCCGTTCGCCGATCTCGACCGGGATATCACCCCGGAGCCCGAAGGGACCTTGACGGCCAGCCGTTACATCTCCGCCACCCAGGGAGACAAGAAGGCGCGGGCTGGAGCCGTGGAGTACGTTCTCCTGGACCAGGTGGGCCGGGTGGCGCGCCAGGAAGGGGGGCGCTGGACCTGGACGGTGCCCGAGAAGATTGTCCGGGAGGTTCTCTTTCCGGGTGGGGCGGCGGAGGGCTGAGGTTGCGCGGGAGCGGATGGCTTTGTTACCCTTGCCCCGAATCGCGCGCGGCAAGTCTCGTCCCAACAACAGGATAGATGTAAACGGTAGGAGTTTGGCGAACGATGAAACTGGCCTTTCTGGGCGAGATTCACGGGAATCTTCCGGCTCTCGAAGCGGTCCTGGAGGACCTGGAAGGGCGGCCGGTGGATGGTATTTTTCACCTGGGAGATGTGGTCGGCTACGGGCCGCAGCCGGCCGGCGTTATCCGGCGCCTGCAGGAGCTCGGGATCGACGGGGTGCGCGGCAACCACGATGAGCGGGTGGCCCGCGGCGGGCCGGTTCCGGTCGGGCGCGAGGAAGATGACACCGATTCGCTGGCGGCTGCCGTCTGCGCCTGGACCCGGGAGCGCCTGGGCGCTTCCCAGCGGGACTGGCTTGACCGGCTGCCGTTCCAGAAAAGGATCGCCAGCCCGCGAATGAGCGTGGCGCTCTTTCATTCCACGCCCGTGAGCTTCCTGTGGAGGCCGCACCAGGAACAGGGGGACGACTTTTTCGACGAGATGGGGTTGTACACCGGCGCGTCCGTGAACATTTTCGCGACGACCCATGTGCCATTCTGGAAGGTTGTCCGCGGCCGCTGGTTCGTGAACGTGGGCTCGGTCGGCCTTCCCGGCGACGGCGATCCGAGGGCAGCCTATGCCATCGTCGATCTGAACGGAGGGGCGGCCGTCAGGATCGTGCGGGTCGACTACGACCGGAAGAAGACGGCCCATGCCGTTCGTGCAGCCGAACTCCCTGCCGGCATCCTGCGGCTCCTGGGAGAAGTGTGATCGGCCCGGACCCGTGAGCCTGCCGGAGCGCCTGGGACGCTACCGCGTCGAAGCGGAACTGGGACATGGCGCCATGGGGCGCGTCTACCTGGCCCACGATCCCGAGATCGGCCGGAAGGTCGCCCTGAAGACCATTCATGCTCCGGAGGGCCTCTCGCCCAAGGAGCGGGATGAGGCGCTCCTTCGCTTCCAGAGGGAAGTGAGGGCCGCCGGAAGCCTCTCCCATCCGAACATCGTCACGATCTACGACCTGGGCCGCGATCCCGCCGCCGGGACCTTCATCGCCATGGAGTACGTGCAGGGGGAGTCGCTCGCCGAGTTCACGCGGCCCGGCCATCTTCTCCCGCCCCGCACCGTGGCCTCGGTGGCCTGCCAGGCGGCCGATGCGCTGTCGTATGCTCACCGCCAGGGGATCGTGCACCGGGATATCAAGCCGGCCAATCTGATCCTCGTCAACAAGACCACCATCAAGATTGCTGACTTCGGCCTGGCCAAGCCGGTGGGGGCTTCTCTCACCAGCGACGGCACGTTGCTGGGCACTCCTTACTACATGGCGCCCGAGCAGGTTCGTGGAGGCAAGGTGGATGGGCGGAGCGATCTCTTCGGCCTGGCAGTCGTGGTCTATGAGCTGCTCACCGGGAAGCAACCGTTCCGGGGCGATTCCATCTCCACGGTGATCTACCGGATCATGCATGAGCCGCCCGTGGAGCCTGACCTGTCCCGCCTGGAGTTCCCCGACCAGGTGAAGGCGTTCCTGGCCCGCGCCCTGGCCAAGGCGCCGGAGGAGCGGTTTCAGTCCGGCGATGAGTTCGCGCGCGCCCTGCGCGAGGCGTTCAGCCGGCCTCCAGCGGCTGGTTCACCCGGCAAGCCTGCGTCATCCGTATGCCCGGGCGGGGCGGTTCCGCCGCTTGAGGGGAGCGCCGTGCGAAAAGATCGACCGGCCGCCGCGCCGCCGCCCCCTACTCCGTCGCGCCGCCGCCCACGACCGCCCTCTCCGCGCCGCCGCCGGCGCCGCCTGTCAGCCACCCCGTTTCTTGTCCTGCTGGTGGGCGTGGTGGCGGTGGTCTATCTCTACCTCTACCGCGAAGCGATTTGTCAATGGGTGTCTCCCTACCTGGGTGGACCGCGGGCCGCCTCGCCGGCCCGCGGAAAGATGCCGGGGGAGGGGCCCCCTGCGCCCGGCGCTCCTCCGGAGGCGCTGGAACCGGCGCCCGGAAAGGAGAAAACGCCGCCGGGAGCAGTCCCGCCGGTCGAGCGGGTGACCGGCACGGAAACGGGCCAGGGCGAGGCGGGATCGGAGAGCGCCGAGGAAGTCGCCGCCGGCCAGGGGATGCCGGGGACCCCGACCGGAGAGGACCTCCTCATCCTCACCTCGACCCCCCCGGGGGCGGCCTTCGAGGCGGCCGGCCGGCTCCTCCCGGACGGCCGCCTCCAGGCTCCCGCTCCGGGCCAGACCGTCCAGGTCCACGCGGTCCTGGGCTGCCGGGAAGCGACCCGGACACTTTCCGCGGATGAGCCCGGGCCGGAGATTTTCTTCGACCTGAAACCCGTGGAACGGAAACTCGAGATCACCTCCCATCCGTCCGCAGCAGCGGTCCGCGTGGACGGTGTTCGCAGGGGAAAGACACCCACCGTTCTGGACCTGGACGGGTGCAAGGAGCACCAGGTGACCCTCTCGCGCAACGAGTACCGCACATGGACGCGCCGGCTCCCCCTGGTCGACGGGCGTCTCCAGGCACCGGCCAGCCTGACCGCCAGGCTCGTTCCGCTGCCCCGCGGCACCCTGGTGGTTCCCACGCCGCCTTACCCGGTGAAGATGGCCCTCAAGGGGGGGCGTTCCCTCAAGGCGGGCGCGAAGGTGTCCCTGGTGGCAGGCAGGTACACGTTGCAGGTGACCAGTGCGCCGCTCATGATCCGGAACGAAATTCCACTCGAGGTGCCCGCCGAGGGGGTGGTCACGCCGGAGGTGAACTTTCCGGCCGTGGCCAGGCTGGTGGTCAGGGCGCAGCCGAGCAACGCCCTCATCGAGGTGGCGACCGACGGCAGCGACCGGGATCTCGGTCCACCGCCGATCCTGGCTGAAGAGCTGGCTGCCGGAACCTATACTGTGAAGTGCACCTTCCAGCATAACTCCGAGGTGCAGGAGCGAACGGTGACCCTTGCCGCCGGTGATAATCCGCCTGTCGTCTTCGTGGCCGATCTTCCCTGAGCGGTGCCTGGGTTCGCCTTTCCTTGAAATATGAGCTGCTCATGATGCGAGACGGTGGCCAGCGGTCCCGGCCGTTTCATCCGCTGCGAAGGGTCCTCTGGGTCGTTCTCTTTCTGGGGATGGCGGGAGGGAGCGGGGGAACGTTCGGCCAGGATGATCTCGCTGCCCGGCAACTGGAGACCGGCGACCGGCTGGCTGCTGCTGGAAAGGTAGTGCAGGCCCAGGCAGCCTGGCGGGAGGTGGTGGCGCGCTACCCTGACTCTCCCTCCGCATCCGCGGCGCTGGATCGGCTGGGCTCCACGGCATACCCGGCAGAGGAGCTGGCGGCACGCGGCCAGATGCCGGCCGCATCGTTGGACCAGGCGCGGGCCATGTTCGAGACCATCGTTCGCGAGTATCAGGCTTCTCCCCAGGCGCCCCGGGCGCTGTTCAAGCTGGGCCTCCTGTTCTCCGATCCGGCAGCGGCTTTTTTCGACCTGGACGAAGCGTATGCACGGTTCACCACCATCACCACTCTCTACCCGGCCAGCGAGCAGGTTGACCAGGGGTTGCTGGGTGAAGCGGATGTCCTCGCCACCCAGGGCCAGTGCCAGCCTGCCCTGAAGCCGTTGTCCACCCTTCTGCTGGTCCACGGAGAGAGCCCTCTCCTGGACCAGGCATGGTTCCTGGCCGGCCGCTGTCTGGGGCGGCTGGGAAAGCTGCGGGCGGCGCTGCGGGCGTTCCAGGAATTGCGCGACCAGATCCCCGCCTCGCCCCTGGCCACGGTTGCCCGGGACCGGACCACTCACCTCGCCCGGCTCCTGCGTGGCGGGAGCCGGGCGCCGGCCGCCCTCTACACGCGCTTTGACCTGCTCGTGCCCAGCTTGCCGGCCGGAGAGCGGCTGCGTTCTGTGACCGCCATGGCCGCGGACGAGAAAAATCGCATCATCCTGGTGGACGAACGAGCCGGGGCGGTCCACGTTCTCGATGCCAAGGGGAGGCCGCTCAGCCGCCTGGGAGTCCGGCGCCCGTCGGCCGTCTTCGCCCATGGGGATCTGCTCCTGGTGGGAGCCGATGGAGAGGTGGTCTCCGGAGGCAAGGGGACCTCGCTCACAGGACCAGGGGGGCGGGTGTCTCTGCTTGAAATCGGCTTCCTGGGGCGGGATCCCCGCCAGCGGTTGATCGTGTGGGACCGGCGCACAGGCTCCCTGCTGCGTTACAAGCGGGATCTCTCGTTCGAGTCGGTCCTGGTCGAAGGGCGGGAGCGGCGGATCGATGCCGTGACCCTGGCGGAGGACGGGACCCTCTATCTTCTGGACGCGAGACGGGAGCGAGTCTCCATCCTGCCGCCTGGAGGCGGGGGCACTCGCGAGATGGCCCTGGCGCCCGCCGCCGGATTGCCCCGCCCGGATACCATGGCTATCGACTTCCTGGGGAACCTGTTCGTGATGGACCGGGCCGACCGGTCCCTGGTCGTCTTCGGTCCGGAGGGGAAGGAGCTGGCTCACCTGAGCTCCGGCCGCGACGCCACGGATCCTTTCCCCCGCCCGGATGCCCTGGCCGTCAACCGGCGCGGCGAGATTCTCATCTACGACGAACGCCGTCGAGGCGTGGTGGTGGCCCGTTGAGCCGGCGGGGGGCAACCGCCGGTGGCCCGCTCAAGGCTATCCAGACCATGAGCGCGATCGCGCTCCTGGTGCTCTGGCCGGTCTTGACGTTCCGCGCCCAGCAGGAGACCGACCTGGGAGAGGAAGCCCGGCGGTCGGCGCGGGCCCTGGCCGATGCCCGGGGGGCCTACCAGAAAGCAGCCTTCACCCAGGCGATCCTGGTCCTGAACCGGTTGCTGGATCGTCTTGGTCCCGCGGCGCCGGGAACGCTTCCCATGGAGGAGGAGCAGATCCGGGTGGAGGCGCTCCGGATCCGCGGAATCAGCTACTACAACCTGGGACAGCTGGAGGCCGCCGCTGCGGATTTCAGCGCGCTGCTGAGAATCGAGCCGGCCTTCGAGCTCGACCGGAGCTTGCTCTCCCCGAAAATCGTCAAGGCATTCGAGGCAGCGCGCCAGCGGGTCACCGGCCGCCTGGCCGTCAAGACCGATCCGCCGGGAGCGGATGTTTTTCTCGGGAGCCGCCTGCTGGGAACCACCCCCATGGAACCGGTGCGGGTGGCGAGTGGACGGTACCTGTTCCGGGTGGAGAAGCGGGGCTTCGAGGAGGCGCAGGAACGGCTGGAGATCCCGCCCGGGGAGACCATGGAACGGACGCTCGCCTTGGCCCGGAATGCGCGGAACGTCAACGTCATGACCGTGCCGGCCGGCGCCCGGGTGTTCGTGGACGGGAAGGAGGTCGGCACCACGTCCGGCGTTCCGCCGCCCGGATACGAGGCCATTCTCCTGGACCGTGGGCTGGATCCCTCCCGGGCCTCGGCGCCGCTCACCATTCCGTTCGTCGCCGTGGGCGAGCACGTGGTCCGGGTGGAGAAAGACTGTTACGCGACCCTGGAGGCGGATATCACCGTGGACCTGGACGGCTCGGATCTCCCCTTGGAGCTGGAGCCGATCGCCCTGGAGCGGAGCGTCGCCTCGGCGCGTTTCGAGTCGAGTCCCTCCGGAGCCCAGCTCATCATCAATGGCGAGCCGAAGGGGACCACGCCCGTGGAGGTGGAAAACCTTTGCGCGGGACGCCTGCGGGTTCGGATGGAGAAAGCCGGCGTCGGCCGCTGGCTGGGCGAGGTCGATCTTGCCGCCGGGGCCCGGCGCACGGTGCGCCACGAGCTCCGGCTCGCCCTGGCGTCGTGGGGGGCGGTGCGCCGCTTCGGCGTCGAGGACGAGGCGGCGGATGTCTGGGACGCCTTCCTCGCCCGGCTGGTCCGCCGGCAAACGCTTTACCAGCCGGCCCAGGAGAGTCTCGCCGCCGGGGAGCCCAGCGTGGCGCGGCTGGATCTCTACCAGCGCCTTCTTACCGCCAAGGATGGAATCGCCGTTCTGGATGAGGCGGTGCTTCGCGACCTGTCCCTGGAGTCGGGAGGCGACCTGATGCTGGTCGCCGTGCCGAGGAATGATCAGGAGGCGGTCCTGTGGCTCTACGGCCGCCTGCAGGGCCGGCCCGACCGTATTCCGGTCAAGGCCCTGGATGACGGCAGCCTTGCCCGCCTGGTCGATCGACTCTCAACCCCCACCCGCGTGACCGCCGGCTGGCCGGGGCTCCTGGCCGTGGACACGGCGCACAGCGATTTCCCGCTGGTGCTGGATCTCTTTCCCCGCGCGCCTGCCGGGACCACCATCCAGGCGGGGGACCGGATCCGGGCCGTGGAGGGCAGGCCGGTGGCCAGCCATCGTGACCTGGAGGCCGCCTTCGCCGGGAGAGCCTCGGGGCAGCCTGTTCCCGTGTCGGTGGAGAGGAACGGCGCGGCCGTGGAGGCGGTGGTGATCACCCTGGAGACGCCGGTCTTCCCACGGCCGGGCGGGAGTCCGGTCTGGTTCAACAAGTACCTGGCGGACATGGCCGTCCTGGCGGCGAAGGCGGAAGACGATCGCGGCCGCGGCCTGGCGATGACCGGGATCGGCGTCGGTTACTGGATGGCCGGTCAGTCACGGCTGGCCCTCCAGCGTGGTTTCCTGAAGGCGGCGCTTCCCGCCGGGGCGGGCGTCTCGCGGGGGACGGTGGCCTTCTTCATCGGCCTCTGCCGGGAAGCGCTGGGCGGTGAGGAGCGGGTCCGGGCGCAGGAAGCGTTCCGGGAAGCTTCCCAGGCGCGGGAGGCGACCCTCTGGCGCGACGACGGACCGCTGGTGGCTCCCCTCGCCCGGGCGCATCTCCAGGGCGCGCGCTAGGAGCCCCGGGACGAGTCGTTTCAGATCGTCCGGCCGGAGATCCCTTCCTGGATCTGCTGGAGAGTTTCCTCGCTGACCTGAAGTGGGAGGCCGTACGCTTTCATGTTGCGGTAAACCTTCTGCCGGCTCCAGCCGATGGTCCTGGCCGAGGCCGCCTTGTCCCAGCCGTGTTCCGCCAGGACCTTCAGGAGCATCCGCCCCTCCAGGGCGGCCGGCAGGACGATATCGGCCACCCTTTCCCGGGGCGGATGGGCGCCTGGAGATTCTTGGTTTCCCGGGCGGCGGTTGTCCGCTCCGCGTAGGCGCTCCTTGGAGATCACCTGGTCGGGGAGATGGTGGGCCTCGATGACGGGTGAGCCGCTCATGGCCAGCGCCACCTGCAAGGCCATCCGCAGCTCTCTCGCGTTGCCGGGCCAGGAGTAACGGTACATCGCCTGCCAGGCAGCCGGAGTCAGACGCGGCACCGGCCGGTCCATCTCTCCGGCCAGGCGGGAGAGAAAGAGCTCCACCAGGGGCGGCAGATCGTCCATGCGGCTGCGCAGGGGAGGGAGGTGGATCAGGCCGCCCCGGAGGCGGTGGTAGAGATCCTCCCGGAACCGGCCTTTCTGGATCAGATCTTCCAGGTCGGCGTTGGTGGCGGCCACCAGGCGGCAGTGCACCGGCACCGGCCGGTCCTCGCCCACCGGACGGACCTCGGCCGCTTCGAGGGCGCGCAGCAGCTTGAGCTGGAGCGGTGGATCGAGGTTCCCGATCTCGTCGAGAAAGAAGGTTCCCTCCCCGGTGGCGCGCAGGAGCCCCGGCCGGCTGGTCCGGGCTCCCGAAAAGGCGCCGCGCGCATGTCCGAACAGCTCGGCCTCGGCCAGGTTGCCGGAGAGGGCGCCGCAGTCCAAGGCGAGGAACGGCGCTTCCTTCCACGGACTGGACTCATGCAGGGCCCTCGCGATCAGCTCCTTGCCGGTGCCGGTTTCCCCGGTGATGAGCACCGGCGCCCGGCTCGCCGCCAGGCGGGTGGTGCGCGCGAAGACGCGCTGCATGGCGGGAGTGGTTCCGATGATGCGGACCGGGCCGAACCGGGCTCCCTGGGCGTCGTCTCCCGGGGACGGAGCGGCGGGAAGGGTCGTCCGGTCCAGTTGCTCCACGGCGGCCTCCAGGTCCTCCAGCCGCTCCCATGTATCGCCGGCGGCGCGCTGCGAAGCCAGGACGCGGCCTACCTCGCCGGCCAGGTGGCGCCCGATTCTCCGGTCGGCCTGGGTGTACGGCTCCCGGGCGGCCTGCCGGTCCAGGTAGAGCACTCCCAGCAGCTCGGCACTCCCGGGGGGGCCGGCGCGGTCCGCCGGCGGGGGAGAGCCCTGCGCCCCGGGAGACGACCAGACCGGCAGGGCGAGAATGGCGGGGATCCGGCGGACGCGGATGGTCAGGCTTTCGGCCCAGGCGCTGTCGGCCATCACCTCGGCGGAGGTGACATCGGTCCGCCCGGCCAGAGCGGCTTCCAGGACCGTCCGGCTCATCTCCCGCGCATCGGAGAGCGATTCGCGGGTGAGGTCGCGGAGGGCCACCGGCGCCAGGCTGGACCGGCCGGGGGGCGGCTCGCGGGCCGGGTCTTCGCCGGGGTCCGGCTCGACGCGGAGGAACAGTCCGCCGCGCGAGGAGCGGGTCTGGTGCACGGCACGATCCACCAGAAGGTTCAAGACGGCGCGCAGGCGCTCCGCCTGGGCCGGCTTGTCGCAGGGCGGGGTGAGGAGATCCCCCGGACGCGGGGCGGGCGGCGGCTCCGCCGCCGGCGCCTCTGGTCGTGGCGGCTTCACCGGGGGCAACTCTCGTGGTGCCGGCCGGGGTTCCTCCCGCGCCTTTTCCACGGCGGAAAGGGGCGGCAGGGAGAGGAGCCTGCGCAACTGCACGAAGCGGTTCTGGCTCCGGCGCAGGAACGCCTCGCGCCTCCTCTCCTCGGGAATGTTCGCCGCGCAGGAGTGCAGCCAGGCGTCCAGCTCTCCTTGCAGCCGGCCGGCCGCGGCGGCGTCGCCACGGTCCCGGTGGAGCAGCACTCCGAGCTGGAGGAGCTCCCAGCGGGCCTCGGCGGGGCTGGCGAGCTGGGCCCGGGAGAGCCCTTCCTCGGTGAGCCGCGCCGCCTCGAGCCGGTGGCCGATCCGCGCCTGGAAGAGAGCCTGCAGCAGGAGAACAGGCGGCATGTCCGCGGCGAGCTGCCTCGTCTCCGCCTGCTCCAGGAGCGGATCCAGCAGTCCGGCCGCCTCGGCCGGCCGGTCGGCGAAGAGGAGGATCCGGCCCAGCGCCAGGCAGGCCAGGTGCTCGGTATCCTCGGCCCCGATCTCCCGGGCCAGGGCGCGCGCCTCGATGAGCGCGTCAATGGCGGCGGGAGACCCGTTCTCGTCGAAGGTGGCCAGCGCCAGGATGGTGAGGGAGGAGGCGGTCACCTGGGCGTCGCCCGCCGCCCGGGCGATCTCCAGGGCCCGCTCGCACCAGAAGCGGGCGGCGGTGGGATCGCCCAGGAGGCGATGAATGTTTCCCTGGGCGGCCAGGTACATGGCAAGACCCGGCTGATTCTCCATGGAGAGGAACGCCTCGCGGGCCGAGGCCAGGTACTTCTCCGCCTCCCGGTAGTCCGCCATCTCGGTGAGAAGACGCCCCATGATGAGCTCGGTGTTGGCCAGGTAGCGGATCCCTTTGAGGGCAGTCAAGATCCTGGCGGCCTGCCTGAGGTTTCCCTGGGCGGTCACGAACTGCCCCAGGCGACAGCGCGCCTCGCCCAGGTTGACCAGGCAGAGCGCCTCGATGGTCCGGGTGCGGATCTGCCGCGCACTCTTGTAGGCCTCTTCCAGTTGCTGGACGGCCGGGACGAACCGGCCGGCATCCAGCTCGTTCGCCCCCAGGGAGCAAAGGGCGTTCGCCAGGCGGGAAAAGCTCCCTGTCCTCCGGTAGCAGTCGGCCGACAGGCGCAGGTAATGGGCCGCCTCGTCGAACCGCCGCATGGAGTTGCAAACCCAGCCAAGATTGTACCAGGCGAGTCCGCGGCCTGCCTCATCAGGGAGTGCCTCCCGGAGCGAGGCCAGCTTCGCGTACGCCTCTCTGGCTTCCTCCAGGCGGGACTGGTAATGAAAGGTGTCGCCCACCGCCTTGAGCGCCCGCGCTTCTGTTTCCGGGTCGCAGATCTCCCGGGCGATCCTGAGGGCCCGTCCCGACAGCTCCTCCGCCTCGTGGTACCGGGACAGGCCGAGGGAGACTAGCGCCAGGCCGGCCAGCCCCCGGGCCAGGAACTCCTGCCGGTGATCCTCGGTGGCCTGGCGGACCAGGGCGCGGAGCAGGTCGCCCGCCTCCTGGTGGCGGGACAGGACATTCAGCGTGCGTGCCAGGGATTCCAGCGCCTGCAGGCGCTCCAGGCGAGCCTCGGGCGGCAGGTGCTCCACGGCGCAGCGGTACCAGCGCTCCGCCTCCAGGCCAGCATAATTCCACCCTGCGGCCTTGCCGGCCCGCAGGGCCCAGGAAGCCGCCTCCCGGGAACGGCCCGCCTCCAGGAGATGGTTGGCCAGCTCGGCGGCCCGCGCGGCGCCGGCCTCCAGAATCAGGTCGGCTGCCCGGCCGTGCAACGTCCGGCGCCGGGCCGGCGCCAGGGCGGCATAGACCATCTGGCGGGAAAGGGTATGGGCGAAGGAGAGCGCCCCGCCGGGCACCCGGCCCGGGTGGGTGAGGATGCCGCGGGCCAGGAGCCCGGCCGCCGGATCGCCTTCCCGGGGCGGGGTGCCGGCGGAGCCGGCGAGCCGGCGCAGGGTCCCCAGGAGAGAGGGACGGTCCAGGACCGCCAGCGCTTCCAGGAGGCGCCACTCGGCGGCGGTGCAGGCGGCGAGACGCTCCCGGACCCAGGCGTGGATCGAGCGGGGAACCGGGATCTCCTCCAGTCTTTCTCCCTCCAGGCAGAGGTCGGTTCCGGCCAGCACGCCTTTCTCTTCCAGGTTCTTCAGGACCAGCTCCAGGAAGCCGGGGCGCCCTCCGGTCAGCTTCTCCAGGGCTGGCGCCAGCGGGGGCAGGTTGCTCTCCGGGCCGAACAGGGTCCTGAGGAGCCGCTCCAGCGATCCCTCTAGGAGCGGCCCCAGCTCCAGGCGGGCGCCCTCCCGTGAGCGGAGGATCCGGCGGATCGGGGCCAGGCGCCCGGCCGGCGCCCCGTCCGCCCGGGCGGTGAGCAAGACCAGGAAACGGGCGGGCTCCGCCTGGGCCAGGAGGCCCTCCAGGCAGCTCAGCGTGGACAGATCGGCCGCTTCCAGATCCTCCACCGCCAGGACGAACGGGACGATCCGGGACATATCCAGGAGAAGCCGGCCGAGCTGATCCTGGACCCAGGTCGCGCGATCCTCCGTGAAGGCGCCCGAACGGTCCGCGGCCCGCCCTTCCAGGAGATGCTCCAGGAAAGGAGCGTACTCCTCCAGCAGCCGGTGGCAGGAGCGGTCGCCGCCGGCCAGGCGGGCGCGCGCCCAGGGAATGAGCTGCCGGACAACCTGCCGGATGCCGGCCAGGGGGGTCCGGGGCAGGTCCCGGCAGGCGGCCCGGGCGAACGGCAGGCCGGCCAGCTGACAGTAAGCCCTGAGCTCGCCGACCAGGCGGCTCTTGCCGATGCCGGCCTCCCCCTCGATGAGCACGCAGCGCCGGGACGCCTCCTCGGGGCGGCCGTGAAGCGGACCCATGCGGTCCACCAGCCGCTGCACCTGCGCCTTCTCCCGTTCCCGCCCC
The DNA here is from genome assembly GCA_046757405.1 of Acidobacteriota bacterium. Classification (GTDB taxonomy): domain Bacteria; phylum Acidobacteriota; class Polarisedimenticolia; order SMYD01; family SMYD01; genus JBHHYE01. Next base: position 9,189 of record JBHHYE010000035.1, on the reverse strand, counting down.
ACGAACGGCCAGTCGCGGGCCGGGACCGGAGTGGCCGGCCGGGAGCCGCCGCCGGCATGCGCCCGGAGCGCCTCCCAGACCTCCAGGGCCTCCTGGAACCGTCGGTCCGGGTCGCGGTTCAGGAGGCGCTCGATGACGGCGCAGAGATCCGGCGCCAGGTGGGGGGCCGCCTGGTGCAGGGAGAGATGGCGCGACTCCCGGATCGCCTCCGCCACCGGCCGTCCGCCGGCCGCCCGGAACGGGAAGGAGCCGGTCAGCATCCGGTAGGCCAGGACCCCCAGGGAGTAAAGATCGCCCCGCCGGTCGGCCGCCTTTCCCTCCAGGACTTCCGGGGGGAGGTAGTGCAGGGTGCCGCCGGCAGGGCCGGCCAGGGAGAGGCCGTCGGCGCCGGCCAGACCCAGGTCCATCAGGACCGCCCGCCGGTGGCCGCCTTGTTCTTCCACCAGGATATTCTCCGACTTGATATCCCGGTGCACCTGCCCGCGGGCATGAAGATGCCCCAGCGCCCCGCAGACCTGCCCCAGGAGTTCCAGGGCGGCCGGCACCGGGAGGCCGCCGGCCACCTCCAGGAACGGGCGGCCGTTCACTCGCTCCAAGGTGAGCAGGAACGGGCGGGTCCCGGGGACGGTGTGCAGGTCATGGACGCGCACCAGGTTCGGGTGGCCGAGACGCTGCAGCGTCTTGAATTCCTGCCGCAGCCGCTCCACCCGGTCCGCGCTGCTGGTCTCTTCCAGTGTCTTGGCGGCGATCACCGTTCCCGGGTGGCAGAGGTCGTCCACCTCGTAGACGACGCCGGAGCCGCCCCGGCCGAGGCGGCGCCGGACCCGGTAACGGCTGAGAAGGAGTGCGGGATCGGGCATGCCAGGTTCCGGATCTAAATCTAGGCCCGCGGCCGGCACCGGGCAAACCGTCCGTATCATTCCAGGATCGAATCGATCGGACGGAAAATCGTTCAAAACGTGTGTAATCAACAGCTTGAATATCCTGACCGGAAGATCCGTCTCATTCTAAACCGGATCGTTTCTCACGCTGGAGATCCGTTTCTCTTCCGGCCTATTCCTCATAAATATTTTTTACTCAACAAGTTACATCGATGGCTTGGTTCGAGGGATCGCCTGGCACGGATCTTGACCTTCTGGCCGGTAACTTTCGCGGCCGGATCGGCCGGCTCCGCGGGCGAGTGGGAGAGACGATGATGAGGACAACCTTGAAGAAACTGATGGCGCTGGCGAGTGTGGCCATCCTGGCGTTCCTGGCCTCGGCACCGGCTGCGGCTGGGACCTTGGGGAGCGGTGTCGTCCGCGCAAACGGTTCTGATACCACCACGGTTCGTGCGGTCGGGAGCACTCGTTCCGATCCGTATACCGCGCAGCTCGAGTCACGAGGAGCGGTGGACCCATCCACACAGCCGGTGTCATCCTTCCTGGAGGGGCCGGGGCAGACCGTTCTGGTGCTGGGCTTCACTCTTTCTCCGCGCCTGGCGGACCTGCTGCTGAGGCTGGGCCTCCTGCGGTAGAGCGATCGCATCGCAACATCGGCCGGCCCGGAAAGCGGGCCGGCGGACGGAAAGGAGCCGGGGCGACCCGGCTCCTTACTCTATGTGAGTGGGGTGAAACGCAGACCTCATGCGGCGGAGCGGGCGAGGCATCGCGCCGGCCACTCGGTACGGTACGATGAGATGCCGGTCCGGCCTGGCGCCTGCCGGGCTGCCCGCCGGCAAGGATGAGGTGTGCCAGGTGGAAAAGAGATCCCGGAACAGGCCCGGTGCGGGAGCGGTTCTACCCGGCCGTCTTCTGGTGGTCGACGATGAGGAATCCCAGCTGCTGCTGGCCGCCGATATTCTCACCCCCGAGGGGCACACCGTGGAGACGGCGCTCTCGGGGAAAGAAGCCCTGCGCCTCCTGGCTCGCCAGCCGTTCGACCTGGTGGTGGCCGATCTCATGATGCCGGGGATGGACGGGTTCGAGCTGCTGAAGGAGATCGGCGCATCCTGGCCGGATCTGCCGGTGATCTTCCTGACCGCCCATGCCGATGTCTCGAGCGCCGTGGCGGCGATCAAGGAAGGGGCGGAGAACTACCTCACCAAGCCGTTCGATATCGAGCGGCTGCGCATCACGGTGGCCCGGGCGCTGGAGAAGAAAGCTCTCCGGGATGACAATGTCCGCCTCCGGACCCTCATGCACCGGCGCCGGTCGTCGCTGGGAGCGCTCATCGGCGGCTCCGAGGCGATGCAGGCGGTCTACGATCAGATCGAGCGGGTCGCGCCGACCAGCACCACCATCCTGCTCCTCGGCGAATCGGGCACCGGAAAAGATGTCACCGCCGGCGAGATTCACCGGCACTCGCCCCGCCGGGAAGGTCCGTTCGTGGCGGTCAACTGCGGCGCCATCCCGGCCAACCTGCTGGAGAGCGAGCTGTTCGGGCATTGCCGGGGCGCTTTTACCGGTGCCACCAGCAGCAAGGACGGGCTCTTCGAGGCCGCCGGCGGCGGCACGATCTTCCTGGACGAGATCGGCGCCACCAGCGCCGGGACGCAAAAATCGCTCCTCCGGGTCCTGCAGGAGCGACGCATTCGCCGGGTGGGCGAGACCGGCTCGCGTCCGGTGGATGTCCGTGTGCTGGCGGCCACCAATGCCGACCTGGATGCGGCCATGCGGGCCGGGAGCTTTCGTGCCGACCTTTACTTCCGGCTGAGCGGGGTCATCATCCGGCTGCCCCCCTTGCGCCGGCGCGAGGGAGATATTCCGCTGCTCGCCGAGCACTTCCTTGCCGGCGCCTGCCGGCGCCAGGAGAAAAAGCCTCACCAGCTCTCTCCCCGGGCCATGGAGCGGTTGCAGATGCACTCCTGGCCTGGAAATATCCGGGAGCTGGAGAACGTCCTGGAGCGCGCCGTGATCTTCGCTCCCCGGAAGCTCATCGGTCCGGGAGACCTGGCCTTGCCCGAAGCGGCCGCGGAGAGGCTGGCGGCGGATGGAGCGCTTTCGCTGGAATCGGTGATCCGCTCTCATCTGGCGCGTATCCTGGAGAAGTGCGCCGGGAACAAGGCGCAGGCAGCCCGAATTCTCCGGATTCCCCGGACCTCCCTGTACAAGCAGCTCAAGCGGTACGGGATCGAGTGACGCCGGCGCCGGGATACCGCCCGGCGTCCGCGACTGTCACCACGTGTCAGGTTCTTTCTCCTTTATTTTCAGCAAGTTGGTTCAGTTCCCCCGGTCCGGGTCCGCAAGGTGACGCCCGGGGGACACCCCCGGTCAATCGGCTCAATCTCCTCATGAATAAAGAGCTTCCTCCGTTTCGGGGCTCTGGGTGCCGTCCAGGTGACCCTGGGGGGACATTCCTCGCCCGTCTGACGTCAGCGGATGCGGTCTGATCCGGGCAAAAGCTAGGGGGGCCGGCCGCTTCATCCCTTGTTTTCAGGGGGGTGGGGAGGTCCCGCCTTCCCCTCGCGCTCCCTGGCATGGGGGTTGCTCTTACCTCCCCGCGAGCCCGCGACCGGGCGATCGGAGGGAGGCACGGCGATGACCAGCGCGACCCTGGAGCCCCAAGCCGCGACCATCCTGGTGGTGAACACCGGACGCGCGGATGAGCCGGTTCCTCCGGACATTGTCGAGAATGATGTAGCTCATCTCCTGCGCGTTGATGGCGACCGGGCGCTGTCCCTCCTGCGCCGGGACCCGTTCTCGGTGACCGCCGTGATTCTTTCGGGCGACGGGGAGTCGCCCGTGACCGCGGCGGCTCTCCAGGCGATCAAGGGAGCGGCGCCGCGGATTCCGATTGTTTTCCTTGACGAGCAGCTTTCCACTGCGTCGGAGCGGGTCATCCGCCAGGCCGGGGTGCACTACTACGCCCATATCCCGGTCAACACCACCGAGATTGCATCGGTCCTGACCTTCCTGGCGGCAGATGACAACCACCGGCCGGTCCCGATGCAGACCGGTTTGAAACCATGAGCTCGGCACCGCGAGGGAGGAACGGAATGGACCGTTGGAACGGAGGGAAAAAGGTGCGGGGGAATGACGTGTGCGTCCTGGCCGGGTCCGCGGGCCGCCTGCGGGCTCTGGATGGCGTCATCATGCTGAGCCCCGACGGCGGGCCGGGTGGAGGTGCCTTCCCGGACAATCTCTGGCTGGTGATGGGCCAGGAGGGGGATCGCATCGAGGACTTCTTCGGGGTGTGCGACGACGTGTTGACGGCCGATCTCGATCATCGGCCAAGAGAGGAGTCGCGGCATTACTGTGTCGGTGTGGACCCATCCCGGCATGAAATGGTGATGAATGGCGGCGGCGCCTATCCGGTCTACGTCTCCGGCCTTCTGCGGATGAAGCGGAAAGGGCTTCGCTGATGAAAAACAATGACCCGGGAGTGAAAATGCTGGCAAGAACCGGTTGCGAGGATCAACGAGAGAGTCCTGACCTGTCCCAGACAGCCCTGATTCACCTGACACACAGTCATGTGCTGAGCAGCCTGCGGCAAGTGAACGGGCGGCTGACCCGGGAGCTGATGAACTCGCCGGATACATTGCGGTTGGTGGATCTGGAAGATGCTCCGGTTCCCATCAACCTGCGGCGCTTCTGCCAGCTCATGGCGCCCTATCTCTGCATGAACTGATTCGCCCCACAGCCCCCTCTGCCCATTCGAGGCCGGAGCCCCCAGGGCGGGTGCTCCGGCCTCTTTTTTGCTGGCGAGCCGGCCCCGGGAACCCTCTCCCGGCCTGTGTCGTATCTTCTCACGAAAAGGAGGACTGTTCACGACCGGGAGGCTGTCTTGCGGGCCGGCGGCAGAGCGGGTAGCCTCGCCCGGTGCTTCCCGTGGGGATATCTGATATGTCATGGCCGACCGAGGGGTTCATGAGGGCAGGGACGATACCGGTGCTCCGGTCGGGATGGCGGAGAACCGCGGCGGTCTGGGGCCTGGGAATGCTCGCTTTTTTCCCTGCGGCCCGGGGGTCGGGCGCGGACCGGCCTCCGCTCCCGGAAGGGGCGAAGGCTGTGCTCCATTTTGATCTGGACCGCCTGCGCGAGTCGGATCTCTACAAGGCCATGGAGGACAACATCGGCCTGGTGGCGCGCAGCAACGAGAAGCTGCAGATGTTCCTCGAAGCGACCGGCCTGGGGGAGGCCACGGCGTCGGTGCGTTCCTTCACCATTTACTCCTTTGCCAGCCCGGACCGCCCCCAGGAGTTCGCCGGGATCGTGTCGGGCGCCTTCGGAGCCGAAGCCATGAGCCGGCTGGAACGCGCTTATTCACCGGTGGCGCGTACCGTGGGTGGACACCTGATCATGCCTGTGCTGCAGACTCCGGACATCGAGCTGGTGATGTCCTTCCTGGGTCCCGGCCGACTCTCGTTCGGGACAGCTCCTTCTGTCCGGTCGGTGGTGACCACCGAGCGGAACGCTCCTGCTCTCGAGGTGGCCTATGGCCGCACCGCCACCCTGCGGCCGGTGTGGGGTTTGATCGATGCCCGGGAGGTGATCCGGGCGGTGGTGGATGGAGGGAGTGGAGAAGGAGATCCGCTCCAGGGGATGCGGAAGAACCTCGAGACGCTTCAATCGGTGGGATTCTCCGTCGACCTGGGAAAGGATCTCTTCGTCGAGCTCCGCGCCTTCACCGCGACCCCGGAGGACGCGCGGCTGCTGGCGGACGGGATCAAGGGGCTGGTTGCCTTCGCCCAGCTCGGAGCCGCCCACACCACGGATCCGGACATTCTTGATTTCTTCCGCCAGATCGTGGCGGAGAGCCAGCGCGACAGTGTGTATGTCTCGTTCACGATCACGGCCGGCCAGATGGAGAAGCTGAGATCCAACCAGGACGTTCTCTCGGGTCTCATTCCCGAATAGGCCGGGCTTCCCGGCCTCGCCGCCCTCAGGCTGCGACCGGGACCTCGAAATCCGGCAACAGGACCCGCCTCAGGTTGCCGCGTGTGAATGAGGCGACCACGAACACCAGAAGGAAGACCCCGATCAGGTAGATGAAGAGGACGGACTCGGGTGGAATGTGTAAAGAGCCGTCGGCCGTGCCGAGCCAGGGCATGACGCGCGCGGTCACCAGATTATTGGTGGCGTGGACCAGGCCGCAAAAGAACACGTTCCCGGTCAGGACCAGGAGATAGCCGAAGAGGAGTCCGGCGGCGGCGGCATAGGCGAAACCTCGATACGATTCAGCGAGCGGCGCGCCGAACCGGAAATGCTCGATCCCGAATCCAAGGGAAATCATCGCCACCGCCAGTGCGTGGCGATCCCTGACCCGTGTGATCCCGAGACCCGCCATCAGAACAGTGAGCTCGCGCTGGAGCAAACCCCTGTAGTAGAACTCCTCGGCCATGGCCCGCGTTCCTTGTCCGACAACCAGGAGCAGCGCCGCCGTTCCCATGGGGAAGTGAAGGGTGGGTTCGTCGGAGGCTCCGGCCAGCAGCGTGAACAGCCCGGCGATGAGCGCATAGGCCCCCAGAAGAGCAAAGAATTGCAGGTAGAGCCCTGAGCGAATCCGCGCCGAGTTCAGGAAGTCGGCATAACGGACTCCGCGCATGATGGGCACCAGCAAGAGAACCGCGGTGATCATGCCGGCGCCGATGATGAGGTGGATCCAGGAATCGAGGTGATCCCTGATCAGGCTGATGCGGAGCGCGTGATCCAGCAGAGCTTCGTAAAGAGTGATGGAGAGCACCTTTTCATAGACCAGGGCGACCAGAAACGGCGTCAGGACGCCGAGGTAGATCCTGCCGTCGTGGCGCCAGACACGCAGGCTGCTGGACCGGCGCTCGGGCGCGGCCAGGAGAAGCAGGAACAGGAGGATCAGGAAAGCATAGAGGGGGCTCCGCACTGGCCAGGGAAGGGGCGCCCACTCCGGGATGAATTCATGGAGCTGGCGGATGAGGCTCGATCCGGCGAGCGCCAGGAGAATGAGAATCCATGCCAGCGGGCGGGAGATGCTCACGAACGGAATATAGGTGCGCGCCGGACCCATTTCGAGCCGCCCGGAACGGAGTGTTATACTGGATTCCCGGCCAGGGGATCACCCATGGAGATGGGGATTGCCCCGCCGGCACTGGAGTCAAAGGAGAACGATGAACTGGCTGGCCCGTCTCATTGTCGAGTCTGCCGAAAAGGAATACAGCCGGCTGACGAAGTCCTTCTTCATGACCTGGGGATTCCTTCTTTTTGAAGCAATCGTCCCCGGGATCTTGCTTCTCGTCGCGCTGGTGGTGGAAATGGCGCTGGGCCTGGACCGTCTCGCCAGTGTGAAGGTCGAGATCGGGATCCGCCTGGGCGTGTTCCTCCTGATGCTGGCCGCCGGCCAGGGCTTCATCATCTGGACCGCCGCCCATCAATTGCGTTTCTCCGGGGGGACGCCGGCATTCAAGGCGCCGCCCAAGAAGCTCCTGGTGGACGGTCCGTTTCGCTACTGCCGCAATCCCATGGTCTTCGGCTACCTCCTCTACTATTACGGCCTGGCTTTCTTGTTTGCCTCTCCGGTGGATTTGTTGATCCTCTGCCCCGCGTTACACCTCCTGGCCCTTTATGTGATTGTTGAAGTCGAGGAGGTCGAGCTGGAGGAGCGGTTTGGCGCGGATTACCTGACCTACAAGGCGAAGGTGAACCGCATGATTCCTCTTCCCCCGGCCTGGCGGCATCAGCTCAGGGACCAGGGGGTCTAGCCCGGGCTGGTCAGGGCAGGATGGATCCCGGGCGGCGGTCGGACCGGTACGCCAGCGGCTGGTAGGGCAGTTCCTTGACTTCCACCTTGAAGCCGGCGACGCGGCCGGGTCCTCCGGCGAGAGAGCGGGTCGAGCAAACGAGAACCGCCCCGGCAAAGACCGGCCCCGCGGCGGAGACCTGTCCCTTTTCCTCCACCGGAGTCTCGGCCAGGATCGTCCCGTCACGGGTGTCGACGGTGACAATCTTCGTGGCCAGAGGGGGAAAATTGACGGCCACGAAGGCGCGCGTGGCTGGAGGCGTCAGGACCCGCGTACCCACGTCGGCGCTCCAGGCCAGGAATCCGCTCCGCAGCCGGAAACCATATAGCAGGTTGTCGAGCCCGCCCACCAGGACCAGATTCCTGTGGCGCACGGGGGAGGCCAGCGCATCGGCGGCAATGTGGGCCGTGAACCGGCGCCGGCCATGCTTGCTTCCCCAGGAGATGAACTCCCCGGCATCGTTCCCGGTCAGGATGCTGTGTCCCAGCACCAGTGGCCGGGTGCGAATGCGCGCCCGGCTCTGTCTGAGCCATTTCACCCGGCCGGAGGCGGCGTCCAGGCCGGCCAGGCGGCCGTCCTCGCACCCCACGACCACCAGGCCGGAGCCCAGGCCTGCCGGTGAGGAAGCCTCGCAGCCTGTCTGCCCGACCCAGATCACCTTGCCGGTCTCCGCGGCGAAGCTGGCCACGGTTCCTTTTTCGAGGGTGGAGACAATCCGGGTTCCGTCTGTGGTGGGAGCAAAAACCGGAGGAGCGGGCAGCGGCACGTTCCACAGGGTCCGGCCGTCGGTGGCGGCCAAGGCCTCCAGGCTCTGGCCGCGCACGAGGAAGACACGTCCCCTGGATCCCAGCGGTGCGAACCGCAGTGCTTCTCCAAGATCCCGCGACCAGATGAGTTCGCCGGTCTTCGGCGCCAGGAACCGGACCGTGCCCTCGCGCACCGCATAGATGATGCCTCCCGGCCCGGCCAGGAACCCATCGATGACGGTGCCCCCGGACGGGACGTTCCAGAGGCTTTCCAGAGCCGCTTGGCGGGGCGGGAAGAGCGGAGGCTCCACCAGAGGCCGTGGCCGGGAAGGGTCGTCCAGAACCACCGGGCGCACCTGTCCCCGGGCGGGAAGGAGACCGGCCGTTGCCAGGGTCAGCGCCAGGACCAGGATCAGGAGCCGCGGCGCGAAACGCGGAAGAGAAGCGGGAGAGCGTGCAGTCATGAGGCCGTGCAAGGATAACACGACGGATTGCGGTCCTGGGTTGGTTGCAGAGGGGGATGAGATGGTCGACCTCCGTAACCCAGCACCGCGGGTAACGTGATCGATACGGATCGGGTCGGATCGAGTTTCTTCCAGGGACACCCGTCCCGGACACGTCAGTCGGCACTTGATGTCGCCGGAAACCGGGTCTTTCCCCGTCTCAATCGGCGATTGAGACGGATGGTGCCACATCCCGTGCAAGTGGTATTGCTGTCCCTACAAAAAACTCCATCCGACCCGGTCAACT